>JAYRXZ010000036.1:0-28775 GCA_041917235.1 Lacunisphaera sp. | reverse complement strand
GTTCTCTGTCCTCCGACCTACCCGCTCCCTGCCATCCGTCCCCCTTCTCGGTCCACCTCAACATCCACTCCCGCCTGCCGTCGCGCTTATGTCCTCCGTTAAACCCAAATACTTCAAGGCCTGGATCATCTTCTTCATGATCGCGACGGTGGGCGGGATGCTGCTGGGCGGGGTCGCGGGTTTCTTCATCGGCCTGGCCATGGGTCTCGCGAAGGTGGACCTGACCATCATCAAGATCGCGTGCGGCGCCGCCGGCTTCGTCCTCAGCCTGCCCCTCTCCTACTTCACGTTCCGCTGGGTCGTCGGGGAATTCATCATTAAAGACCTCACCCCGCCCACCGAGCCCCCGCCAGTCTGAGGCCGCGACCCCGCGCCTGCTCTCAACTCTCAGCTCTCAACTAAACCCCATGCCCCTCCGCTCCATCCTCCTAGCCTTGCTTCTCGTCACCACCGGCGCGACCTGCGTCGCGGCGGACTATGAAATCCGTTTCCAGCGCCCGGTCGTTGTGGGCGAAACTTATCACGTGACCGGCACCGGCAGCGATGAGCAGTCCCTGGTCGCCTCCCTTGACGGGCAGGTGGTCCAGAAGCGGGAGGACAAATACAGCGTCGAATACGCCGCCGACTACGAGGTCCTGGCGTTGACCACGGGTGGACGCGCCGCGAAGGCCAAGCTGACGTTCACCAAGCTCGTCCGCACGGCGGGTGGCCAGGCCACCGAGCTGCTGCCGGCCGGCACCGTCGTGACCGCCGAGCATGTCGGCCGGCGAACCGTCTTCCAACAGGGCGACAACGCCGTCGCGCCCCTCGTGTCCGCGTCCCTGTCGACGCTCGGCATCACGATGGCGTCGGACAACCAGGCCAACGACGACCAGGTCTTCGGCACGCCCGGGCGCAAGTCGGTGGGAGATTCCTGGCCGATCAACGCCGAGCTGGCGGCCGCGGAACTGGCCAAGATGGGGATTCCCGCCGCAGCCGTGAACCTGAGCGGCCAAACGACGCTGGCGGAGGTGGTGCAGCAGGACGGCGGGCCGGTGCTCCGGCTCACGGCCAAGATGGACATCAAGGGTGTCAATCCGCCGCTGCCGCCCGGCATCGAGGTCATATCGTCGGTGTTTACGACGGAGATGTCCGGCCTCTTCCCCGTGGACATGACCAAGCGGATCCAGCAGGAGGGCACGAGCATCCAGATGGAGGTCAAGGCCGGCGGCACCCGCGACGGCAAGACGATGGAGATGGCCATGACGAAGAAGACCACCCGGGAAACCAACTACACCCGCAACTGAGCCATCAGCCGTTTCCTGCGGTATGCCGGACAACCCAACATTACGACTGGTCAACACGAGATTTTCGGAGAAGCTCTAGCATGCTCTACCGGCAGCGCACATTACTACACCTCATCAAGTTGGCCGGCGGACACGCCACCAAGCTGCAGGTCACGAAATGGGCATTCCTTTTGGCCAACGAGAGCAAGGCAAAGGGCGGCGACTCCTTCTACCAATTCCTGCCCTACAAATTCGGCCCCTACTCTTTCTGCCTCTATCAGGAGGCCAATGCCATGATGTCGCAGGGTCTGCTGACCGCCCGGGATGACAAAACCTGGGCTTTGACCGATGAAGGCCGGACCGTTGCCGGCAGCACGCCCGACGAATTCAAGGCTGACGCTTCCGAGATCTATCGACGCTACGGTCAGATCGATAACCGGCGTTTGCTCGATGATGTCTATACCCGTTACCCGTGGTTCTCGGTTAACAGCGAGGTAAAGCGTCTAGCTACCCGCCCCAAAGCCGATCCCGCCATCTACACCGCCGGCTATGAGGGTTTGATGATCGACGGTTTTCTAAACCGACTGATGGAAGCAGGCATGGAGCGCCTGATTGATGTGCGCAGCAATCCCGTCTCGCGCCGCTACGGTTATCACAAATCGACTTTAGCCCGGCTATGCGGAGACGTGGGCATCGAGTATGTTCACTTTCCTGAACTCGGCATTGCATCCGAAGACCGCCAGGAACTGCTGGCGTTGGACGACCGGGACACCCTTTTCGCGAATTACGAAGCCCAGATTCTTCCCAACCAGAAACCGTCCATTCATGAAGTGGCCAGGCTTATGAAGGAACGCGCCAGTGTGTTGGTGTGCATGGAGGCCGATCCGGCCGACTGCCACCGTTCCCGTCTGGCGCAGGCGGTTTCGCAAATCCTCGATCTGCCCTTGCATGATCTGGGGGCCTGCGCCTGCCATGGAGAAGTCTCCGCCCACTAAGGTCCTGATCACGGTAATGACCTATCCCCACCCGTCGGAGAAATCCGACGAAGTGGTCTGCACCGGCGGGATTACCGAAAGCGGCGAGTGGGTGCGCCTCTACCCCATCGATTACCGGTATCGTTCGCCGGATCAGCAGTTCCACAAATACCAGTGGATCGAGGTTGAACTGGGTGCCCGTGGGGCTGGTAACGATAACCGCAAGGAGAGCCGCAAACCCAATCTTGAATCCATCCGGCTGCTAGGCCGGCCACTCCCAACAGATGACGGCTGGCTGGCGCGGCGGACCATCATCGATAGAATGCCTCATCGCACGGTGCTGGAATTAAGGGATCTCTTTGATCGTGATAAGACTTCGCTTGGCATCGTGCGCCCCAGTCGAGTGCATGAAGTCAGAATTGAGCCAGCCGAGCGCACGTGGAAACCCGAATGGGAGGCCCTCTATAACCAAATGCGCCTTTTCGGCGATCCGCCTAAGCCCCTGCTAAAACTGCCCTACAAGTGGAGCTATGTCTTCGAGTGTCACGACAGCACCAAACCGCACAACGCCATGATCGAGGACTGGGAACTTGGGGCGCTATTCCTGAATCTCCGTGAAAAACATGACGAGCCAAAAGCCGCCCAGATAGTGAGCGAGAAGTATTTTGATATGTGTGCTCCAGACCGGGACACCCGTTTTTTCATGGGCACCACCTTCCCTTACAACACGTGGGTGGTCATTGGCGTCTTCTGGCCGCCACTGATGTATCAAGGTTCGCTAGGACTGTGATCCGAGTATGCGTTGTATCTTCTGTAAGCAATGTTCCGATAACTCGCGCTCTGTTGAACACATTATTCCAGAGTCACTGGGTAACATTGAGCACATCTTACCTCGCGGTGTGGTGTGCGATGCCTGCAACAATTATTTCTCGCGCGAGGTTGAACGCCCTTTTCTCGATAGCCCATTTATCGCAGAAGCCCGCTTTAGGGCTGCGCTCCCTAGTAAGCGCGGTAACATCCCACCTGTAACGGGCATTCACTTACAGTCACTAACTGCTATCCAATTATTTCACTCGGAAGATCAGCCCGGATACATCGTTACACCGCTGCGTGAAAGAGACAATGCACACTGGGCCAAAAGCATCACGCGCGCAGATAGAGGTAGTCTCATAATTCCATCTGGAGAACCTGCAAATGACCGGACCAGCTCACGGTTCATCGCGAAAATTGGACTAGAAGTGCTCTCTCAAAGGCTAAATAAAGCCGAAGGCGGTTTAGATGAGGTCGTAGACAAGCTGGAACTTGAGCCCTTGAGGCGTTTTGCTCGGCACGGCGATAACTTCTCAAATTGGCCAATGAGCGTGCGTCGTATTTACCCACCTGACTTTCGTTTTACTGATCAAAGCTCCCAGGAAGACTATGAGGTGATGCACGAATACATGATTCACTGCACCGAAGGAGATGAGTATCATATCGTGATCGCAATTTTCGGCGCCGAGTATGCGCTAAATTTAGGAGGCCCCGAGATCGATGGATATATGAAGTGGGTCCACAAAAACCCAAACCGCTCACCGCTCTATCCTGATCGAGATCTTGGGTCTTTTACCCAGCGCTGACCCATCATCGACAAGGCACGAACAAGGTAGTGCAGTTAGGCTAACAAGGCAGACAAAAGGGGTCAGGTTGCGGATATTGATATCAGCCAGAAATGAAAAGGCGCTCCGCGTGGAGCGCCTGAATATCGCGGCGTAAAGCCGTTCCTCCAGTTGAAGAGCCTTACGGGAGATCGGTGCTGCCCATGAGGTATCGGTCGCACTCGCGAGCCGCACCCCGACCTTCGTTGATCGCCCAGACGACCAGGGACTGGCCACGGCGGCAGTCGCCGGCGGCGAAGACACCCTTGATGCTGGTCGTGTATTTCTCGTGCTCGGCCTTGATGTTCGAGCGCGGGTCGGTCTCGAGGTTGAGCTCCTTGAGCAGGGCCTGTTCCGGCCCGAGGAAGCCCATGGCGAGGAGCACCAGCTGCGCGGGACGGGTCTTCTCCGTGCCGGGGACCTCCTGCGGCACGAACTGGCCCTTGTCGTTCTTGCCCCACTTGATCTCGACCGTGACCAGTTCCTTCACGCGGCCCTCGGCGTCGCCGATGAACTTCTTGACCGTCGTGACGTAGATGCGGGGGTCGGCGCCGAACTTCGCGGCGGCCTCCTCCTGGCCGTAGTCCATCTTGTAGGTCTTCGGCCACTCGGGCCAGGGATTGTCGGCCTGGCGCTCCAACGGGGGCTTGGGGAGAATCTCGATCTGCAGCAGGCTCTTGCAGCCGTGGCGCATCGACGTGCCGACGCAGTCCGTGCCGGTGTCGCCGCCGCCGATGACGACCACGTCCTTCCCGCCGGCGTAGATGGCGGTCTTGCTGGCGTCGCCGTTGAGCACGGCCTTCGTGTTGGCCGTGAGGAACTCCATGGCGAAGTGCACGCCCTTCAGCGACCGGCCCTCGATGGGCAGGTCGCGGGGCTGCGTGGCGCCGGTGCAGATGACGGTGGCGTCGTATTCCTTCAGGAAGATCTGGGGCTCGACGTTGTCGCCGACGTTGGCGTTGCAGATGAACTTGATGCCCTCCTGCTCCATGAGCTTGATGCGGCGCAGGACGACCTCCTGCTTGTCGAGCTTCATGTTCGGGATGCCATACATGAGCAGGCCGCCCGGGCGGTCGGCGCGCTCGAAGACGGTGACGGTGTGGCCGGCGCGGTTGAGCTGCGCGGCGGCGGACAGGCCGGCGGGGCCGGAGCCGATGACGGCGACCTTCTTGCCGGTGCGGACCTTGGGCGCCTCGGGGATGACCCAGCCCTCGTCCCAGCCGCGGTCGATGATCGAGGCCTCGATGTTCTTGATCGTGACGGGCGGGTTGTTGATGCCGAGCACGCACGAGCCCTCGCACGGCGCCGGGCAGACGCGGCCGGTGAACTCGGGGAAATTGTTCGTCTTGTGCAGGCGATCGAGCGCCTCCTTCCACAGCCCGCGGTAGACCAGGTCGTTCCACTCCGGGATCAGGTTGTTGACGGGGCAGCCGGACGCCATGCCGCTGATGAGCTTGCCGGTATGGCAGAAGGGAATGCCGCAATCCATGCAGCGCGCGCCCTGCGTGCGCAGCTTCTTCTCGTCCATGTGGTGATGGAACTCCTTCCAGTCGTTGACGCGCTCCGCCGGAGCGCGATCGACGGGCAGTTCGCGGAGATATTCGATGAAGCCGGTAGGTTTACCCATGGAAGGCGGAAGAGTGTTAGGTCTTAGGTGTTACGTGTTAGGAAGAGGAAGGAGAATGCGTGTCAGGTCAGGTGTTAGGCGGGTCTTAAAACATAAAACTTAACACATAACACTCCACGCGCGTCAGTTTCCGCCGACGCGCGACAAGTCGCGGGCGTTTTCCTCGAAGGCGGCGAGGACCGCCTCGTCGCCGGTGAGACCGGACGCCTGGGCGCGCTCGATGCAGGCGAGCATGCGCTTGTAGTCCTTCGGCATCACCTTGACGAACTTCGGGACGAAGGCCTCCCAGTTCGCGAGGACGGCCTTGGCCTTCTCGCTCTTCGTGTAGTCGAGGTGCTTCTGAATCATCGCCTTCACGAGCGCGATGTCCTTGGCGTCGGTGAGCTTCTCGATGCCGACCATCTGCGTGTTGACGCGGCCGGTGAAGTCGCCCGCCTCGTCGAGCACGTAGCCCACGCCGCCGGACATGCCGGCGCCGAAGTTGCGACCGGCGCGGCCGAGGACGACGACGTGGCCGCCGGTCATGTATTCGCAGCCGTTGTCACCGATGCCCTCGACGACCACGGAGACGCCGGAGTTGCGGACGCCGAAGCGCTCGCCGGCCATGCCGCGGATGTAGGCCTCGCCGGCGCTGGCGCCGTAGAAGGCCACGTTGCCGATGATCATGTTCTCCTCGGCCTTGAAGGTCGCCTTCGCGTCCGGGAAGATGATGAGCTTGCCGCCCGACAGGCCCTTGCCGAAGTAGTCGTTGGCGTCGCCCTCGATGGAGAGCGTCATGCCGCGCGTGACGAACGCGCCGAAGCTCTGGCCGGCGGAGCCCTTGAACTTGAACTTGATCGTGTCCTCGGGGAGGCCCTTGGCGCCGTGCTTCTTGGTGATCTCGCCGGAGGTGATGGTGCCGGTGACGCGGTTGACGTTGCGGATCGGGAGCTCGGCGACGACCTTCTCGCCCTTCTCGATGGCCGGCTGGGCCAGCGCGAGGAGCGTGGTCATGTCGTAGGAGCGGTCGATGCCGTGGTCCTGCTTCTGCGAGCAGAAGCGGCCGACCTCGGGGCCGACGTCCGGCGAGTAGAGGATGTTGGAGAAGTCGAGGCCCTTGGCCTTCCAGTGGTCGACGGCCTTCTTCGCCTCTAGGCGGTCGGTGCGGCCGATCATCTCCTCGATGGAGCGGAAGCCGAGCGCGGCCATGATCTCGCGCATGTCCTCGGCGATGAAGCGCATGAAGTTGACGACGTGCTCGGGCTTGCCGGCGAACTTGGCGCGGAGCTGCGGGTCCTGCGTGGCGACGCCGGCGGGGCACGTGTTGAGGTGGCACACGCGCATCATGATGCAGCCCGTGGCGACGAGCGGCGCGGTGGCGAAGCCGAACTCCTCGGCGCCGAGCAGCGCGGCGATGATGACGTCGCGGCCGGTCTTGAGCTGGCCGTCGGTCTCGACCGCGATGCGGGAGCGGAGGTTGTTGAGGACGAGGGTCTGGTGGGTCTCGGCGAGGCCGAGCTCCCACGGGAGGCCCGCGTGCTGGAGGGAGGTCTGCGGCGAGGCGCCGGTGCCGCCGTCATAACCGGAGATGAGGACGACGTCCGCGTGGGCCTTGGCGACGCCGGCGGCGATGGTGCCGACGCCGACCTCGGAGACGAGCTTCACGGAGATGCGCGCGTCCTTGTTGCCGTTCTTGAGGTCGTGGATGAGCTCCGCGAGGTCCTCGATGGAATAGATGTCGTGGTGCGGCGGGGGCGAGATGAGGCCGACGCCGGCGGTGGTGCCGCGGGTCTTGGCGACCCACGGGTAGACCTTGGTGCCGGGCAGCTGGCCGCCCTCGCCGGGCTTGGCGCCCTGGGCCATCTTGATCTGGAGCTCGCGGGCGTTGACGAGGTATTCGCTCGTGACGCCGAAGCGGCCGGAGGCGACCTGCTTGATGGCGGAGTTCTTGGAGTCGCCCTGCTCGTTGGTCCAGGTGAAGCGCTCGGCGTCCTCGCCGCCCTCGCCCGTGTTGGACTTGCCGCCGATGCGGTTCATCGCGATGGCGAGGGTCTCGTGCGCCTCCTTCGAGATGGAGCCGTAGGACATGGCGCCGGTCTTGAAGCGCTTCATGATCTTCTCGACCGGCTCGACCTCCTCGAGGGGGATCGCGGGGCCGGCCTTGAAGTCGAGCAGCGAGCGCAGCGTGCAGAGGCGGCCGCCCTGCTCGTTGACGAGCCGCGCGTAGGCCTGGTAGGCGGGCCTGGAGTTCGTGCGGACGGCCTTCTGGAGGGCGTGCACCGACTCCGGCGTGAAGAGGTGGGCCTCGCCGCTGGCGCGCCACTGGTAGAGGCCGCCGACCGGCAGCACGTGGCCGTCGACCTGGCGGTCCGGATAGGCCGCGCGGTGGCGGAGGAGGACCTCCTGGGCGATGACATCGAGGCCGATGCCGCCGACGCGGGTGGCGGTCCAGGTGAAGTAATGGTCGACGACGTCCTGGCGCAGGCCGAGCGCCTCGAACACCTGCGCGCCGCGGTAGGACTGGATGGAGGAGATGCCCATCTTCGACATGACCTTGATGACGCCCTTGGAGGCGGCCTTCACGAAGTTGGCGCAGGCCTTCTTGTGGTCGATGCCGGAGAGCATGCCCTCGCGGATCATGTCGTCGATCGTCTCGAACGCGACGTAGGGGTTGATGGCCGAGGCGCCGTAGCCGATGAGCAGCGCCATGTGGTGCACCTCGCGGGCGTCGCCGGTCTCGATGACGAGCGACACGCGCGTGCGCAGGCCCTCGCGGATCAGGTAGTGGTGCAGGCCGGCGATCGCGAGCAGCGACGGGATCGGGGCGTATTCCTTGGTGACGCCGCGGTCGGAGAGGATGATCACGTTGACCTCCTCCTCCTCGATCATGCGGCGGGCCATCATGGAGAGCTCCTCCATGGACTTGGCCAGGCCCTTCTCGCCGCGGGCGACGCGGAAGAGGATGGGCAGCACGCCCATCCGGAGGCCGGGGAGGTTGGTGCGGCGGATCTTGGCGAACTCCTCGTTCGTCAGGACGGGCCACTTCAGCTCGACGCGGCGGCAGGCCGTGGGCTGCGGGTTGAGCAGGTTGCCCTCGGAACCGAGGCGCGTCTCGTGCGAGATGACGATCTCCTCGCGGATCGAGTCGATCGGCGGGTTGGTCACCTGGGCGAAGAGCTGCTTGAAATAGTCGTAGAGCAGGCGCGGCTTGTTGGACAGCACCGCGAGCGCGGCGTCGTTGCCCATCGAGCCGATGGCCTCGACGCCGTCCTTGGCCATCGGGGCGATGATGACGCGCTCGTCCTCGAAGGTGTAGCCGAACGCGATCTGGCGCTGGAGCAGCGTGGCGTGGTCGGGCGGCTCGACCGGCGGCGCCTCGGGGAGGTCGCTGAGGTGGACGAGGTGCTGCTTGATCCACTCCTGGTAGGGCTGGGCGCCCGCGATCGTGCGCTTGATCTCCTCGTCCTCGATGATGCGGCCCTGGACCGTGTCCACGAGGAACATGCGGCCCGGCTGGAGGCGGCCCTTCTGGACGATGTCCTCGGGCGGGAACTCGAGCACGCCGGCCTCGGAGGCCATGACGACGATGCCGTCCTTCGTGACGTAGTAGCGCGACGGGCGCAGGCCGTTGCGGTCGAGGATGGCGCCGATCTGGGTGCCGTCGGTGAAGCCCATGGCGGCCGGGCCGTCCCACGGCTCCATCAGGCAGGAGTGATACTGGTAGAACGCGCGGCGCTGCGGGTCCATCGACTCGTGGTTGGACCACGGCTCGGGGATGAGCATCATCATCGCGTGCGCCAGCGGGCGGCCGGCGAGGACGAGCAGCTCAAGGGTGTTGTCGAACATCGACGAGTCGGAACCGTTGGGGTTCACGATCGGGAGGATCTTCTTGATATCGTCGCCGAAGACCGGGCTCTCGAAGAGCGCCTGGCGGGCGTGCATCCAGTTGATGTTGCCGCGGAGGGTGTTGATCTCGCCGTTGTGCGCGAGGTAGCGGTAGGGATGCGCGCGCTCCCAGCTCGGGAAGGTGTTGGTCGAGAAGCGCGAGTGGACCAGCGCGAGGGCCGACTCCATCAGCGGGTGCTTGAGGTCGGGGAAGTAGTTGTCGACCTGGTCGGTCGTGAGCATGCCCTTGTAGACGAGCGTGCGGGCCGAGAGGCTGGCGACATACCACGCCTCGGCGCCGGCGAGGGTGGAGGTGCGGATGACGGTGTAGGCGCGCTTGCGGATGACGTAGAGCCGGCGCTCGAAGCCCAGCTCGTCGAGGCCCTCGGGCCGCGCGACGAAGGCCTGGCGCATGAACGGCTCGGCGGACTTCGCGGTGTCGCCGAGCGAGGCGTTCTTGACCGGCACGGTGCGCCAGCCGAGGAAGGTGCAGCCCTCGGCCTGGACGACCTGCTCGAACTTTTCCTCGACCTTGCGGCGGACGGTCGGGTTGCGCGGGAGGAAGATGAGGCCGACGCCATACTGGCCGGCCTCGGGGAGGGTGAAGCGCAACGAGGCCTTGCAGCCCTCGGCGAAGAACTTGTGCGGGATCTGGATCAGGATGCCGGCGCCGTCGCCGGTGTTGATCTCGGCGCCGCTCGCGCCGCGGTGGTCGAGGTTGCGGAGGATCTGGAGGCCGTCCGCGACCATCTTGTGCGACTTCCGGCCTTTCATATCCACGATGAAGCCGACGCCGCAGGCGTCGTGCTCAAACCAGGGATCGTAGAGGCCTTGCTTGCCGGGGCGGCCGGCGGGAGCGGAGTCGTTGGGTTGGGACATGGAAAGGGAGGCGGGAGCGGGCGGAACCTGGCGCGGGGAAGGTCGGGTTTTTACAGGTGGCGGGCGGTTGGAAAGAAGATGGAGCTACTCCTGTGCCACACGAGGGGCGAAGCCGGTGGGAAACGCCCGTGCATGGAAGCACAATCAACGTGGCGTGCGGCCGGTCCTTGCAACCATGTTTTTTGAACGGACCGGCACAGTGACGCGGCGCCGGCGCGCACTGGGAGCGGAACTGTGCCTCCGCTGCGCGGCGGGCGAAGCCTGTCATAAGCCCGCGACACTTTCCCCGGGCGGCGGCGCCGCGCGCGGCCGCGCCGGAAGCGCGGCAAAAAAAGCGCAACGCGGCCCGGCCGGATCGGTCGAAGCATGAACCCCGATCACCGCAAAAACGCGCGGCCCGCGCGTTGCGCGTGTTCCGCGGAACTTCTTCTTACTGTAAGAACACACTCCCGTTGAAGTCGTTCAAACTAATATCACAAATTAGCCCAATCCCCGCCGCGTGGAGCCCCTCTGCCCACGCTTTGCCCCCACCCCACCGTCACCCCCCAGCTGCCGCTGCAACCCCCGTTTGGCCGCGTCTATTTCGTCTGAACTGAAAACCCAGATCCGAATGCTCATGAACCCAACACCCCAAGCTACCCTGACGCGCCGGCTCCTGCTGGCGCTGACCTGCACGATGGCGCTGGCGCCTTCCGCCTGGTCCCAGACCACCGCCCCCTCCCCGACCGAGGCCGCCAAAGCCTCGGACGAGGCCAAGAACGTCCCCGTCGAGTCCGTGCCGAAGGAGGAAACCATGGTGCTGACCCCCTTCGTCGTCTCCACGGCCAAGGACGCCGGCTACTACGCGGCGAACACGCTCGCCGGCAGCCGCATGAACACGAATCTCGCGGACCTCGGCGCCTCCATCTCCGTCGTCACCAAGCAGCAGATGGACGACACCGCGTCGACGGACATCAACGACATCTTCCGCTATGAGGTGAACACGGAAGGTTCGCTGACCTACACCCCGGGCACCCAGAGCTTCCGCAATGACGGCGTGCTCGACGTGAACGCCGGCGGCACGCAGGGCAATTCCGTCGCCTCCCTGACCAACGCCCAGGCCAACCGCGTGCGCGGCCTCGGCTCGCCCAGCGCGGCCATCAACTATTATCCCTCGATCGCCGCGCTGCCCTTCGACTCCTACAACACCCAGTCGGTGGAAATCAGCCGCGGCCCCAACTCCATGCTCTTCGGCCTCGGCAGCCCGGCCGGCATCGCCAACCAGACGACCGCCTCGGCCCAGCTCAACCGGAAGACCACCAGCATCTCCTTCCGCACCGACCAATACGGCTCGTTCCGCAGCAGCCTCAGCTTCAACCAGGGCCTGATCGACGACAAACTCGCGATCTACGGTGCGGCGCTCTATGACGACCGCCGCTTCGACCGCAAGCCGGCCTCGGACAAGACCACGCGCTACTACGGCGCCATCACCCTCAAGCCGTTCAAGAAGACGACCATCAAAGCGAACTTCGAGAAATACGACAACGAGAACAACCGCCCGAACACGCTCACGCCGCGCGACTACGTCACGCAGTGGAACCTCGCCGGCCAGCCCTACTACGACGCGGCCTCCCACAAGGTCCTGAGCCTCAAGACCGGCAAGGAGCTCAGCATCCTCGTCAACAACGCCAACAACACCACCTACGCCCAGACGGTGCGCGACTTCGTCCGCAACCTGCCCGGCTATGACCCGACCAAGCGCGGCACGTCGGCCACCGCCTTCAACGGCACCGACACGAACTTCACGTTCTACAACGGCCTGAGCATCTTCAGCGACACCATCTTCGGCGTGCCGGCCAACTGGAAGGCGGGCACCACCTCCCCGAACATCCTCTTCGTGCCCGGCATCGGCGTGGTCAACCAGGGCCGCAGCATCATGCAGATCGCGGACAGCCAGCTGGTGAGCTGGTTTCAGCCGACCTACAACTACAAGTATCTCGCGACCTTCGGCGTCCCCGGCAACCCGGCGGGCAATCCCACGACCACCCCGTCCGACGCCAACGTCTGGCTCAACCCGACCTGGTCCGACATCACCAGCCGCACCTACACCACCTCCGCGGCCTGGACCGCCGCCGGCAACGGCATCCTCGCCTCCAGCTACCGTTACCCGAGCGTGACCGACAAATCGATCTACAACTGGAGCGATGTGAATCTCAACTCGATGAACTTCGGCACGGCGAAGAACAAGAGCTACAACCTCGACGTGGAGCAGGAGCTGCTCAGCAACCTCTTCGTCAACGCCGGCTGGTTCCGCCAGGACTTCGCCCAGCGCTCCAACTACACGGTGGCCCAGCTCAACGTCTCCACGCTCTTCGTGGACACGAACAAGACCCTGCCCGACGGCACGGCCAACCCCTACTTCGGCAAGCCCTACCTCGAGGACCAGGATCCCGACAGCTACTACAACGCGGAGATCGACGACCACTACCGCGCCATGATCGCGTATACGCCCGACTTCACCACGAACAAGGGTTGGACGAAGTGGCTCGGCCGCCACCAGATCCTCGGCCTGTGGTCGAAGGATGAGTATCTCTCCACCTCCATCCGCCAGCGCCTGCATTACATCTCCAGCACGAGCGACGGCGGCCGCTTCCGCTACCTGCGCAACCCGAACAACAACGCCGACGGCACCCCGACCGGCTGGAACCGCCAGACCACCTCGCTCCGCCGCACCTATTACCTCGCCGCCCCCGGCGATCCCACCGGCGTCGTCACCCGCTCCGCCGGCAGCTGGGACTACATGAGCTACACCGGTGACATCAAGGTCTACGACTACGACACCAGCAGCTTCCGGACGGTGAACATGACCACCGCCTTCGACGACTTCGACGCCGGCACCGGCCGCAACGAGCGCATCGTCGATTCCATCAGCGGCGGCATCACCAGCTACCTGTGGGACAACCGCCTCATCGCCACCTTCGGCGTCCGCAAGGACAAATACAAGGCGCGCATCACCAACACCGGCCTGCCCGCGGTCAAGGATGCCAACGGCGTCGAGATCCAGCCCGCCATCACCAACGCCCAGAAGTGGGTGAACGGCGAGTTCCAGCGCGACTTCCTCTTCAACCGCTGGGGTCCCTACAGCGCGATGACCGGCACCACCCGCACCCTCGGCGGCGTGCTGCGGCCCTTCACGGGCTGGGGCTCCATCGACCGCAAGGCCGACGACGGCTCGCCCTTCTGGCAGTTCGTCCGCAGCTTCGGCGTCAGCTACAACCAGTCGGACAACTTCAACCCGCCCGCCACCGCGCTCGGCGACTTCTACGGCAAGCAGCTGGCCAAGCCGACCGGCGAGGGCAAGGACTACGGGTTCCAGTTCGCGCTGTTCGACAACAAGCTGTTCGCCCGCGTGACCTGGTTCGAGGCCTCCAACCTCAACGAGAACATCGCGGCCCCGGTGGTGTTCGGCCGCCTCTCGAGCAACATCGACGAGACGCTGTTCCGGAACTGGGCCCGCACCATCGCCATGATCAACATGGGCATGGACCCGACCTCGGCCACCTTCGGCCAGAACCTCAGCACACCGGTTGAAACCGCCATCCAGGCGGAGGCGGCGAAGATCTGGCAGCTGCCCTACGACTACTACTCCACCTCCACCTTCGCCCGCGGCGCCACGCGCAATGCCGAGGCCCGGGGCATCGAGGCCGAGATCAACTACAACCCGAACAAGAACTGGACGATGAAGTTCACGTTCGGCAAGCAGGACACCAAGTATGCCAGCGTGCTGAAGGAATTCACCCCGTGGGCCGACGACCGCCTGGCCGTCTGGACCGCCGCCAAGGCCAGCACCTACCTGCTGCCCCAATACCAGAGCCTCGCGACCTACACCACCAGCGGCGGCCGCGCGGTTGACCTGCGGGATTTCTGGACCGGTTCCTTCGGCTACAACAGCGCGCTGTTCCCCGAGAACTCCGGCGCCTTCGCCAATCCCCTCGCCAACTGGAACGGCGTCGTCGTGCCGCAGCTCACGCTCGACCGCGACCTCCAGGGCCAGTCCGTCCAGGGCCAGCGCAAATACCGCTGGTCCTTCCTCACCAGCTACTCGTTCACCGAGGGCCGCCTCAAGGGCCTCACGATCGGCGGCAACGAGCGCTGGGAAGACAAGGCCGTCATCGGCTACGCCGGCAAGTCCAGCGGCGTGAACCTCTACGCCGGTGTCCCGGTGCTGGACTACTCGGACGTGACCAAGCCGTATTACGACTCGGCCCACTACTACACCGACCTGTTCGTCAGTTACCGCTTCCCGATCTGGAACAACAAGGTGAAGGCCAAGGTGCAGCTCAACGTGAGCAATGTCTTCGAAAGCGGCGGCCTGCGCCCCGTTGCCGTCAACTACGATGGCTCGGCCTATTCGTTCCGCATCATCGACCCGCGCCAGTTCACGCTGACGACGACGTTCGACTTCTAATTCGTCCCCCCGGACGCCCGAGACCCCCTCTTCACGGAGGGGGTCTTTTTATTGGCGGAGCGTTAGGCCCTCCACGGACGCGACCACCGGCAGATTCTTCTTACTGTAAGACTTGCACCGGTTCGCCCCGCCCCCGCCGTCGCCGCCATAAACATCCTTCTCAGCCCCACTTTGCGACCTGACTCACCCCCTTCTGTCCGGCCGCTCCTGCTTCCACCCCTGATGTCCCTTTCATTCCGTTCTCCGGATGGACCAATGCACGCATGACGTCCACTTCCTCATCCCGCCCGCGGGTCGCCTTGATCGGTGTCTCGGGCTACGCGCGGATCTACCTGGCGCTGGCCCGGGCCGCGCATGAACGCGGCGAAATCGACCTCTGCGCCGCCGTCATCATCAACCCGGCCGAGGAGGCCGCGATCGAGTCCGAGCTGCGCGCGCGCGGCTGCGTGATCTACCGCGACTACGAGGCGATGCTCCGGGCCGAGACCGGCCGGCTCGACCTCTGCCTGATCCCAACAGGTATCCCGTGGCACGCACGCATGACGCTCGCCGCCCTCCGCGCCGGCGCCCACGTGCTCGTGGAGAAGCCGCTCGCCGGCTCGCTCGCGGAGGTCGCCGCCATCCGTGCCGCCGAGCAATCCACCGGGCGGTTCGTCGCCGTCGGCTTCCAGGACATCTACAGCCCGGTCAACCGCTGGCTGAAGGAACAGCTCTGCGCCGGCGTGATCGGCCCGATCCACACCGTGCGCTTCCTCGGCCTCTGGCCGCGGCCGGCGGCGTATTTCACCCGCAACCCCTGGGCCGGCCGCCTCCACGCCGACGGCACGCAGGTGCTCGACTCGCCGCTGAACAACGCCTTCGCGCACTTCGTCAACCTCAGCCTCTACTTCGCCGGCCCGACCGTCGCCGAGTCCGCGTCGGTCCGCATCGAGTCCGCCGAGCTGCTGCGCGCGCACGCCATCGAGAGCTTCGACACCAGCGTCGTGCGCGCCCGCTCGCCCGAGGGCATCGCGTTCTGGTTCGGCGCGACGCACACCTGCCGCGAGGTCTGCGAGCCCGAGATCTACCTCGAGGGCCGCGCCGGCCGCGTCGAGTGGAAGCACGAGCGCAGCTGCATCATCCACCACGCCGACGGCCGCCGCGAGGAACGCCCCCTGCCCGACAGCAGCGCGAACCGCCGGTCGATGTTCGACGCGGTGCTGGCCAAGCTGCGCGCGCCGGACACCTTTGTCTGCACGACCGCGCTGGCCGACCGCCACACGGCCTTCGTGGAGGCGGTCCACGCCGCCACGCCGGTGCAGGCGGTGCCGCCGGAGCTCATCTCGTGGCAGGCGCCCGCCGGTGGCGCCGCGCCGGTGCCGGTCGTCAACGGGCTCGAAGCCGCGCTCTCCCGCGCCCTCGCCGCCCAGAGCCTGCTGCGCGACGCGGGTTTTGTGCTGCAGCCTTCCCGCTCCGCCTGAAGGATCGCCCCATGCCCCTCCGGCGCCTGCTTCTCCTTTGCCTGGCCGTGGCCGGGACCGCCGCCGCCGGGCCCGCGCCCAAGCCGCTTTACCGCGACCGGAAATACGACGGCGCCGCCGACCCGGTCGTCGTCTGGAACCGCGCGGAGCAGAGCTGGCTGATGTTCTACACCAACCGCCGCGCCAACGTGCCGGGCCTGTCCGGCGTCGCGTGGGTGCACGGCACGCCGATCGGCCTCGCCGAGTCGCGCGACGGCGGCGTGACGTGGCAATACGCCGGCGACGCCAACATCACCCTGCCGCCGGACATCGGCGGACCGGAGCAGACGCTGTGGGCGCCCGATGTCATCACTGCGCCCGACGGCACGTATCACATGTATCTGACGGTCGTGCCCGGCATCTTCGAGAACTGGCAGCACCCGCGGCGGATCGTCCACCTCACGAGCGCCAACCTGCGCGACTGGCAATACCGGTCCGCCCTCACGCTCGCCTCGGACCGCGTGATCGACGCCTGCGTGCATCCGCTGCCCGGCGGCGGCTGGCGGATGTGGTATAACAACGAGCGCGACCGCAAATCCATCTACTACGCCGACAGCCCCGACCTGTTCGCGTGGACCGACCGAGGCAAGGCCGCCGGCGTCGGCGAGCGTCCCGGCGAGGGTCCGTATGTCTTCCAGTGGAAGGGGCATAACTGGATGCTGGTCGACCTGTGGAAGGGACTCGGCGTCTACCGGTCGGATGACTTTCTCAACTGGACGGCGCAAACCGGCGACCTCCTCAACGTTCCCGGCCAGGGCGCCGACGACGGCGTCAACGGCGGCCACCCCGGCGTGGTCGTGAGCGGCGACCGGGCCTTCCTGTTCTATTTCACCCATCCCGGCCGGGCCGGCACCATCAAGCCCGAAGACCAGCCCGCCACCGAGACGCGCCGCAGCTCCATCCAGGTGGTCGAGCTGCATTATGCCGACGGCCAGCTGACGTGCGACCGGGACGCCCCGACATTTATCCAGTTGGCACCGCCGGATAAGAACTGAATGTAGGGGCGTGGCTTGACCACGCCCTGGCGCGCACAAGGCGCGCCCCTGCAAGAAACCACATGCCCCGGTTCCCCTCGTCACCATGAACCCGAAACTGCCGACCAAGCTGCTCTACGGCGGCGACTACAACCCGGAACAATGGCCCGAGTCCGTCTGGCTCGAGGACGTCCGCCTGATGCGCGCCGCGGGCGTGAACGTGGTCAGCGTCGGCATCTTCAGCTGGGCCAAGCTCCAGCCCGCGGAGCAGCGCTGGGATTTCGGCTGGCTCGACCGGGTGCTGGACCTGCTGGCGAGGAACGGCATCTCCGTCTGCCTCGCCACCGCCACCGCCTCGCCGCCCCCGTGGCTCTCGACGAAGCATCCCGAGGTGCTGCCGGTGAACGCCGACGGCGTCACGCTGCAGATCGGCTCGCGCCAGCAGTATTCGCCCAGCAGCCGGGTCTATAAGAAATTCGCCGCCGCGCTTGTCCGCAGGCTCGCCCAGCGCTACCGGAAGCATCCCGCCCTCGCCGCGTGGCACATCAACAACGAATACGCCTGCCACCTGCCCGAGTGCCACGGGGCCGACAGCACCCGCGCCTTCCGCGACTGGCTGCGCGCCAAATACCGCACCCTCGCCGCGCTGAACGCGGCGTGGGGCACGGCGTTCTGGAGCCAGGGCTACGGCGCGTGGGACGAGATCCTCACGCCGCGCCGCGCGCCCTACCACAGCAACCCGACGCAGTGCCTCGACTTCAAGCGGTTCACCAGCGACGCCTTCCTCGCGCTGCACCGGATGGAGCTCGCGATCCTGCGCGCCGCCACGCCGCACCTCCCGGTCACGACCAACTTCATGGGCTTCTTCAAGCCCCTCGACTACCGGGCGTGGGCGCCGGACCTCGATTTCGTCTCCTGGGACAGCTACCCCGACCCGGTGGACGAGCTGAATTCACGGCACGAGGCCTCCGCGGGCCACGACCTGATGCGCTCGCTGAAGCCCGACCGGCCCTTCGTGCTGATGGAGCAGGCCACCTCGGCCGTGAACTGGCGGCCGGTCAACCTCCCGAAGCGCCCCGGTCTCATGCGGCTCCAGAGCCTGCAGGTGCTCGCCCGCGGCGGCGACGGCGTGATGTTCTTCCAATGGCGCGCCTCCAAGGCCGGTGCCGAGAAATTCCACAGCGGCCTCCTGCAGCACGTGCCCGCCGCGCAGAGCCGCGTGTTCGCCGAGGTGAGCGCGCTCGGCGCCGAGCTGAAGCGCCTGGCCCCCGTCGCCGGCTCGCTGGTGCACAACCGCGTGGCCATCGCCTTCGACTGGCACGCGTGGTGGGCCGTGGAACTCGAGTCGAAACCCGGGAGGATCGAATATCCGGCCTGGGTGCGCGTCTTCCACCGCTGGTTCTACGAGCGCAACATCGGCGTCGATTTCGTCCACCCGGGCGCCAGCCTCGCGGCCTACGACCTCGTCGTGGCGCCGGCGCTCTACCTGCTGCCCGCGAAAAGCGCGGCCAACCTGACGGCCTTCACGGCGCGCGGCGGCACGCTGCTGGCCACGTATTTCTCCGGCATCGTGGACGAGAACGAGCATGTCGTCCTCGGCGGCTACCCCGCCCTGCTGCGGGAGGTGCTCGGCCTCTGGGTCGAGGAATGGGCGCCGTATCCCGAAGGGCGCCGGAACGGCGTGCGCTTCGGCGGACGCCGCGCCGGCTGCGACCACTGGTGCGACCTGCTCCACCTCGACGGCGCCAAGGCGCTCGCAACCTATACCGGTGACTTCTTCGCCGGCCGGCCCGCGGTCACGCGCAACACGCATGGCCGCGGCGCCGCCTACTACCTCGGCACGCGCCTCGACGCCGCGGGGCTCGACCTGCTGCTCGACCGCGTGGTCAAGGAAGCGAAGGTCCGGCCCGTGCTGCGCACCCCGGCGGGCGTCGAGGCCACGCTGCGCGCGTCGCGCCGCGACGAGTTCCTCTTCCTGCTCAACTACAACGACCGGCCGGCCAAGGTCGCCCTCGGCGCCCACCGCGGCCGGGACCTGGTCTCCGGCAAGACCGCGACCCGGCAGATCACGCTGCCCGCGCTCGGCGCGGCGGTGATCCAGCAAAGGTAGGGCGCGGACTCCGTTCCGCGCCCGGCGGCGAAGGGACTCGCCGCCCTACCTACGGGCGGCTGATGGTGAAATCGCGGATGCGCAGGTGGCTTTGCACCGTGCGGAAGCCGAACCAGCCCTCCGTGAGCGGGGCCGGGTCCTTGAACTCGAAGATCAGCTCCGCGTCGCGGTAATAACGCACCGTGCCGTCGGCCAGGGCCATCAACGTGATGCGGTAAGGCTGGTTGCCCTTGAGCAGCACGGCCGGCTCCTGCCGGTCATGTTCCGGCCGCAGCGGCTTGAGGCCGCCGCCGGCATAACGCCGGAAGCGGGTCGTCGTGTTCGTGTTGCCGCCCTGCCCCACGTAATAGGTGCGCAGGGCGTCGTAGGTCTCGAACTTCCCGGTGCGACCGTGACCCGGGGCCAACAGGTCGGGCTGGCGCAGATCGCTGGCCATCCAGAAGCAGTTGAGGTCCGACACGCGGTCGTGCGGCCCGCCGGCATCGATGACGGTGGCCTCGTAGCTGATCACGACCGGGGCCGTGAGCTTCTCCCGCCACCAGACCGTGCAGCCCGCGACATCCTCGATGACCAGGGCGCCCCCGCCGATGGTCACCTTGCCGCCCGGCATCTGCTCGGTCACCCAGCGGCCTTGGTCGGTTGAAAAATCATCCCGGGCCACCGGGGTGCCCGTCGCCCCGGGCAGGACCGCCAGCATCAGGGAGAGTGACCAGAGGGACAGCATGGGTATGACTCGGGAGGCAACCCGCAGGAATCGGCAGGGCAAGTAACTTCCCGCTGGTCAGCGCGTCTTTGCGTCGTCTATCTTACAGTAAGACCCCACCGATGAGCGCCCCCTCAATTCGTGAGATTGCCCGCAGCCTTGGATTGTCGCACACGACGGTCTCGGAGGCCCTGCGTGACTCCCCCCGCGTCAACCCCGCGACCCGCCGCCGCGTGCAGAAGGCCGCGAAGGCCGTCGGCTACCGGCCGAATCCGCTCGCCGGCGCCCTGATGTCCGAGATGCGCCGCGCGCGCTCGGGCACGTTCCGCGGCGTGCTGGCGATCCTCGACCTCGACGGCCCCGAGAACCGGCCCGCCAGTTCCAACCGCTACCACCGCGAGCTGGCCCGCGGCGCCAGCACGCGCGCGGCCGAGCTGGGGTTCAAGGCCGAGACCATTGTCACCGGCACCCAGGGAATCTCCGACAGCCGGCTCGACACGATCCTGCAGGCGCGCGGCATCCGCGGCCTGCTGCTGCTGCCCATCGCCGGCGAGGCCGACGTCATGGGCCTCGACTGGTCGCACTTCTCCGGCATCTACACCGATTACCTCATCGAGCGGCCGGCGCTGCACTCGGTCTGCCCGGACCATTACCGCTCCATGGTCTACGCCGTGCAGCGGCTGCACGCGCTGGGTTACCACCGGCTCGGGCTGGCCATGCACAGCAGCAACGACTCCCGCCTGCTTTACCGCTGGGAGGCGGCCTTCCGCACCTACCACGAGCATCACGCCAAGCGGGAGGCCCTGGCGCCGCTGATCCTGCCCGATCTCGACCGCAAGAGTTTCATCGCGTGGTTCAAGGCCAAGCAGCCCGACGCCGTGCTCTGCCAGCGCGCGGAGGTCATGGAGTGGATGATCGAGTGCGGCGCCCGCATCCCCGAGACGCACGGCTTTTGCTGCCTGAACGTGACCAGCAACGTCATCCCCTGCGCCGGCCTGGACCTGCAGCCCGCCCTGCTCGGGGCCCGCGGGGTCGAGCTGCTGATCGCCGCCCTGCACCGCAACGACTGCGGCGTGCCCGAGCACCCCTCCACGACCACGATCTCCGCCCTCTGGGTGGAGGGCCCCACCCTGCCACGAGGCCCTGTCAAAGCGTGACTTGGGCGGTTTCCGGCCCGTGTTTTCCCTCGGGCGAAAGGAAATGGCGGCGGCGGAATATTTTGTTTGCTACGCCCCGGCCTTTGGGGTCTCTTGACCGCTCTTTTCCGGTCAGACCGGTATAGAAATCGGGACGTAGCTTAGCCTGGTAGAGCGCTTGCTTCGGGAGCAAGAGGTCGAGAGTTCGAATCTCTCCGTCCCGACCATTTTACGGTGGTCACTCGCACAGTGAGTTTTCCCTTATGTGCGAAGAGCTGTTGCAGTTGCGAGATTTTTCTCTTGCGACAGCTCGCGACAACAGACGCCAGCAAACGGCCCTTTCCGGGCACAAAGTGGGAGCGTTTTTGGGAGCACCACTTTACGCGGTGATTTGCAGGATTGAAGAGCGGTTGTTCCATGGGAGTTTCGCGACGGCCGCGACGACAGGACCCGCGAGCTGTGCGGCGTCCATGTAAGTTTTCATCGTGAGCTTGAGGTCACTGTGGCGCATCAGCTCCATGACCACACGAGGTTCGACACCGGCAAGCACGAGGTGTGTGCCGAAAGTTTTCCGCAGCGCGTGCATATCGACGCGACGACCGAGCGCGTCCACGCGGTCGATGCCGGCCCGCGCAAGATCCCGGTAGAACGTCGCGCACTTCGGCACGCTGCGCGGGAACACCAGGGCGAACGGGGCCGCGTCGGCGGGGATGTGAGCGAGCAGCAACGCGGCGAGTTCGCCGCTGATGGGTTGCACGGTGGTGTGACCGTTCTTCGCGATGCTGCCGGGGATGCGGACGCACGGCCCCGGGCTTGCTGGGGAGGGGCGGGCCGGTGGCCCGGAGGGTGACCCCGCACGGCCCAGACCAGCTCGTGCTGCGGGCTCCGCCCTTTCTGGGGCTCCCTTCGCCCCAGCCCCCGGCACGGCCATCACATCGGCCACGCGGAGGCGGCGGAGTTCACCCGGGCGAATTCCCGTCTCGAGCGCGAGCCGGTAGCACAGGCCACGGGCAGCCGGCGCCGTGAGGAGGAGGCGCAAGCCCTCGGCTTCCGTGAGTGCGCGACGATACTCGCGGGCCGTCCTCGCGGTGTCGATGCGGTCGAGAAATTCGAGCGGGTTCTCGACGATCATCCGTTGCCGCCTCAGCCAGTCGCAGAGTTGCGTCCACGTCGCGAGGTAGTCGTTCGCGGTCTTTGCGTGACGCTTCGCGTGCTTGCGCCAGTCGGCGAACGCAGCGGCGGTGACGTGGCGGAGCTGCGTCCATCCGGCCTCGATTCGCACGACGCGCAGCGTGCTAGTGTATCGCTTGAGGGTGGCAGCGGAAACAGTGTCTTTGACGGCCAACAGGAAGGCCGCGCAAATCGATTCTAAGGCCTGTTCCCGGGCCTGTCGGACGCTCCGGGATGGGAGCACGCCATTGGCCTCTTTTTCGAAGTCGCTCACGAGCTTTTCGAGCTTCGATTGCGCGACTCTTTTGTCCGTCGTGCCGAGGGAAATTTTTCTTTCGGTGGGCCACGCGTCGAGCTTCACCTTGGCCTGCCAGCGAGCGCCGCGTTTGAACAGGTGCGCCATCATGTGGTGGCCCTCCGGTTGCGGAACAGCTGGGCGAAGTAGGCTTCGAGGTCCGAGAGCGGGACGAGCGAGCGAGCGCCAATCTTCAACGGCGCGGGAAATTCTTTCGCCGCAATCAGTCGCTCCAAGGTCCGACGATTCACGCGCAGACGCGCCGCCACTTCGGGCAGGGTCAGCAATTCGTGTTGGTCGTTCGATGACGGCATCCGTCGAGTATAACAAAATACGCGCTCGGTGTGCAGACTTTCAATTTTGCCTCTCGATGGTGCAGGGCGGGAAAAGCTTCCGCCGATTTTCACAGAATTTCTCGTTGGGGAGTTGGGATGTATGAGACGAGTAAAGGCGGGGCGGCGCTTCGCGCCGCTCCCGCCCTTCATCCCGTCAACAGAACAAAAATTTCCCCCGGGGGAAATGGGTCGAAACTCTCGCACTAACCGCTCCACACGGGAGCGAATCTGGGAGCACCTGTTTGACATGAGTTTGTAAGCTCATGTGCGAGAACCACTTTTAGACAGGGCTTGAGAGTTCGAATCTCTCCGTCCCGACCATTTTTCAACCGCAGGTGGGAAATGGTCCTCCGAAGCCTTGGCGAAGGAGGACCTGGAAAGAGCCCTAGACCGCAAGGAACGGGTTGTAGCGCCGCTCGTTCGCGGCGGTGGTCAGCGGGCCGTGACCCGGGGCGATGATCGTGTCATCAGCCAGCAAACCCATGATGCGCCGGGAATGCGTGAGCTGCCGCTGGCAGCAGAAATAACCGCCCCCCAATGAACCCGCAAAAATCAGGTCGCCCGAGATCAGCACGGCCGGGCCCGGCGGGCGCGTGACGGACTCCACCAGGTAGCAGTTGTGGGCATCGGCGTGGCCCGGGGTGCTGAAGGCGGTGATCTTCAATTCCCCCACCCGCACCTCCTGCCCCTCGCCCAGCGGACGGCACTGGGGCCAGCGGCCGTTGGCCGGGCCATGAAAATGACCGAGCTCGCTCTCGCGCAGCACGACCTCGAGTCCGCCGATGTGCTCGGCCTCGTAGTGGGTGATAAAGACGGCGTCCAGCCGCTGGATCGACGCCGGCCAGGCGCGGTGCAGCTCCGCGTGGCTGGCGCCGGTGTCGAACAACACCGCGCTCTCGCTGCCGCACTGGCTGACGAGGTAGGCGTTGGCCACGCCCACTCCATAGGGCATGCGCAGCGGGTGCAGGCAGAATGTCAGGCCCTCGGCGTCCGGCAAGGGATACCGGCCCTGCGCGAGGGCGTTGAGCCCCACCTCGTTGAGATTCAATGCCGCGGCCAGCCGGGCGAGTTCCGCCTGGGTCAGGTCGGGCCGATAGTCTATCGCGTCCTTCAGCCGGCTGAGCTCGATCCCGGTCGCGGCCGCCAGGTTCTCCACCGTCAGCGGCACGTTCCGCGCGGCCTTTTCCAGGACATCGCCCAGTTCGTCCTCGAGGGCTGGTTTGTCGGTGCCGGATGCCATGACAGGAAACTAGACCTGACCTCCCGATTGACAACCCCCGTCTCCCGTCATCCCGAACGGAGTGAAGGATCCAAGGCGCGCTCGCCCGCGGTCGTGCCGCTGGATCCTTCGTTTCACTCAGGATGACGGGTTTCGCGGATTGATCCGTGGTTATCCGTGAAACCCGCCTGCCAGCCATAGGCCGGGCGACGGCTGGTGGTCAAAAAACATTTCCCTTCGCCAAAAGAATCTCCCACGTTTTGCGCCATGGATGCCGTTCAACAGGAGGTCACCGACATTTTCATCCGCACCAAGGCCCTGCTGCAGGGGCATTTCGTGCTCCGTTCCGGCCTGCACAGCGGGCACTTCTTCCAGTGCGCGCAGGTCTGCCAGGACATGCCGGCCGTGGAGCGCCTCGGCACCCTCCTGAAGCAGAAGCTCGGCACCCTCGCCTACGACACCGTGCTGGCCCCCGCGATGGGCGGGCTCGTCATCGGCCAGGAGGTCGCCCGCCAGTCCAAGTGCCGGTTCATCTTCGCCGAGAAGGAAAACAACGTCCTCGTGCTGCGCCGCGGCTTCACCTTCAAGCCGGGCGAGCGGGTCCTCGTCGTCGAGGACGTCATCACCCGCGGCGGCCGCGTGCAGGAGTGCCTCGACATCGTGAAGAAACACGGCGGCACGACCGTCGCCGTGGCGGTGCTGGTGGACCGCAGCGCCGGCCAGGCGAAGTTCGACGTGCCGTGCACCTCCCTGCTCACGATGAGCTACCCCACCTACCCGGCCGACCAGGTGCCGCCCGAGATGGCGAAGATCCCGGCGACCAAGCCCGGGAGCTGATTTTTTGGAGACGGGACCATCAGTCCCGCGAGCGTTCGCCGGCGTGACACATAACCCGCGGGACTGATGGTCCCGTCGCCATTTTGACCGACGAAAAAGGCGCCCCTTTCGGAGCGCCTTTCACTTTTGAATCAGTGATCGGTCTTACCGGATCGTGAACATGATGTAGCGGTAGACGCCGCGGTAGTAGACCAGCGCGCGGTTGCGGCCGTCGCGCAGGGCGCGCTTGGCCGTGGCGAGGTCGGTGACGAGCACGCTGTTGATCTGCTCGATCACGGCGCCCTGCGGCAGGATCTCCCGGTAGGGCGAGTTGTCGGCGATCTCGGTGATGAGCACGCCGTCCACCCGGTCGTCGACCCGGTATTCGCGGCGCAGCTCGCGGGTCAGGGGCGCCACGGAGACGCCGGCGATCAGCTCGCCCTCGGGCGCGTTGTCGTCGGCCAGCTTGCCGAGCGTGACCTCCTTGGTCAGGGGCTTGCCGTCACGGAGCAGTTTCACGGTGATCTTCGTGTCGGGCGGCGTCTGCGCGATGATCATGCGGAGGTCGTCGCGCGAGGTGACGGACTTGTCGTTGATGCCGATGATGACGTCCTCGCGCTTGAGCCCGGCCTTGGCCGCCGGGCCGTCGGCGGGGTTCAGGTCGGTGATGATGACGCCCTTCTGGTCGCGCTTGAGGCCGAAGGACTCGGCCATGTCGGCGGTGATGACGTCGGTCGCGACGCCGAGGTAGCCGCGCGCCACCGTGCCGGTGTCGATCAGGCTGTGCATGATGCTGCTGGCGAGGTTGACCGGGATGGCGAAGCCGATGCCGATGTTGCCCTGCGAGGTGGAGATGATGGCGGAATTGATGCCGACGAGGCGGCCGCGGGCGTCGATGAGCGCGCCGCCGGAGTTGCCCTGGTTGATGGCGGCGTCGGTCTGGATGAAGTCCTCGTAGCCGCCGACCTCGTCGAGGATGCCGACGCGGCGGCCGGTGGCGGAGACGATGCCCATGGTGACGGTCTGGCCGACGCCCAGGGGGTTGCCGATGGCGAAGACCACGTCGCCGACGCGCAGCTTGGTGCTGTCGGCCAGGGTGGCGGCGGGCAGGTTCTCGGCCTCGATCTTGATGACGGCGACGTCGGTCTTCGGGTCGGTGCCGATGACCTTGGCGGTGAACTCGCGCTCGTCATTGAGCAGCACCTTCACCTCGTCGGCCTCGTCGATGACGTGGTTGTTGGTGATGATGAAGCCGTCGGTGGAGATGATGACGCCGGAGCCGAGGCCGCGCTGCTTCTGCTCGCGGCCCTGGGCGCCGAACTGGCGGAGGAATTCCGGCACCTGCTGGCGGACGACCTTGCTCGAATAGACCGAGACCACGGCCGGGCGGATGGCCTCGAGGGCGTCGGCGTAGCTCAGGACGACGGCGGACTTGGTGTCGCCGATCGGCGAGGCGTCGATCTTCAGCGTGGGTTTCTTGACCGCGGGCTTGGCGGCCGCCTTGTCCGCGGCATAGAGGCCGGCGGACAGGCCGAGGATGGTGGTGAACAGCGCGAAAAGCAGGGCAACCGACTTGTTTTTCATAGGGAAATGGAAGCGGACAATGACACTGGCCACAACCGGCTGTTCCGCAAGCCGGCGAAGGCTCGATCGCTCATTTTAACAGGCGTGGAATGGAGGCAGGAGGCGTGTGGCCGGTCCGGCCATGCAGGTTGCGTGCTTGCGCGCAACGTGGCGTGCAAGCACGCCAGCTACAGCCAAACCGCGGGACTGATGGTCCCGCCTCCAACCCAGGGAAAGCCGGCCTTAGAAACCCTTGATCTTGAAAAGGCTCGTGACGCTCTCGTTGGTGTTGATGCGCAGGATGGCCTCGCCCAGCAGGGGGGCGATGCTCAGGACGGTGATGGGCAGGCCGCGGGTCTCGATCGGCACGGAGTTCGTGGTGATCAGCTCGTCGATCAGGCCGCCCTTGAGGCGCTCGTAGGCGATCTCGTTGAGGACGCAGTGGCTGACGGCGGCGCGGATGCTGCGCGCGCCGTGGTCCTTGAGGATCTTGGCGGCGGCGGTGAGGGTGCCGGCGGTCTCGGTGATGTCGTCCACCAGGAGGACGTCGCAGCCGTTGACCTCGCCGACCACGTTGATGGCCTCGACGGTGGTGGCGCCGGTGCGCTTCTTGGCCACGAGGCCGAGGGAGGCGCCGAGGACGTCGGCGTAGGCGGAGGCCATCTTCATGCCGCCCACGTCGGGCGAGAAGACCACGAGGTTGTTGCTGCGCTTGGTCGCGAGGTATTCGAAGAAGACCGGGGAGGCGAACAGGTGGTCCACCGGGATGTCGAAGAAGCCCTGGATCTGCTGGCTGTGCAGGTCCATCGCGAGGACCCGGTTGGCGCCGGCGGACATGAGGAGGTTGGCCACGAGCTTGGCCGTGATGGGCACGCGGGGCTGGTCCTTGCGGTCCTGGCGGGCGTAGCCGTAGAACGGGATGACGGCGGTGATGCGCTGGGTCGACGCGCGCTTGGCGGCGTCGATCATGATCAGCAGCTCCATCAGGTGGTGGTTGGTCGGCGGGCAGGTGGACTGGATGAAGTAGGCGTCCGCGCCGCGGATGTTCTCGTTGATCTTCACGAACGACTCGCCGTCGGGGAAACAGGTGACGGTCGCGTCGCCCAGGGGGACGCCGATGGACTGGCAGATTTCCTCTGCGAGTGCGCGGTTGGATGAGCCGGAGAAAATCTTGAGCTTCGTGTCCCTCATTGCAGTGGTGTGGTAATGGCGAAGGTGAAAAGCGGGAAGCCTATTCGGCTTTTTTCTCCAGCGCCTCGACGCGCTTGAAGAGGTCGGGCAGGCGCTGGTGCAGGACCTGGAGGCGGCGCTCCAGCATGTAGGGGATGGCCGGGGTGCCGTTCAGGTAGCTGCCCGGCGGGGTGTCGAAGGCGATGCCGGTCTGGCCGCCGGCCTTGGTCCCCTTGCCGAGGGTGATGTGGCCGCCGATGCCCGCCTGGCCGCCCAGGATGACATAGTCCTCGAGGGTGGTGCTGCCCGAAATGCCCACCTGCGAGCACAGGATGCAGTGTTTCCCGATGATCACGTTGTGGGCGACCTGCACCAGGTTGTCGATCTTGGTGCCCTCCCCCACGACCGTCCGGCTGAACCGGGCCCGGTCCAGCGTGGAATTGGCGCCGATCTCGACGTCGTCCTCGATGACCACCACGCCGATCTGCGGGATCTTCTCGTGGCGGCCCTGGACGAACTCGTAGCCGAAGCCGTCGGAGCCGACGACCACGCCCGGCTGGAGCCGGACCCGGTTGCCCAGTGAGCAACCGGCGCCCAGCACGACGCCGGGCATGAGGTAGCAGCCCTCGCCGATGCGGGCGTCGCGGCCGGCAAAGACGGAGGCCTGCAGCACGCTGCCGGCGCCGATGACCACGCCGTCCTCGACCACGCAGAGGGGGCCGACATGGGCCTTGGCGTCAACCCGGGCCGTGGGGGCCACGACCGCGCTCGGGTGGATGCCCGGGGCCGGTTTGGGCCAGAGCGCCGCCTCGATGCGGGCGCAGACCTGGGCGAGTGCCACGGAGGGCTTTGCGACGAAGATGAAGACCTGGTCCGGCTTGGGCTCGCCGGCGTAGTCCAGGGGCAGCAGGAGCGCGGTGGCGGCGCTTTCCGGCACCTGGGCGCGGTATTTGGCGTTGCCGAGGAAGGACAGGTCGCCGGCGCGGGCGGAAGTCAGCGAGGCGATGTCGCGGATCTGCTGCGTGGTGGAGCCGGCGGTGCGTTGGGCGCCGACGATGGCGGCGCTCTCGGCGGGGGTGTAGGCGACCTGCATGG
>JAYRXZ010000035.1:0-29322 GCA_041917235.1 Lacunisphaera sp. | reverse complement strand
TGGGCCTTGATGCCCTCGTGCTTCAGCTTGCCGATCAGCTCGGCCACGTCCTGGGTCGCGGCGTTCTTGTTGGCCGCGGCGTCGGCGTCCTCGGAGGGGCCGTAGAAGGAGTTGAGCGTGATGACGCCGACGGGGATGGTCTGGTTGTCGTCGCCGGGCAGGTCGTAGATGGAGGCGGAGGCGCGGGCCTCGTCGAGCTTGATGACGTCGCGGACGATGTGCACCTGGCGGGTCTTCGTCGCGTCGGGCGCGTCGTGGGGCAGGATGGTCAGCGTGACCTTGGTGCCCTTGGCGCCGCGGATCATGTCGACAATGCGGCGCAGTTTCATGCCGATGACCTCGATGTTTTCGCCGCCCTGCTGCTGGACGGCGACGATCTTGTCGTTCATGCGGATCTGCCCGCTGAGGTCGGCGGGGCTGCCGGGCTTGACCTCGCGCACCACGCAGTTGCCGTCGTCCTCGATGCCGAGCACGGCGCCGATGCCGATGAGGGAGAGCTTCATCTGGATGCTGAAGTCCTGCAGCGTGTCGGAGGAAAGGTAGGCGGAGTGCGGGTCATACATCCGCGTGAAGCTGGAGAGGAACATCTCCTGCACGTCGAGCGGCTCGATGTCGCCGACGTTCTTCACCATGCGCTCGTAGCGCTTGCGGATGGTGGCCTTGGCGTCCTCGGGCGACTTCTTGGCGAGCAGGTCCTGCAGGATCTCGTATTTGATCCGGCGGCGCCACAGGTCGTCGGCCTCGGCGGCATTGGCCGGGAACTCGCTCTTGCTGCGGTCGGGCGTGTAGGTCTCCTGCGTGGTGAAGTCGTAGTCCTTCTTGAGCTCCTCGAAGATCCAGGCGGCGCGCGCCTTCACGCGCTCCTCATAGGCCCGGAAGATGACGAAGGCGGTGTCGATGTTGCCCAGGTAGGCGAGGTCGGTCTCGATGCGCGGGCCGTATTGGTTGCGAAACGCGGTCTCGTCCTCGGCGGTGAAGAACAGGCGCTGCGGGTCCAGCCCCTCCTTCATGTAGTCCTCGATCAGCTGCGGGAAATCCGCCGGGGTCACGCCGTCCTTGTTGTAGTGGTAGACCTCGAGCAGCTGGACCAGCGTGCGGGTCTCGAGCTTCATGACCGGCGTGGTCTTGAACTCGCGGTCGGGCGCCGCCAGGACGGCGGTGACGAGGAGCAGCGAAAGGGAGAGGAACTTGGCCGGTGACCGGAAGGGGATTTTCACAGCAAAGGGGATGACGGAATGGGTAGCGATTAGTGGGCTATAAACGAGATTTGTTTCCGCAAAACGGCAAACCGCTTTTGCACCTATGTCAGGCCGCCAAAAATCGCGCCGGGCCGCAGGCGCGATCGGGAAGGAATTCCCTTAATGCCGGCTCAGCAGGTCTTTCGCCTCGTCGAGGATGCGCTTTTCCTCGTCGGTCAAGGCCCCGAAGCCGTGGCTGTTGATCTTGTCGAGAATGCGGTCCACCTCGGCGCGGAGCTGCGGCGAGGACTTGCGGGAGGGCGCGGCCGCTGACCGGGGTGAGGCCGGCTTCGGTGCGCGCCGCAGCCACTTGGGCCAGGCCAGGGTGGGGGCGCGGTCCCAGCCGTTGTTCGCATGCAGGAACCTGAAATAGATCCAGCCCGCCAGCATGCCGCCCAGGTGGGCCGACGGGGTCAGCCCGAGCGGCACCGGCGCACCGCCGATTTCATAAAACAACAGGCACAGCACATCGACAGCGATCAGCGCATAGACGATGTGCCGGATGCTGAAGCTCACCGGGAAAAAGAACAGCGTGAGCTGCAGTCCGGGATTCACGCCGGCCAGCACGACCAGGAAGGCGAACACCGCCGAGCCTGCGCCGATGTGCGCCCCGCCATGCACCCAGTTGACGGCGGTCCAGCCCAGCCCGCTGAGCAGGATGGCGCCGGCATACACGCCCAGCAGCCGCCGCGCGCCCAGCAGGGCCTCCAGTTCCCGGCCGATGAACACAATGCCGAGGATCGTGAACAGGATGTGGAAGGGGTTGGCCGTGCTGTGCAGGAAACTGTGCGTCAGCAGCGTCCACACGCGCCAGTGCTGCAGGTTGTCGATCGTCAGGGGGAATTTCCCGACCAGCTCCGGACCCGACGCGCCGAGCCAGGGGGACAACAGGACCAGCTCCAGCACGAAAGCCGCGATCAGGGCCGAGATCAGCCAGATGACCGCGGAAGTGGTCCGGCGGGGGTATTCACCATGCATATAAGGACGGTCGGATAGCATCTCGCGCGGAACTTATGTCGCCCGCCCGCGAAGACAAGCCCCGGCGTCCGCGGGTGAAATTTCGGGAGCGGCATAAGCCCGTGCGACTTCTTGACAGCAGGGGGAATTCCTCTTCAGTCAGCTGCTAAATGGCCAACAAAGCAGAAAAGTGGAAGGACAACGCCGGCGGTAAATTCTACGTGGACCAGCAGTGCATCGACTGCGACCTTTGCCGCGAGACCGCGCCGGCTTTTTTCAAACGCCATGAAGAGGGCGGCTACTCCTTCGTGCACACCCAGCCCACGACCGAAGAGGATGTGCAGCTTTGCATGGAGGCCCTTGAGGGCTGCCCGGTCGAGGCCATCGGCAACGACGGCGACGCCTGATCCCGTCCCGCCCGCCAATCCAAGCCGCTCCCCCGGGCGGCTTTATTTGGTCCTGCTTGGTTAAGTCCAAGGATCACCAATTTTAACCCAATGCCTTTCGCCGCCCGCTTTTGCTGCCGCCTTAACGCCGGTTTCCTGGTTCTGGCCTTGTTCGCACGCGCCGTCCGGGCGGACGAGCCGGCTTATGAGCTGCCGAAGATCGCGGCCTACTCCGAGCAGGTGGCCAACCAGACCCCGGGGGCGACCTTCGCGATGCCGGTATCAGGCTTGAGATTCGAGCCGCGGGTGGACGTGCAGGCGCGCAATCTGGCCGAAGGGCAGGCGGACGTCGCCATCCGCGGCGGGGTGTTCGAAAACACCGGTTTCAAGCTCGGCGCCGTGTCGCTCCACGATCCCCAGACTGGGCACTACTTCGCGGAGATCCCGGTCGCCCCGGCCATGCTGCTTTCGCCGCGGGTGCTCACGGGCGCCGACAACGCCGCGACCGGCTTCAACGCCGGGGTGGGCACGGTGGCCTACGGCTGGCGGACCATCGAGCAGCGCGGCGAGGCGGCGGTCGCCTTTGGCGACTATGCGACCAACCGCCAGAGCCTTTACCAGGGCCTGGTGCTCCCCGGCGAGCTCGGCGGGCAGACTTTTGCGGCCGATGTCGAGCTGTCGCGATCCGAGTCCGACGGCACCGTGCCGTTCGGTGACCACGACTTCCGGCGCGCCTCCGGCCGCCTCCAGCTGCAGGGCGCGCAGAGCCAGACCGACCTCTTCGCCGGGGTGCAGAAGAAGTTCTTTGGCTGGCCCAATCTCTACACGCCGTTCGGCTTCAACGAGACCGAGGACCTGCGCACGACGCTCTATGCCTTCAACCACCGGGCCTGGACGTCACCGGAGAGCTACTGGCAGCTCGGCGCCTATTACCGGCGCAACCACGACGACTACGAGTTCAACCGCGCCGTGCCGGGGGCCTCGAATCCCTTCATCCACACCACGCATGTCCGGGCCCTGGCCCTCGACGGTCGCCAGGTGTTCGGCGATTACGCGGTGACCTACGGCGCCCAGGCGATGCGCGACAGCCTGCAATCCACGGCGCTGACGTTCGGTAACTTCCGGACGCGCGACTACTACAAGGTGTCCATTGTGCCCGGGCGCGAATTCGCGACGGGTCAGGGCCGGCTCAGGCTGCGCGCCGGGGCTTCCTATGATGACACCAATCGCGATGATTCCGCGCTCTCGCCGGTCCTCGAGGCGGCGCTGACCCGACCCGACGGCACGCGCCTCTACGCGCAGTATTCCGAGTCGACGCAGGTGGCGACCTACACGGCGCTGAACTCCAATCCCGCCGCCGGCCTGTTCCGCGGCAATCCCAACCTCGGGCGCGCGACCAGCCGCAACCTCGAGGCGGGCGTCTCGTTCTCGCCGGCCGGGTGGAAGGTCGAGGCCGCCGTGTTTCATCGCCGGGACGATGAGCTCACCGACTGGACCTTCACGCGCGGCGTCACCGCCCGCACGGCCAACGCCGTGGACATCGGCACCCTGGGCGTGGAGATCGTCGCGACGCGCCGGACGCCGCGCTACGACCTCGTCCTGGGCTACACCTTCATCGACAAGGATGCCGACTACGGCGCCGCGACGATCGACGCCAGTTTCTACGCGCTCAACTTCGCCACGCACCGGCTGACCGCCGCCGTGACCGCGCGCCTGGGCCGCGGGTTCGAGGTGCGGGTGGACAACGAGTTCCGGGTGCAGGAGAAAAATCTCCTGCGGACCACCGGCGGCGATCACGCGTTCCTGTCGTCCCTGGGGTTCTACTATCTGCCGCCCGGCGTGCGCGGGCTGGAGTTCTCCGCGCTGGTCGACAACGTGTGGGACGATGATTTCCAGGAAGTGCCCCAGGTGCCCGCGGGCCGCCGCCAGTTTTCCGTCGGCGCGGCCTACCGCTGGTAAGGGCGGTCTATTCGTTTGACAGGCCGGCGCTCTGCGCGGTCATTACGCGCCTGATGGACAATCCCTTTCTCGACCGTTCCTTTCAGATCCCCTGGTCGCAGCTCACGGCGGATCGCGTGGGCCCGGCGATCGAGGCCGCGCTGGCCGGCGCCGAGGCCGCGCTGGCCCGCATCGCCGCGCTGCCCGTCGGGTCGGTTGACTACCAGAACACCTTCCTCGCCCTCGAGCAGGCCACCGAGCTGCTGAACGAGTCCTGGGCCAAGGTCACGCACCTCACCACCGTGGCCGACGCGGCGCCGTTGCGCGACGCCCACAACGCCATGCTGCCGAAGGTCTCGGCCTTCTTCGCGAAAATCCCGCTCAACGCCGAGGTCTGGCTGCGCCTCAAGGCCGCCGCGGCGCACCCGTCGGTCGCGTCCCTGCAGGGCGAGCACCGGCGTTTCGTGGATGAAACCATGGCCGACTTCCGCCAGCAGGGCGCCGACCTGCCGGCCGACAAGAAGGCCCGGCTCGAGGCCGTGCAGGGCGAGCTCGCCCAGCTCACGCAGAAATATTCCGAGAACGTCCTCGATGCGACCAACGCCTGGGAATTGCTCGTCACCGACCCGGCCCGCCTGGCCGGCCTGCCGCCGCACGCCCGGGAGTCCGCCCGGCAGAGCGCGCTCGGGAAGGGGCAGGGGACGGAGGCGGCCCCGGTCTGGCGCTTCACCCTGCACGGTCCGTCCCAGGAGCCGGTCATGCTTTATGCGGACGATGCCGAATTGCGCCGGCAGGTCTGGTCGGCCGCGGCCGCCGTCGGCCGCGAGGGCGCGCACGACAACCGCGGGCTCATCCAGCGCATCCTGGCCCTGCGCCACGAGAAGGCCGCGCTGCTCGGCCAGCCGCACTTCGCCGACCTCGTGCTGCAGCGCCGCATGGCCAAGAGCGGCGCGGCGGCGCTGGCCTTCATCGAGGACCTGCACGGCCGGGTGAAGGCCGCCTTCGCGCGCGAGTGCCGCGAACTCGAGGCCTTCAAGGCGGAGCAGGCCAAGTCCGCCCCCGCGCCCCTGGCGCCGTGGGAGACGGCCTTCTGGGCCGAGCGCCTGCGCCGCAGCCGCTACGATTTCGACGAGGAGCAGCTCCGCCCGTATTTTCCGCTGCCGGGCGTGCTGGCGGGCCTGTTTGAGATCACCGGCCGCGTGTTCGGCATCCGCGTGACCGAGCGCCCGGCCGGGGCCGTCGAGGTCTGGCATCCCGAGGTGAAATTCTACGACGTGCACGACCAGGCCGGCCGCCACCTCGGCTCGTTTTATGCCGACTGGCACCCGCGCGAGTCCAAGCGCGGCGGCGCCTGGATGAACTACCTGGTCACCGGCGGCCCCGTCGCCGGCGGGCCGCGCGCGCCGCACCTCGGCCTGATGTGCGGCAACATGACGCCCGCCCAGGGCGGCCAGCCGGCGCTGCTCACGCACCGCGAGGTCGAGACGATCTTCCACGAGTTCGGCCACCTGCTGCACCACCTGCTGGGCGAGGTGCAGATCAAGTCGCTCAACGGCGTGAACGTCGCCTGGGACTTCGTCGAGCTGCCCTCGCAGATCATGGAGAACTGGTGCTGGGAGCGCGCCAGCCTCGACCTCTTCGCCCGGCACCACGGGACGGGTGAGACCATCCCCGCGGCGCTCTTCCAGCGGATGATCGCCGCGAGGAACTTCCGCAGCGCCTCCGCCACGATGCGCCAGCTGGCCTTCGCGCGGATGGACCTCGACCTGCACCTGCATGCCGCCGAATACGCGGCTGGCGACGTGTCACCCCGGCTGCAGGCCCTGTTGCGCGACTACCTCGTGCCGACCGAGCCGCCGGCGCCGACCATCGAGAACCGCTTCACGCACATCTTCTCCGATCCCACGGGCTACGCCGCCGGCTACTATTCCTACAAGTGGGCGGAGGTGCTCGATGCGGACGCCTTCACGCGTTTCAAGCGCGAGGGCATCTTCAACGCGGAGGTCGGCCGCGAGTTCGTGACCAAGGTTCTCAGCCGGGGCAACTCGGCCGACCCGATGCGGCTTTTCACCGACTTCATGGGGCGTCCGCCCGACCTGTCCGCCCTGTTGCTCCGGGCCGGCCTGGCCTGAGGGTTTTACAACGTTTCCGCCCGTTTCCAGCCGGGCATTTTCCGCTGGAAAAATACCCGCGGCTGGCGACCTTCCAGCCATCCAACTTTAACCCGATCCAACCATGCTTATCTGGGCTCTACTCATCATCGTTCCGCTCCTGTTCGGTTTCTACGCGCAGATGCGCGTCACGAGCGCTTACAACAAGAACGTGCGCATCCCCTCCCGCGGCCACATCAGCGGCCGCGAGGCGGCGGCCGCCGTCATGGAGAGCGCCGGCATTCACGACGTGGAGATCGTCCGCGTCCCGGGCCAGCTGACCGACCACTACGACCCGAGCAAGAAGCGCCTCGCGCTCTCGGAGTTCAACTACGACGGCACCAGCCTCGCCGCCCTCGGCGTCGCGGCCCACGAGGCCGGTCACGCCATCCAGCACAAGGTCGGTTACTCCATGATGACCCTGCGCCAGACGCTCGTGCCGGCGACGCAGATCGCCTCGGGCGCCTCGCAGTTCCTCATCATCATCGGCATCGTCCTCGGCGCCCAGGCCGCCGGCGGCATCTTCCTGATGCTCGGCGCCGCGGCGCTGGCGACCATCTGCGTGTTCCAACTGGTCACGCTGCCGGTCGAGTTCGACGCCACCGCCCGGGCCAAGGCCCAGCTCGTCAACCTGGGCATCGTCGGCCGCGACGAGATGCCCGGCGTCAACCAGACGCTCGATGCCGCCGCGCTGACCTATGTGGCCGCGTTCGTCGCCTCCCTCGGCAGCCTGCTGCACATCCTGATGATCATCATGGGCGGCCGCCGGGACGAATAAACCCGGGCTAGATTCAAACCAAAAGCCGGCCCAATCAGGCCGGCTTTTTTTTGCATTAGTGGAGGGTCGGCCTCCCGGCCGACCGCGGCCGGTCAGGAGACCGGCCCTCCAACAGGCAACGGGACCGGTGATCCCGTCCGGCCGGTTCAGAAGTCGAACTGGTCGATGTTGCCCTGGTTGAAGATGAAGGGCTTTCCGAGGAGGATGTTGTCGCCCTTGATCTCGAAGGTGCCCATCGCGCCGGCCTTGAAGCTGGTCGCGCCGGGCTTCAGCTGGTCCTTGGCCAGCGCCGCGCCGGCGTAGATCGTCAGGTAGCCGAGATCCATCGTGTTCCAGAGGATGACGCTGTCGGTCACGCCCTCGTGGACGTAGCGCTTGTTCTCGTTGGGCAGGCCGAGGCCGATGACCTTCACCTTGCCGGCCTTGCCCGCCTGCTTGACGGCCTCGGCCGCGCCGGGGACGCCGGGGGTGCAGATGGCCATGATGAGCTTCAGGTTCGGGTTGGCGCTCATGAGCGCGGTGGCCTCGGACTGGGCGCGGTCCTTCAGGTCGTCGCACGGGCGGACGGCGACGAGTTTGATGTTCGGGTAGGCGGACTTCAGCCGCGCCTCGATGTGCTTCATCCACTCGCGCTGGTTGGCCGCGGTGAGCGTGGCCGTGATGATGGCCAGTTCGCCCTCGTTGTTCATCAGGCGGGCCGCCTCGTCCATCAGGCCCTGGCCGATGCCCTCGGGCGTGGCCTGGTTGACGAAGAAGGAGCGGGCGTCGGGCAGGGCGTCCGCGTCGTAGGTGATGACCTTGGTGCCGGACTTCTGCGCCTTGCGGAGGGCGGTGGAGATGCCCTCCTTGTTCTCGGCGGCCACGGCGATGACGTCCACGCCGAGCGTGATCCAGTTCTCGACGATCTCGTTTTGCTTGGCGGCGTTGGTGTCGGTCGGGCCGTCGAAGAGCAGCTCGACGTTCAGCTCCTTGGCGGCCTTCTCGGCGCCGGCCTTCACGGAGAGGAAGTAGGCGTTGCCCTTGGCCTTGGGCATCAGCGCGATCATGAGCTTGGCGTCGGCGGCGGTCAGGACCGCGGCGACGGTGGAGAACAAGGCGGCGAGAACGCCGAGACGGAGGGATTTCATGCAGGGTAGGGGTTGAAGACTCAGCCAGCCTGACGGCGGCTCCGGAGATCAGACAAGATTTTTGGCAAAACGCTCCCGGTGAGCGCGACGAGCAGCAGGGCGCCAGTGAGCAGGCCGGAGATTTCCTCGGCGGCGTTCATCCGGATGACGACGGGCAGGGTGGCCAGGCCGCTCTTGAGCACGGCGATGAGCGCCACGCCCAGCAGGGTGCCGGTCACGCTGCCCTTGCCGCCGAAGATGCTGGTGCCGCCCAGCACGACCGCGGTGATGGCGAACAACTCGTAGCCGGTGCCGGCGTCGGCCTTGGCCTGGCCGAGGCGCGCCGTGTAGATGATGGCGGCCAGCGCCGCGATGAGGCCCGCCAGCACGTAGACCAGCGCCACGCGCCGCCCGACCGGCAGGCCGGCATAACGCGCGCCCTCGGGTGAGAAACCGATGGCCCGGAACGAGCGGCCGAACACCGTGCGGTGCACCAGCAGCCACACGGCCACGGCCACCAGCGCGAACAGCCACGCCTGCACCGGAAGCCCGAGCCAGCGTTCCTGGCCGACAAAGAGGAAGCTTGCCGGAAAGTCAGTGTAGGTGATCGCGCCGTGCGTGATCGCCTCGGCCAGGCCGCGGAAGAGAGAGTAAGTCCCGAGCGTCACGATCAGCGGCGGCAGCCGCAGCCCCGTGATGAGCCCGGCGTTCAATCCGCCCGCCAGCGCGCCGATCACGAGGGTCAGGCCCGCCGCGACCGGGATCGGCAGCCCGCCGTCGAACCACAGCTTGCCGAACAGGATCGCGCACAGCCCGAGCAGCGAGCCGACCGACAGGTCGATGCCGGCCGTGATGATGACCGGGGTCAGCGCGAGGGCCAGCAGGCCGATCTCGCAGGAGTGGCGCAGGATGTCGAACTGCCGGTCCACGGTGCCGAAACCCACGACCACGCCGCGGCGGTTGGTCGACGTGCCGAAGTAATAGAACAGCAGCCATTCCGCCACGAGCACGACAAACAGCAGCATCTCGTAGCGCAGGAAGACGGCCTTCCAGCCGGACTGATTCGTCGGCGCGCTCATTTGCCGGCCCTCCGTTGGCGCACGCCGTCGGCGACGACCGCGAGCAGGATGATGGCGCCCTGGATGGCCTTTTCCCAATAGGCCTCGATGTGCAGGTGGGTGAGGGCGGGGGACACGCAGGCCAGCAGCAGCAGCCCGGCGAACGCGCCCCAGAGGTTGCCGCGGCCGCCCGCGATGGCGACGCCGCCCACGACGACCGCGGCGATGACCTTCAATTCCAGGCCCGCACCCGACAGCGGCTGCACCTGCGGCGACTGGGCGATGTTCATGATGGCGGCGAGCCCGGTGAGCGCGCCGAGGAAGACGAACACGAGGAAAGTCACCTTCTGCGGCGGGATGCCCGCCAGGCGCGCGGCCTCGGCGTTGGTGCCCACGGCGTAAACCTGCCGGCCCGCCGACCAGTGCCGCATGGCCAGACCGATGACGACCAGCACCGCGAGCGAGGAGAGGACCAGCGTCCACTGGCCCGCGCCCTGGCTGAGGCCGAACCACTGCATGTTGTCGGGCAGGTTCACGAACTCGCCCTGCCGCACGAGGTTCAACCCCTGCCGCAGCGTGACCATGGTCGCGAGGGTCACGACGATCGACGGCAGGCGCAGCCCGGCGACGAGCCAGCCGTTGATCGCGCCCATCAGGGCGCCCAGCCCGACGGAGGCGCCGAGCACGAGCGGCAGCGGCCAGCCGCGCGCGGCGAGCAAACCGGCGCACACGCTGCAGACGGAAAATTGCGAGCCGACGGAGATGTCGATCTGCCGGCAGATGATCACGAGCGCCATGCCGCAGGCCACGATCAGCGTCGGCGCCTCGCGGGTGACGAGCGAGAGCAGCGGCTGCGGCTGGTAGAAAGCCGGGGCGAACACCGCCAGCGCGAGCAACACGATCCCCAGCGCGGCCGTCACGGAGAGTTCGCGGAAATAGCGCTTCATGCCGCCCCCTTGCCGGTTTCCTGGCCCAGCGCCGCGGTCATCACCGTGTGCGCGTCGCTGCCGCCCGGCAGCACCGCGGCCAGCGCGCCGCCGCGCATCACGCCGATGCGGTCGCTCATGCCGAGCACCTCGGGCAGGTCGCTGGAAATCATGAGCACGGCGAGGCCGTCTTTCGCCAGCCGGCGGATGATCTTGTGGATCTCGCTCTTGGCGCCGACGTCCACGCCCTGCGTCGGCTCGTCGAGGATGAGCACGTGCGGCTTGGTCGCCAGCCAGCGGGCGAGCGAGACCTTCTGCTGGTTGCCGCCCGACAGGCTGCCGCCGGGCGCGTCCGCGCCGGAGCACTTCACGGCGAGGTCGCGAATGTATTCCAAGGCCAGTGTCTGCTCCGCGCCGTCACGCAGCCAGCCGCCGGGGAAAATCCGGCGGTGCACCGCCATCGTCATGTTCTGCGCGATGGGCATCTCCAGGATCACGCCGTGCCGGCGCCGGTCCTCCGGCACGTAGGCGATGCCGAGTCCGATGGCCTGCGGCGGCGACTGGATGGCCACGGCCCGGCCGTTGAGCCTGATCTCCCCGGTGTCGGCGGGGGTCAGGCCGAACAGGACGCGCGCCAGCTCCGTGCGGCCCGCGCCGACCAGGCCCGCCAGGCCGAAGACCTCGCCCGCGCGCAGCTCGAGGCTGACGCCCCGCACGCCGGAGGAAGCGCAGCCGACATTCTGCAGCGACAGCACGACGTCACCCGGCGGCGACTCGGCGGGCGGGTAAAGCTGGGCCACCTCGCGGCCGACCATGAGCTTGATCAGGCCGGCCTCGTCCATGGCTTTGACATCGTGGGTGCCCACGCTCGCGCCGTCGCGCAGCACGGTCACGCGGTCGGCGAGGGCGAAGATCTCCTCGAGCCGGTGCGAGATGTAGACGACGCCCACGCCGGCCGCGCGCAGCTCGCGCACGACGGTGAACAGCCGCGCCTGCTCCCGCTGGGTGAGCGAGGCGGTGGGTTCGTCCATGATGACGATCCGCGCGCCCGCGCCGATGGCGCAGGCGATCTCGACCAGCTGCTGCTCGGGCATCGAGAGCTCGTTGACCTCGGCCGCGGGGTCGATGGCGGCGCCGACGCGCGCCAGCAGGTCCGCCGCGCGGGCGCGGCGCGCCGGCCAGTCGATCCGCCGCGCGGCGCCGCCGTGCTCGAGGCGCAGGCCGATGTTCTCGGCGACGGTGAGGTCGGGAAAGAGCGCGGGCTGCTGGTAGATGCAGGCGATGCCGAGCTGCTGGGCGAGGGTGGGGGTGAGCCCGCGCAGCGTCCGGCCGGCGACGGTGATCTCGCCGTCGTCGGGCGTATGCGCGCCGGTCGCGACCTTGATCAGCGTGCTCTTGCCGGCGCCGTTCTCACCGAGCAGCGCGTGCACCTCGCCGGCCGCGAGTTCGAAGTCCACCCCGCGCAACGCGCGCACGCCGCCAAAGTTCTTGGCGATGCGCCGCAGCGTCAGCAGGGAGGCGGGGGCGGGCGGGTTCAAGCCAGGTGGAAGACCTCGTTCAGGCCGCGCGAGACGGGGCTGTGGTCGGGATTGCTCGGCATGATGTCACCCATGTGCTTCCACCAGCGCTGGCAGACCTCGGTGCGCGCGATCGCGTTCCAGCGCGCCTCGTCCTCGACCTCGACGTAGCCGAAAAGCTGGCGCGTCGCCGGGTCGAGGAAGATGGAGTAGTTGTGCGCCCCGTGGGCCTTGAGGACGGCGGCGAGGTCGTCCCAGATGGGCTGGTGGCGGCGGGCGTATTCCGCCTCGGCGCCGGCGTTGACCGACATGACGAAGGCTTTGCGGATCATGGTGGGGAAGGGAGGAGGCGAGGTTGGACGCAAGTTCGCGCGAAATACAGCCTTCTCCTGCTTTCCCGTCAAACGGCCAAGAAATACGGACAGTCAGAAACCCGCGGGCGAGTCTTGCGCCGGGGTGCCGGTGCATTGTTTAGTGTTCGCTGCCCCCATGAAGAAGAAACGCATTGCTTTCGTCGGCACCGGCGGCCGCGCCCTGAGCTTCATCGAGCCCGTCGCCACCACCTACCGGGAGGCCAACGAAATCGTCGCCCTCTGCGACCTCAGCCCGGCCCGCATGGCCTATTACAACGGGCTGCTCGCGGGCGACCTCGGCTACCACGCCGTGCCGGCCTACCCCGCCGACCGGTTCGACGAGATGCTGCGCACCGAGAAACCCGACACCGTCTTCGTCTGCACCAAGGACAGCACGCACCACGACTACATCGTGCGCGCCCTGCACGCCGGCTGCGACGTGATCACGGAGAAGCCCATGACGACCGACGCGGCGAAGTGCCGCGCCATCCTCGACGCCCAGCGCGCCACCGGCCGCCGCGTGCGCGTGGCCTTCAACTACCGCTGGGCCCCCTTCCGCACCAAGGTCAAGGAACTCATCGCCACCGGCACCATCGGCAAGATCCGCTCGGTCAACCTCGAATACCTCCTCGATACCAACCACGGCGCCGACTACTTCCGCCGCTGGCACGCGTCCGCCGCCGAGTCGGGCACGCTGCTCGTCCACAAGAGCACGCACCACTTCGACCTCGTCAACTGGTGGCTCGACGCGATCCCGGCCCAGGTCTTCGCCTACGGCGACCTCGTCTTCTACGGGAAGAAGAACGCCGAGGCCCGCGGCGACGGCGCCCTGACGAAATACCCGCGCTACACCGGCGAGCCCGCCGCCAAGGACGACCCCTTCCGCCTCGACCTCGACGAGAGTCCCTCCTTCCGTGCGCTCTACCGCGCCGGCGAGGCCGACTCCGGCTACATCCGCGACCGGAACGTGTTCCGCGAGGGCATCGACATCCACGACCAGATGTCGCTCAACGTCCGCTACCGCACCGGCGAGGTGCTGACCTATTCGCTCGTCTGCTACTCGCCGCGCGAGGGCATGCGCGTGACCTTCAACGGCGACCGCGGCCGCATCGAGTATCACGAGTTCATCGGCTCGCACATGAACCGCGCCGTCCGCCCGAAGGACTTCCAGATCGAGATCAAGCCCGGCTCCGAGGCCGAGGGCGAGTGGATCAAGGTCTACCCGCACTTCCAGACCGGCTACGTCGTGCCCATGCCGCCGGCCACCGGGGCGCACGGCGGGGCGGACGAGATCCTCAACCGCTCCTTCTACGCGCCGGACGCCCCGTCCACCGACCCGTGGGGCCGCTTCGCCGGCCACGAGCAGGGCGCCGCCTCCATCCTGGTCGGCATCGCCGGCGTCGAGTCGATCAAGCGCAACCTGCCGGTGAACCTGACGGATCTTGTCCCGCTCCGGCCCGAGGCTAGACATCTCAGCGAACTCGTGTGACGCGGTCGCCCTCATTACCCCCGCGATGAAAAAAATTATCCTCCCCCTGCTCATGACCGCCCTCGCCACTTTCAGTGAAGCCGCCCCGCCCGTCGTCATCCCGCTCTGGCCCGAGGGCGTGCCCGGCGCCCAGGCCATCGGCGACGAGCGCAGCGAGACCGGCGGCCGCATCTCCAATGTCTCCGCGCCCACCCTGACCGTCTACGCCCCGGCGGTCGACCGCCCCAACGGCACCGCCGTCATCATCGCCCCGGGCGGCGGCTACGGCATGCTCTCGACCGAGCGCGAGGGCGTGCAATATGCCAACTGGCTGAGCACCCTGGGTGTCACCTCCTTCGTGCTGAAATACCGCATGAAGGAGTTCGGTTACCCGGCGCCGCTGCAGGATGTCCTGCGCGCCGTGCGCCTCGTCCGTTCCCGCGCCGCCGAGTTCAAGGTCAACCCCGCCCGCGTCGGCGTCATGGGCAGCTCGGCCGGCGGCCACCTCGCCGCCAGCGCCGGCACGTTGTTCGACCACCCGGCGGGGCAGACCGGCGCGGCGCTCGACGCCACCAGCGCGCGGCCCGACTTCCTCATCCTGATGTATCCGGTCATCACGATGGACGACCCGCACGCCCACGCCGGCTCGCGCAAGAACCTGCTCGGCGACAACCCGACACCCGAATTGCTCCGGCTGGCCTCGATGGAAAAACAGGTGACCGCCGCCACGCCGCCGACGCTGCTCATCCACACGCAGGAGGACCAGTCGGTGCCGGTGGAGAACAGCATCCTGTTCTACCAGGCGCTCACGCGGGCCAAGGTGCCGGCCGAGATGTATCTCTTCGAGCACGGCTCGCACGGCATGGGCATGAAGGCCGAGTTCGGCACGGCCTCCGACTGGCCGGCGCGCGCCGCCGAGTGGCTCCGTAACCGCGGTTTGCTCACTGCCTTCAAGCAGTGACCTGCCTTGCGCCGCAGGCCGATTCGCCACCGCCCGGACCCGATCCAAGCCCCATGCGAAAATCCCAACGGCCGGCGCGACTTGGCCTGGTCATCCTCGGACTGTTGCTGGCCGGGCCGCTGCCGGCGCAGCCGGCCGCCGCGCTCGCCGGCAAGTCCTTCATCGATTACTTCCGGCCGATCCCGCCGCAGGGCCCGCTGACGGCCGGGGTGTGGGGCGCCCCCGGCGTCCTGCCGCGCGATCCCCGCAACGGCCTGGAGCACGCCGACAACCAGTATTGCTACTGGGACGGCCAGATCCTCAAGGGCCCCGACGGCCGCTACCACCTCTTCGCCAGCCGCTGGGACGAGGCCAAGGGCCACAACGGCTGGTTCGACTCCGTCGCGGTCCACGGTGTCAGCGAAAATCTCCTCGGCCCCTACGTGGACCAGGGGCTTTGCTGGCCGGACAACCAGGGAGGCAAGGGCCACAACGTCACCGCGCTCCAGCTGCCCGACGGCCGCTATGCCATCGTGATCAGCGAGACGCGCCCCGGGACGGTCTTCGTCTCGAAGTCGCTCGACGGCCCGTGGGAGGAACTCGGCCCGATCGTGACCGAGGGCGACGTCCGCAAGCGGGCCTCCAACTACAGCGTCATGCTCCGGCCCGACGGCGATTTCCAGATCGTGCCGCGCTCCGGGCAGATCTTGATCAGCAAGGACGGCATCCTCGGGCCCTACCGGGCGCAGGGCCCCAGCATCTATCCCGGCATCGCCGGCCTCGAGCAGCGCGACCTGGAGGATCCCGTGGTCTGGTTCAGCGGCGGCCGCTACCACATCGTCGTCAACAGCTGGAGCCAGCGGAAGGCCTTCCACCTCACCTCGCGCGACGGCATCACCGGCTGGACCCTCCGCGGCCTCGCCTACGACCCGCTGGTCGATTTCGTCCGCTACACCGACGGCACCGTGAACCGCTGGGACAAGCTCGAGCGCCCCGGCGTCGTGATCGAGCACGGCCATGTGGTTGCCGTCACGCTCGCCGTGCTCGACGTCCCGAAGAACCTGGAGAAGGGCGGCGACCGTCACGGCAACAAGGTCATCGTGATCCCCTTCGACGGCGCCGCGCTCGACCGCGACCTCGCGGACGCGCCCGAGCTGCCCTCCGCCGCCCGTTGAGGATCGCGTTTGCCCAAGGTCCGTTCCCTTTAACCCCAACCCCTGCACCGTATGAACCCCTCCCGCCTGCTCGGCCTCGGCCTGCTGCTTGCCGCGCCGCTCCTCGCCCAGACGCCACCGCCCGCCGTGGCCCCGACGCCCGGCGAGCCCCCGGCGCCCACGCTCATCAACAGCGGCCGCCTGCCGCCCGCCTATCCGACGCCCTACGCGCCGGCCACGCCCGGCGAGATCAAGGCCGTGCTCACCCGCATCGTCGGTTACCTGGAGACCGCCAGCCCGGTCAAGGTCGTCAGGATCATCGACCGCAACACGCGCGAGCCGGTCACCGACCTGACGAAGCTCTCCGGCCCCGTCGCCTTTGACCGCACCGACTTCCTCATCACCAGCTACGAGTGGGGCGTCACCTACGCGGGCATGCTGCTCGCGGCCGAGGCCACCGGCGACGCGCGCTACAAGGACTACGTCGCGACCCGCCTGCACGCCATCGCCACCGTCGCCGCGCACATCAAGACCCTGCCGCCGCCGCCCGCCGACGCGACCGGCCCGCAGCGCGCGATGGCGCTCCGCCCGGTGATCGAGCCCCGCAGCCTCGACGACTCCGGCTCGATGGCGGCCGCCTTCATCAAGGCCGCCCGCGCCGGCATCGAGCCCGCCGCGCTCCGCCCGTGGATCGACAACTACCTGAAGTGGATCCACACCGGCCAGCAGCGCCTCGCCGACGGCACGCTCGCCCGCAACCGCCCGCTGCACAACACGCTCTGGCTCGACGACCTCTACATGAGCGTCCCCGCGCTGGCCCAGATGGGCGCGCTGACGGGCGAGGGGAAATACCACGACGACGCCGTGCGGCAGATCCTGCAGTTTTCCTCCCGGATGTTTCTGCCGGGAAACAACCTCTACCGCCACGGCTGGGTGCAGGAGATGGACCCGCATCCCGCGTTCCACTGGGGCCGCGCCAACGGCTGGGCGGTCGTCGCCATGACCGAGCTGCTGTCCGTGCTGCCCGAGAACCACCCGGGCCGCGCCGCCGTGCTGGCCCAATACCGCGCGCACGTCGCCGGCCTCGCCGCCACGCAGGGCCGCACCGGCCTCTGGCACCAGCTGCTCGACCGCAACGACTCCTACCTCGAGACTTCCGCCTCCGCCATGTTCGTCTACTCGATCGCCCGCGGCATCAACCGCGGCTGGCTCGACCCGCTCGCCTACGGCCCGATGGTCTCGCTCGGCTGGAACGCCGTCGCCCGGCAGGTCAACGACCAGGGCCAGGTCGAGAACACCTGCGTCGGCACCGGCATGGCCTTCGACCCGATGTTCTACTATTACCGGCCGGTGAGCGTCTTCGCCGCCCACGGCTACGGCCCGGTGCTGCTCGCGGGCGCCGAGGTGCTCACGCTCCGCCAGGGCAAGGGCGCCGCCGCCAACATCAACGACAGCTCGCTCCAGTTCGCCCCGTCGCCCTCGCGGTTCTAATGTTCAGGTCATGAAAACCCGCTCCGCTTTCCTCTGCACGCTGCTCGCCGGGGCGTCGGTTGCCTTCGCCCTGGAGAAACCCGACGTCACCTACCAGGTCTTCCAGTTCCCGGCGGACAAGATCCCGCGCATCGACGGCGACCCCGCCGACTGGGCCATGGTCCCGGAGAGCTACGTGGTCGGCAAGGACCAGCTCACGAACGACGTGAAGACCCCGCCCGCGGCCGGCGACAAGTCGCTCGCCGTGCGCGTCAAGGTCGGCTGGGTCAAGGGCCTCAACCGCCTGTATTTCCTCTACGAGGCCGAGGACGACTTCTGGGACTTCGCCGACCCGGGGCTGCGCAACGACACCTTCGAGCTCATGGTGGACGGCGACGCCTCGGGCGGGACCTTTGTCGGGCGCGACAACAACCGTTACTGGACCCCGGAGAACATCGGGCTCCAGGCGGCGCCCGAGCCCCGGATCGGCGATCGCGAGGTGAAGTGGGCCGTGCACGGCGTGCACGCGCAGAACTACCACATCATGACCCCGGCCGTTGACAAGGACTGGACCATGGCCTGGGGCGCCGGAACCTGGACCAAGGAGCTGCCGTGGGCGAACGCGGCCCAGTCCTTCAGCTTCAAGCACGGCGAGGGCGGCAAATACACGCTCGAGTTCTGGATCACGCCCTTCGACTACGCCGGCCCCGAGGGCCCGGCGCGCGCGGTCGAGTCGGTCCTGGCCGAGAACAAGGTCATCGGCCTCTCGTGGATCGTGCTCGATTACGACGGCAAGACGCCGCGCGGCTTCTGGATGCTGTCGCCCAAGCGGCAGGGCCTGGGCAATGCGTCCGGCCTGTGCGCGTTCCGGCTCATGCCCGTCGAGCCGGCGCTGCGGCCGAAGCTCGCGGCGCAGTGGACCTGGTCGGTCGTGGACATGGACCGCCGGCTCGTGGCCTTCAAGGACCTCTCCGTCGGCACGGTGACCGCCTGGAAATGGGATTTCGGCGACGGCACCACCTCCACCGAGCAACACCCGGTGCACACCTACGCCCAGGCCGGCAATTATGTCGTCGTGCTCGAGGTCACCGGCCCCGACGGCACCGCCCGCCGCTCGAAGATCTGGGACGTGCAGCTGAAGAACTGATCCGGCGTGATTCTGCCGGGTAGGGGAGTTCTGCGGCCCTTTATCTAACGCAAAGTCGCAAAGACGCAGGGAGTTCCGGACTTTTCGCCGATGCTCCGCGCCTCTGCGTGAACCCTCAGGTTTCAGGTCTCAGGTTTCAGGTTTCCTGAATTTATATGATTGACCCCAATCATATAAAATCCGTCACTGTCCTCCCATGCGCGTGCCCCAGCACATCGTCGACCTCCGTCGCGAGGAACTTCGCAGCCTGATCCGGCGCGACGGTTTCCTGCCGGTGAACGAGATTTGCAAGCGGCTGGGGGTGTCCGAGGCCACGGCGCGCCGCGACCTGGCGGCGGTCGAGGCCGACGGCCACATCACCCGCACCTACGGCGGCGCGCTGGCGGATTACAACAGCTCGTTCGACTCGGTGGACGAGCGCTCCGGCCGCGCCCGCTCGGCCAAGGCCCGCATCGCGCGCAAGGCCGTGGCGCAGATCCCGCGCACGGGCACCATCTTCCTCGACGCCGGCACGACCATCCAGGCCGTGGCGCGCGCGCTGACCCGCCGCCGCGACTTCGCCGGCCTCGCGGTCGTCACCAACAGCCTCTCCGCCGCCACCGTGCTCGGCGGCGTGGCGGGCCTCGAGCTCCACGTGCTCGGCGGCCAGTTCCTCAACCGGCAGGCGGCCCTCATGGGCACCCGGGCCGTCTCGGCGCTGGCCGACTGGAAGTTCGACGCGGCCTTTCTGGCAGGCGAGGGGATGGACGCGGCCGGCATCACCAATTCCCACGACCACATCGCGGCGTTCCAGCAGGCCCTGCTGCCGCACGCGAACCGCGCCTACTTCTGCCTCGACGCCACCAAGCTCGGCCGCGCCACCCCGCACCGCGCCGCCGCCTGGTCCCAGGTCACCGCCCTTATCACCGACGCGTCCGCCAAGGCCCTCGCCGACAACAGCATCGTCCTGCCCGCCGCCAAACTCCTCCGCGCCTCATGAGTTCCGCCAACCAGCCTTCCACCCTTGAGCGGATGCTCGACCTCTCCCACCAGCTGGGCCGCGAGGACCGCAAGCTCGCCATCCTGGGGGAGGGGAACACCTCCGCCCGCCTCTCGGCCGACACCTTCGTCGTCAAGGCCAGCGGCTCGAACCTCGGCTCGCTCAGCGAAAAGGGCACCGCCACCTGCCGCTTCGACGCCCTGCTGCCCCTGCTCGACCGCAAGGCGATGACCGACGCCGCCATCGACGAGGCGCTGTTCGCGTCGCGCACCGACCCGTCTTCCCGCAAGCCGTCCGTCGAGGCCATGTTCCATGCGTGGCTGCTGACCCTGCCGGGCGTCAACTTCGTCGGCCACACGCACCCGGTCGCGGTGAACAAGATCCTTTGCACGAAGCACGCCAAGACCTTCGCCACCAAGCGCGGTTGCCCGGACGAGATCGTCTGCTGCGGCGCCGAGTTCGTGCTGGTGCCCTACATCGATCCCGGCCTGAAGCTCGCGCAGGGCATCCGGGCCGCCGTGAAGGCCTATATCAAGCGCCTGTCCCTCCCGCCGCGCGTCATCCTCCTGGAAAACCACGGCCTGATCGCGCTCGGCGCCACGCCCGAGGCCGTCCTCGCCGCGACCCTGATGGCCAACAAGGCCGCCGAGATCTTCGCGGGCGCCGTGACGCTCGGCTCCCCGCGTTTCCTTTCCCCCGCCGTCGCCGCCCGCATCGCCGGCCGCCCCGACGAACACTACCGCCAGCAGGCGCTGGGGCTGTGAACAGGCCCAGAAGTTTTAAGTGTTATGTTTTAAGTGTTACGACTTCCCAAAACCTAACACCTAACACCAAAAACTTCCCCCCTGACCCTTTTCCGAAACTTAAAACCTAACACCTAAACCTTAACACTTCCTCCACATGCCCTCCTACAAATACGTCAACTTCGCCTGGGACGACGCCAAGGCCGCCTCGCTCGACCCCGTCGGTCGCCTCATCTACCGCTCGAACCTGCTCGGCAGCGACCAGCGCATCACCAACACCGGCGGTGGCAACACGTCGTCCAAGATCACCGAGAAGGACCCGCTCAACGGCCAGCCGACCGAGGTCCTCTGGGTCAAGGGCTCCGGCGGCGACCTCCGCACCAGCACGCGCGAGAACTTCGCGTCCCTCTACCAGCAGAAGCTGCTCGACCTCCAGAAACTCTACGCCGCGCGCACCGACAAGGGCCTCAAGGCGCCCGCCGAGGACGACATGGTGGGCATGTATAACCACACCACCTTCAACCTGAACCCGCGCCCGTCCTCGATCGACACCCCGCTGCACTCCTTCCTGCCGGGCAAGCACGTCGACCACATGCACCCGAACGCGATCATCGCCATCGCGGCCTCGCAGAACTGCGAGAAGCTGACCAAGGAGATCTTCGGCGGCGAGATGGCCTACGTGCCGTGGATGCGCCCGGGCTTCGAGCTCGGCCTCGCCATGCAGGAGATTTCCAAGAAGAACCCGAAGATGAAGGCCATCATGATGGGCCAGCACGGCTTCATCTCGTGGGACGACGACGAGAAGAAGTGCTACACCTGGACGCTCGACTGCATCGAGAAGGCCGCCACCTACATCGAGGCGAAATACCAGGCCAAGGGCGGCGACGCCACGGCCTTCGGCGGCGCCAAATACGCGACGCTCGACGCCGCCAAGCGCAACGAGGTCTTCGCCGCCATCCTGCCCTGGCTCCGCGGCCAGGTCTCCCAGCAGCGGCGCTTCATCGGCACCGTGCAGGACGACGAGAAGATCCTGCGCTTCGTCAACTCGAAGGACGCCGCCCGCCTCGCCGAGCTCGGCACGAGCTGCCCCGACCACTTCCTCCGCACCAAGATCAAGCCGCTCTACGTCGACTGGAACCCGCAGGCCGAGGACACCGCCGCGCTCAAGAAGAAGCTCGCCGCCGGCCTCGAGGCCTACCGCAAGGACTACGCGGCCTATTACAACAAGTGCAAACACGCCAACTCGCCGGCCATGCGCGACCCGAACCCGACCGTCGTCCTCATCCCGGGCGTCGGCATGGTTGCCTGGGGCAAGGACAAGTCGGAAAGCCGCGTCACCGCCGAGTTCTACAACTGCGCCGTCGAGGTCATGCGCGGCGCCGAGGCGATCGACAAATACATCGCCCTGCCGCAGCAGGAGGCCTTTGACATCGAGTATTGGCTCCTCGAGGAGGCGAAGCTCAAGCGCATGCCGGCCGAGAAGGAACTCGCCCGCCAGGTCATCATCGTCGTCGGCGCCGGCTCCGGCATCGGCAAGGAAACCGCCCACCGCCTCGTGAAGGACGGCGCGCACATCGTCTCGGTCGACATGAAGCTCGAGACCGCCCAGGCCACCGCCGACGAGATCACCAGGAAGCTCGGCCAGGGCATCGGCGTCGCCGGCACCGGCATCTCCAGCTGCGGCCCGGCCGTCGGCCTCGCGTGCAACATCACCGACCGCGCCAGCGTCCGCGCCATGCTCGACCAGGTCGCGCTGGCCTACGGCGGCTTCGACTCCATCTGCGTCACCGCCGGCGTCTTCTGGCCGAGCGACACCACCGGCCACATCCCCGACGACAAGTGGGCCTTCACCTTCGGCGTCAACGTCACCGGCAGCTACATCGTCGGCGACGAGGCGTTCAAGACGTGGAAGGAGCAGGGCCTCAAGGGCAGCCTCGTCCTCACGACCTCGGCCAACGCCGCCGTCGCGAAGAAGGGTTCCGTCGCCTACGACACCTCCAAGGCCGCCGCCAACCACCTCGTCCGCGAGCTGGCCATCGAGCTGGCGCCGCTGGTCCGCGTCAACGGCGTGGCCCCGGCCACGGTGGTGCAGGGGAGCGCGATGTTCCCCCGCGACCGCGTCATCGGCTCGCTCGCCAAATACAACATCCCCTACAAGGACGACGAGGCGACGGAGTCGCTGGTCACGAAGCTGGCGCAGTTCTACGCCGACCGCACGCTGACCAAGGCCCCGATCACCCCGGCCGACCAGGCCGAGGCCTACTTCCTCCTCGTGAGCTCGCGCCTCAGCAAGACCACCGGCCAGATCGTCACCGTCGACGGCGGCCTCCACGAGGCCTTCCTGCGCTAGCCAACGATCCGTTGAAAACCACAGAACACACGGAACACACAGAAATCGAACCTGCCTTTGGTTTGAATCCTTCCGTGTATTCTGTGTTTTCCGTGGTTAATCAATGTCTTGGATCCATCCATGAAATCCGTGGTTAATAAACATGGCGTCTAAAATCATCCACTGCGCTGCCGTCGACCTCGGCGCGACCAGCGGGCGCGTCATCGTCGGCACGTGGGCGAAGCACCGCCTCACGCTGACGGAGGTCCACCGCTTCCCGAACGCCTTCAAGTCCGCCGGCGGACACGACTACTGGGACATCCCGGGCCTCTGGTCCGAGATCGTCACCGGCTTGCGTGAGGCGAAGCGCCGCTTCCCGGCGCTCGCCTCCGTCGGCGTCGACACCTGGGGCGTGGACCACGTGCTGGTCAACGACGCGGGCCGCATGGTCTTCCCGACCCATGCCTACCGCGACGCCCGCACGCAGCCGGGCCTGCAGAAGCTCGCCAACACCCGCGCCGCCCTCGAGCGCATCTACGCCGCCACCGGCATCCCGAACGTCTTCTACAACTCCAGCCTCCAGCTGGCCGAGACGGTCGCCAGCTGCCCGGCCGTGACCGACATCGCCACGCGGTGCCTCTTCCTGCCGGACTATTTCAACTACCTGCTCTCGGGCCGCATGGAGAACGAGATCTCCTTCGCCAGCACGACGCAGTTGCTGGACGTCCACGGCAAGGACTGGTCGCGCGCCACGCTCGACCACTTCCACATCCCGGCGAACTGGTTCACAACGCCGATCCTCGCCAACACCGTGCTCGGCCCGGTCACCGGCCTGCCCGAATTGAAGGGCGTGAAGGTCGTCGCCGTCCCCGGTCACGACACCGCCGCCGCCTACGACGCCATGCCCGCCAACCCGGCCGGCGGCGACCTTTACATCAGCTCCGGCACCTGGTCGCTGGTCGGCTTCGAGAGCGACACCCCGGTCCTCGGCGCCGAGGCGCTGGCCGCCCGCATCTCCAACGAGCGCATCGGCGACGGCCGCTACCGCCCACTGACGAACGTCATCGGCCTCTGGCTGCTCGAGGGCACCCTGAAGGAATTCGCCGCCCGCCCGAAGAACGACAAGGAGTGGGGGAAGCTGATCAAGGCCGCCGAGGCCTTGAAGGTGGAGCGCGTTGCCCCCAACGCGCTTGCCTTGAAGAAAACGCGTTGGGGGCAACGCGTTCCACCACTCCTCGACGTCACGGATTCAGCCTTCGTGAATCCGCCGTCGATGAAGGCCGCCATCGATGCCCAGCTCAAGAAGCGGAAGCTCCCGCTGCCGAAGAACCTCGCGGCTTACGTCCGCCTGATCTGCGACTCGCTGGGGCAGGGGCATGCCGATGCCATCCGCAACTTCGAGAAGCTCGCCGGCCGCAAGTTCCAGCGCATCCTCATCGTCGGTGGCGGCTCCAAGAACCGCCTCCTGTGCCAAGCCACGGCCGACGCCAGCGGGCTGCCGGTGCATGCCTTCACCCTCGAGGGCACCGCGGTCGGCAACATCGCGAGCCAGCTCATCGGCCTCAAAGCCGTGAAAAACCTGAAAACCTTCCGCGAACACTTCGCCAAACAAATCAAAGCCACCATTTACCAACCCACCGGTTAACCGCAAAGAACGCAGAGAGCACAAAGCTGGGGCTAATTCCCAACACCTGATCTCTGCGAACTCTGCGTTCTCTGCGGTTAAAATGCCTTATCCCATGAAATCTTCCCCCGCCTACAAACTCGCCCGCGCCGCCTACGCCGCCCAGGGCGTTGATACCGAAGCCGCCATCCGCGCCGCCCTGCGCATCCCGATCTCCCTTCACTGCTGGCAGGCCGACGACGTCCGCGGCCTCGAGACGCCCAAGGCCGGCCTCACCGGCAGCGGCACCCTCGCCACCGGCGGCTACCCCGGCCGCGCCCGCAATGGCGACGAGATGCGCGCCGACCTCGACCTCGCTCTGAAACTCCTGCCCGGCAAGCAGCGCCTCAACCTCCACGCCTTCTACGCCGAGACCGGCAGCAAGGTCGTCGACCGCGACGAGCTCCAGCCCGAGCACTTCGCCCGCTGGATGGGCTGGGCCAAGTCCCGCCGCGTCGGCCTCGACTTCAACCCGACCTACTTCGCCCACGAGATGGCCAACTCGGGTTTCACCCTGTCCGACGCCGATCCGGTCGTCCGCAAGTTCTGGATCCGCCACGCCAAGGCCTGCCGCCACATCGCGGAGAGCTTCGCCAAGACCCTCGGCACGCCCTGCGTGAACAACCACTGGGTGCCGGACGGCGCCAAGGACGCCCCGGCCGACCGCTGGGCCCCGCGCGAGCGCCTCGCCGCGTCCTACGACGCCATCTTCGCCGACAAGTCCGTCAACCGGAGGCTCTGCGTCGACGCCGTCGAGGGTAAGCTCTTCGGCATCGGCTCCGAGGAATACGTCGTCGGCTCGCAGGAGTTCTATTCCAACTACGCCCTGAGCCGCGACCTCGTGCTCTGCCTCGACCTCGGCCACTACCACCCGACCGAGTCGGTCGCCGACAAGGTCTCCGCCCACCTCGCGTTCCATAAAAAACTGCTCCTGCACACCAGCCGCCCGATCCGCTGGGACAGTGATCACGTCGTCATCTTCGACGACGCCGTGCGCAACCTCTTCCTCGAGATCGCCCGTGGCGACGCCTGGGACCGCATGTTCGTGGCCCTCGATTTCTTCGATGCCTCGATCAACCGCGTCGCCGCCTACGTCATCGGCGCCCGCGCCACGCGCCAGGCCATCCTCTGCGGGTTGCTCGACCCCTCCGCGAAGCTCAAGGACGCCGAGAACGCCGGCAAGGGCCACGAGCGCCTCGCCCTGATGGAAAACGCCCGCGCGCTGCCCTGGGGCGCCGTCTGGGACGAACTCTGCGAACGCGACGGCGTCCCGACCGGCGCCAAGTGGCTCGCGGATGTGGCGCGGTATGAAAAGACCGTCCAATCCAAACGCCGTTGAGTAAACCACGGAATACACAGAACACACGGAATCCTGAATACCTAGTGCCGGCATTTCTTTCCGTGTATTCCGTGTGTTCCGTGGTTTCGACTCCGGGAAATTACAGCCACTAAAAGCCACATAATGCGCAGTAGCCCCCGCCACCTTCCGTTACCATCCGTCTTCAAAAGCAAAAAACTTGGTCACCACTAATCCACACTGATTTCTCACTAATGCAGGTCGGGCCTTGCGCCCGACATTTAAACTTTCCGCATTAGTGCCCATCAGTGTCCATTAGTGGTTAAAAAATCTCCCGCCATGAACACCCATATCGATAATCCCGACGTCGTCCTGATCGGCAGCGGCGTCATGTCGGCCAACCTCGGCGCGCTGCTCAAGCGCCTCGACCCGAAGCTGCGCATCCAGGTGTATGAGGCGGCGCCGGAGCTCGCCTTCGAGAGCTCCAACGGCTGGAACAACGCCGGCACCGGCCACGCCGGCATCTGCGAGGTCAGCTACACGCCCAAGCCCGCGGACGGCAGCCCGGTGAAGGTCCAGAAGGTCATCGATATCTTCCAGGAGTTCGAGCAGACGCTCCAGTTCTGGGCCTATGCCGTCCAGACCGGCATGATCGACAACCCGAAGGAGTTCATCAACCCGGTCCAGCACATCAGCTTCGTCGACGGCGAGGACCAGGTGAAGTTCCTGAAGTCGCGCTACGACGGCATGAAGGCGCACCACTTCTTCGCGTCGATGGAGTTCACCACCGACCACGCCAAGGTCGGCTCATGGGCCCCGCTGCTCACCGATGGCCGCGACCCGAAGCAGCTCATCGCCGCGACCAAGATGGACGGCGGCACCGACATCAACTTCGGCGTCCTCTGCCGCAAGCTCCTCGCGTGGCTCGCCAACCAGGACGGCTGCGCCGTCGCCGCCGGCAACAAGGTCGTCGGTCTGAAGCGTCATGTAGGGCGGGGTCTCCGAACCCCGCCTTCCCCCGAAAAGCAGGCGGGATACGGAGATCCCGCCCTACAAGAGACCCCGCCATCTTGGACCGTCACCGCCCGCGAGCTCGCGACCGGCGTGGAGCGCACGGTGAACGCCAAGTTTGTCTTTGTCGGCGCCGGCGGCGGCAGCCTGCCGCTGCTGCAGATGGCCGGCCTGCCCGAGGCGAAGGGCCTCGGCGGTTTCCCCATCGGCGGGCACTGGCTCGTGTGCGACAAGCCCGAGATCGTCGCCCGCCACCAGGCCAAGGTCTACGGGCAGAACCTGCCCGAGGCGCCCACGATGGCCGTGCCGCACCTCGACACCCGCATCCTCGACGGCAAGAAGACGCTCCTTTTCGGGCCCTTCGCCGCGTGGACGACCCGTTTCCTGCACCGCACCGGCAGCTGGACCGATCTCCCGCGCTCGGTGAAGCCGCACAACGTGATGACGCTGCTCAAGATCGCGGCCACCAACTTCCCGCTCGTGAAGTATCTCCTGCAGCAGGGCACGCAGAGCATGGCCGACCGCATGCGGGTGATGCACATCTTCTATCCCAACGCCAAGGCCGAGGACTGGAAGCTCGTCGACGGCGGTATCCGCGTCCAGGCCATCAAGAAGACCGACGGCGAGGCCGGCATCGTGCACTTCGGCACGGAGGTCCTGACCAGCGCCGACAAGTCCATGTCCGCCCTCCTCGGCGCGTCCCCCGGCGCGTCGGTGTGCGTCAACATCGTGCTCGAGGTGATCAACAAGAGCTTCCCGCACCTCATGACGCGTCCCGTCATGGCCGAGATGGTCCCGACCTATGGGACGGACTACCGCGCCCCCGACAAGGCCGGTAAGTTCAACGAACTGGCGACCGCAGCCCGCAAGCAGCTGAAATTGATCTGATGTAGGGCGGGATCTCCGACGGAGGCTTGGCGGAGATGGCGCAGCAATCCCGCCGGATCCCAAGGCATTCTCACGCGTCAGCCGTCGCCAGGCCTATGGCGCGCAAGCCCGCTGGGCCGTGCCTTAAGGTGGAACCCGGCCTCCGGACGGGTTGGTTCGAAATGTAGGGCCGCCGCTTGCCGGCGTGCCTGTTTGCCCCCGACACCCGGCTTGATTTTTCCTCCTGCCCGGACAACCTTCCTCGCATGAGCGTTGCCGAGCTGCAAAAAACCCTTCGCGGACTGAGTGCCGAGGATAGGAAGGCGCTGGCGACGATTGCGACCCGGATGAAGCAGCGTAATGGCGCGGCACGCCGGAAAAAGCTGACACTGGCCATGCGGGCCATGGACGCCGGCAAGAAATTTACCTGGGATGAGGTCAAACAATCACGGGCCGAACGCCGCAAGGCTTCGGACGGATGAGACCCTACCAAGCTGTCTTCAATCGCCAGACCTTGGGATTCGTCGCCGATGCGGACGAAGAGACGTTCGACGAGATCGAACGATGGGTGAACCGGATTGAGCGCACGCCCTCCGCGCCCGGGGATTACACCGAGGAGGATGAAGATCACCGGGAGTTGCAGGTCGTGGTTCTGCACCGGGTGGCCATCGCCTATTGGCCCGACCATGCCGCCCGTGAAGTGCGGGTCGTCCGCATCGAGGCCAATCGGGGTAACTGAGAATCTTTGAACCACGAAGGACACGAAGATCCGCGAAGGGTAGGGCGCTATTGTTCAACGTTCATTGTTCAATGTTCATCGTTCAATTGGCCGAACCATTGAACATCGAACATTGAACGATGAAAAATGAACATTGGTTTGAATGTCCTGGGGTAAGGCGAGGGCTCCGACTTGTCCGCCATAGGCCTTGCGAAGGCGGATCCGCGCCGGGTCTTACCTGCGTTTGAGCCCGTGTCGCGGATCGCGCTGGTGATGCCGGACAACCAGGATGCGGATCGTATCACCATGGATGCGGTAGAGGAAGTGATAGGGAAAGCGATCCAGGTTGGCTCGCCGTAGATCGCCCTCGATGGGATGGAAGCGGGTCGGATGTTCAAGGGCCAGCGCGACGTAAACCATGAACTCCTCGAAGAAGGCGTCCCCTAGTGCGGGGCCGCCGACCTCGTCGTAGTAATTCAGCACCGCAGAAACGTCGCTTTGGACGCTCCGGTGGTAAAGCAGGTTCATCTTTTCCGGGAAGCAGCGATGGCGGCCCGGAATTGTTTGTCGGTGAGACCAGCGGAGGGATTGGCGTCCAATTCGGCGTCGCGGCGCCTGGCTTCGGCGACGCCCCTGTCGGCATCGGCCAGGACGGGAGGCAGGGTGTCAAGGAGCCGCAAGGCCAGGGCCGCGCGCTCGGCTTCAGACAGCTGGGCGGCTTGATGCTCCAATTCCTGCAGGCGGGTCATGCCGGCAAATTAGCCACGCCCGGTGCTGAATCAATCGCCGAGTTTTAAGTCCGCGCCTTGGGTGGTTCGTGATGTAGGGCCGTCGCTCGCCGGCGTGCCTGGTAGGGGCGGTTGCCCCCAACCGCCCGGGCCGTTGAGGGCAACGGCCCCTACCGGATCCCCGTGGAGGGCCCAGCTCCCGCCGTCGCCAGGCTTAGGGCGCGCTAGCCCGCTGGGCCGTGTATTGGATGGATTCCGACCCCGGGCTCTTTACCCACGAAGGACACGAAGATCCGCGAAGGGTAGGGCGCTATTGTTCAACGTTCATTGTTCAATGTTCATCGTTCAATTGGCCGAACCATTGAACATCGAACATTGAACGATGAAAAATGAACATTGGT
>JAYRXZ010000034.1:0-30648 GCA_041917235.1 Lacunisphaera sp. | reverse complement strand
GCCCCGAGATCGAAGGATTTTTTCTCCGCGTCGGCGGCGGCCGGCAGCGTGAGCAACGATAACACGAAAACGCCCGCGGCGAGAGACCGCAGACGGGAGAGGGGCCGGACGAACGATTTGATCATGATTTGGCGAGAGGTGTGACCAGCAGACGAACCAACCGGAAGCTTCCATTAGGCAAATCCTGGAAAAAGATTTGGGACCGACCACCTTATGACACATTCCACGGTTCGTCATCGCAAGGGGCACGAGTTGTCAGCCCCGGCTTTGACGAAGGCTGGATTGCTTCGTGGCTTCGCACCTCGCAATGGCCGGGCCAGTTCATCGGGCGATTGGCACAAGGCCCTCCCGCCCTCAAGCCCCATCCCGGTCCGCCGGCAAGCGGCGCCCCCAGATATCTTCCGCTCACTGCGCCGGGCGCAGGATGATCTCGTTGCCGTGGCGGAAGGCGCGAATCCCGAAGGTCGATTCCAGCAGGCGCACGAAGCCCTCGATGTTGTCCGCCCGGAAATTGCCGCCCACGAGGAGGGCGGCCGTCTCCGCATTGGCCACCGAGAGTTTCGTCCGGTTGTAACGGTTGAACTCCGCCACCACGTCGCCGAGCGGGAGATCCTCGAATTCCAAACGCATGCCCTGCCAGGCCAGCGCGCGCTCGATCTCGGCGGGCGTGACGTCCTGCACTTGGAGCGGGCCGGTCGGCGCGGCCAGCTCGATGACCGTGCGCTGGCCGGCGGTCAGCAGGAGCGGGGCGGGGGCCGGCCGTTGCGCCTCGGGGAGAGGTCCGCCCCCCCCCTGCTCCCCGCTCCCCGCTCCCTGCCCGTCCACCTGCACCCTGCCCTCGGTCACGAGCACGGAAAGTTCCTGCGCGCCCAGCGACATGCTGAAGGCCGTGCCAACGGCCCGCACCGCCACGGCATCCGCGCTGACGATGAACGGCCGGTCGGGATTTTTTGCGACGGTGAAATGCGCCTCGCCCGCCAGCAGCCGCACGCGGCGCTCACCCGGGGTGAACTGAACGTCGATCTTCGCCCCGCGGTTGAGCTCCACGATCGATCCGTCCGTCAGCGCCATCTTTTCCGGTCCGGGGTGCACGATCGCCTCCCGGCGCACCGGCGCGGAGCCGGCGCGGCCCGGCAGCCAGACATAAAAGGCCATGCCGATCGCCGCCGCCGCGGCCAGCGCGGTGGACAGCCAGTAAAGCCGGGAATGGCGCCACCGCGCCAGCAGGTCGGGATTGGGGATCTTGCTGTGCGCCGGCCGCCACTGCTCCAGCCGGTTCAGCGTGGCCCACACCCGTTCCAGCTGCACGATGGCCCGGCCATGCAGCGGATCCGCGTAAAGCCACTCGAGGTAGGCATCCTGCTCCGCCGCCGTCAGACCGCGGTCGCGCCGGGACAGCCAGACGGATGCCGCGTCCTGGATTTCCTCGGAAATAATCGCTTCGTGGGTGGACATGGGGTAAGTCAGGGCAGGCCGAAGCGGGCGAGAAACACGGCGCACTTGCGCATGCCGGTGGCGACCTGCGCCTCGACGGTGTGCTCGGCGATGCCGAGCCGGGCGGCGATCTCCTTCTGGGACAGCCCGTAGATCTTCCGCAGGGTGAGCACCTGGCGGCAGCGGTCGGGCAGTGACTGGATGGCTTTGGTCAAGATTTCGAGTTCCTGGTTCCGGGCGGCCGTGTCGGCCGCGGTGGGGTTATCCTCATAGACGGGCAGGTCGGCGATTTCCGCTACCGGCTCGAAGGTGACAATCTGACGGCGCCGCAGCTCGTCGAGGGCCAGGTGGCGCGCGGTGGTGAAGAGCAAGGCCTTGGGCGACCGCACCGGACCGGCCTGATGGGCCTGCCAGACCCGGGTCAACGACTCCTGCGCCAGGTTGTCCGGATCCGTCAGAGCGGGATACCTGCCGCGCAGCCAAGCCCGCAGCTCGGCGGCAAGTGGTTGCACCTCCGCGGCAAACCAACCGTTGGAATCTGGATTTTCGGGCAACACGACCGCCCTAACCTCTCTGCCTCCGTTCGCGCAGAGTCGAGGCCATTTCCGCGCCTCACCCCCCCGGCGAAAGCCATGGTCATTTCCTTAACGGAAAAGCCGCGGCCCTCCGTCCCTAGGCCGGCCGACGGGATTCCCCCTCGCGCCGGCTTGCTCTGTTTGGACTATAGCCCGCCGGTCGATAAGCTGCTAGGGTGTGATCCCGCCTCCCCCTCCATGTCCCCACCCTCTGCCGCCCAATCCGTCCCGGAAATTTTTTCGCTCATCGGCAGCACGCCGCTGCTGCCGCTGCGCTTCGGGGCGGAGGGCCTGACCATCTACGCCAAGGCCGAGTTCACCAACCCGAGCGGTTCCATCAAGGACCGGCTCGCCCTCTCGATCCTGCTCGATGCCCGGAAGCGCGGCCTGCTCCAGCCGGACTCCGTCATCCTGGAATGCACCAGCGGCAACACGGGCATCTCCCTCGCCATGGTGGGCACGGCGCTGGGTTATCGCGTCAGGATCCTCATGTCCGAGAACGCCAGCGTCGAGCGCCGGCATCTCATGCGGCACCTCGGCGCCGAGATCGAGCTGTTCAAGCCCGTGCGCGGCTACCTCACCGGCATCGAGCTGAGCCGGAAGATGGCGGCAGCCGACCCGCGCATCTTCCTGCCGTGCCAGTTTGAGAACCCGCTCAACGCCCTCGACCACGAGGAAAACACCGGCCCGGAAATCATCGCGCAGATGATGAAAAAGGTGGACGCCTTCGTCAGCGGCTACGGCACCGGCGGCACCCTGACCGGCTGCGGCCGGGCCCTGAAGCGGCACCATCCCGCCGTGCAGATCGTCGCCATGGAACCGGCCGAGGCCGCCATGCTTTCCGGCGAGTCGCCCTGCTGCCACACCATCGAGGGTGTGGCCGGCGGTTACGTGCCGCCGCTGCTGACGGGCGCGGCGATCGACCGCGTGGAAAAAGTCTCCAGCGCCGACGCCCTTGCCATGACGCGCCGGCTCGCCCGCGAGTTCGGCCTGCTCGTCGGCACTTCCTCCGGCGCCAATGTCTGCGCCGCCCTGCAGACCGCCCGCCGCCTCGGCCCCGCCGCGCGGGTCGTCACGATCCTGTGCGACCGGGCCGAGCGCTACTACTCCACCAGTTTGTTCACGCCCCAGGTTGCAGCCGCGCCGGCCGAGCCCGAGGTGTCCTATGCGATCGGCATTTGATACCCAGATGAAGCAAACCGATTCAGCCACGAGAGAACTCAAAGAGCGCAAGGGCAACATCCTGATCATTTTTGTGCTCTTTGTGTTCTTTTGTGGCAAAAAATCAGGGACCTCATCCGCGATCGGCATTTGAAATAAACCGCTTCCAACCTACTCTCACTGTCCGATGTCCCCCCTCCGACTGCTTTGTGTGTTGCTCGCCCTGCCCTCGCTGGCCCTCGCCGCCGAGTCCGTCGCGGTGAAGAAGGGCGCCGTGAGCGCCCAGCTCGTCTCCGACACGGCGGCCATCGTCCCCGGCCAGCCTTTCACCATCGCCCTGCGCCTGAACCACGACCCGCACTGGCACAGCTACTGGATCGCGCCGGGCACCGGTTACCCGACCTCCCTCACCTGGACGCTGCCCGAGGGCTTCAAGGCCGGCGAAATCCAGTGGCCCACCCCGCACATCGTGAAGGATCTCGAAGGCAAGATCACCGGCAACGGCTACGAGCACGAGGTGTTCCTGTTCGTCGAGATCACGCCCCCGGCCAACCTGGCCCCCGGCACGACCGTGAAGCTGGAAACCGTCGCCGAGTGGCTGATGTGCGAGACCGTCTGCATGCCCGGCGACGCGAAACTGGAAATCAGTTTTCCCGTGGTCGCCGCGCCGGCCGCGCTGCAGGACACCGTGGACATGCGCTGGGCCCGCCTCCTGAACAACGCGCGCCTGGAACTGCCCGCGCCCAACACCGGCTGGGAGGTCGCCGCCTCGCATGACAACGCCACGCTCACCCTGCGCATCGCGCCCAAGGCGGGCACGTCGCATGTGCCGGAGAACCTCCACTTTTTCGCCGCCGACGGTTTCAACGACTACGCCAAACCCCAGGCCGTGCGCGCCGAGAACGGCGGCTGGGTGATCGAATCCCCGCTCGATGCCGCCGCCGACAAGGCCACCCAGCGCCTCACCGGCGTCCTCACCTCCACCAACGGCTGGGGCAACGGCTCCGGTTACGGCGGCCTCGCCATCGATGTGGCGTTTGCAGGCAGCGCTCAGCAATCAGCGGTCAGCAGTCAGCCTCCGGGCTCCCAGCTCCCTGCTCCCAGCTCCCTGCTGGCGACGCTCGCGCTCGCGTTCCTGGGCGGCCTCATCCTCAACCTCATGCCCTGCGTCTTCCCGGTGCTCGGCATCAAGATCCTCGGCTTCGTCAACCAGTCGGGCAACGACAAGTCCCGGATCGTCACGCACGGCCTCGTCTTCGCCGCGGGCGTGCTGCTGTCGTTCTGGGCGCTGGCGGGCGTGCTGCTCGCGCTGCGCGCGGGCGGGGCGCAGCTGGGCTGGGGCTTCCAGCTGCAGTCGCCGGCCTTCGTGTTCGGCATGGCGGCGTTCCTCCTCATCTTCGCGCTCAACCTGAGCGGGCTCTTCGAGGTCGGCCTCGCCGCCACCGGCGTCGGCGGCAAGCTGCAGATGCAGGAGGGCTACACCGGCTCGTTCTTCACCGGCGCGCTCGCCGTGCTCGTGGCCACGCCGTGCAGCGCGCCGTTCCTCGCCCCGGCGCTCGGCGCCGCGCTGTCGCTCGCCGCGTTCGAATCCTTCCTCGTCTTCACCGCCATCGCGGTCGGTCTCGCCCTGCCCTACCTGCTGCTCTCGATCTTCCCGCAGGCGATCAAGCTGCTGCCGCGCCCGGGCGCGTGGATGGAAACCTTCAAGCAGCTCATGGCCTTTCCGCTCTACGCGACCGTCGGCTGGCTGCTCTGGGTGCTGGCCGGCCAGACCAAGGATGACGACAACGCGCTGCTCTTCATCGCGTTTGGCTTCGTGCTCGTGGCGATGGCCGCGTGGGCCTACGGCCGCTTCGGCCAGGCGCACGGCAAGCCGGGCAAACAAATGGCCGGCCGCGTCTTCGCCGCCGCCCTGCTCGCCGGCGGCCTCTACACCGGCTGGCCGAAGGAGGCCCCCGCCGCGCCGACCGACGGCAGCTACCAGGTCGTCTGGGACAAGTGGAGTCCCGAGGCCATCGCCGCCGCGCAGGCCGCGGGCAAGTATGTGTATGTCGACTTCACCGCGCGCTGGTGCGCCACCTGCCAGACGAACAAGGCCGCGCTCTTCACCTCGACCGAGGTGCTCGCGGCCCTGGCGAAGGACCACGTCGTCCTGCTCAAGGCCGACTGGACCAACCGCGACCCGAAGATCACCGCCGAGCTCGCGCGCTGGAACCGCTCCGCCGTGCCCTTCAACCTGATCTACGCCCCCGGCAAGCCCGACCCCGTCGTGCTGCCCGAGCTGCTGACGCCCGCCCGCTTCCTCGAGGCGCTGGCGCAGGCGAAGGGCAGGTAAGGTGGAACCTGCGCTCCGCGCAGGTTAAGCCCGCGCGGAGCGCGGGCTCCACCCGCAACACCGCCGGCCCGCCACCGGCACAGCCGTTTCGTATTTCCCTTCCGGCCGGTTTCCCCCTTTCGTGGCGGGCCGTGACTGATCCCGCCCACCGCAAAGCCGTCGGTTTCCTCCTGCTCGCCGCCCTCGGCTGGAGCCTCGCCGGCGTCCTGTTCAAGCTGGTCGACTGGCCGCCGCTCGCTGCCGCCGGCGGCCGCGGGCTGGTCTCCGCCCTTTTCCTGATCGCCGTGTTCGGCCGCCAGCTGCGCTTCACGTGGTCGCCGCTCCAGCTGGGCACCGCGTTCGTCTACGCCGGCTGCACCGTCCTGTTCGCCATCGCCAACAAGATGACCACCGCGGCCAACGCCATCCTGCTCCAATACACCGCGCCGGTCTGGATCGCGCTGTTCGGCGCGTGGCTGCTCAAGGAGCGCGCCACCCGCGCCGACTGGCTGGCCATCGCCGCGAGTTTCGCCGGCATGGCGCTCTTCCTCTACGAGGGCCTCCAGCTCAACAACCTCGCCGGCATCCTCGTGTCGCTCGCCAGCGGCGTCTTCTTCGCCGCGATGATCATGCTCCTGCGGAAGCAGAAGGACAGCTCGCCGATCGAGTCGATCATCCTCGGCAACCTGCTCGGCTTCCTCATCAGCCTGCCCGTCATGTGGACGGCCGGCGTGCCCCCGACGGGCAGCATCGTGGCACTCGTGGTGCTCGGCGTGGTGCAGCTGGGCATCCCCTACCTGCTTTACGCCCGCGCCATCCGGCATGTGACGGCGCTCGAGGCGGCGCTGATCCCGGTCATCGAGCCGATCCTCAACCCGGTGTGGGTGATGCTCTTCATCGGCGAGCGCCCGAGCCCGCTCGCGCTGCTCGGCGGCGTGATCGTGGTCGGCGCGGTCACGTGGCGCGCCATCGACTCGATCCGGGACCGGGCGGCGGCGGCGCGGGTTTAAATGTAGGGCCGGCGCTTGCCGCCGTGCCTCGATTTACCTGCCAGCCAGGTCCGCCGACCAGCGGCGACCCTACAGGGGACAAACCGCCTCCGCTCCCCTGTAGGCGGCCCGCTCGCGGGCCACGTTGCGCGCGAGCGCGCAACCTACCCCTTCGCCGGCGGCTTGAGCTGCAGCAGGACGTTGGCCGCGGTGATGAGGCCGCCGCCCAGCAGCAGGTGCCAGGTCAGCTGCTCGTTGGGGTAGTTGAAGCCGCCCCAGGCGGAAAGCAGCGCCGGCAGGAACAGCGCCAGCACCGAGGCGAACAGCGGCTCGATGCAGTAGATGAGCCCCGCCTCCGTCGCCGTGATCCTCGGCTGCCACTTGGTCATCAGGGTGTAGGCGCCCAGCGTGCAGAACACGGTAAGCGTGAGCGTGAATCCCACCCACGGGCCCGAGGTCCAGGGCGCGAGGAGCCCGGCGGGCGACGGTGCGGTGGCCACCGCCATGCCCGAGAACATCACGGCCTGTGTTGTGAACATCACCAGCGAGACCGGCAGGGCGCGGTTAGCCGCGAAATCCTTCCGGTCGAGCACGAAGATCTGCATCATGAAAAAAACCGAGCTGAGCAGCGTCTCCAGTTCGCCGCGCCCTAAGCGCAGGGCCTGGAAATCAAACCGCCCGAGGATCGCGACCCCCGCCAGCACCAGCACCGAACAGACCAGCACGGTGGCCGGCGGCCAGCGGCGCGAGCGCAACGCGATCCACGTCGGGATCATGATGGCGTAGAATTGCGTGAGAAACGCCGACACCGACGCCGACGTGAACTGCAGGCCGTCGTTCTGGAACAGCATGCCGATGCCCGCCGTGACGCCGATCAGCGCGCCCTGCCTGATTTCGAGCCGGGTAAAGGTCCGCAGCTGCGGCCCGAGCAGGACGAGCAGCACCAGCGCGGCGAGCAGGAAACGCGGCGCCACCGTGTAAGCCGTGATGAACCAGTTGCTGCTCTCCGGCAGCACCTGCTGGTGCGCGAACACCATCGCCTTGATGAGCGGGAAGCTCAGTCCCCAAAACAGGTTGGCGAGCAGGAGCATCAGGAGCGCCTGCCGGTGGACGGATTTTTCGTGGCTCGCTTGCAAGCGGGGATTGATGGGCGCGATTTCAGCCACCTGCAAGCGCAGGTAGGGCGCGGACCCCGTTCCGCGCCAGAGCGGCGGTGAAGGGACTCACCGCCCTACCCTCAGATCCAGCCGCCCAAAAGAAAACCGCCGCGGATTGCTCCGCGGCGGTTTCAAAGGTTTCGCTAAGAGCGGTGCCTTACGAGACGTGCTTGCTGACCAGCTTGGTCATGTCGAACATGCTGACGGTGTTCTTGCCACCGAACACAACCTTCAGCGCGGCGTCCGCGTTGATGTTGCGCTTGTTCTTCGTGTCTTGCAGACCGTTCTTCTTGATGTAGGCCCAGAGCTTCTTGGTGAGCTCCGTGCGGGGAAGCGGCTTCGAACCCACGATGGGGGCGAGAGCGGCGTCCGGGGTGACCGGCTTCATGAAAGCGGCGTTGGGTTTACGAGTTGATTTAGCCATAGTGCTATTCGTCATAGGTTCGCTCGGACCCAATGCAACGATTTTCTAGAGGGAGAATCACATTTTCTCAGAGGAGAAACGCGATGATTTCGGCCAAAATAGTCTTGCGGCTTTTCCGCCGCGCGCCCTCGCGCGCCGCGCTCACGCCTTTTCATCCACCTGCACGAACTGCCGGTAAAGCGCCGCGTAATGTCCCGCCTGCGCCAGCAACGCGGTGTGCGTGCCGCGCTCGATGACCCGGCCCTGGTCCAGCACCAGCACCAGGTCGGCATGCCGGATGGTGCTCAACCGGTGCGCCACCACGAAGCTCGTGCGGCCGCGCAACAGTGCCACCAGGGCCTTCTGGAGGCGGGCCTCGGTGATCGCGTCGATGGAGCTGGTGGCCTCGTCGAGGATGACGATCCGCGGGTCGGCCACCAGCGCCCGGGTGAAGCAGACGAGCTGCCGCTGGCCGAGCGAAAGCCCGGCGCCGCGCTCCCCCACTTCCGTGGCAAACCCTTGCGGCAGCGCTTCAAGCAAATCCAGGCAGTCGAGCCGGCGCGCCGCCTCGCGCACCTCGTCCTCGGTCGCCTCCGGCTTCGCCAGCCGGATGTTTTCCAGCACCGTGCCCGTAAAAAGCAGGTTCTGCTGCTGCACCATTCCCATCTGCCGGTGGAGCGAATGGCTGGTGACCGACCGGATCTCCCGGCCGTCCACCAGGACCTCGCCGCGGGTCGGCAGGTAGAACTTGGACACGAGGTTGATGATGGAGCTTTTGCCGCTGCCGGTATGGCCGACGAGCGCGACGGTCTGTCCCGGCTCGGCCGTGAAACTCACGTCGTGCAGCACCGGCTTGGCCGGGTCGTAGCCGAAGGTGACGTTCCGGAACTCGACGCGGAGGCCGGCCGGAGGGGAGGTGGACGGTGCGCTCCGCGCGCCGTTTTCTGCGCTCAAGCCGGCCGCGCGCGGAGCGCTCGGCCCACCCCCCACCCGCGGATCCGGCAGCGCCACCGCCGCCGAGTCGTCCTCCCACTCCGGCTTCACGTCGATCAGCCGGAAGACCCGCTCGGCGCCGGCCATGGCGGTGAGGGCCTGGTTGTATTGGTTGCCGATGATCGAGATCGGCGCGAAGAACTGGTTGGCGAGCAGGAAGAAGGTGATCAGGCCGCCGATCTCCATGTGGCCGTGGAACACGCGCCAGCCGCCGAACATCAGCAGCGTGGCGACGAAGAACTGGCTGTTCAGCTCGAGCAGCGGCGTGAGGATCGCCGAGGTGCGGGCCAGCGCGATGTTGTATTTGGCGTGGTCGGCCAGCAGGTTGCGGAACAGGCCGGCGTTGGTCTCCTGCCGCACGAAACCCTGCGTGACGCGGATGCCGTTGACCGACTCGGCCAGCGTCGCCGTCACGCGGCTGAAGCTCTCCTGCGAGGCGCGGGAATACTGGCTGAGCTTCACGCGGAAGTGCCGGTTGAGCGCCCACAGCACCGGCGCCATCGCCAGCACGACGAGGAACAGCACCCAGTCGATCCACAGCAGCACCGCCGCCGTGAACAGCATCGAGCCGAACTGGATGACGCTGACGAAAAGCACGTCCTGGATGCCGACGCGCACCGCCTCCACATCGCTCGTCACGCGGCCGATGATGCGGCCGATCTTCACGCGGTTGAAGAAGCTCATCGGCTGGCGCATCGTGACGGCGAAGATGTCCCGGCGCAGCCCGTTGACCACCGTCTCGCCGATCTCGAGGGCGTAACGCTGGCGGAAGTGGAAGAGCCCGTCCGTGCTCAGCGCGAGCAGCCCGTAGCCGGCGACGCCGAGCGCGAGGCCCGCCAGGTCGCGGCCGGTGATCGGCCCCTTGATGACGAGCGACATCACCCACCCCAGCGCCGGCAGCTGCGCCGAGCGGATGAACGTGAGCAGAATGAGCCACGTGACCTTGCCCTTGATGGGCGCGGTGTAGGTGAACAGCCGGCGGATGAGGCCCCACTCGAGCGGCTTCTGCAGCTCCTCGTCCTCGTCGTCGCGCACGCGGCGGACGAGCCCGACATCGTCGCGAACCTTGGCCGGGATCATGCGCCGCCCTCCCGTTCGAGCAGCTTCAGCTGCTGCAGTTCGCGCGAGTCCACCAGCTGCAGGTTGGCGACGTGCAGGTAGGGGCCGGGCACCTTCATCAGCTCCTCGTGCGTGCCGCGCTGCACGATGCGGCCGTCCTCCAGCACGATGATGAAGTCCGCCCGCCGCAGCGTGCTCAGCCGGTGCGCCACGATGAAGGTCGTGCGGCCGGCGATGGCGCGGTCGAGCGCCTCGAAGATCTCGTGCTCCGTCTCGCTGTCGATCGCCGCCGTCGGGTCGTCGAGCAGCATGATGGCCGGCTCGAGCAGGACGGCGCGCGCGATGGCCAACCGCTGGCGCTGTCCGCCGGACAGCGTCTGCGCGCCCTCCCCAAGCAGCGTGTCGTAACCCTGCGGCAGCGCCGTGATGAAGTCGTGCGCCGCCGCGATCCGCGCCGCCTTCTCGACCTGCGCCCGCGTGGCCTCGGGGTGGCCGAAGGCGATGTTGGCCGCGACGGTGTGCGAGAAGAGGAAGCTTTCCTGGAAGACGATGCCGATGTTGCGGCGCACATCGTCGAGGTCGAGGCCGCGCACGTCGTGCCCGTCGAGCAGCACCCGCCCCGCCGTCGGGTCGAAGAAGCGCGGGACGAGGCTCATCAGCACGCTCTTGCCCGCGCCGGTGGCGCCGAGGATGGCCACGCACTGGCCCGGCTTCACGTCGAGGTCGATGTCGCGCACGACAGCCTCGGCGCCCGCGTAGGCGAAGGAGACGTTTTCAAAGCGCACCGCGCCGTCGAGCTTCGGCCGGCGGACGGCATCCGGCGCGTTCTTCACCTCGATGGGCGCGTCGAGGATCTCGAACACGCGGCGCGCGCCGATGAGCGACTGCTGCACGCTATTCACGATGGTGGCGACGTTGTTCACCTGGCCGGAGAACTGCTCGAGCAGGCCGGCGAAGACCACGAGGCCGGTGCCGAGCGGCAGCCGGTCGTGCGCCACCAGCCAGCCGCCGTAGCCGAGCAGCACCATCATGTTGATGCGGGTGAGGAAGCCGACGGACGGCGAGAAGAGGCTCACGCGCCAGAAGATGCTGCGCTGCTGGTCGAAGCAGGCCTGGTTCGCGGCATCAAACCGGGCGCGCGCCTCGGCCTCGCGGCCGAAGCCCTTGGTGACCGCCGCGCCCATGACGCTCTCGGCCAGCAGCTGGACCATCCTCTCCACCAGCGTGCGGTTGTGCGCGTAGGCCGGCTGGATCTTCCGCGAGAAGGCCGCCGACATGAACCAGAGGATGGGCGTCGTGGCCAGGCAGGCGACGGTCAGCGTCGGGCTCAGGCTCGCCATGTAGACGATGTAGGCGGTGAGCGAGACCGCCATGATGACGCTCTGGATCAGCACCTGGTCGACGAACATGCGCACCGACTGCACGTCGCCGGTCACGCGCGTGATGATCGAGCCGGTGCTGTTGGCGTCGAAGAAGCGGAAGCTCAGGCGCTGCAGCTTGTCATAGACCTCGCCGCGCAGGTCCACGACGAGCTTCTGCTGCACGAGCCGGTTGACCGACACGGCGTAGACATAGTTGAGCACGGCGCGGACGAGCGCGAAGAGCAGGATCAGGCCGGCGAGCATCCCGAGCACGTGGAGCGGCGGCCAGTCGTCGGGCAGGGTCAGGTGCAGCGGGTTCGTGCCGAGCGGCGTGCCGTCCAGCTTGTGGCGGATGTAGTCGATGCCGAGGCCGGTGAAGCTGAGGCCGCCGATGCCGAGCGTGAGCAGCACGAGCTGGATGCCGAGCACCCGCAGGCAGTGCAGCCGGTAGCGCCAGGCGAGGCCGAACAACCGCCGGACGAGCATCCGGTTGTCGGATGGGGCGGCGGGATTGGCCGGGGCGGCCTCGCGTGCGGCGGTCATGAACGGTTCACGCTACGCGCATAGCTTTTCAGTGCACGAAATATTTTCCGGCTGGGGTAAAACCCCCGCGAAAATCCGCCGTGGCGGCGCCCGCCGGCGACCCAATAAGCGCTTGCCAAAAATGCCCCCCCGGCCAGCCTCGCGCCGTTGGGTTGGTTGTTTGTTAGATTCTATCGCTACGGAGAATTATCAGGTGAGCGACCGTGTTCAGTGATGATTTGAAATCCGGATTTTCGGGGACGGGCGGTAAGGCGACAGCATCAGCTCTCATCATCACATGTCAGAAAACAGCAAGCTCTACGTGGGGAACCTCCCCTTCGCCACCACCGCCCAGGACCTTGAGGCCCTTTTCGGCGAGGTCGGCACCGTCAGTGTCGTCGAGATCATCTTCGACAAGTTCACCGGCCGTTCCCGTGGTTTCGCGTTCGTCACGATGGCGAACGGCGAGGAGGCCCAGAAAGGCGTCGAGAAGTTCCACGGCCACCAGCTGGAAGGCCGCGCCCTGGCGGTGAACATCGCGCGCCCGCGCGAGGAGCGTCCCCCGGGCGGCGGCGGCGGTTTCCGCGGCGGCGGCGGTGGTGATCGCGGCGGCTTCGGCGGTGGCCGGGGCGGTCGGGGTGGCGGCGGCGGCTTCCGCGGCGGTCGCGGCGGCGGCGGCGGTTACCGGGGCGGCGGCGACCGCGGTGAACGCGGCGGCGGTGGCGGCTACGGCCGCGAGTAAGCCGCACTCGCTCACAGCATCATTTCAAAAGCCGGACGCTCGTCCGGCTTTTTTATTTCCGCCCCCGTAGGTCCGATAGGTCGTATAGGCCCTATAAAAACCGCTTCGCCCACGCCGGGTCCGGCAGCGGGCTCGGCCGGTATTCGCCAAAGAGCGTGTAGCGGAATCGTGCGACGAGCTTGTAGGCGGGATCGCGCAACCAGCCGGGCAAGATGCGCAGCCAGGTGACCAGGCGCCAGATCCCGCCCACCTCGGCCGCCGCGGCCAGGACGCCATCGGTCCGCAGCAGCGGCGCATGGTCCGCCGGGCGCGCCCAATCGCGGACAAAGACCAGTGAGTCGAAATCCGTGGTCGGCAGCCCTTGGGACCGCAAATACGCCTGCGCGGGTTCCCCCTGCAGCGGCGCATAGTGCAGGCAGCCGGCCCGGTCCGTGGCGAGCAACCGCCGCACGCACCAGTTGCACAGGCCGCAGGTGCCGTCGTAAAGCAGGACCGGCCGGGGTGGTTTTTCGCTCACAGCAGGGTCCCCCGCAGGATGAAGAACGCCATGGTGAAATAAATCACCAGCCCCGTCACGTCCACCAGCGTCGCCACGAACGGCGCGCTCGAGGTCGCCGGATCGAAGCCCAGCCGCTTGAGGACCAGCGGCAGCATCGAGCCCATCAGCGAACCCCACAGCACGATGCCGACCAACGAGGCTCCGACCGTCGCCGCCACCAGCAGGTAGTGCGCGCCGTAGATGTCGCTGAACTGCGCCCAGATGACGATGCGCAGGCAGCCGATGGTGCCGAGGATCACGCCGAGCATCAGCCCGGCCGCGAGCTCGCGCCGCATCACCCGCCACCAGTCGCGCAGCCGGAACTCGCCGAGGGCCAGCGCGCGGATGACCAGGGTGGCGGCCTGCGAGCCGGCGTTGCCGCCCGAGCTGATGATCAGCGGCACGAACAGCGCGAGCACCACGGCCTTGGCGATCTCGTCCTCGAAATAGCTCATGGCCGTCGCCGTCAGCATCTCGCCGAGGAACAGCACCACCAGCCAGCCGGCGCGCTTCTTCACCATCTTGCCGAGGGCGATGGTCGTGTAGGGCTCGTCGAGCGCCTCGCTGCCGCCGAGCTTCTGGATGTCCTCCGTCGCCTCCTCGGCGGCCACGTCGAGCATGTCGTCCGCCGTGACGATGCCGATCAGCTTCTGCTCCGCATTGGTCACCGGCAGGGCCACGCGGTCGTATTTGCGGAAAACCTGCAGCGCCTTCTCCCGGTCATCGGCCGGGGCGAGCGTGGCGTAGTTGCCGTCCATCAGCGCGCCGACCTTCGTCTCCGGATCCGCGAGCAGGAAGCGGCGCACGCGGACGTCGTCGAGGAGCACGCCGGCCTCGTCGGTCACATAGACCATGTTCAGCGTCTCCCGGTCGAAGCCATGCGCCCGGATGTAGGCCAGCGCCTCGCGCACGGTCCACTCCGGCCGCACGGCGACATAGTCGAGGGTCATCATCCGGCCGACGCTGTGCTCCGGATAGGCCATCAGTTCCTGGGCCACCTTGCGCTCCTCGGGGGAAAGCAGCGAAAGCATCTGCATCGCCAGGTCGAGGGGCAGCCCGTTGAGGAAGGCCGTGCGGTCGTCGGGCGGCAGCTCGTTGAGCAGCGCGGCCACCTGCGGCTGGGTGAGCGTCTTGAGCAGCTTGCTCCGGGCGCCGGGCTCGACGTAGGAGAAGACCGCGGCGGACAATTCCTTGGAGCAGCCGCGGAACAGCGCGGCGAGCTGCTCCACCGGCAGCTCGGCCAGCAGCGGAGCCACGTCAGCTGGCAGCCAAGGGCCTAGCTTGGCCTTTAAGCCCGCAAAATCTTTGGTCGCCAAAAGGGCGGAGACCTCCGCCTTAAAGTTGCTGGCCTGCACAGGCATACGAACACGCTAAAGCCCAGTCGGCACAAGGCAACCGCCGCCCCGATAAAAAAGATACTTGACCAAGGAAACTATAAATACTTTTAGAGTTTCCTTAGGTTTATGACTCCTCCCTCCTCCAGCGGTCCTTCCTCTGCCGATGAAAATCCGGCGCTCGCGCGCATCGTGCGCCAGGCGCGGGCGCATTTCTTTTCGCACGGTTATGCCCAATGCACCATGGACGAACTCGCCGCCGAGCTGGGCATGAGCAAGAAGACGCTTTACGTCCATTTCCCCAGCAAGGAGGCCCTCGTCCGGGCCGTGATGGAGGACCTGGGGCGTGAAGTCCGCGCCTCCGCCGACGCGCTGATCGCCAACCGCCAGCTCAACTTCGCCGAGAAGCTCCGGGGCTTTGCCGAGGGCATGGCGGAGCGCACCACCCGGATGAACCCGCTCCTCCTGCGCGACCTCCAGCGCTTCGCCCCGGAGGTTTACGAGATGGTGGCGAAGATGCGGGAGGAAAACGTTCCCTACGTCTTCGGACGCTTCATCGAGGAAGGCCAGCTGGCCGGCTACGTGCGCACCGACCTGCGCACGGACTTCGCCGTCGCGTTTTTCCTGCAGGCCATGCACGGCCTGCTCACCCCCGCCACCATGGACCGGCTGGGCCTCACCCCGCGCGAGATCCTGCCGCGCGCCATCGAACTCTTTTTCGCCGGGCTGCTCACGCCCGCCGGACGCCACGAACATGAAAAACTATTCCCCCGCTAAGACCGCGCTCCTTGCGCTCGCGGCCCTCCTCCTCGGCGCGTGCGCGCGCCGCGAACCTGCCGCCTACCAGGGCTACCTGGAGGGCGAGTTCGTCTACGTCGCCGCCCCGCTGGCCGGCCAGCTCGAACGCCTCGCCGTCACCCGCGGCGCCCGCGTCGAGGCCGGCGCGCCGCTCTTCGCGCTCGAGCAGAGCGCCGAGGTCTCGACCATGCGCGAGGCCGCCGAGCGGCTGCGCTCGGCCCAGGCCCGCCTCGCCGACCTGCGCAAGGGTTCGCGTCCCTCCGAGCTCGCCGCCCTCGAGGCCCGGCTGGCGCAGGCCCGCGCCGCCGCCGAGCTCTCCGCCCTGGAGCTCCAGCGCGCCACCAAGCTCCACCGGACCACGGTGCTCTCCGACGACGACTTCGACCGCGTCCGCCTGAACCACGAGGCCAACACCCGGCAGGTGGCGGAAGTCGCCGCGCAGCTGGACACCGCCGGGCTCGGCGGCCGCGCCGACCTCATTGCCGCCGCCGAGGCCGAGGCGGGCGCCGCGCAGGCTGCGCTCGACCGCGCCGGCTGGAGCGTCGCCCAGAAAAACCGTTCCGCCCCCGCCGCCGCGCTCGTCTACGACACGCTGTTCCGCGAGGGCGAATTCGTCGCCGCCGGCCAGCCGGTCGTCTCGCTGCTCCCGCCCGCCAACCTCAAGGTGCGCTTCTTCGTCCCCGAGGCCGGCTTCGCCGCGCTCAAGGCTGGCCAGGTGGTGCAGGTGACGATCACCGGCCGGCCGCCGCTCGACGCGCGCATCAGCTACCTTTCCCCCAAGCCCGAATACACCCCGCCGGTCCTCTACAACCGCGGGAACCGCGCCAAGCTCGTCTTCATGGTCGAGGCCGTCTTCGACCCGGCCGCCGCCGCCGACCTCCATCCCGGCCAGCCGGTGGACGTCACCCTCGCAAAATAAGCCCGATGAAAGAGGACCTCGTCATCGACGTCACCGGCGTCACCAAGCGCTTCGGCACCAAGACCGTCGTCAACCACGTCGGCCTGCAGGTGCGCCGCGGCGAGATCTACGGCTTCCTCGGGCCGAACGGCTCGGGCAAGACGACGTTCATCCGCATGCTCTGCGGCCTGCTGACGCCCGACGGCGGCAGCGGCACCTGCCTCGGCCTGGACGTGCGCACGCAGCAGGCGGCGATCAAGCGCGAGGTCGGCTACATGACGCAGAAGTTCAGCTTTTACGAGGATCTCACCATCCGCGAGAACCTCGACTTCATCGCGCGGGTCTACGCCGTGCCGGACCGCGCGACCGCGGTGCAGCGCAGCCTGGAGCAGCTCGGCCTGGCCAACCGCAGCCACCAGCTGGCCGGCCAGCTCTCCGGCGGCTGGAAGCAGCGCCTCGCCCTCGCCGCCTGCCTCATCCACTCGCCGAAGCTCCTCCTGCTCGACGAGCCGACCGCGGGCGTGGACCCGAAGGCCCGTCGCGACTTCTGGGACCAGATCCACCGGCTCGCCGCGGGCGGTCTCACCGTGCTCATCACCACCCACTACATGGACGAGGCCGAGCGCTGCCACCGCCTCGCCTACCTCGCCTACGGCAACCTGCTCACGCGCGGCACCGTGGACGAGGTCGTCGCCGGCGCCAACCTCACCACCTGGGAGGTGACCGGGGACCACCTGCAGCCGCTGGCGGACGCCCTGCGCGACCGCCCGGGCGTCGAGCAGGTCGTGCCCTTCGGCAACACCCTGCACGTCACCGGCCGTGACGCCGCCACGCTCGAGGCCTCGATCGCCCCGTTGCGCGCGGCCGGCGGACACCACTGGAACCGGATCCCCGCCGGGCTGGAGGACGTGTTCATCAGCCTGATGGAAACCGCCCGGGACAACTTCGCCTGACCATGCCCCGCTTTTCCTTCCATCGTTTCTGGGCCATCGTGCTCAAGGAGTTCATCCAGATGATGCGCGACCGCGTGACGTTCGGCATCATGGTCGGCATCCCGCTGATGCAGCTGCTGCTCTTCGGCTTCGCCATCAACTCCGACCCGAAGCACCTGCCGGCCGCGATCCGTGCCGCCGACCAGGGGCCGTTCGCGCGCACGTTTGTCGCCGCACTCCGGCAGAGCGAATACTTCACGCTGGTGCGGGAGCCCGCCACCGACGCCGAGGCGCAGCGGTTGCTGCAGCTCGGCGAGGTGCAGTTCGTCATCAATATCCCCGAGGATTTCTCCCGCCGGCTCCTGCGCGGCGAGCGCCCGACCGTGCTGATCGAGGCCGACGCCTCCGACCCGGCCGCGACCGGCCCGGCCATCTCCGCCGCGCGCACGCTCGCCGCCACGGCGTTCAACCGCGACCTCCCCGGCCCGCTCCTGCGCCTGCAAGGCCGGGACGGCCCGGTGAACTTCGCGGTCCACGCCCAATACAACCCGGAGAACATCACCCAATACAACATCGTGCCCGGCCTGATGGGCGTCGTGCTCACGATGACGATGGTGATGATCACGGCGCTGGCCATCACCCGCGAGCGCGAGCGCGGCACGATGGAAAACCTGCTGGCCACGCCCGTGCGGCCGTTCGAGGTGATGGTCGGCAAGATCCTGCCCTACATCGCGGTCGGCTACATCCAGGTCACCCTGATCCTGGTGGCGGCGCGCTACATCTTCCACGTGCCGATGATCGGCAGCGTGCCGCTGCTCTACGCGGTGGCCCTGCTCTTCATCGCGGCCAACCTGGCCGTCGGGATCACGTTCTCCACGCTGGCAAAGAACCAGCTGCAGGCCGTGCAGATGGCATTCTTCTTCTTCCTGCCGTCGATCCTGCTCTCGGGCTTCATGTTCCCGTTCCGCGGCATGCCGGAGTGGGCGCAGTGGATCGGCAGCATCCTGCCCAACACCCACTTTCTCCGCATTGTGCGCGGCATCCTGCTCAAGGGCAACGGCCTGACCGAGATTGCGCCCGAGATCTGGCCGCTGCTGCTCTTCCTCGTCGTGGCGATGTCCGTCGGCGTGAAGCGCTACCGGCAGACGCTGGACTGAGGTGTAGGGCGGGGTCTCCGAACCCCGCCTCGAACGTGATCGCATCATCGAACAAAGGCGGGGTTCGGAGACCCCGCCCTACAACCAGACGATCACTTCCTCTCCGGCAGGGTCGCCACGTGCACCGTCTGCGTCGGAAACGCGAACGAGAGACCCCGGGCGGCCACCGCGCGCATGATGGCGAGGTTGATCCGCTGGCGCAGGGCCATGTGCTTCGCGAAGTCCGGGTCCCTGACGTTGTAGGCCAGCCAGATGTCCAGCGAGGAGGCGTTGTAGTCGCGGAAATAGACGTGCACCGAGGTGGCGTCGACCTCCGCCTCCGCCGTGATGACCCCGCGGATCTCGGCCACGATCGCCTCCATCTGCTCCGGGGTGGTGTCGTAGGTCAGGCCGAGCACCTGCTCGACGCGGCGGCCGGTGAAGCGCGAGAGGTTGGTGATGGCCTCGTTGGCCACCGTGCGGTTCGGGATGATGACGAGCGACCGGTCGGGCAGCCGGATCTTGGTCGAGCGCAGGCCGATGTCCTCCACCTGGCCGGTGTTGCCGCCGATCCGGACCGACTCGCCCAGCTTGAAGGGCTGGTCGATGGCCACGACGATCGAGCCGAAGAGGTTCGCGATGGTGTCCTGCGCCGCGAGGGCGAACGCCAGGCCGCCGATGCCGAGGCCGGCGAGCAGGGCCTTCACGTCGTAGCCGAGGCTCTGCACCACCATCAGCACGCCGAACACCACGAAGATCGTGACCAGCGTCTTCTTGATCCACGGCATGAAGGCCGCGACGCCCATCTGCCGGCTCAGCGCGATCTCCTGCGCGTGGTCCAGCAGGGCGTCGAAGGCCCGCAGCAGGCCCCAGAACAGGCTGAGCGAAAACGCCACCGTGGCGCCGCTCGCCAGGTAGTGGTCCGCGCTTTCGGAGAACTTCAGCACCTTCAGCGCGCTGAAGATGCCGGCCAGCATGATGAAGGTCGCCACCGGCGCCTCGAGCGCGGGGAAGAGCTTGTCGTCGAGCGTGGTCTCGGTCTTCGCCGCGAGCTTCTTGAGCCGGTTGAAGATGAAGGTCGTCACCACCCGGCGCAGCAGGACCGCGCCGACCAGGAAGAGGGCGCTGATCGCGTAGTGGGCCAGGGTGTTCTCGCTGCTGTGCACGTCGAACTGCTCCAGCACGGCGTCCACGATGTGCTCGAGGAAGTCCGGGACGGGGGGCGTCTGGCCGGTGGCGCTGATCGCGGCCGCGGCCGTGGTGTTGGCCTGCTGGCTGCTGCCGGCGGCGGCCGGCTGTTCCTGGGCCCGGGTCAGGAGCGCGGGAACGGACAGGAGAAAGTAAAACAGGAGCTGGCGGATCATCTTCATTGCACTGGGGCCTCTTATGAAAGCCGGCGGGGGCCAAAGTCAAAGGGTTTGCCCGCCCCGCCGGCTTGGAAACAAGCCCCGCCCGTTCCATCCACTCCCCGCTTGCCCCGGGCCCGCGGGCCGGCCCAGACTCCGCGGCTCATGACCCCCGTTCTCGCCCTGTTCAGTTCCATGCCCTGGTGGGCCTGGACCGGTTTTCTCGCCTTTGTCGCGCTCATGCTCGCCCTCGACCTCGGGGTGTTCAACCGCAAGGCGCACGTCGTGTCGCTCAAGGAGGCCCTGGCGTGGTGCGCCGTCTGGTTCGGCCTGGCCATGGCCTTCAACCTCCTCATCGCGCTGAAGATGCCCGACACGGCCACGAGCCGGCCGGCCCTCGAGTTCTTCACCGGCTACATCGTCGAGATGTGCCTGAGCGTGGACAACGTCTTCGTCTTCATCGTCATCTTCCAGTATTTCCGCGTCGAGCCGAAGCACCAGCACCGCGTGCTGTTCTGGGGCATCCTCGGCGCCGTGGTCATGCGCGCGCTCTTCATCTTCGCCGGCATCAGCCTGATCAACGCCTTCCACTGGATCATCTACGTCTTCGGCGCGTTCCTCGTCTACACCGGCATCAAGCTGGCGCTGCCGAAGAAGGAGGACGGCTTCGAGCCGGAGAAGAACCCGGCGGTCCGGCTCGCGCGCAAGTTCATCCCCGTCACGAACCACTTCGAGGGCGGCCATTTCTTCACCCGGGTCGGCGGCCGGCTGCACGCCACGCCGATGTTCCTCGTGCTGCTGATCGTCGAGACGACCGACGTGATGTTCGCCCTCGACTCGATCCCGGCCGTGATTGCGATCACGCGCAACGAGTTCATCGTCTTCACGTCGAACATCTTTGCAATCCTCGGCCTGCGCTCGCTCTATTTCGCCGTCGCGGGCATCATGCAGCTGTTCCGCTACCTCAACATCGGCCTGGCCATCATCCTCTGCTTCGTGGGCCTCAAGATGATCGTGTCCCACTACTATCCGATCGATATCCGCATTTCCCTCGGGATCATCGGCACGGTGCTGGCCGGCTCGATCCTCGCCTCGGTGCTGATTCCGCAGAACCGCAAGCCGGAGTAGGCATTCCCCGTGGGCCAGCGAGCTCGCTCGCGCCTTTATCCGCGGCCGGTGTGCGCGAACACTTCGGCCACGTCCGCCAGCTCGTGCAGCAGCGGGAGCTGCCGTTCCAGCCGCTCCAGGACCGCCGCGCTGGCGAACGCGCCCTGCTCGGCGTAATGCACGGGCCCCGACTCCAGCTTGTAGCGCGCGCTGCGGCCCGCCGCGGGTTCGGCCATCAGCCGGGCGCGGATCGACGGCACCAGCGCCGCCGCCAGGAAGTCCGGCTGGTTGGTCCGCACGAACCACGCCGCATCAAAGGCCGGGTCGCCGACCTGGACTTCCTTCACGCCGAACATCTCCATGATCTTCGCGCCGAAATTCTGGCGCGTGAGTTCCAGCTGCAGCCCGGCCGCGGCCCGCGGCTGCACCCCCACCGCGACCCAGGTGACCCGTGATTTGCCGCTGCCGGTCGAATACGTCCAGTAGCGGATGGTCCGGCCCGCCTGCTCGCCCTCCAGGCTCTCGACCCAGGTGAAACCGAGCGCGCTTTTCTCCACCGCCCGCAACCCGGCGCGCCGGGCAAACTCGAGCATCATCGCGTGGGTCTTGCGCACGTGATCCCGGGCCGCCCAGAGCAGCGCGGCCACGATCGCGATGATGACAGGGAAAATGAGCAATCCGGGGGTGAGGGCCGCGAGCATGCCGGCAGCCAAACAGCCCGGCGGGCCGCCGGCCATGATTTATTCCGCCGCGGCCAGGACCCGGAAATAAAATCGCCGGGGCCGCTAGGCGGCTCCCGGCGATCATGTCCGCACGGGGCGGACTTGCCGCCGGTGACCTACCCCTAAGCCACCGGCAACCCCATGTCATAAGCTTGTCCCGTGCCAGCCATGGTTAAGCGGCAAAAATAAAACCGCCGGGCGCTGAACTCGCCCGGCGGCTGCACACACGTTCCCCATTGCTGGGGAGTTTTACCCAAAAGACTCAGCTGACGGTGATCTTGCGCGGCTTGACGGCCTCGGCCTTCGGCAGCGAGACGCGCAGCACGCCGTCCTTCAGCTCGGCATGGATGCCGTCGGCGTTGACGGTGTTGTCGTGCTCGAGCGTCAGCACATAGGGCGCGTCGACGGACTCGCGGTAGATCGCGGTCCAGCCCTCCGGCTGGCGCCAGGCGCGGCGGCCGCGGATGGTGATGAGGCCCTCCTCGGCGGTGAGCTCAAGGCCGTCCTTGGCCACGCCGGGCAGGTGGGCGACGAGGCCCCAGGCCTCGGCGGTCTCCTTGATCTCGTAGGCGGGCTTGATGGTGAACTCCGGCTCGGTGGCGGTGGCGCCGGCGGCGGGGGCCGCCTCGCGGCCGAGCGAGCGGGAGAGGCGCGGGACGATCTGGTTGAAGAATGTGGTCATGGTGAGTTTCTCCGTGGATGGATGGGCGGTTAGTTGACGTTGATGGCGATCTTGCGCGGCTTGGCCTTCTCCTGCTTGGGCAGGGTGACGGTCAGCACGCCGTTCTCGTAGGTCGCGGCGACCTTGTCGGCCTGCACGGCCTCGGGGATGGCCACCGAGCGGGTCAGGCTGAAGGACTCCTCGCCCTCCTTGCGCGTGGCGCTGACGGTCAGGTAGCCGTCGACCATCTCGACATTGATGGCCTCGCGGCTGACGCCGGGCAGCTCGGCGCGCACGTAGTGGTTGTCCTTGTCCTCGAACAGGTCGACCGGGAAGCGCGGCGCCACGGTGGGCGCGGCGAAATCGGCGAGGGCGGACGAGAACAGGCGGTCGATCTCCGACTCGAGGCCGGCCAGCTGGCTGCGAGCCGCGAACGACGGGTAGAGGTTCGCGGTGCGGGGATACTGATAACGGGTGAGACGATACATGGTGGTTTCTCCTGGATGGGTTGGAGTGAGTTGGTGTGCCACCCCTGTGCAGCGCGCGTGCCGGCTCCGGCCGGGCCGCAACTCCGGCAAAATCCGCCACTTGCGACCGGGACCCGCACCGCCGCCGTGCAATCCTGCCCCGCGGTGTGACGCCCGCCCGGGAAACTCCGTCACGCCGGCCTTTTGCTGCGAAAATTACGCTCGGTTCTATCAATTACGCTCGGTTCTATCAATTACGCTCGGTTCGAGAGAGAAAATTTCGCTCGGTTCTGACCCTGCCCCCTCCTGAGCCGCAGCCAAACTCCGCCGCGGAAGGGCTCTGTGCTATACGTCAGGGTGCATATCTCTGACACCGCCCGCCCCTACATACACCTTCTGCCGGTCCTGCCCGGCGAATTGCCCGCAAGCTGGTTACATCGTATCGCAGACCGCTCCCAATTGGGGTTCAGGACCTTTTCTGAACTCTACTTGAACGAAAAGGTGCGGAATTCCGCGGGCTTCGATGCCTACCCAAATGTGAAGTTGCTCAAAGCCCTTGGGGCCATAGCGGCCCACTCCGAAACGGAATTCGTGCGAGACCATACGCTGCTGGGAACGACCCAGTGTTTTTACAATCAGGCAGATTGGCGGAACTTTCTGGCGACGATGGAAGAATCTGAATCGCGAGGGCAGAATCGCTCAAGAAGCAGCCCTCGAAAACATTGGCATATCTGTCCCAAATGCCGCGAAATCGAGTCTGCTAGTGGCACCCTGACATGGCAGCGCGATGCGCAATTACCCGGTATCAGATACTGCGCGCGGTGCGCCGTTCCCCTTGCCCTGGTGACTAAAACTAAAATTCGCAGCTCCTCCCCACCATCCGCCAATGATCTGGCTACAGCGATCACTAAACCAGTGCTTTCGAGCCACAGAGAGCAGCAACACGTTCAGCTAGCCCGAGACCTATCGGAAGCATTCAGTTCCGGGTTACCGAATCTAGGAACAGATGGTCTAACCACAGCGATCTTTCGGATGACTGAAACTGCAGGCCTATTCAGCCCTTATGTAAATAAAAAGCTCCCTTGGGAGAAAATGCTCCGACAAGTCACGGACACCTTCGGTGAGGACATATTCATCGAAACTGAGCTTCTTGTCGCGCTTCGCCGTGTGAAGCAGGGTGCCTTCTTCAAATTTCCAGCGCCCGATAGCATGGTCTTGCTGGCACTTCTGACCCGAGCGTTCGGCCAACCGTTAATCGGCCTCTTCAATCAACAATCGATGCATCCTACCGTGCAAGAGCCATAGGTCGGCGACCCGCACTGCCTCACCGCTAAACGTCATTGCCGGTCCGTCGGCAATGCCAATAGCTCACGCTAGCAGTTGGACCAAAGTTGCTTAAACAAAGCGGCCCCTACTCCGGTGCATTCGCAATCGCTATCGCGCGCGAAAAAATGGCGCCCTGGCTTTCGGCTCAAGAAGGAGAACGAGAAATGGTTGGCACTTCCCCGGACAAGATCGCCGCTCCCCAAAGCGTGCTGAATCAGGGCCACAGCCAAAAAAATCCCGGAGGCGACTGAGACAAAACCCACTGAGAATTCGCGCCGCCGGATTTCACCGAGTTCATTGAGGTAGCGGGCACAGACTATTCCGGGCCTTTGCGGAAAGGCTCTGCTTCGAGCTACACCTACCTGATGCAATTCAGTATCGCTGCGAACAATCATGGCCTTCAGTCAGGGCGTCTACATCCAGGTAATCGCGATCCGTTCCGATGCGCCTCTGCTGGGCCCCTGCAAAGATTTTAACGGCGTAGTGTGGAATTCCTACGGACTTGGTGAACAGTGTATGGCTTATATGCCCTGAACGCATCGTGGCCAGCCTCGCCAACCCGGTGTGGATCAGCGTTCCAGCAATTCTCGAAGAACAAACGGTGCTGCCCATCTTCAGGCCCTTCCAAGATGTCCGAGCGCACGACATTTTCGCACGAAACATCGCCCAGGCCCGCCGCATGCCGCGAACCACACAGGCCTTGGCAACTGTTCGCCGGTTCTGCCCGGTCTGCCGTGACACCGAATTCGTGCAGCTCGGTGAGGCTGGGTGGCATCTGCTTCATCAGGTGCGGTGGATGTGGCGCTGCCAAACTCATCATTGTGCCCTATGGGAGTTAAACACCAGGTTCGACGGCCCCGCAGATGCGTGGGCCATCGATACGCAATGCCGCTATCGACCTGATTTCGAAGCCCTCAAGGCCATCGAGCGCGACACAAAGTGGCTTATGGGGGCCCGTGTGCCCCCATTGGGGGTCTTGCGATGGAAGGCATACCATCGCGCTGCACTAACAGCACGCTTTGGCATTCAGCCGCCGTATTTCTGCGCTGAGCTCTTCAAACTCGCTCATAAGATTCGGCCCCGCGCCCGCCAGTGGCTCGGTCTATCCATGATTTCTCACTTGGATCACTGGCTCGCGACCGTCGTGCATACTTCCCGCGGAACCACAGACCCGCTACTCCATCTGGCCACCCTGCGCCTCTGTGGGCGAAAAGTTAGCGAAGCTGTGGCGTGTCTTTTGGACCAGAGCACTGGCGAGGTTACTCTCAATCAACTCGCAGTCGAAAGCCTGCCTCCGGATCAATGCCCCCTGATGGACGATGAGACAAGGCACACATGATTTTCTATGAAAACGACCCATTCAAAACTCTACAAGCAGCGCATGTTAGGCGCTATTAAATCAAAAATCCGTCACTATGAAAGGTGCCTGTCGAAGCTGCCCAATCTCGATAGCGAAGTGTTTGCCGCGGGCATGAAACTCTTCGACGATGGAGAAAGTTTTGCGATTTGGCTCTGTGCGCCGCAAGCGGGGCTCGGCGGAAAGATACCGCTAAACATGATGACGACGGCTAGCGGCCGTAACGAGGTCAGGAGGGTTCTCAGCGCGATAAACTACGGAGTATATCTATGACCCTGGAGTTTTCATAAGAGGCTATCGTGTCGCGCCTCGATTCGACTCTTGTATTCCTCGCGTTTCCTAAGAGCGCGGTTGCCCGGCCGCGGCGATTTCCACCCGCGAAAGAACATCTTGGGCACCGAAAAGGATGCGGACAAAGCGGAAGCCCTGTCCAGCCAGTCCGCGTGCCTGATACCGAACGCGTGGATGACCCTTGAACTCGGGGTGTAATGGCTGGAAAACCTCTCTGGAGGTCGACAGCGGCTGGTAAGCGACACCATCAACAGAGCCCTGCAGGATCAAGGTTGTGGTGTCATTGTTGGATATCACGACGACCTCATGAACTTCGCCCTCCAAATTATAGGTAAGATACTCCTCGGGCCCATCCGCCTTAAGCACTGACAGATCGCAATGATATGGAGCCAAATCGTAATCTGCTTGGATCACGCAGCCGACCGAATGCGCATACACTTTCGTGAGATCCCACAGATCGTCTACCCGCCAGCGGCTCTTGTTCGTCACAGGCCCGACCACATTTGAGTAGGCTGCCATGCCACCAGTATTCTTGCTCCGGACACGATAGTAGTAAGCGCGATCAATTTCAGCATCCGGGTCGCAAAACAAATCGAAGGTCGAGCCCTTGAAGGTCGCGTAATCGACTGCAAGCATCTGAAAGTCGCCAACAGGCGAGGTGGATCGTTCAATAACCGCCGTCTGTTCTCCCGTGCCAGGAATCCAACTGATGTGGCCAGAATCCGCGATAGGCAGCAGCTTGGCCGGCGTGGGCGGGGGCAGCGTGGCCGGGCGCACGCGGCCCTCGATGGCATAGGCGGCGGCGCAGAGCAGATCTATTTTTGCCTTCTCTGTTGCAACACCGGGCAGATCGCTCGCGAAACCGGGCCACTTGAGGTCGTCGTTGCCACCGTAACGCACGCCATTCCACTGGGTGTAGCCACCCTTGGCCCGCACACCCTTGAACGACCAGTATGAGGCACCAGCAATGCCGCTCTTGACGATCGTAGTGAGGTAGTCCCTCAGGGTTTCCGTTGGTGTCGCCGGTCCAATCTCGCTAATGTCAAGTGCCTTGCTGTTTGCCCTGAGATGACCGTCGATCCGTGTCATGGTCTCGCACATAGACCAACCGTTAGCTGGAGGACCGTAGTCGTTGAACGATACGAGATCAATGTTGGAGTCCGTGGTGAGCTCACTGGATGCCACATAGGCCTGAAATACCTCCTCTGCACCCCAGCGTCCGTCCATGAAAAGATGATTGTGATCAATGCCTTTAACATAGGCCGCGAGTTGCTTGACCCAGCGCGCCGAGGGATTCGACTCGTTGCCACTTTGCCAGCAGAATATGGCTTTATCATTTCGGTATTCAATTCCCGTTCGGGAATTTGCACGTGTCAGGACTTTTCTAACGAAATCCAGCATTTGCGGATGCACATTGCCTTTGGCGTCGGCCCACTCGCGCGCTTGCCCGATGAGATAAACGAACGGAACCTGGGCCCGGACACCCTTTTGCGAGCAACGTTCGAGAAAATAGTCGAATAGCCGGAACGCCTCTTCGTTAAGCGTCACAGTAACATTATCGTCGTTACGCGTGAAATACCAAGTGACCGGGGGATTCTCTGGCTGCAAGTGGCTTGGGAAGCACCAGGTGCGAATCACTTTGAAATTTGCCTGGGCCGCGACATCGACCATCCAGTCGATTTCGTCAGTCGTGGGCAGCCGGAAGCGGTTAGCCTGGGCCAGATCCCAATCCGTGCGGATATGCGTGACTTCGGGCATATTGGCACCGATATACCGAAAGACCCTCGGACCGTCCTTGAGCACGCCGTCGCGGTCGATGTCGATGAAGTGTTCGAAGCCGGCCGGCTGGGCTGCGGACAAACCAGTGATAAGTGTGAGGCCGCAGATGGTCCGCGTGCAGGATTTCAACGTTATCATGATTTCGCCGAAGCAGGATTTGGAGAAGCACGCAGCGTGCGATGCAGCACAAAGGCCGCGAGCGGATGCAAAAACGCGATGCCGATGAACACTCCCCGATAGCCGAAATTCTGGATGATAGGTCCGGCGATCACGTTCATCAACAAGGCAGAGCTCGCGCCGAACGCGCCCACGATGCCGAAGGCCGAGGCCATGCTGTTGCGGGGATACAGGTCGGCTAGAAGGATGCCAGATCCGAAGAACCATAACTGACAGCCAATGGTGACCAACGACACGAGTATCACCGCAACGGAGGTGCTGGGGGCAAAGGTGGTGAGTGCTCCGACTGCCGCAAACCCGGCACCCACCACAAACAGCCTGAGCCGCGTTTGCACGGGATCGGCCCCCGCCGCCACGCGCGCATCTGCGTAGCGGCCGGCGGCAATAAGCGAGAGTGAACCCACCGCCGAGGGAATCCAGCCCACCCAGCCAAGTTGTGCCAAGGTAAGCCCCAAGCGCTCTTGAAAGAAACCGGGTAGCCAGAAAAGGTGAAAATACCAGACTGGATCGCTCAAAGCTCGGGCCGCGATCAGACCCCACAGTCGCCGGTCTTTTAGCAGGACGCGATATGGCGTGGGCTTGGCCTCGCGCTCTTCCTCCGAAAGGAAGGCCGGCGGGTTGCTTGCGCTCAACCACCATAACGCCGCCAGCAGGATGCCCGCTAGCCCTGGAAGCAGGAATGCACCGTGCCAGTCATAATACAGGGTGATGTAGGCCACAACAGGGGGTGCAAGGATAGCGCCGACGGTTGTGCTCGGCGAATTGAGGCTCATGGCGAAGGCGCGGCGCTCCTTCGGAAACCAAGTCATGATTGCCGCCTGCATCGCCGGAAACGCTCCCGGCTCTGCCAAGCCTAGCAAAATTCTGCCCACCAGTAACAGCCCGATCCCCTCAGCGAAGCCGCACAACATGCAAGCAATCGACCACACCACGAGAAAGACCGTCATGGCCAGCCGGTGCCCCCAAAGATCCACCAGCCGACCGCCAACAACATACATAATGATGTAAGGCACCATGAAGGCCGTTACGAGGTGGGAGTAGCCCACGTCGTCGATTCCGAGACTGTCTTTTAGCGTCGACTTGAGGATGGAGAGTGTCTGGCGGTCGAAGTAGTTCAGAAAGCCCGCGCCAAAGAGAAGCGCGAGAATCCACCAGCTCTTCGGGGGAATAGTGGCGCGGAACTGAAAGTTGATTTTACGCATCGCCAGATCAGCCCGCTACTGCAGGAGGAGTTGATAAGGAACAAATGGACGGCGGCACCTCTCGCCACCGCCCATATGTCCATCGAGATGTGCCGGCTTTATTTATTTGATGTGAACGTTGTCTACCCGCGCGGCGGTGTTCCCGGTCCTGAATCCCACCGAACCGGCCGAAAAGGTCGAATCCAGCAGGTCTATCAATTTGCTGTCGTTCACATAGCCACGAATCGAAGTTCCGGCCAATTCCACTCTCATTGAATACCATACGCCGGTTGAAGACGTGAATGGAACATCTGAACCAATTTGTGTCCAGGCGCCTGCCTGTTTCTTCCATAGCCTGACAACGTTCGCTGGGCGCCGGAGCTGCAGCATGTAGTAATTGTTGCTGTCGACCACACGGAAAGCGAGCCCAGGCCCGGTCGCGCCGGTGCCCTCACTCGTTACCTTCACATCGGCCTCGTAAACGTAATCTCTCCAGCCACTGCTGCCGTATACCGCCAAGGCCTCTCCCGACGAATTCGACTGATCGTAACAATACCCACTATCGTTCAAGATGCTCCATGTGCCACCCGTCTTAGTCCATCCCGTGTCGTTCTGATCGGCGAAATTATCGCAATCAAGAATCTTCACCCACCGAACCGAATCCGCGATTGTGTAGCCAGCATCGGCATCCGTGATCTTAAGGTAATCGCCACTTCCGCCGGTGAAACTCCAAGTGCCCAATAGATTCCATTGGCCCGGATTGATCTGTTGATTGACGGTAAAGTTCACAATTCCGCCATTGTAGTTGATTTCGACTGGTGCGGCATCAGGCCGACTCGTATCCAATTTATTGCCGCACCACCGCAAATATACATCATAGACTCCGGTGCTCGTAATTGGAGAAGTCCATGTCGCGGATTTTGATCCTCCGGACAAAGAATCCCCATCATGAAGGTAATTCGCGTTCAGGAAGTGCGGCACATTGTAAGTTCCACTGTTGGCGGTGCTCGTCGTCCAAGATCCTGTAGTGCTAAAACCACCATCTGAGTTATCTACTACATATTCAGTGACCGGAGGCACCCCAGTCCCACCATATGCAATTTCGACGCGGGACAGGACATCACTCGCGCCGAAGTTTATCCTGATATAGCGGTATCCGCCGGAGGTAAGATCCCCGCTTTGATAAATAATCCTTGGGTGCCCAGCAAATTCCCCATGTAGCGCAGGATACATTGTCCGCTTTGAGGTTATTGCAGAATAGCTCGAACCACTGACCGAGGCTTCGACTGAAACAGTTGCCGTATCATTATTGGTGAAAATCGACACCTGGTTGATATCCGCGCCGACATTATAGACAATGTTCTGACTGCCACCGGACGAAGTTATGTAGGCAAGATCGTTGTGATAAGGAACGGAGTCATAGCTGGTATTCACCACCGTTCCGGCGCTGGACGAGTTCATTATTGTTTTATCCCACAGGTCGTCGACAAGCCACCGATTTGTCACGGATACGGGCCCCACAACATTCGAGTAACTTGCGGCTGAGCCCGAGGTATTTTTGGATCGGACACGATAATAGTAAGATGAGCCGACGGAGACTCCTGTGTCCGCAAACAGCGCCGCATGGCTACTTCTAAAGGTTTCATAGCTGGACGACACAACAGAGAAGTTGGTTCCATCGGGCGAACGCTCGATATCTGCCAACTGTTCTCCCACGCCAGGCTCCCAAGATATGTGCCCAGCATCTCGCATGGGCAACAAGTGTGCTAACTACCAGATCATAGACACAGAAACGTGAGTTAATTGGGTAACACTCCAAAGCGAAAGGAGTGTTACCATGGAAACGAAAGAGACAGTGGAAAGGAAGGAGGTCCGCGAACCGCGGACC
>JAYRXZ010000033.1:15349-31767 GCA_041917235.1 Lacunisphaera sp. | reverse complement strand
CGCTCACCTTGTCGGGCGGGGTCTCCTAACCCCGCCTCTAACGTGGATTGTTGTTCGCGAAACGGCGGGGTTCGGAGACCCCGCCCTACAAGCCGCAAGCCTCCGGGCTTGCGGCTTTTTCGTTGGCGGCGAGAATGCCGGCATGATGCGACTACCCCGTTTCGCGCTCCTGGTTGGCCTTGGCGGTCCCGCGCTGGTCGCGGCCGATTACCCCTTCCAGCCCGTGCCTTTCACCGCGGTGCGGGTCACCGGCGGGTTTTGGCAGCAGAAGCAGGAGATCAACCGCACCGTCACCGTGCCGTTCGCGCTGCAGCAGTGCGAGGAGTCGGGCCGGCTGAAGAACTTCGACCTCGCCGCCGAGGTCATGCGCCGGCGCGCGGCGGGCGAGAAGGACTTCCAGGTCACGCCGCCGACCATCTATCCCTTCGACGATACCGACGCCTACAAGGCCATCGAGGGAGCCGCCTACGTGCTCAGCATGCAGCGCGACCCGGCGCTGGAGGCGACGCTCGACGCCTGGGTCGCACGCATCGCGGCGGCGCAGGAGCCCGACGGCTACCTTTACACGTTCCGGACGATGCACCCCGACACGCCCGGCCACAAGTGGGTGGGGCAGCAGCGCTGGGAACTCGACCCGAAGCTCAGCCACGAGCTCTACAACGCCGGCCATCTCTACGAGGCCGGCGTCGCCTATTTCCAGGCCACGGGCAAACGCACGCTGCTCGACGTCTGCCTGAGGAACGCCGAGCTGCTCTGGCGCGACTTCGGCGACGGCAAGCTCCGCATCGCCCCGGGCCACCAGATCGTGGAGATCGGGCTCGTGAAGCTCTACCGCGTGACCAACGACGCACGCTGGCTGAAGCTCGCGCAGATCTTCCTCGATGCGCGCGGACCGGGCCAGGGCACCTACAGCCAGCAGCACAAGCTCGTCGTGGACCAGGACGAGGCGGTCGGCCACGCCGTGCGTGCCAATTACATGTATGCCGGCATGGCGGACGTGGCCGCGCTAACGGGCGACACGCGCTACCTCGCGGCGATTACCAAAATCTGGGACAACGTCGTGACCAAGAAGCTCTATCTCACCGGTGGCGCCGGCGCGCTGGCGAAGGGCGAGGCCTACGGCGCCGACTACGAGCTGCCGCACGACGGTTACAACGAGACCTGCGCCGCGCTCGCCCTGATGAACTGGAACCACCGCATGTTCCTCCTCACCGGCGAGGCGAAATACATGGATGTGCTCGAGCGCACGGCGTTCAACGGCTTCCTCAGCGGCGTGTCGGCGTCCGGCGACCGTTTCTTCTACCCGAACCCGCTCGCCTACGACGGCCAGGCGAAAAACAACCATGATCACGCCGGACGCGCGCCGTGGTTCGGCTGCGCGTGCTGTCCGCCGAACCTGATGCGCACGCTCGCGGCGATGACGGGTTATTTCTACGCCGTGAAGGACGACGCGCTCTACGTGAACTTCTACGCCCAGAGCGAGGGTGTGGTGAAGCTTGGCGGGACGACCGTGAGGCTGGCCCAAACGACCGACTATCCCTGGCTGGGCAAGGTCAGGCTCACGATTGCGCCAGCCCAGCGCGCCAGGTTCACGGTTAAATTGCGGGTCCCGGGTTGGGTGCAGGGACGGCCCGTGCCTTCCGACCTCTACTCTTACGAAGATCCCGCCCCTCAGGCCTGGACCTTGCGCATCGCCGGCCGCGAAACGACGCAAACGGCGGAGCAGGGCTATGTCACCATCACCGCTGACTGGCCGCGAGAGACCGTGGTTGAGCTAGATTTCCCGATGGCACCCCGGCAGGTGCGCGGCAACGAGCAGATCGCCGCCACGCGCGGGCAGGTGGCCTTCGAGCGCGGGCCGGTCGTGTATTGCTTCGAGCAGCCCGACCAGCCGATTCCCGCGGCGGTGGCCGCCACGGCCAAGGTCACGGCCCGGGCGCGGCCCGACCTGCTCGGCGGCGTGACGGTGCTCGAGGTCGACGGCGCCACGGCGATCCCGTATTACGCCTGGAACAACCGCGGGCTCGCGCCGATGACGGTGTGGGTGCCGGTGCGGTAGGGCGCGTTATCCTCAACGCGCCGCGACGGCGGATTAGGGATAATCCGCCCTACCTTGGACCCAGCATGAGGCACTCCGCGCTTGCGGCTTTGGGCGCGCCGGGGAAACTGCCTCATCCCCTATGAAATTCCCGAACGGTCGGATCGTCGTCTCGCTTCTTTTGGTCAATGTGCTGGTCGGCGCGGAGGATTTCCGCCACGGCCAGCCCGCCCAGGCGCAGCGCGACGCTGCGCTGTATGTGCCGGACCTCGCGGCGTTGGCGAAGCCGCAATCCAGCGAGCTGCGCGAGCTCGTCGAGCGGTTTGTGAAGGACCGCGACGGCCTGCTGCAGATCTACTCGGTCGAGGGTTCCGCGTTGCAGGTGAAGCGGCTGCGGGAGTTTTATCACGCCTGGCAGGCCCGGCTGGAGGCGCTGCCCTATGAGCCGCTCGGCGCCGAGGGGCGTATCGACTGGCACCTGATGCGGCTCAACCTGCGCTATGAACTCGGCCTGCTCGACCGGATGGAGCAGAAGGGCGCGGAGATGAAGCCGTTCCTCGGCTTCGCCGAGACGATCGCCGGCCTGCAGGAGAAGCGGCGCAATTTCGCGCCGGTGGACCCGAAGGCCTCGGCCGCCGAGCTGGCCTCGATCCGCACCGGCATCGAGGCGGCGAAGAAGTCGCTCGAGGGCGACGGCGCCAAGCCCGGCAAGATCGCGGCGCTCCGCGCGGCCAACCGGATGGATGTGCTCGGCAAGACGCTCAAGAACTGGTTCGACTACTACAACGGCTACGACCCGGAGTTCGGCTGGTGGACGCGCGAGCCCTACAAGAAGGCGACGGCCGCGCTCGACGATTACGCGAAGTTCCTGCGCGAGAAAATCGTCGGGGTGAAGGCCGGCGAGGACGAGCCGATCGTCGGCGACCCCATCGGCGCCGAGGGCCTCAAGCTCGACCTCGAGCGCGAGATGATTCCCTACACGCCGGACGAGCTGATCGCCGTCGCGCAAAAGGAACTCGCCTGGTGCCAGGCCGAGTGGAAGAAGGTCGCGCAGGCGATGGGCAAGGGCGACGACTGGAAGGCCGCGCTCGAGCAGGTGAAGGCCAACTACGTGGCGCCGGGCGAGCAGCCCGCGCTCATCGCGGGCATGGCCTACGAGGCCGTGGATTTTCTCCTCAAGCGCGACGTGCTGACGATCCCGCCGCACGCGATCGACGACTGGACAATGACGATGATGTCGCCCGAGCGGCAGAAGGTTAACCCGTTCTTCCTCGGCGGCGACCGCATCATCGTGTCGTTCCCCACCGACACGATGGACCACGCCGACAAGCTCGACAGCCTGCGGGCGAACAACCGGCACTTCTGCCGCGCCGTGGTGCACCACGAGCTGATCCCCGGGCACCACCTGCAGGGCTGGTATATCGACCGCTTCAACCCGCACCGGCAGCTCTACTACACACCGTTCTGGATGGAAGGCTGGGCGCTCTGGTGGGAGTTCCACTTGTGGGACCTCGGCTTCGTGCAGACCCCGGAGGACCGCGCCGGCGCGCTCTTCTGGCGCACGCACCGCGCCGCCCGGATCATCTTCTCGCTCAACTTCCACCTCGGCAAATGGACGCCGCAGGAGTGCATCGACTTCCTCGTGGACACGGTCGGCCACGACCGGCACACGGCGACGGGCGAGGTGCGCCGGTCGTTCAACGGCGACTACTCGCCGCTCTACCAGGTCGGCTACATGATGGGCGCGATCCAGCTGCGCACCCTCTACGGCGAACTCGTGACGACCGGCAAGATGAAGGAGAAGGCCTTCCACGACAGTATCCTGCAAGGCGGCATCATGCCGATCGAGATGGTGCGCGCACACGTCACCGGCACGAAGCTGCCGCGTGACTACCGCAGCTCGTGGAAGTTCGCCGGCGAGAAGCCGTGAGTAAGATGTAGGGCGGGATCTCCGTATCCCGCCTTTGCTCAAGGCTGCTATCGCGCCCGAGGCGGGATACGGAGATCCCGCCCTACAATCACGTTGCCCGCACCCGGTTCAAATCACCGAGGCGAGTGAGCACAGCCTCATCCTCGAGGTCCGCCGGCCAGCCGTAGGCGGCGGCCACGGCGGCGTTGAGCGTTTCCGCGTCGGCGCCGCGCGCGGCTTTGGCCACGTTATGGCGGTGCTCCTCCTGCGCGGTCGTGAGGGCGCTCAGGCCGGTGGCGGGCGGCCAGGGGAAGGGATAGGCGCCGACCGCCTGGGTCGGCGTGCGGCGGGAATGGTATTTGCGCCACCAGAGTGCGAAGGGCCGGGCGGCGAGAATGCCGTGGATGAAGTCGTCGTCGCGCGCCACGGCCAGCAGCGTGTCGTCGGGGATGACGGCGGAGTCGAACCACGTCCAGGCCGGCGGCTCGGCGCCGACGGGCGTGGCGAGGTAGCGTTCGCGCTTGGCGAGGGTGGCGCGCAGGCGCTCGTCGGCGTGCGGGTTCACCCACCAGCGGTCGCGCGTCGGGCGCATGGTGCGGAAGAGATGGTGGAAGGGATGCTCGTAGAGCGAGGCCTCGCGCTCGCCCATGGACGCCGGGAAATCGACCAGCCAGTGGATGGCCGGCCGGCGCACCTCGGCGGCGGTGGCGAGCTGGCGCAGGACGTCGGCGTTGGATTTGCCGTGTGGGTTGCGGGTGCCGAGCATGCGCTCCGCCATTTTCGGCGGGATGGAGGCGGTCAGGGCCACGCGCTCGCCGACAAAGGCCAGCCCGGCGTTCTCGGGCAGGGGACGGGGCGCGGCGGTTGACATGGCCGGACTACGGCTTTGCCTGCGTGCCGGCGCAACGCCTATCGCATGAATCCCCCCTTTTACCTCGGCTGCCAGGGCTGGGCTGAAAAAGCCTGGGCGGGCAAGCTCTACACCCGCCGGGTCACGCGGGAGGAGCAGTTGCAGCAATATGCCAGGGTGTTCAATGCGGTCGAGGGTAACACCACCTACCATGCAATGCCGTCCGCGGAGAAGGTGAAGAGATGGTGCGACGAGGCTCCCGCCCACTTGCGGTTTTGTTTCAAGTTTCCCAGGCCGATCAGCCATGTCTTGCGGCTGCGCGGTGCGGAGGCGGAGACGGCCGGGTTTTTTGAGCGGGTCGCGCCTTTTGGGCAACGCATCGGGCCGTTCTTTCTGCAGGTGCAGGATACTTTTGAAGCGAAGGACATGCCGGTCCTTGAGGCTTACCTCAGGAACCTGCCGAAGGAATATCGCTATGCGGTCGAGGTGAGGCATCCGGACTTCTTCGATCGGGGGGCGAAGGAGAAGGCGTTCGATGAGCTGTTGGGCGAGCTGGGCATGGAGCGCGTGAATTTCGACACCCGGGGCCTGTTTGCGGCCAGGGGCGAGGTGGTCCGGGAGGCGCAGGACAAGAAGCCGCGCGTGCCGGTCCGCTTCACGGCGGTCGGGCAACAGCCGTTCATCCGGTTCGTGGGCGACCCGGTGGTGGAGAACAACCGGGCGCTGCTCGACGAGTGGGCGGGACATTTTGCGCGCTGGATTGGGGAGGGGCGCACGCCGTGGTTCTTCGCGCACCATCCGGACGACACCTATTCGCCACATGTCGCGCGGCTGTTTCATGAGCTGTTGCGGGCCCGGGTGCCGACGTTGCCGGCGCCGCCGGTCTGGCCGGCTGAGAAAGAGACGGCCGGGCGCGGCGAGCAGCTGGGATTGTTTTAGCGTGCGGCCGGCGGCGCGTTCGCCAAGCTGACGCCATGAAGATTCCCGCACTGGCTGGCTGCGTCCTGACGATGTTGGTGCCGGCAATGGCGAGTCCCCTGCAGGATGCGGTGCGGGCGCACCGGGTGGCGAACGAGCAGGCCCTGATGGCTGAATACCGGGAATTGGTCGCCATCCCCAATGTCGGCACCGACCAGCCGAACGTCCGGCGCAACGCCGAGTTCATCGTCGCCATGATGCAGCGTCGCGGCATCCCGGCGGAGCTGCTCGAGGGCAGAACCTCCGCGACGAATCCCCTGGTCTTCGGCGAGATCAAGGTGCCCGGGGCGACGCGCACGGTCGTGTTTTACGCGCATTACGACGGCATGCCGGTCAACCCGAAGGAGTGGGCCGAGGGTCTTGACCCGTGGAAGCCGGTCTTCCTCACCGCGCCACTGGCCCGTGGCGGCAAGATCGTCACTGACTGGAAACCCGGTGATGCGATCAATCCCGACTGGCGCGTCAACGGCCGGGCCAGCGCCGACGACAAGGCCGGCGTCTTCTCGATCCTCAACGGCTACGCGGCGCTGGTGGCGACCGGCGGCCGGCCCACGGTGAACGTGAAATTTGTCTTCGAGGGCGAGGAGGAGATGGGCTCGACCCACCTCGGCGAGCTGCTTGAGCTGCACGGCGCCAAGCTGGCGAGCGACCTGTGGATCATCTGCGACGGGCCGCGCCCGGTGTCCGGCCGAAAGTCGGTCGTCTTCGGCGTGCGCGGCGACGTCAACATGAACCTGACCGCCTACGGGGCGAAGCGGCCCCTGCACAGCGGCAACTACGGCAACTGGGCGCCCAACCCCGCCGACCGGCTGGTCGCACTGCTCGCGAGCATGAAGGACGAGAATGGCCGGGTGCTCATCAAGGGTTTCTACGACGATTATGTGGGCTTCTCCGAGAGCGAACGCATCGCGATCAAGGACGCGCCCAACACCGACGCCGTGTTGCTCAAGGACCTCGGCCTGAAGGCGCCCGAGATGCCGGGCCGGTCGCTGCTCGAGGGTTTCGAGTTGCCCGGCCTCAACCTCAACGGCGTCACCGCCGCCAACACCGGCAAGACGGCCACCAATGTGATCCCTGCGGTCGCGCGGGCCACGCTCGACCTGCGGCTCGTGCTCGGCATCGACTGGCGGAAGCAGACGGAGCGCGTGATCGAGCACATGAAGGCGCAGGGCTGGCACGTGATCGACCACGAGCCGACCGACGAGGAGCGCGCCCAGTTTGACAAGCTGGTCATGGTCGAGGTTGGCAGCGGCTACAACGCCCAGCGCACGCTGATGAACCTGCCGCTGGCCCAGTCGGTGGTGGCCGCGGTGCAGTCCACCACGGCGGATCCCGTCGTGCGCCTGCCCACCGGCGGCGGCAGCCTGCCCCTGAGCATCATCGAGGAGAAGCTCGGGGCCAAGGTCATCAGCGTCCCGGCGGCCAACTACGACAACAACCAGCACGCCGAGAACGAGAACATGCTCATCCGCTACCTGTGGGAGGGCATGGAGACCTTCGCGGCGCTCATGACGATGAAATGAGGTGGATTTAAATGTAGGGCCGCCGCTTGTCGGCGTGCCGGCTTGCGATGATTTATGGCATGCCGACAAGCGGCAGCCCTACAGTGCTATATTCGTTCAGTCGTTGAACGTGATCCGCGGGTTCGTCTCGAGGAAGCTCGCGATGGCGGAGGCGAAGATGGCGCCGAATTCCGCGCGCTTCTTCTCGCCGACGCCGGTGATGCCTTCCATGGCTTCGACGCGATCCGGGTATTCGCGGGCCATCTGGCGGAGGGTAGCATCGCCGAAGACGACGTAGGCGGGCACCTTGCGCTCGTCGGCCAGCTGCTTGCGCAGTGCGCGCAGGCGCTCGAAGAGGATCTCGTCGCAGGCGATGTCTCCCTCGCGGCGGGCCACGCGTTTCGTCTTTGGCAAATCCATGGGCTTGGTCAGAGTGATGGGCGCCCGTGAGACCAGCACGGCCCGGCCCTCGGGCGTCAGTTCGAGCGTCGCGAAGCCGCCTTCGCTGACCGTCACATAACCCAGCCGCATCAGCTCGCGGCCGACGGCGGCCCAGGCGGGGCGGGAGAGTTCCTTGCCGATGCCGTAGGTGGTCAGGCGGTCGTGGCCCCAGCGCGTAATCTTCTCGGTGTCGGCGCCGGTGAGGACCTCGATGACGTGGTTCATGCCGACGTTGAAGTCGCTGTTCTGCGCGATGCGGTAGAGGCAGGAGAGGAACTTCTGGGCGACGACGGTGCCGTCGTAGGTCGCGCGGGGTTCGAGGCAGTTGTCGCAGGCGCCGCAGTTGGCCGACGGGAATTTCTCGCCGAAGTAGTCCAGCAGCTCGGCGCGGCGGCAGCCGGAGCTCTCGGCGTAGTGCACGATCTGCCTCAGCTGGGCGCGGGCAACGGCCTGTTCGTGCTCGTCGGTGATCTCGGCGAGGAAATGCGTCTGCTTGGCGATGTCGCCGGCGCTGAAAAGCAGGAGACAGTCGCCCGGCAGGCCGTCGCGCCCGGCGCGGCCGGTCTCCTGGTAGTAGCCCTCGATGTTCTTCGGCAGGTCGTGGTGGATGACCCAGCGGACGTTGGGCTTGTTGATGCCCATGCCGAAGGCGATGGTCGCGCAGATGATGCGGGTCTCGTCGCGCAGGAAGAGCTCCTGATTGCGCGTGCGCTCCTCGGCGTCGAGGCCGGCGTGGTAGGGCCGGGCGGAGAAGCCGCGGCCGGCGAGGGACTCGGCCACGCGCTCGGCGGTGGCGCGGCTGGCGCAGTAGATGATGCCGCTCTCGGTCTCGCGGGCGCGGACGAAATCGATGATCTGCTTCGCCGGCTGGTCCTTGGGGATGACGCGGTAGGACAGGTTCGGGCGGTTGAAGCTGGCGACGAAGGTGACGTCGCCGCGCAGCTGCAGGTGCTTGATGATGTCGGCGCGGACACGCTCGGTGGCCGTGGCGGTGAGCGCCATGACCGGCACGCCCGGCAGGAGGGCGCGAAGCTTGGCGATCTGGCGGTATTCCGGGCGGAAATCGTGGCCCCACTCGGAAATGCAGTGCGCCTCGTCGATGGCGAGGGCGGTGACGTTCCACGCCTTCAGGTTGGCGGCCCAGTTGTCGAGCATCAGGCGCTCGGGCGCCACGTAGAGCAGGCGCCACTCGCCGCGGTGCAGGCCGCTCAGGCGGGAGCGCGCCTCGTCGGCGTCGAGGGTGGAGTTCAGGTAGGTGGCGGCGACGCCGGCGGCCTGGAGCTGGTCCACCTGGTCCTTCATCAGGGCGATGAGCGGCGAGACCACGACGGTGAGGCCGGGTCGCATCAGGGCGGGCAGTTGAAAGCAGAGCGATTTGCCGCCGCCGGTGGGCAGCAAGGCAAAGACGTCCTTGTCCGCCAGCGCAGCCTCGATGATTTCGCGCTGCAACGGGCGGAAGGCGCCGTAGCCGAAGGTGGTCTTGAGGGTGAGCAGGAGGTCGTCCATCGCGCGGAGCAGTGTGGATGGGCGAGCGGGGTGCCGCCAGCAAGCCCGCAACCTGCGAAAAGGTTATTATTTCAACCCGAGCCAGCCGGCGAGGGCACGGACGGCGTCGGTGACCTTGTGGCCGCGCCGGATGGAGCGGGCAATAATGCGCAGCCGGCGCTTCTTGCGGTCGGCCTTGGGGTCGACATGGCCGACAATCTCGGTGCCGGCGAGGACGGGCAGGGCGTAGTAACCGCGCTTCCGTTTCGCCGGGGGCGTGTAGACTTCCCACGTGTAGTCGAAGCCCCAGAGGGCGGAGGTGACGCGGCGGTCGTAGATGAGGGGGTCCAGCGGGGCCAATAAGACGGGCGAACTCGTGGATTCTTCGCTGCGCTCAGAATGACAGGTTTCCAATATAGGCAAGTCGGTGCGCAGGCAGTGGAGGAGCGGGAGGCCGTCGATCTTGATGGGCTGGACGAGGTCCTCGACGAGGGCGAGTTCCTGGCGTTTGAGGAGGGCGAGGCGGCGCTGCTTGAGCTTGAGCAAGGCCTCCCAGCGGGCGGACTCCTTTTTCTTTGCCTCAGGCCGGGCCAGCACGCGGGCAGGCAGGACGCGTTCCGGCAGGTCGTAGTAGCGGCGGTTGTCCTCGCCGCGGCGGGCGATGAGCAGGCGGCCATGAAAGAAGAGTTTCTGCAGGGTGGCCTTGGCCTGGGTGGCCCGGCCCCAGACGTGGCGCGAGCGCCCGGTGTCGGCAAAATCCTCGGAACTGAGCGGGCCACGGGCGGTGATCTCGGCGAGCAGCTGGGGCATGAGTTCCTTCTGCCGTGGCGAGAGCCGGCCGGACCAGGCGCCGGAGCGGTGCTGCCGGGAGCGCATGACCGCCAGCAGGTAGGGCCAGGCATCGAGCGGGAAAGCGACGAGGGTGTTGGCGAAGGGCAGGTGGTGCTCGAAGGCGGTGCGACGGGCTGCGGGGAGCGGCGTGGTTTCGCCGTGCAGGTGCCGCATCAGGCCGCCTTCGCGGTAGCCGCGGACCCGGTTGCGCAGGATGAGGTCGTGCATCCGGCCGGTGACGTTGATCGGGTCGATCTGGATGTAGCCGTGGTGGGCGAGGGCGGTGCCGATGTCGGGGGCCGGCGCGTCGAGCAGCAGGGCGCGGCGCATGAACCGGCGGGCGGTCTCGGGGGAAAGGGCGATCGGGCTCATGCGATGTCGGGGCATAAAGCCCCTCCCACCCAGACTGGCAAATAAGAAGGCCGCACCTTGCGGTGCGGCCTGAGGCAAAAGCGACCGATACAGCTGGCTTACTTCTTCGGCGTGTTGGCCTGGACCTCGGCGAGGCGCTTCTCGAGCTCGTTCATCTGGGTGACAAGGCGCTCCTCGACCTTCTTGCGGTCGGAGCTGTTGACGATGCTCAGGTTGGCGGCGTCGCGCACGACGTTGGCCGGGAGCGTGAGAAGGCGGGTGAGGAGACCCTGGTCCTTGAAGCTGCTGAGGTAGAGGGCGGTGATCTCATGCGAGAGCTTCATCGAGTCCTGGGCGACGGCCTGCGAGGCGAGGAGCTGGGTGTTGAGCTCCTGGTTGCGGGACATCTCGGCCGTCAGCACGCCGCTGATCTGGTCGGAGATGCGCTGGCTGTATTGGTTGATGGAGTCGCGGGTGAGGTTCTGGTCCTTGGCCATCTCGGAGAGGATGGGGGAGATCTTCTCGGCCATGCGGCTGGAAACCTTGTCGACCTGCTCGTTCTGCAGCTTCTCGGCCTCCTCGGGGGTCTTCGGGATGTTGGAGCCGTAGGGCATGACCTTGGCGGCGATGGCCTCGGCGAGCTGGTTGACCTTCTGCTCGTTGAGCTTGGCGACCTCCTCGTCCGTCATGAAGACGTCGGCGGCGCGCTTGGAGATGGCGTCCTTGAGCAGCTGGTTGACCGACTCGATGTGGCGGCGGGTCTCCTCGGCGTTGGCCTTCATCTCGGCGGCGTTCTGCTCGCGCAGGGCGGCGAGCTCGGTGGCCTGCTTGGCGGCCAGTTCGGCGGCGGTCTTTTGGTTGAACCAGAACGCAACGCCCAGGATCAGGACGGCGGTGAGGATGACGGCGGGGAGTTGTTCTTTAAGCTTTTGCCACATGGTGTGTAGGGTTGGAGTGTGCGTGACAGGTTTAGCAGGTGGATGTTCAATTGCAATGCCGCCTTGGCCTGTAAAAACCCGTCCCAAATGAGCCTCAACCGCTATGAAGAAGCCCTCTTTTCCTATTGGGAAAAGAATCCCGATGAACGCCGCCACTGGCAGGGCAAGGTGACCGATGCCGCACGCGTCGCCACCCAGCCCGGGGAGGCCGCGCGGGCGCTCGAGCGCGAGCTTTGGGACCACTTTGTCGAGCGCGGCCCGCATGTGCCGGCACTGCGCGAGCTGGGTGCCGTCGGCCTGCGGCGCGTGAGCCTTCTGAACCTGGCCGAGCACATCATCCGCCTGTGGGGGCCGCCGCCCAAGCCGCGCAAGCCGGCCGGCCCGGCGCCGTGACGCCGGGGCCGTCACGTGGAATTTTCACAATTTTGCAATTACTGCATTTACAAAGCCGCCAAGTGGATGCATGTGTTATTCACAAGTTATCCACTCGATGGAAAACACCATAAGCTCGGTTCAAAATTCACCGCAGCATTACGTAGAGGTTAGGGTTAAGACCTACGTTTTGGATACGAACGTGCTGCTGCACGACCCGCAGTCGATCTACAAATTCGAGGACAACAACCTGGCGATCCCCGTCGAGGTTCTTGAGGAGCTCGATGCGATCAAGAGCGAGCAGTCCACGGAGCGCGGCCGCAATGCCCGCCGCGTGCACCGCATCCTGCAGGAGCTCCTGCCGGACTCGCGATCGATGCACGAGGGCGTCAAGCTGCCCAGCGGGGGCACCCTCTCCGTCATCATCAACCGCTACCTGGTCGAGAACAACTGGTCGTCCCCGGCCATGCAGCGCCTGCGCGCCGTCGTCTCCGACTTCACCAAGAAGGACAACCGCATCATCGCGAGCGCCCTCTTCGTCCAGGAGACCAATCCGCCGCCGACCATCCTCGTCACCAAGGACGTCAACGTGCAGCTCAAGGCCCGCGCCGTCGGCCTCGAGGCCGAGGACTATCTCAACGACAAGGTGCCGGAGGCCGACACCGACGAGGGCGACTACCAGACGATCCCCCTCGACGTCTATGAGATGCAGCGCTTCTGCTCCGAGGGCGAGCTGGAGCTCGGCGAGGACGTCGCGAAGAAACTCTACCTCAACGAATACGTCCTGCTCATGACGCCCGAGGGCAAGACGATGCCCGGCCGCTACTACGGCCAGAACACCGTCCGCCGCCTGCAGATCCCGGATTTCGTCAAGGCTCCCGGCGGCATCCCGATCCGCCCGCGCAACCTCGAGCAGCAGTTCTTCGTCGACGCGCTGATGGACGACAGCATCTCGCTCGTCACCTGCTTCGGCAAGGCCGGCACCGGCAAGACGCTCCTCTCCACCGCCTGCGCGCTCTTCCAGACCACCGACGAGCGCTCGCGCTACGACGGCCTGTCCATCTCGCGCCCGGTCATCGCGCTCGGCAAGGACATCGGGTTCCTCCCCGGCACGCTCGAGGAGAAGATGAAGCCCTGGCTGCAGCCCTACCATGACGCCCTCGAGGTGCTCATCCCCTCGAAGCCCCAGAAGGAGCCGCAGTTCGCCAGCAAGAAGACCGGCAAGAAAAAGAAGAAGAAGCACGACGACGCCATGGCCCTGATGACCACGCCGCAGCCCGTGCACAGCAGCGGCGGGCACAACGGCCACCCGGTCGTCAAACCCTACGAGCGCCTCATCAGCAGCGGCGTGGTCGAGATCGAGGCCCTGTGCTTCATCCGCGGCCGCTCGATCGCCCGGCGCTTCTTCATCCTCGACGAGGCGCAGCAGCTGACGCCCCACGAGGTGAAAACGGTCATCACCCGCATCGCCGAGAGCTCGAAGCTCGTGCTCATCGGCGACCCGGCGCAGATCGACAACCCCTACGTGGACTCGCGCAGCAACGGCCTCGTCTACTGCCACAACCGGATGAAGGGCCACGCCATCGCCGCGCACGTGAAGCTGTCGAAGGGCGAGCGCTCCAAGCTCGCCGAGCTCGCCGCCGACCTGCTGTAGGGCCGAATGGGTAGGGCGGTGACTCCGTTCCCCGCCTCGGTGCGGAGCGGAGTCCGCGCCCTACCGCAGGCTCATTCTCGGCTTGCCCGCCCGCGCCCCGCTGCGGAAGCTCACCGCCTGTGGAAAAGGCGCTGCTCAACCCGATGAAAGGCCTCGAGACCGAGGAGCAGGCCGCCTTGCTGCTCGCCCAGCGCGAGCTCCGGCAGCTGCGCGACACCATCCAGGCCCTCCGCCTCGAGCTGGAGCGCGTGCAGGCCTCGCGGGACGAAGCCGTGCAGTCCGCGGTGACGGTCGCGCAGGACGAGGCCCGGCAGCTCCGCACCACCGCTGCCTCCCTCCGCGACGAGCTGCAGGCCCTGCAGCTGGAGAAGGACGCCGCCGTGCAGGCCGCGGTCGCCGCCGGGCATGATGACGCCCGCCAGCTGCACGGCACCATCCAGCTGCTGCGCGACGAGCTGGAGCGGCTCCGGCAGGAAAACGCCGACAATCTCGAAAAACAGACGCGGGCCCACTCGGACGAGCTGCGCCAGCTTCGCGGCACCATCGCCGGCCTGCGCGAACAACTCGAAAAACACCATGGCCGTTAAAGCCAAGCCCGCCAAAGCCGCCAAGCCCGCCTCGCGCCCGCCCACGGAGGCCGCGCCCCGCGAGAGCATCTCCTCCCTCCGCGCCCGCCTGCGGCGCACCGAGATGCTCATCAAGCTCTCGCAGCGCGTCGCGATGATCGACAGCCTCGACGACCTGCTCGCCACCCTGGTCGAGGTGATCGCCAACGAGACCAACGCCGAGCGCGGCACCCTCTTCCTGAACGACCCGGTCACGAACGAGCTGTTCTCCCGCACCGCCCAGGGCACCTTCAACCGCGAGATCCGCCTGCTGAACAACTCGGGCGTCGCCGGCGCCGTCTTCCAGAGCGGCGAGGGGCTGATCATCCACGATCCCTACAAGGACAAGCGCTTCAACGACGAGATCGACCGCAAGACCGGCTTCGTCACCAAGTCCATCCTCTGCGCCCCGATCAAGACCGCCCGCGGCGAGATCATCGGCGTCGTCCAGACCCTGAACAAGCGCGAGGGCCGGTTCAACACCGAGGACCTCGACCTGCTCGAGGCGATGGCCACGCAGGCCTCCGTCGCCCTGCAGAGCTCGCAGTTCATCGAGGGCATGAAGAAGACGCGGCAGCAGGAGATGGAGTTCCTCGACCTCGTCGCCGACATCACCAGCTCGCTCGACCTCTCCGTGCTGCTGCGCCGCGTCATGAGCGAGGCCACGCGCATGCTGAAGGCCGACCGCTCCACGCTTTTCCTCAGCAACGAGAAGACCAACGAGCTCTGGTCCGAGGTGGGCGAGGGGCTCAACGCCGTGCAGATCAAGCTGCCCAACACCGCGGGCATCGCCGGCGCCGTGTTCCAGTCGGCCAAGACGATCAACATCCCGCACGCCTACGCCGACCTCCGCTTCAACCCGGCGTTCGACAAGAAGACCGGCTATTTCACCCGTTCCATCCTCTGCGTGCCGGTGGTGAACAAGAACGGCAAGTGCATCGGCGTCACCCAGGCCCTCAACAAGCGCGGCGGCCCGTTCACCGCCGAGGACGAGGCGCGCCTCAAGGCCTTCACCGCCCAGGTCTCCATCGCCCTCGAGAACGCCAAGCTCTTCGACGACGTGCAGAACATGCGGAACTACAACCAGTCCGTGCTGGAGAGCATGTCGAGCGCGGTCATCACGCTCGGCGAGGACGGCCGCATCCACACCTGCAACGGCGCCGGCTACCGGATCTTCAAGGTGCGCGAGGCCGATGTGCTGGGCAAACCCGCCGCGGAGTTCCTTGCCGGCCCCAACGCGTGGATCCTCGACCGCCTCAAGGCCCTCGACGCCGGCGGCGCGAAATCCGACGCCCTGATGGACGCCGAGATCGAGGTCCGCGGCGAGAAGGTGAACGTGAACGTCACCCTCCAGCCGCTCATCAGCCTCAAGGGCAAGCGGCTCGGCTCGATGCTCATGCTCGAGGACATCTCCTCCGAGAAGCGCATGAAGTCCACGATGGCGCGCTACATGGACCCGGGCCTGGCCGACCAGCTGCTCGCGGCCGGCGGCGAGGCGCTCGGCGGCCAGAGCGTCGAGGCCACGATGCTGTTCTCCGACATCCGCGCCTTCACGACGCTGACCGAGGAGCTCGGCGCCCAGGGCACGGTGGCGCTGCTCAACGAGTATTTCACGCTGATGGTGCAGTGCATCACGCACGAGGGCGGCATGCTCGACAAGTTCATCGGCGACGCGATCATGGCCGAGTTCGGCATCCCGGTGGCGCACGGCGACGATCCCGACCGCGCGATGCGCGCGGCGATCGCGATGATCACCGAGCTGCGCGCGCTCAACCAGCGCCGCCAGGCCCGCGGCCAGAAGCCCATCCTCATGGGCATCGGGCTCAATACCGATACCGTCGTCTCCGGCAACATCGGCTCGCCGAAGCGCATGGATTACACGGTCATCGGCGACGGCGTGAACCTCGCGTCGCGCCTCGAGAGCGCGTGCAAGGAATACTCCGCCCAGATCCTCTGCTCGGAGGGCACCTACCGGAAGCTCAAGGGCACCTACCGCATGCGCGAGATCGACTGGGTCCAGGTGAAGGGCAAGACCGAGCCCGTCGGCGTCTATGAGGTGCTGGATTTCCACACCGAGGAGACCTTCCCCCACCTGCCGGAGGTCGTCGGGCTGTTCCGCGGCGGCCTCGGCTACTACCGCAAGGGCGAGTTCGACCGCGCCATCAAGCAGTTCCAGGAGGCGCTCGCGATGCACCCGGGGGACAAGCTCAGTGCGACCTTCATCGAGCGCTGCGAATACCTGAAGGCGCACCCGCCCGAGAAGTGGGACGGCGTGTGGGTGATGAAATCGAAGTAGGTCCGGTCTTTGACCGGACCAAACGTTGAACGTTCAACGCTGAACGTCGAACTTCGAACGGTTACTCGACAACGGATGTTTCGTGGAGGCGGGACCATCAGTACCGCGAGGCAAGCGCCCCCCATCCCACAACCCCCCGGCCAGATGGGGCCCCCCACCCCACAAAAC
>JAYRXZ010000033.1:0-15339 GCA_041917235.1 Lacunisphaera sp. | reverse complement strand
AGGCATGCGCCACGCTGCCCTCATCCCGCGGGACTGATGGTCCCGCCTCCCAGTCGAACCTCCGGCATTCAGGGTTCAGAGTTCGATGTTCAACGTTCCGCGCGCAGCGCGGTTACTCCTTCGTCTCGACCTCGACCGGCTTGGCTTCCGGTTCCTCCTCCTCCCCATCGTCGAGCAGGCTCGGCTCTTTCTTGGCGTGGGCGATCCATTCCATGACGCCGGCAAAGAGGCCGGTGAACATCAGATCGCCAAAGAGGGTCTTGCCGAAGAAAAATATGGTAGGCGGGTATTCGGGATGGCCGACGGTCAGCGCCTGCCACCAACCGGCGAGGGTCTTGGCGTAGAAGGCGTCGGTCGACCACGAGAGGGTATTGGTGATGATGTAGAAAAGGACTGCCCCAAGCAGCGAGCCGTTGAGCAACCAGAGCCAGGACTTGCGGGTCGACACGAACCAGCCGAGGCCGAGGCCGATCGCAAAACAGACCACGCGCCCGACGTAGCCCGTCCACTCGAGGTGATACCCATATTCCCGGGCGTAGAACCAGTTGATATAGAGATCGGTCAGGCACAGCCCGGCGAAAGGCAGCAGCCAGAGGCGCCGATCCCGGATGTAAACCGCACCGCAAAACGCGATTGCCGCAAACGGCGCGAAATTCGCCCAGCGCATGTCCAGCGTCGGCAGCAGGCGGTAGCCGAGCGCGAGCAGGATGAGGACAATGGCGGCGGTGCGCATGGGGTGGAAATGAGACCAATATCCGACGCGTGACAAGCCCGGGGGTAGGGAGCGTTATCCTTAACGTGCCGCGGCGGATTAAGGATAATCCGCCCTACCCATGTTCCGCCTCCCGGCCCATCAGCCAGAGCAGGTCGGACAGCCGGTTGAGGTATTGCACGAGCACGGGCCGCACGCTGCGGCCTTCCCGCGGCAGGGCGATGAGCTGGCGCTCGGCGCGCCGGGCCGCGGTGCGAGCCAGGTCGAGGGCGGCGGCGTGCAGGTTGGCGCCGGGGGTCGCCCAGCCGTCGAACTTGGGCGAGCGGGCCTCGATGGCGGCGACCGCCGCGTCGAGCCGGTCGAGGGCGGCGGAGTCGATCTTGGCAAACTTCGACTCGTCGTAGCGGGCGGCATTCACCTCGGCGCAGGCGACCTCGCCCATGAAGGCGACCAGTTCCTGCTGGAGGCGGTCGATCTCCGCCGGGCTGGCCCCGGCGGGGCGGGTGGCCTTGGCGAAACCGAGGGCGGCGTTGAGCTCGTCGAGCGCGCCGACCGCGGCGATCTGCGGGTGGTCCTTGGGCACGCGCTGGCCGTAGAGCAGGGAAGTGGTGCCGTCGTCGCCGGTGCGGGTGGCGATGGAACGGGGCGGGGGCTGCGGGTTGTCGGCCATGGGGTAAGGAGGGGAGAGGGAGAGTGAAAGTGAGAGGGGCGTTGTGATCGAACGGGGAAGGCGGCGGTGGATTGATCCGATTTCACTTTCACTCTCACTTTCACGGCTTCGCCGCTTCGCGGGTCTGTTTCTTGAGCGCCTTGAGCTCCGGATCGATGGCGGCGAGCACGTCCTTCTCCATCCGGTCGATGTAGAGGACGCCGTTCAAGTGATCGACCTCGTGCTGCACGCAGCGGGACAACAATCCCGTGCAGCGCAGGACATGGGGATGGCCGGCCGTGTCCTGGAATTTCACGGTGATCTCGTCCGGCCGCACCACGTCGCCCCGGATCTGGGGAAAGGACAGGCAACCCTCCTCGTATACCGTGGTGGGCTTCGGCACGGCGGTCACCTCGGGGTTGACCAGGGCCAGCGGCATGAAGAGCTCCAGCGGCGGGCGGGTGCCGTCGTATTCCCAGGCAAACTCCGCCTCGGAAGGCCGCAGGTCGACGACACAGAGCTGAATGGCCTGGCCGATCTGCTGGGCGGCGAGGCCGATGCCCTCCGCCGCATGCATGGTCTCGACCATGTCGTTGGCGAGCCGCGTCAGCGCCGCGTCAAACACGGTCACCTTCGCGCCTTTTTTGCGGAGGATGGGCTCATTAAAGCGAACTATTTTCAGGGACATGGGTCTTTGAAAGCGCAGCGTATTTCCCCGGCCGGGGAGCCGCAAATAAATTTGTTTCCGCCCGTCCGCCTGTTATGAACCAATCCATGCATCCGCCTGACTTCGTTTCCGGCGCCCGCTCCGCCCTGTGGCAGGTCTGGCTGGTGTTGGGTGTCGGGTTGCTGTTGCTGGCCTGGCTCCTGCCGGTGAACGTGAAATCGCTCAATCCCGCGCTGCTGCGCGAGGCGGGCCGCGACACCCCGAGTGTTTCCGGCTTCGGGCGGGAACTGATCGAACTCGACAAGCCCGGCCCCGCCGCGCTCGTGCTCGAGACGGCCAGGAAGGTCGGCGATCCCGGCGCCGCCGCGCTGGGGACGATCTATGGTGATTTTGCCCAAAAGCACCGCGAGATGATGCCGTGGGGCGGATGGGACATCGCGCTGGAGCCGCTGCTCGGCAACCGCAACGCCGCCTCATCCGCCGATTCGCAGCCGGTGCTGAGCTTCATGGCTACCGAGCAGGCCCGCGAGAACCTGCGGCGCTACCTCACCGTCTCGCGCCTGCCCGGCGTGCAGACCCTGCTCAAGACCGCCGAGATCGGCTCCACCGAGCGTTTCGTGCCGGCCAACCGGCCCGGCGGCCAGCCGCTCGACGCCGTCATCCTGCTCACGGCCTACCTCTGGCAGACCGAGCACCTCTCGTCCGGCCTCCAGCGCGAGGTGCGGGCGCTGGCGGAGACCGCGCTGCGGACGGGCCAGATGGGCGAATTGGAGGACTTTTACCTGGATATCCTGACCCTGGGCCGCCGGCTGAACTGGGTGCAGCTCTCGGAGCTGCTGCGCACGACCGGCAGCCTCGGCACGGCGGCGCAGTTCGCCCACCTCACGCGCGTCGCGCCGGAGCACCTGCCGGTCATCTACACCGCCGCGCTGATGACCAAGTCGGCGGACCGCGTGGCGCACTACCTCATCGCCTTCGGCCAGCCCGGCGCGGAGCACCTGCAGCTGGCCCTTGCCCACGGCCAGGGCGCCGTCGAGCAGCTCGTCCAGCGGCAGGCGCCGGTCACCCGCAGCTCGGGCCCGGAGTTCGAGTTCGGGGCGGGCTTCACGCTGCGCTACCCGGAGCTGGCGCTCCTGACCAAGTATGCGGCCTTCCTCGGCGGCATCTTCTTGCTGCTGCGCTCGGTGGACCTGCGGCTCTTCAAGTCGGTCGAGTCGACGCTGCGCGGCGCCTTCCCCAAGATGGGCAGCGGCATCATCGCGGCCATCCTGACCTTTATCTTCTTCGTCTTCTCGGAGCCCTCGCTGCTCAAGGCCGCCCCGGCCTCCGAATACCAGATCAGGCTTACCATCCCCGTCATCGGCACCCTCGCGGCGCCGGCCGCCACCGCTTCAACCACACCCACCACCATGGACATCTCCACCATTGCCTCGATCCTCGCCTTCGCCGCCCTGCAGGTCGGCATGTATGTCATCTGCCTGCTGAAAATCTCCGAGATCGCCCGCCAGGGGGTGCCCGCCGCCACCAAGCTGCGGCTCATGGAGAACGAGGAGAACCTCTTTGACGGCGGCCTCTACATCGGCATCGCCGGCACGGCCACCGCGCTGGTGCTGCAGGTGATCGGCTGGATCGACGCCAACCTCCTCGCCGCCTACTCGTCCAACCTCTTCGGCATCGTCTGCGTGGCCCTGGTCAAGATCCGCCACGTCCGTCCCTACAAGCGCCAGCTCATCATCGAGGTGCAGTCCGGCACCGCCTGAGGACCCCGCGCCATGAACAAGACGCTGCTATTAATCATGTGCGACTTCATGTTGCTCAATCTCCTGGCGCTCACGCGCTGGGAGAAGGCCGAGCCGACGCACACCCAGCTGGAGACCGCCGCGCCGCGGTCCGCCGCCAACGCCCCGGCGATCAACGCCGACATGGTCGAGCTCATGCGCATCTCCCTCGAGGACGAGAAGGCCTCGCGCGAGGCCCTCGCCGCCCAGCGGGCCAGCACCTCGGGTTCGCTCGCCGCGCGCGAGGCGAACCATGCCGCCCACCAGTCGCAGAAGGGCCAGCTCGAGCGCACCCTCTCCGCCACCCAGACCAGCGTGAAGGAGCTGGAGCAGCGCTACACCGCCACATCGCAGGAGGCGTCGATGTCGAAGGAGCAGCTGGCCAAGCTGCAGCGCGAGCTGGAGGAACGGAAGGCCGAGGCGGAGCGCCAGCGCGCCGAGCTCGCCCGCGCCGAGCGGCAGAACGCCGAGGCCCGCCAGCGCATCGAGAACCTCAACGTCGCCGTCAAGGTGGCCGAGCAGGAGAAGCAGCTCATCGCCCAGAACCTCACGGAGGCCAAGCAGCAGGTCGAGGTCGAGCGCGCCGAGCGCGCCAAGGTGCAGGAGCAGACCACCCAGCTCGCCCAGGGCGTCGGCCAGCTGGCCGAGAAGTCCGGCGAGCTCAGCCAGGAGATCCGCACCAACCGCCCGGTGAACCCGAACCTCATCTTCAGCGACTTCCAGGCCAACCGCGTCGCCACCAAGCTCACCGCGCGCAAGCCCGGGCTCTTCAGCCCGACGGTGAAGGAGAAGGAGACGCAGACCATCCTGGTCAGCGACGGCAACCGCACCTATGCGCTCATGCACCTCAGCGACACGCCGTTCACGCTGGTGGAGACGCCGGCCGACTACGACCGCGTGGTGGGCACGCTCAGCCGCGGCTCGTTCAACGCCCCGGTCGGCGCCCTCCAGTTCCTCCGCCTCGACCCGCGCATCATCGTGGTGCCGGTGGACGATTCGCTCGCCGCGCTGATGGGCGCGAAGATCTACTCGCTCGCCAAGGAGCCCTTCAAGTTCCCCGAGGCGGTCCTCGTGCGCGCCGACGACGGCCGCTACGGCGAGACGCCGCTGCGCATCGACCCCAACAGCAATTCCTACGTAAAGCTCGACAACCGGATCGTCACCCGGCTTTTCGGCGAGATCTCGCCGAAGCGCGGCGACCTCGTCTTCAGCAAGACCGGCGATCTGATCGGCATGATGGTCAACAGCGAGTATTGCGCCTTGCTCGGCGACTTCACCGCCATGCATACGCTGACCGCGGGTGAAAGCATCGGCCCCGGCACGCGCGGCATCATCGCCGACCTCCAGGCCCGGGTGCTGCGCCTGCCGGCGAAGCTGCAGTAAGGGCCAGCCGGCCACACCGCTGTTTACAGGCGGACTGATTCCCGCCAATCAGGGGCGTGCTTCCCCAACTGCTCGACTCGCTCGCGCTGTCCGACCCGTGGACCTACCTGGTGGTCTTCCTCGGCGTGTCGCTGCTCATGCTCTGGCGGCTGGAGGCGATGCTCGACCACGGGCTCGAGGGCACGGCCCTCGGCACGCTGCTGCTGCCTTATTGTTCGGGACTGGGGAACCTGATCTTCGTCGCCATCATGGTCTCCCGCAACGGCGCGCCCGCGGAGGTGATGACCAACTGCCTCGTCAACAATGTCACCAACCTCACGCTGCTCCTCGGCGTGCCCGCCCTGTGCTGGGGCCTGGCCGTGCTGCCGGCCGGGGCCAAGGCGGCCGGCGGCAAGGGGAAAAAACCGGCCCGGTCCACCAAGGCGGCGAAGGGCGGCGGGGGCGGCCTCGAGGGCCAGCTCAACCGGCTGTCGCTGCTGCTCACGCTGACGGCCGTGGTGTTCTTCACCGGCACGGTCTGGGCGCTCGGCGGCGACGGGAAACTGGACCGCACCGACGGGACGGTGCTCATCGGGCTGTTCCTCTTCTGGCAGTGTTTCCAGGTCTTCGACGTCATGAAGCACAACCTGCGCGCGAAGGTCTCGTTCGGCTGGATGTTTTATGTGGACGCGCTCCTGGTGCTCGCCTGCGCCTACTTCATGTATGAGTCGATCGACTGGCTCGTGACGTGGCTGATGGCGCAGAAAAGCGGGTTTGTCAGCGCGGCCAACCTCGGCTGGCTGACCGGCTGGCTGATGGTGCTGCCCAACGCCGTGCTTGCGCTCTACTGGGGGTGGAAGCGCCGCGCGGACGTCGTCTACAGCTCGCAGGTGGGCGACGGGCACATCTGCATCCCGCTTTGCCTGGGCCTGTTCGCCCTGGTGAAGCCGCTGCCGATGGCCGGGTTCAGTGCCACGGCGCTGGCGATGCTCCTCGGCGTCGCGGGCCTGCACGCGGTCTTCCTGCTCTTTGCCGGCGGCCTGCCTCGCTGGGCCGGCGGCGTGCTGGTCGCGGGCTACGGGTGGTTTGTCTACGCGGGGCTGCTGAGCTAAGTTTTTTGACCACTAATAGGATTCATCAATGGATAAATCCCACAAGGTGCGCGGCGACGGATCGTCGCCACTGTTGGTTTAAGGACCGGCTGATCGCCGGTTTTGGCAAAGACTGCGATTAGCAGTCCCCTCGAATAAAAACCGGAGCCGATTAGACGGAGGGGTGACCCAAAGTTTCGCCCCTTGGCGAAACTGATTAGTGGTTACCCAACCCGTCTTGGAGATCGCTCACTCCAGAGGATCCGCGCGGAATTTCGCGCTCAGCTCGACGAAAGGTTTCTGGGCCTCGAGCCACTTCGGATCCCGGCGGATGTCCTGCATGGACTTGGTGGTATGGTTGCAGAAGAGGTAGGAGGCGGGGCCGAGGCGGATGCAGGCGTCGTAATGCGTGCCGTGGGCCCCCTGGACGAACTCGAAGTCGCCGACCACCATCTTGCGGGCCTCCATCTCGGCCTGGAGCGGGGCGATATCCTTCTTGAAATTCGCCTGGTAAAGATCGGCCCGCGGTCCGTCGTAAGCCAGCACGGCGCCCGTGTCGCGGGCGAGCTTCACCAGCACCCATTCGTTGAACACCGGCTGGTTGTAGAGGGCCTTCATCTTGGCGAAGGCCTGGAGGATGGCCACGTGGGCATCGGGGAGATTCATGGGCGGTATGCCCCTCCATTTCGGCGAACGGCCCCGCCGAGGCCAGCAGAATGTGACGGGGCGGCGGGATTTACGGGCGGCTCACGAGCGGAACCACCGGGCGTTTCAGCGAACCGCCGGCGGGGCCAGTTCCCTCACCCAGATATTCCGGAAGGCAACCGGGTCGCCGTGGTCCTGCAGCTCGAGCGGCAGTTGCGCGGCGTGGGGCGCGTATTTCGGCGGGCCGCGGTATTCGGTCGGGCCGGTCAGGACGGCGTCATGCTGCACCAGCACGCCGTTGTGGAAGGCGGTGATCCGGGCCGGGCTGGCAAGCGAGCCGTCGGCGGCGAAGCGCGGGGCGATGAAGACAATGTCATAGGTCTGCCATTCGCCGGGCGGGCGGCTGGCGTTCGCCAGCGGCGGGTGCTGCTTGTAGATCGAGCCGGCCTGGCCGTTGACGTAGGTCGGGTTGTCGTGGGAATCGAGCACCTGCACCTCGTAGCGCCCCATGAAGAACACGCCGCTGTTGCCGCGGCCCTGGCCCTTGCCCTCGATCTTGGCCGGCGTGCGGAACTCGAGGTGGAGCTGCACATCGCCGAAGGATTGCCGCGTGCGGATGCCGCCATGCGGAAAATCAGCCAGGCGTCCAGGGGTCGCGGCGACCCGGGCGGCCTCCTCGGGGGATACCTTGCCGCTCACCACCACCATGGCGCCGTCCTCCACGCGCCACATCGGGTTCTCCACCTTGGCCGGCTCCCAGGCGGCGAGCGAGGTGCCGTTGAACAGCACGATGGCGTCGGACGGCACGCCGCCGGCCGGGGCTGAGACCACCGGCGGGACGGGAGTGTAGTATTCGGTCAGTTCCGGCGGGGGCAGTTCGTCGGCGGCGAGGAGGCGGACCGACAGAACGGAGAGCAGCAGGGGTAGGCGGCGCATGGTGGGGATAAGCGAAGGCGAAGAACGAACGGAGGCAACACTGTAGGGCGGGATCTCCGAATCCCGCCTTTGTTCGAAAATGAAATCACGTTCGGGGCGGGATACGGAGATCCCGCCCTACAACAACCCTAACGCTCCAGTGTCGCCGCCATCAGGCCGATGACGACATCGTTGGCGAGGGCGCGGACGGTGAGGGATTGGAGTTCCTTGTCTGGGTCGAGGACAAGCTTCAGCGCAGTGGCGGCGCCGCCCGGGATAACGCGGCCCTGGCCCTTGAAGGTGGCGTGATCGAGCACGCGAACGGCGCCGGTTTTGAGGTCGATGCGGATGGGCAAGGGGGCGTTGAGGCGGAATTGGAAGTCGTCGATGAAGTAGTCCTGCTCGATGGGCCACCAGGTCTCGGGATTGCGGAGGGCAAGGCGGCTGGTTGTGCCGTCGGTGTAGGTCACGACAACCTCGCCGTTGTTGAGGCGGCTCTGCATGGCGTTGGTCGATCCGGCCATCAACAGGTGAAGCTGCCGAGCCGTGCCGGTGAGCGGCACGGTGGCCTCGCGCGGGTAATTGTCCCACTGGGAGGTGAAGAGGATGTTTTTCGCATTACCGGGCCCAGGCGTGGCGAATATCAGGCCGTTCGGGAGGGTGAGCTTGCCGCCGTTCACGCCAGCCGTGGCGCGCAGACCGGTATCGTCGATCTCGGCAGTGGCGTTGACGTGTCCGGCCCAGTAACCGATGCCCTGCGCGGGCAGCGCCAGCGAGACGAACGGCGAGCGTGGAGAACGATATTTGCCCTTCTGGAAGATCGCGGTGACGCAGTCGTTGAAATGAGGCGCCAGGTCCAGCGAAGCGAAACTGGTCCCAGCCAGGGATTCTAGCACAAAGCCACACCCGAACGATTCTGCAGGCGGATCCGGCAGTCGCAGCGGTCCCTGCCAGGTTATCGTGACGGCCCAATTGGCAGCAGCCGTCAGTGGAAGCTCGATATCTCCGGTGCCCGATTGCCGTTGGACGGTTAGGCCGTTCACGGTGACCTTTGCAGTGCGGCCATAAGCGGGCAGCCTCAGGCGGAGGGCCAGGGGCCGCGCGAAGCGTGACGCCACGGTGTAGGTTTCGGTCTCGCCTTTCCGCGCATAGGAAAAATCGATCTGCGGGTGATGCAGCTTGGCGTATTCCCAATCGACCGGGAGTCCCGGCGCGATCAGCAGCTCGCCAGCGAGCGCATCCGGTCGAATGCCGAAAAGGCCTTCAACGATTGCCCGGCTGAGCACACCGGATCCGTCGGCGAAGTCGCGCTGGGACTCGCGGCGATAGACATCGAGGTAATTCATCGAGCCCACGTTGCCGGGTGAAATGCCCATGAACATCGAGGCGAGCAGGGAGGACTTCAACAAAGTGAAACCCTCCTCGGGGTTTCCAGCCTGCCAGAAACCGAGTGCGGCATGGGCATTCTCGTTCATGGTCACGTTGTTGAGCGACCACGTGTAGGGCATCCAGTTGCTGGTGGCCAAAACGGCATAGGGCCGGTCGGTGGGCACGCCGGGCCCGCGCACAGGCAGACGGGGCATCCGGCGTAAAACATTGGCGGCCATCAACCGGGCTTCCTCCGGATTGGGCACGGAGGAATCGATGGTATGATAGAAAGTCCACAGCGCGGCTTCTGGATGGACGAGTTGAAGACCCAGCCAGTCTTTGCTTTCGGCAAAGTGGTCTCCGGTCCAGAGGAGCAAAGTCATAGCCCGGCTGATATTATCGGCCTCGCGGGTGTAGGGCGCCGGATCGGCGCCGGTGAGGGGGGCGAGGCGGGCGGCCATGCGGTTGTGCCAGTAGTTGTAGGCCGAGCCGTGCGCCGTGCCGCCGCCGCTGTATTGCAGGTCGTCGCTCGCCCAGATCGCGGCGTAGGCTTCGTAGAGCGGAAGTTTCTCGCCGGTGGCGGTGGTGAATTCGCGCCGGAAAAGCCGCCGTTCCCAGGCGAGGTGGCGCTCGATGACGGGCCACATCTGCATCGCGAACTCCGTGTCGCCGGTCCAGAGGAGGTGCCGGAACAAGGCGTCGAAGAACACCAGGTTCATGTCGTAGTGGTTGTTCGACAGGTTGCCGTTGCTGTGCAGGGCGGTGCGGCTGCGAGAGAGGTTCGTCTCCTCCTCGGGCGGCGGGAGTTTGTCCGGGATGGGCGAGAGGTTCTGGCGGCCGGCCCAGTAAATGAAATTGGCGCGGGCGCGGTCGTGCCAGCCAAGGGCGTCGAGAGCGTAGGGGCCGCGCCAGCCAAGGAGCTTCGTGCGCCAGGCAATGGCGCCGTGCATGATGGCCTGCTGGGGCTCGTCCCACACGGCGTCGGCGGCGACGTTGAGCGCGCCGACGGCGGCGTTGATGAACGGGTCGGGCGTCTCGACCGACACGCGCGTGCGCAATGCGGTAAAGTGGGCCTCGGTCTCGGCGAAGAGGCGGGGAAGGTCGGAAGGGTGGAGCGGCTTGCCCTCAAGACGCTGGTTCGAGGTAAGCGCGTTGGGGGCAACACGCTCCACCTGCGGCGCTCCCACCTCCTTGTAGGTATCGAGATCGGCGGTGGCAGCGGTGGCTGGCTGACGCTGGAGCGAGAGCAGCAACGGCTGGCCGTTGGCGAGTGCCACGCGGCCGACGATTACTTGTAGGGCCGGCGCTTGTCGCCGTGCCTGATCAGGCGCGCCGGCCAGCGGCGGCCCTACATTCTCAAGCAATGAAGGCAGATCGTTCCATTTGCCGGCATCTGCGACGGCGAGCTGGGCGCCCACCGGCACCAGGCCGGTGATTGTGGCCGCCTTGGCTTGGAGGGTGAAAGAATTCGCGGCGAGTTCGATGGTGTTGTCCTTGGTGAACTCCGGTTGGAGTTGGAACCACTGGCTGATCGGCACGCGTTCGGTGCCGATGTCGCCGTCGCGCGCGCCGCGCTGGCCGTTGACGCCGCCGTAGGCCCAGACCAGTTCGAGGCCCGGGGCGAGGCCGGTGGCCTCGAGGCGGACGATGAGGCCCTCGGTCTGGTGGTAGGCGAGGGCGGTGAGGTTCAGCACGCCGGCGGGTCCGAGCAGCGGGTCGCGGATCTCGTAGAGGAGGGAGCCCGGGCGGTAGCGGGTGGTGATCGACGCTGTGTCGTGGAGCCACTTGGCGCCGGTGGCGGAGCGGACGGCGAGGCGGAGGTTGCCGCCGCGGCCGGGGAGGTAGAGGACGAACTCGGGCTTGTCGCCGCCGTCGACGCGGAAGGCGGTGTTGCCGCCGTAGAGCGGGCGGTTGAAGAACTCGGCGCCGTTCTCGATGACGAAGTCGGAGCCATCCGGCCGGTAGCGCAGCGGGCGCTCGATGTTGGACTCGAGGTTGGGGAAAAGCCTCTGTGCTGCCGGCTGGGCAAGGGCGCTGCTGATCAGGAGGAGGAAACCACTAATCCACACTAATTTCCCACTAATCCGGATTAGTGACCAGTTAGTGGACATTTGTGGTCAAAAGTCCGAAGCCTCACGCCTTCGGCTCGAAGCGGCTTTGGGCGCGGTTTTTCTTCACGGTGTGGGCGGGGGCGACCACGCCGTTCATGGCGATGTAGATGCCGGGCGGGAGCGATTGGAGGGCGCCGACGGCGCAGCCGAGGTTGAAGACGGCGTCGCTGTTGCGGAAGCGGGCGGGCTGCATCGAGCCGGTGAAGACGATGACCTTGTCCTTCAGGCCCTCGAGCTTGGCGGCGGTGGCCGTCATGGTGTCGGTGCCATGGGTGATGAGGATGAGGTTCTCGGGCGCGGCCTCGACGCGCGTGCGGATGAGGGCGCGGTCCTCGTCGGTCATGGCGAGGCTGTCCTTCTGAAGGACGGACTCGACGACGAAGTCGAAGGTGACGTTAGACTCGCGGAAGACGGGGCCGACCTGGGGCTCGCCAACCTCGTAGGTGCTGGCGGCGTCGAAGTAGACCTTGTCGATGGTGCCGCCGGTGGCGATGACACGGATGCGCATGGCGGAAAGCTGGCCGCGCACCGCGGCAAATTCAACCCGGATTAAAGACTGGCACGGCCTTGGTTAGGCGTCCCCAAACCTGGCCCTATTCGCGCGCAGGTTCTGAGGCAGAGTTTTGCGCCTCGGATTGAAACAAGCTTCTTATCTCATGCCGCGTTAGCGTGTGGAATACCCATAAAAGAAAGGCTGCGCCGATTCCTGCGATAAACACAAAAAGCAGATAGCGGGGCGCGCCATGGGTTTGGCTACCAAACCAAGTCACGGGCATCTGGCCAGGCCGGATGATTTCGTAGGCGACCAAACCTAGGAGAATGAGTCCGGCGATACATACGCAAAACAGGGTGAATTTCCTCCACCCGTCGGATAAGCGGAGCAAACCAATCCCCGCGGGCAACAAGAGGAACGCCAGGTTCACGTTGATGCGCCCCATGCTGATAGCGCCTATCATGCCGACGATGGCTTCAAGCCCCGCGTAAAGCAGGGCGGCGGCAATCAGGGTTAGGGCAATCGGCCGGGTTTGAAGCATGAGTGATGGTATCGCTAAAATCAGTCAGAGACCGGATAATATCTCCGGTGGATTAGCCCGCCAACCCGACGAAGCGATATATCAACTTCGGTTTCAACCTTCGATTTTCCAACCAAGGCTTTTGACGGTTGCGGTGATTCCCGACGAAAGCCTAAGTTCTCACACCTGTGAGCCAGCCCAACATCCTCTGGATCGTGACCACCCAATGGCGGGCCATGGCGACGGGGTATGCCGGGGATGTGAATGCCCGGACGCCGTGGCTGAACGGGCTGGCGAGCGAGGCAATTAATTATACGCAGGCCGTCACGCCGCATCCGCTCGGGCCGCAGGCGCGGGCGGCGTTGCTGACGGGGAAGCTGTGCCCGGAAAATGGGGTTAAAGGGTATTGGGATGCGTTGCCGGTATATGATGGTGATAAAAACCCGTCCGGAGGCCGGGTTCCACCTCAAGGCCGAACCATTGCGCACGCGCTGAAGGACCGCGGTTATGCGACGGCTTGGTTTGGGAAGTGGCACCTGGCGGAGCGGGATCGCGCGGCGCCGTTTGTCGGCGAGGCGCATGCGAAGATGATCGTGCCGCCGGAGCGGCGCGGGGGCTTTGAATTATGGGAGGGGTTCGAGAGCGGATTTTTGATTAATGATCCGTGGCTGCATGGCACGAGGCTGCCGCAACCCAAGCATTTCAAAGGTTACCAGGCCGAGGTGCTGGTCCAGCGGGCCGCGGAGTGGCTGAAAACGCCGCATTCCAAGCCGACATTTTCCGTGCTGAGCCTGGAGACGCCGCATCCGCCTTATCATGCTCCGGCTCCGCATGTGGCGGAGGTTAAACCCGGGGAATTAAAGCTGCGGGCGAATGTCCCGACGGGCGGGGAGGTCGAGAAACAGGCGCGGGAGGAAATGGCGGGTTATTATGCCCACATCGAGGCGACCGACCGGGCGATCGGGAAATTGCTGAGCGAGGTGGATTTGTCGGAGACGATCGTCGTGTTTACCTCGGTGCATGGGGATATGCATGGGAGCCACGGATTATTCCGCAAAGCATGGCCGTATGAGGAATCAATCAGGGTGCCCTTGTTGATCGGAGGACAGACGACGGAGAACAGAGGACGGAAAGATGTTAGCCCGGTCAGTTTGGTTGACCTGCCGCATATGGCGGTGGCTTGGGCGGAGGGGCGGCCGTGGCACAGCAAGCGGGACAGCGCGCTCATCTCGATGCCGGCGGCGACGGAGATCGCATTGCAATGCCCGGTGGCGTGGCGGGGATTCCGCTCGGCGCAGCACAAGCTGGTTTTAAATGCGGACGGAACGCCGTGGCTTTATTTCGATCTGGAAAAGGATCCGCTGGAAATGAAAAACCTCGCCGGCGATCCGGCGAGGTCGGGAGAGATCAAAGAACTCGGAAAATTTCTTTAGGAATTCAGAAACCAGGAAGCCGAAAAGGTTTTTGGGTTCATGGCTTCTGAATTTATTTAATCCTGCGTCCGTGTTTGATGACCACGTCGACGCGCTGGAGGAGGTCGATGTAGCGGAGCACATCGCCCTTCACGGCGATGATGTCGGCGTATTTGCCCGCCTGGATCGTGCCGTAGTCCTTGTCGACCTTCATGGCGACGGCGGGCCAGTAGGTGGCGCCGCGGATGGCCGTCATGGAATCAACGCCGAGCTTGTTGACCCAGATGTCGAGCTCGCGCCAGGTGGACTGGTTGTGGAACTTCATCGGGATACCGGAGTCGGTGCCGATCAGGAGGACGACGCCGGCCTCCTGGAGCTGCTTGAACTTGGCGGCGCTGGTCTTCGCGCGGAGCGGGGTTATCTGGTAGTAGGCGAGCCAGCCGGGATTTTTCAGCGACTGCCTGATGTCGGCGACGATGTCGGCCGGGACGCCGTTCTGCCAGCCGGTGTCCTCGATGTGCATCGGGTTGGCGACGTTGTATTCGTAGTTGAAGAAGCCCTCGATGGTGGGGCACCAGAAGAGCGGCCCGAGCGACATCTTGGCGGTGCGTTCCTTGAGGGCGGCGAGGACGTCGTCGGGATAGCCGGGAGCGGTGGCGAGGCCGGTGTGTTCGAAGCAATCCACGCCGTATTTGAGACCGAGGCGGATCTCGTCGGGGCGGTGCGAATGGGCGACGACGGGCAGTTTGTTTTTGTGGGCCTCGTCGACGATGGCCGCGATCTCCTCGCCGGTCATCTGGTCCTGGTCGATGAGCTTGATGATGTTCACGCCGGCGTCGGCGAGGCGCTTCACCTTGGCGCGGGCGTCGTCGGCGCCCTGGACGCCCCAGCGGAAGTCCTCCGTCCCCGGGTAGGCTTCCTTCTGGATGAAGGGACCGGAGACATAGAGCGTCGGGCCGGGGATCTCACCCCGGGCGATGCGCTGGCGGACATTGATGCTCGCCTCGAGCGGCGCTCCGAGGTCGCGGGCGGAGGTGACACCGGCCAGGAGCAGCTGCCGGGCGGCGGCGGGCATGATCTCCTTCTCGAAGCGGGCGGGGTAGGTCTTGTCCCAGTGCGTGTAGTCGGAATGGCCGAGCAGCATGGTGTGGACATGGTTGTCCCACAGGCCGGGAAGGACAGACATGCCGGCGAGGGAGACCACCTCGGCGCCGGCGGGGACGGGGAGCGTCTCCGCGGTGCCGACGGCCTTGATGCGCTCGTCCTCGACGAGGATGACGGAATTGTTGACCGGGGCGCCGCCCCAGCCGTCGATCAGGCGGCCGCCGACGTAGGCGGTGGTTTTCGCTCCTGCTGGAGCGAAGCAGAGGAGGGAGGACAGAAGACCGAGGACGGGCAGGCAGGGGATGCGCATGGGGGCAGGGTGAGCGGATCACGCGCGGGTGAAAACCTAAATGTGGCGGGTTCGGCTCCGGCTGGGCCGCGGGCCCTCCCAGGCGGCGCGGACCGGAGTCCGCGCCCTACCTCAGGCCTTCTCGCTGAAGTGTCGGGAGATGACCGACTGCAGCTCCTCGATCTTCACGGGCTTCGTGATGTAGTCGTTCATGCCGGCCTCG
>JAYRXZ010000032.1:0-33144 GCA_041917235.1 Lacunisphaera sp. | reverse complement strand
CGGATACACCTCGAAGGTATACTGGCCGTAGTTCGAGGAGAGCTTGTTGGACTTCTCCGTCAGGCGGATGGTTTTGAGAATCTGTTCGGCGTTAATCATGACTGACCTCCGTTGGCGCGGGCGATGATCTGCTCGAGGGCCTTGGTGGAAACGACGATCCCGGTGTATTGGACGAGATCGAGGGTGTTGAGCTTCGAGGCGTCCTGCAGGGTGACGCGGGCGAGGTTGCGCGCGGCGCGCTGGGCCTCGGTCGTGAAGGGGGCGTCGACGATGAGCACCTTGCCCTTGGGGGCGATGCGGGCGATGACCTCACCCATCAGCTTCGTCTTGGCCTGCTTCGGCGCGAAGTTCTCGATGACGCTGATGTCACCGGCGGTCGCGCGATCAAACAGGGCGCGGCTGAAGGCGAGGGACTTGACCTTGCCGTTGATCTTCTTGGAGAAGTCGCGGGGCTTCGGGCCGAAGACCACGCCGCCGCCGGACCACAGGGGGGAGCGGATGGAGCCGGCGCGGGCGCGGCCGGTGCCCTTCTGGGCCCAGGGCTTCTTGCCGCCGCCGGACACTTCGCCGCGGGTCTTGGTCGAGCGCGTGCCCTGGCGGGCGTTGGCGCGGTGGGCGACGACGACTTCCTTGACGGCCTGGAGGCCGCGGGAGCCCTCAAAGGTCGGAAGGTTGAATTCCTTCTCGGAACTCTTGGTGGCGTCGGGAGTGAAAAGTTTGAGCTTCATGTTATGCGTTCTCCGGTGGTCTTAGGCTTTCTTGGCCGGCTTGGCCTTCTTGCCGGAGCGGATGATGACATCGTCGCCGTTGGCGCCGGGGATGGCGCCCTTGACGAGGATGAGGTTCTTGTCGGCGATGATCTTCACGACGCGCAGGTTCTGCACGGTGCGGAAATCAGTGCCCATGTGGCCGGGCATGCGCTGGTTCTTCCAGGAGCGGCCGGGGGTCTGGCGCATGCCGATCGAGCCGATGCGGCGGTGGAACATGGAGCCGTGGGAGGCGGGGCCGCCGCCGACGCGGAAGCGCTTCACGACGCCCTGGAAGCCCTTGCCCTTCGAGACGCCGAGCACGTCAACGATCTGGCCCTCCGAGAACACCGCGACGGTGAGGACGTCGCCGGCCTTGCCGGAGAACGCCTCGGTGAGGCGGACCTCGTTGAGCACGCGGGGCGCCGACTCGAGGCCGGCCTTCCTGGCGTGATTGGCCTCGGCCTTGGAGGCGTTCTTCGCCTTCTGGGCACCGAAGCCGAGCTGGACGGCGTTGTAACCGTCGTTCTCGACGGTCTTGATTTGGACGACCGGGCATGGGCCGGCTTCCACCACGGTGACCGGGACCAAGACGTTTTGCGCGTCGTAGACCTGGGTCATGCCGATTTTTTTACCGAGTAATGTAGCGATCATGGGCTAAGTGGTAGGTGGCGCGGGGCGCCGTTTGTTTAGACCTACTTTAGCAAGGGCCGGGGTGAGCCGGCTGGCTTGGCTAAGATGGTATGTGGGTTGGAAATTTTAGACGTTGATGGTGATATCGACGCCGGACGGGAGGTTGAGCTTCTTGAGCTCGTCGACGGTCTGGGCGGTGGGCTCCAGGATGTCGATGAGGCGCTTGTGGGTGCGGGATTCGAACTGCTCCATGGACTTCTTGTCGACGTGCGGGGAGCGGTTGACCGACAGCTTCACAATGTGCGTGGGAAGGGGAATCGGGCCGGAAACGCGGGCGCCGGAGCGCTTGGCGGTTTCGACGATTTCGAGGGCGGACTGGTCGATGACGCGATAGTCGTAGCCCTGGAGTTTGATGCGAATGCGTTGGCCTTTCATGGCGGTATAAAGAACGAGGGTTAAAAGTTAGGTGCGAGCGGGGCCCTTGGCGTTGGACTCCACGATCTTGGCGAGCTGCGCGTTCGGGACCTGCGCGAAGTGCGAGGGCGTGATGGACGCGCTGGCGCGGCCCTTCGAAAGCGAGCGGATGTCGGTGACGTAGCCGAAGAGCAGCTCGAGCGGGACGTGCGCCGTGATGATGCACGCGCCGGTCTTGTTCTCCATGCCCTGGATCTGGCCGCGGCGACGGTTGATATCGCCCATCAGGTCGCCCTGATATTCCTCCGGGGTGGTGACCTCGACGCCCATGATGGGCTCAAGCAGGATCGGGTTGGCCTTCTTCATCGCGTCCTTGAACGCGAAGATGCCGGCCATCTTGAACGCCATTTCGGACGAGTCGACCTCGTGGAACGAGCCGTCGACGATGCGGATGATGGCGTCGACGACCGGGAAGCCGGCGATGACGCCGTTGTTGGCGCCCTCGAGGATGCCGTCGGTGGCGGGCTTGATGAATTCCTTCGGGATGGAGCCGCCGACGGTCTCGTTGATGACCTCGACGCCCTTACCCTTCTCATTCGGCTCCATCTTGATGACGACGTGGCCGTATTGACCCTTACCACCGGACTGGCGGATGAACTTACCCTCGCCGTCGGCGGACTTCTGGATGGTCTCGCGGTAGGCGATCTGCGGCTTGCCGGAGGTGGCCTCGACCTTGAACTCGCGCTTCATGCGGTCGATGATGATCTCGAGGTGCAGCTCGCCCATGCCGGCGAGGATGGTCTGGCCGGTGTCCTGGTCGGTCTTGACGCGCAGGGTCGGGTCCTCGGCGACGAGGCGCTGGAGCGCGACGCCGAGCTTTTCCTGGTCGCCCTTGGAGTTCGGCTCGATGGACATCGAGATGACGGGCTCGGGGAAGGACGGCGGCTCGAGGCGGATGTCGAAGTTCTCGTCGCACAGGGTGTCGCCGGTGATGACGTCCTTGACGCCGACGACGGCGCAGATGTCACCCGCGTAGGCGACCTCGATTTCCTCGCGCTCGATGGCGCGCATGAGGACGAGGCGGGACACGCGCTCGGAGCGGCGGGTGCGGGGGTTGTAGAGGGACATGCCGCGCTTCAGCTGGCCGGTGTAGACGCGGTAGAACACGAGGCGGCCGACGAACGGGTCGTTCCACAGCTTGAACGCGAGGCCGGCGAGCTTCGCCTTGTCGTCGACGACGGCGGCGACTTCCTTGCCGTCGCTGTCTTGGCCCTGCATCGGGGGGACGTCGATCGGGCTCGGGAGGTAGTTGACGACGCAGTCCAGCAGGCGCTGGACGCCCTTCTTCTTGAAGGCGGAACCCGGGATGACGCCGGTGAACTGGAGGGAGATGGTGGCCTTGCGGACGCCGAGCATGAGCTCGGGCACGGTGATCTCCTGGCCGTTGAGATACTTCTCGGCGATGACGTCGTCGAAGTCGCAGACGGCCTCGATGAGCTTGTCGCGGTATTCCTTGGCCTGCGCGGCCATCTCGGCCGGGATCGGGATCGTCTTCGGGTTCATGCCCAGCTGGTCCTTCGGGTCCTCCTCGAAGGAGTAGGCGACGTTCTGGACGAGGTCGACGAGGCCGGAGAAGTTCTCCTCCTTGCCGATGGGCAGGAAAATCGGGTGGGCGTTGGCCTTGAGCTTGTCGCGCATCTCGGAGACGGCGCGGAAGAAGTCGGCGCCGGTGCGGTCCATCTTGTTGATGAACGCCACGCGCGGGACGCGGTATTTGTTGGCCTGGCGCCAGACGGTCTCGGACTGGGGCTGCACGCCGGCCACGGCGCAGAACACGGCGACGGCGCCGTCGAGCACGCGGAGCGAGCGCTCCACCTCGGCCGTGAAGTCCACGTGTCCGGGGGTGTCGATGATGTTGATGCGCTGCTTGATCCCCTTCCAGGGACCCCAGGAGGCGTTCCAGGCGCAGGAGATGGCGGCGGCGGTGATCGTGATGCCGCGCTCGCGCTCCTGCTCCATCCAGTCGGTCACCGTGGTGCCCTCGTGGACCTCGCCCATCTTGTGGACGGCGCCGGAGTAGAAAAGGATGCGCTCGGTCGTGGTGGTCTTGCCGGCGTCGATGTGCGCGGCGATGCCGATGTTACGGGTCCACTCGAGCGGGAACGGACGGTCCTTCGCGTTGACGGGCGAGACCTTGGCCTTGTCGGTGACGACGGTGATGGAAATGGGAGCAGCAGCAGACATTCGAGGGATTCCTTACCAACGGAGATGGGCGAACGCACGGTTGGCCTGGGCCATCTTGTGCATTTCTTCCTTCTTCTTCACGACGGAGCCGGTGTTGTTGTAGGCGTCGACGATCTCGGCAGCGATGGCCTCGCGCATGGGCGTGCCCTTGCGGCTGGTGGCGGCATTGACGATCCAGCGGAGGGCCAGGGACTCCTGGCGCTCAAAGGAAATCTCGACGGGCACCTGGTAGGTGGCGCCACCGACGCGGCGGCTCTTGACCTCGAGCTTCGGGCGGGCGTTTTCCATCGCGCCCATCAGCAGGTCGACCGGGTCGCCCTTCTGGAGCTTCTCGCTCACCTTCTCGAAGGCACCGTAGACGATGCGTTCGGCGAGCGTGCGCTTGCCGCTCTTCATGATGACATTGATGAGGTGCGTTACCAGGGCGCTGTTATAGCGGACATCCGGAACGGTGGGACGGTGAGTGGCTCTGCGGCGGCGTGACATGGCGGCTTAAAGAACGAGGGTTAGGCCTTGGCGGCTTTCGGGCGTTTGACGCCGTATTTGGAGCGGGAACGACGGCGCTTCTCGACGCCGGTGGCGTCGAGGGTGCCACGCACGATGTGGTAGCGGACGCCGGGGAGATCCTTAACGCGGCCACCGCGCACGAGCACGATGGAGTGCTCCTGGAGGTTGTGGCCCTCGTCGGGGATGTAGGAGATGACTTCCGTGCCGTTCGTGAGGCGAACCTTGGCGACCTTGCGGATGGCCGAGTTGGGCTTCTTCGGCGTGCGGGTCATGACCTGCACACAGACGCCGCGGCGGAAGGGATTACCCTGCAACGCCGGAGCCTTGGACTTCGCGACGACTTTGCGACGTCCCTTTCTCACGAGTTGGTTGATGGTTGGCATGTAATTGAATGGAAGGTTGGTAAAAGTGGAAAAGGCGCGGAACCTACCGGAGACGAAGCCTCCGGCAAGCACTATTTCGCGCTTTATGTGGAAACACGAATTTCAGAGGGAAAACCGCCCGAAATCGTGGCGTCAGGTGCCTCACTAGTTTGGCTAACGAGGCTGTAAGTGACGAATGGGACGTTGAAGAAAGCAGGCGGCTTAACCCCCTATCAAGTGCTAAATCGAAAAAAGTCCGGAAAAGTTATTCACATGACAGTTTTCGGAGTGAAAGTTCATTTGTAAAAACATCCTCCCCTGCCCCTCACGTCCTGCCCGCCAGGGTTGGATCAGACCCGCCGTCGCCCTACGCGCTATGGCGGGTTGGTTTGGGACATGCCCGAACCCCAAAAAGAACGCCCGGCCGGTGAGGGCCGGGCGAGAAGACACTTGGGAGCTAGGCTCTACCGGCATCTTTTGGCGGGAGGACCTTCAAGGTCGCCATTTTAGAGGGGAAAACAAGGCGTTTTTGGCACCCTGCCCTGCCCCGGTTTGTAATCTGGCGACGCCTGGAATTGCATTCGCCAAAACCCTCCGTCGCCCTTCGGGCTAGGCTATGGCGGGTTCGTTTCGGACGAGCCGAAACGAAAAAGCCGCGGACTTTCGTCCGCGGCTTCGAAGTGTTGAGCTGGGAGCTTAGCTCGCCTCGGCCGTGGCCTTGGGGGCCTCGTCCATCGGGATCTCGCCACCGAGCGGGAGCGTCACACGGAGCTTCTTGTAAGCCGGGAGGCCCGTGCCCGCCGGGATCAGATGACCCATGATGACGTTTTCCTTGAAGCCCTTGAGGTGATCGACCTTGCCCAGCGTCGAGGCGTCGGTGAGGACGCGCGTCGTCTCCTGGAAGGAGGCGGCCGAGATGAAGCTCTCGGTCTCGAGGGAGGCCTTGGTGATGCCCAGCAGGATCGGCTCGGCCTCGGCGGGTTTGCCGCCGGCGGCGTCGATGCGCTTGTTCTCGCGCAGGAACGCCGTGCGGTCGATCTGCTCGCCCCAGAACCACTCGGTGTCACCCGGGTCGCTGATGCGGACCTTGCGGAGCATCTGGCGGATGATGACCTCGATGTGCTTGTCGTTGATCGACACGCCCTGGAGACGGTAGACTTCCTGCACCTGGCCGATGAGGAACTCATACAGCGCGGTCGGCCCGAGGATCTCGAGGATCTCGTGCGGATCGGCGGAGCCCTCGGTGAGGTGCTGGCCCTTGTGGACGACGTCGCCGGCCTGCACGATGATGTGCTTGCCGTGCGGGATCAGGTGTTCCTCCTCGGCGCCGGACTCTTCCTGGCGGACAACGAGCTTGCGCTTGCCGCGGATGGAACCCTCGAAGGAGACGACACCCTCGATGCGGGCCATCTCGGCGGCTTCCTTCGGGCGGCGGGCTTCGAAAAGCTCGGCCACGCGCGGGAGACCACCGGTGATGTCCTTGGTGACGGACGCCTGACGCGGGGTCTTGGCGAGCAGCGCACCGGGCTGGATGATGTCACCCTCGGCGACCGCGACCTGCGCGCCCGTCGGGATGGAGTAAGCGGCGACCGGCTTGCCGTGATCGTCGCGGACCTCGATCTGCGGGTTGAGGTCTTCCTTGTGCTCGATGACCACGGTCGCGATGCGGCCGGTGGACTCGTCGAGCTCGCGCTTCACGGTCACACCCGGGATCATGTCCTTGAAGTGGAGCGTGCCGGCCTTCTCGGAGAGGACCGGGATGTTGTAAGGATCCCACTGGGCGATGGTCTCGCCCTTGGTGACCTTGGCGGCGTCGGTGACGGAGAGGAAGGTGCCGACCACGATCGGGTAGGACTCCAGCTCGCGATCGTTCTCGTCGAGGATCTGGATGGAACCCGTCTTGTTGAGGACGATGTTGTGGCCCTCGGCCGTCTGCACGAGGCGGAGGCCGCGGTATTTGACGATGCCGGAGTTACGGACCTTGATCTCGGGGTTCTTGGAACCCGCGGAAGCGACGCCACCGATGTGGAACGTGCGCATGGTGAGCTGCGTGCCGGGCTCGCCGATGGACTGGGCGGCGATGATGCCGACGGAGTCACCGATCTTCGCGACCTTGTTGGTCGCGGGATTGATGCCGTAGGACTTGGCGTCGATGCCCTGCTCGCTCGTGGAGGTGAGCGGCGAGAGCACCTTGACGCGCTCGATGCCGGAGTCGTCGATGCGCTTGGCGAGTTCCTCGGTGATGAGGTCGCCGGCGTCCACGATGGTCTTGGTCGGGTTGAGGGGATCGAAGACGTCGTCCGCCGAGAACCGGCCGACGATGCGCTCCGCGAGGGAGACCAGCATGGTCTCGCCTTCGAAGATCGCCCGCTTCCAGATGCCCTCGCGCGTGCCGCAGTCCTCCTCGGTGATGACGGCGTCCATGGCCACGTCGCAAAGCTTGCGGGTCATGTAGCCGGCGTCGGCCGTCTTGAGGGCGGTGTCGGCGAGACCCTTGCGGGCGCCGTGCGTGGAGATGAAGTATTCGAGGACGGTCAGGCCCTCGCGGAACGAGGACAGGATGGGGCGCTCGATGATCTCGCCGGACGGCTTGGCCATGAGGCCGCGGAGACCGCACAGCTGGCGAACCTGCTGCTTGTTACCGCGGGCGCCGGAATCCATCATGATGTAAACCGGGTTAACCTCGGTGCGGCCGTCGTTGTTCTCGAGCTTGGCGAAGACCGCCTTGGCGATGCGGTCGGTGGCGCCGGTCCAGATGTCGATGATCTTGTTGTAGCGCTCGCCGGAGGTGATGATGCCCTTCTTGTATTGGGACTCGACCTCGTCGACCTTCTTGCGGGCGTCGTGCACGATCTCCTTCTTGTTCTCGGGGATGATCATGTCGTCGATACCGATCGAGATGCCGGCCTGGAAGGCGGTCTGGAAGCCCAGCTCCTTCAGCTTGTCGAGCGTCTCGACCGTCACGCGGTCACCCGCCACCTTGTAGGTGTTGAGGATGAGGTCGCCCAGCTTGCCCTTCGGCACCGGGAAGTTGATGAAGCCGAGACCGGCGGGCCAGATCTGGTTGAAGATCACGCGACCCACGGTGGTGAGCAGGTGCTTGCGCTCCTTGTTGCCGTAGACGGTGTCCTTGCCGAAGTCCGGGTTCGGGATCTGGATCCAATCGTGCACCTTGAGGGCGCCGTCGGCCTTGACGTATTGGACTTCCTGCAGGCCGGAGAGCAGCGGCACGCGGACGCCCTTGGCGGGCTTGGTGCGCGGCTCGACGGTGAGGTAGTAGGCGCCGAGGACGATGTCCTGCGACGGCGTGAGGATCGGCTTGCCGGAGGACGGCGAGAAGATGTTGTTCGTCGACATCATCAGGAGTTTGCACTCCAGGATGGCCTCGAGGGACAGCGGCACGTGGACGGCCATCTGGTCACCGTCGAAGTCGGCGTTGTAAGCCGTGCAGACGAGCGGGTGGACGCGGATGGACGAACCCTCGATGAGCACGGGCTCGAAAGCCTGGATCGAGAGCCGGTGGAGCGTCGGCGCGCGGTTGAGCAGCACCGGGTGGCCCTTGGTGACTTCCTCGAGTATGTCCCAGACTTCCGGGGACTTCTTCTCGATCATCTTGCGGGCACCGCGGACGGTGTGCACGAAGCCAAGTTCCTTGAGGCGGCGGATGATGAACGGCTCGAAGAGGACGAGCGCCATCTTCTTCGGGAGACCGCACTGGTGGAGCTTGAGCTCCGGACCGATGACGATGACCGAGCGGCCGGAATAATCGACGCGCTTGCCGAGCAAGTTCTGGCGGAAGCGGCCCTGCTTGCCCTTGAGCATGTCGGAGAGCGACTTCAACGCACGGTTACCGGCGCCCGTGACCGGGCGGCCGTGGCGGCCGTTGTCGAAGAGCGCGTCGACGGCTTCCTGGAGCATGCGCTTTTCGTTGTGAATGATGACGTCGGGCGTCTTCAGCTGCATCAGGTTCCGCAGGCGGTTGTTGCGGTTGATGACGCGGCGATAGAGATCATTGAGGTCGGAGGTCGCGAAGCGGCCACCCTCGAGCGGCACGAGCGGGCGCAGGTCCGGCGGGATGACCGGGAGGACCTCGAGCACCATCCACTCGGGACGGGACTTGGAGCTGATGAAGCCGCCGATCACCTTGAGGCGCTTGGAGAGCTTCTTCTTGATCTGCTTCGAGCGCGTGGCGCGCATCGTCTCGTGGAGCTCGGCGACGACGGCCTCCATGTCGATCTGCATGAGCACGTCGCGGACGGCCTCGGCGCCCATCTTGGCGGTGAAGGCATCGGCGCCGTATTCATCGACGGCCTGCTGGAACTCGGTCTCGGTGAGGAGCTGCTTGAGCTCGAGCGGCGTCTTGCCCGCGTTGGTCACCATGTAGTTCTCGTAGTAGATGACGCGCTCGAGCGAACGGGCGGTCATGTCGAGCAGGAGGCCGAGGCGGCTCGGCATGCTCTTGAGGAACCAGATGTGGGCGACGGGGACGGCGAGCTCGATGTGGCCCATGCGCTCGCGGCGGACGCGGGCGATGGTCACCTCGACGCCGCAGCGATCGCACACGACATCCTTGTATTTGATGCGCTTGTATTTGCCGCAGGCGCACTCGTAGTCGCGCACCGGGCCGAAGATCTTTTGGCAGAAAAGACCGCCCGGCTCGGGCTTGAAGGTGCGGTAGTTGATGGTCTCGGGATTCTTGACCTCACCCTTGGACCAGGCGCGGATGGTTTCCGGCGCGGCGACGGTGATCGAAACGTTGTCGAACTGATTCTCGTCCGAACCGAGGACGGAACGGACTTCTTCGCGGGCGTGTTCGGTGCTCATTATGATTTTGCTCCCAATATTGTGTTAAGTGTTAGCGGGTGCCCGTGCCACCGAGCGCCTCGCCGAGGGCGGTGCGCTTCGCGAGTTTGATATCGAGACCGAGGGCCTGCATTTCCTTGACCAGCACGTTGAACGATTCCGGCGTGCCGGCGCTCAGCGTGTTGTCGCCCTTGACGAGCGACTCGTAGATCTTGGTGCGGCCGTTGACGTCGTCGGACTTGACGGTGAGGAGCTCCTGGAGGGTGTGCGCCGCGCCATAGGCCTCGAGCGCCCATACTTCCATTTCGCCGAAGCGCTGGCCGCCGTATTGCGCCTTGCCGCCCAGCGGCTGCTGGGTGACGAGGGAATAAGGACCGACCGCGCGGGCGTGGATCTTGTGCGACACGAGGTGGTTCAGCTTCATCATGTAGATGTAGCCGACGACGACCTCCTGATCGAGTTTCTCGCCGGTGCGGCCGTCGTGGAGGACGGATTTGCCGGTGGAGGGCAGCTTGGCCTCCTTGAGGTAGCCGCGCACCTTGCTCTCGGGGATACCGTCGAACACGGGGGTGGCGACCTTGATGCCGAGCTTTTTGCAAGCCCAGCCCAGGTGCGTCTCAAGGACCTGGCCCACGTTCATGCGCGAAGGCACGCCGAGGGGGTTGAGGCAGATTTCGATCGGGGTGCCGTCGGGCAGGAAGGGCATGTCCTCTTCCGGCACGATCTTGGCGACGACGCCCTTGTTGCCGTGGCGGCCGGCCATCTTGTCACCGACCTCGAGCTTCTGCTTCGTGGCGATGTAGACCTTGACCTGCTTGATGACGCCGGGGCCGTTCTCGTCACCGGTCTCGATCGTGGCGATCTTGCGCTCGCGGTCGCCCTCGAGCTCGTCGAACTTCGACTGGAACGAGGCGATGATCTCCATGATCTTGATGCGGACGGGCGAAGGATCGATCTCGATGTGCTTCGCGACGGCGGCCAGCTTGCGCAGGAGCGTCTTGGTGATCTTGCGGTTGGCCGGGATGATGATTTCTCCGGTCTGGCCGTTGATGACGTCGAGCGGGATCTTCTCACCGAGGAGGATGTTGGAGAGCGCCTCGGTCAGCTGCTCGCGCAGCTTGTCCATTTGCGTCTTATAATCCTCCTGGATCTGCTTCACCTGGCGGCGGCGGTCGGACGGGGACAGGCGGTCACGCTCCGCGTCGAGGCGGCTCGTGGAAACCTTCACGTCCATGATGATGCCGTTCACACCGGAGGGAACGATGAGGGAGGTGTCCTTCACGTCAGCGGCCTTCTCGCCGAAGATGGCGCGGAGCAGCTTCTCTTCCGGAGCGAGCTCGGTCTCGGACTTCGGGGTGATCTTGCCGACGAGGATGTCGCCAGGCTTCACCTCGGCACCGACGCGGATGACGCCATTGTGATCGAGGTTCTTGAGCGCTTCCTCGCCGATGTTCGGGATGTCGCGCGTGATCTCTTCCGGCCCGAGCTTCGTGTCACGGGCGGTGACCTCGAACTCCTGGACGTGGATGGAGGTGAAGATGTCTTCCTTCAGCACCTTCTCGGAGATCAGGATGGCGTCTTCGAAGTTGTAACCGTTCCACGGCATGAAGCCGACGAGGACGTTGCGGCCAAGCGCGAGCTCGCCGTGGTCGGTCGAGGGACCGTCCGCGATGCACTCGCCCTTCTTGACCTTCTGGCCCTTCTTGACGATCGGGCGCTGCGAGAAGCAGGTGCCGGCGTTCGAACGCATGAACTTGCGGAGTTCATACACGAACACGTGGTCCTTCGGGTTGTGCTTCGGGTGGCGGGGCAGCTCGCCGTCCTTGGTGACGATGATCTGCTTCGCATCCACCGACGCGACGATGCCGGATTCCTCGGCGATGACGACGGTCTTGGAGTCGCTCGCGAGGCGGGCCTCGAGACCGGTGCCGACGAACGGCGCCTCGGTCTGCAGGAGCGGCACGCCCTGGCGTTGCATGTTGGAACCCATGAGCGCGCGATTCGCGTCGTCGTGCTCGAGGAAGGGAATGAGGCCGGCGGCGACGGACACCACCTGCTTCGGGGAAACGTCCATCAGGTCCACCTCGTCGGCGGTCACTTCCAGGAAGTTGCCGGAGTTACGGGCGGTGACCTTGCCGATGTAGTGGCCCTTGTCATCGACCTCGGCGTTGGCCTGGGCGATGGTCTTGCCCTCTTCCTGGTCGGCGGTGAGGTAGACAACCTTGTCGGTCACGCGGCCCTTCTCGACGAGACGGTAAGGCGCCTCGATGAAGCCGAATTCGTTGACGCGGGCGTAGGTGGACAGGGAGTTGATGAGGCCGATGTTCGGACCTTCCGGGGTCTCGATCGGGCAGATGCGGCCGTAGTGCGACGGATGCACGTCGCGGACTTCGAAGCCGGCGCGCTCGCGGTTGAGACCACCCGGCCCAAGGGCCGACAGGCGGCGCTTGTGGGTGAGCTCGGCGAGCGGGTTGATCTGGTCCATGAACTGCGACAGCTGCGAGCGCGCGAAGAAATCGCGGATCACGGTCGTCAGGGCCTTCGGGTTGATCAGCTTCTGGGGCGTGATCGAGTCGACGCTCTGGTCATAGAGGGTCATGCGCTCGCGCACCAGACGCTCGGTGCGGGAAAGGCCGACGCGGCACTGGTTGGCGAGGAGCTCGCCCACGGTGCGCACGCGGCGCGAACCGAGGTGGTCGATGTCGTCAACGATGCCGTCGCTCTTCTTGAGGCGGACGAGATACTTGGTGGCGGCGACCACGTCCTCGCTGGCGAGGATGCGGTTCTCCAGGTCGATCTTGAGGTCGAGCTTCTGGTTGATCTTGTAGCGGCCGACGCGGCCGAGATCGTAGCGCTTCGGGTCGAAGAACAGGCGCTTGAGCAGGGCCTTGGCGTTCGCCGTGGTCGGCGGCTCGCCCGGGCGCAGCTTCTTGTAGATTTCCTTGAGGGCCTCCTCCTCGTTGCGGGTCGGGTCCTTCTTGAGCGCGCGGATGATGGCGCCCTCGTCGGCCGTGGTGTCGATGACGCGCATCGCCTTGATGTCGTGCTTCTCGAACGTGCGGACGATGGCCTTGGTGAGCGGCTCGAAGGCGCGGGCGAGCACGACGCCCTTCTGGGCGTCGATCACGTCCTCAACGAGGACGAGCGTGGAGACGTTCTCGAGGTCGAGGGCCTTGGTGACCTTCAGTTCCTGGATCGTGTAGAACAGGTTGAGGATATCCAGGTCGTTGCTGAAGCCGATCGAGCGGAGCAGCGTCGTGATGAGGAACTTGCGACGGCGGCGGCGGCGGTCGAGGTAGACGTAGAGCAGGTCGTTGTTGTCGAACTGCACCTCGAGCCAGGTGCCGCGGTCCGGGATGATGCGGAAGGAGTGCAGCAGCTTGCCGTTCGGGTGCGTGGCGACCTCGAAGCAGATGCCGGGCGAGCGGTGGAGCTGGGAGACGACGACGCGCTCGGCGCCGTTGATGATGAACGAACCGCGCTCGGTCACCATCGGGATGTCGCCCATGAAGATCTCCTCGTCCTTGATGAAGTCCTCCTCGCGGAGGCGGAGCTTCACGTAGAGCGGCACGGCGTAGGTGGTGCCCTCGCGGAGGCACTCGATCTCGGAGCTCTTGGGCTCGCCGATGGTGTAGGAGACGTATTCGAGCGTCAGGCGCTCGTCGTAGGAGTTGATCGGGAAGACCTCGCGGAACACGGCCTCGAGGCCGAAGGGCTTGCGCGCCTTCTCGGCGGTGTCCTTCTGGAGGAACTCGAGATACGAGCTGATCTGCAGCTCGATGAGGTTCGGCGGCTGGATGACTTCGCGGAGTTTGCCGAAGTTAATGCGTTCGGAATGAGTGCGGTCGGCCATGGAATTTCCCGTTTAGATGTGAGACGAAAAGAAAGAGACAGAACTCAGCGGTGCTGGAGTGAACCGCCGGCAATGGTGCGCCCGGACGCGAGGCCTCGGGGCGCGGAAAGAACAAACGAAACAAAGCCGAAAGACAGGCCGTGGTTGGACACGGCCTGTCTCGGTGAATTGAGATGACTTGAGGTCGGAAACGCCAAGTAGTGATTACTTGAGCTCCACTTTGGCGCCGGCGGCCTCGAGCTTCTTCTTGATTTCCTCGGCCTCGGCCTTGTTGACGCCTTCCTTGACGGGCTTGGGCGCGCCTTCGACGAGGTCCTTGGCTTCCTTGAGGCCCAGGCCGGTGATGGCGCGGACTTCCTTGATCGCGCCGATCTTGTTCGCGCCGGCGTCGGTGAGGACGACGGTGAACTCGGTCTTCTCCTCGGCGGCGGCGGCGCCACCGGCGGCAGCGCCACCCGCGGGAGCGGCGGCGACGGCAGCGGCGGCGGAAACGCCCCACTTGGCCTCGAGATCCTTCACGAGGGCGGCGAGTTCGAGAATCGGCTGGGCGGACAGCCATTCAATGACTTGGTCTTTGGTGATGTTGCTCATGGTATTTTCTCCTGAGGCGGATAGCGGTCCCGGTTGGGACGCGTTTAAGGGACGTATCCCCTAGCCGCCTCGCTGGATGTTTTGCTTCCCGGCTTGCGCCGGAAAAATTGTGGTTGGTGGTGGTGGGGGTTAGGCGGCCGGAGCAGCGGGCTGCTCCTTCTTGACCTTGGCGTCGAGCACGCGGACGAAGGCCGCGCCCTGCATGGTGAGCAGGCCGAGGAACATCGAGCGCAGGGCCTCGAACGAAGGCAGGTCGGCGAGTTTCGCAAGGTCGGCGGCCGTCATGAGCTTCTTGTCCATGACACCCACCTTGACCTCGAGCTTCTGCTTTTCCTCGATGAACTTCTTCAGCGCCTTGGCGACGCCGGCGGGGTTCTTGCCGCCGACGACGACGGCCGTCTGGCCGCTGAGGGACTTGTCCAGGTCGGGCAGGCCCATGGCCTTGGCGGCGACGCGGAACGAGCTGTTCTTGACCACGTGGAACTCGGCCTTCTCCGGGGCGAGGCGCTTGCGCAGCTCGGCCGCGTCGGCGACGGTGAGTTTCGTGAAGTTGGTGAGGATGACGTAGTCGGACTTCTTCAGGTGCCCGCTGACCTCATCGATCAAATATTGTTTTTCGGCTCTCATGGTGGGCTCCTTAGAATTTGTTGAACTCGGCGGCCGCGAGCTTGACGCCCGGGCTCATGGAGGACGAGAGCGTGACGCTCTTGATGTAGTGACCCTTGAACGCGGCCGGCTTGGCCTTGCCCACGGCCTCGAGGACCGCGGCGACGTTCTCGGTGATCTGGTCGGCGGTGAACGAGCGCTTGCCGACGCCGACGCCGATGTTGGCGGTCTTGTCGACCTTGAACTCGACGCGGCCGGCCTTCACGGCCTTGATGCCCGCGGCGATGTCGTCGGTGACGGTGCCGGACTTCGGGTTGGGCATGAGGCCCTTGGGACCGAGGACGCGGGCCAGGGTGCGGACCTGCTTCATGGCCTCGGTGGTCGCGATCGCGACGTCGAAGTCGAGCCAGCCTTCGTTGATCTTGGCCATCAGGTCGGCGAGGCCGGCATGATCGGCGCCCGCGGCGAGGGCCTTCTCGGCGTCGTCCGTGAAGACGACGACGCGGACCTTCTTGCCGGAACCGTTGGGCAGCGGCGTGGTGCCGCGGACCATCTGGTCGCCTTGGGCGGGATCAACGCCGAGGCGGAAGGAAAGCTCGACGGTCTCGTCGAACTTGGCCTTCGGGAATTTTGCGAGGATCTCCACGGCTTCCTTGAGGGGATATTCCTTGGAGAGGTCAGCGGCCGAGACGGCGCTGCGGTATCTTTTGCTTTGTTTGACGGGCATTTGGTCTCCTTGCGGTGCGAACGTCCGTGAGGACTCCCGCGGTGAGCTGGTTGGGTTGGACTGAAATTAATCGACGACTTCGATGCCCATGTTGCGGGCGGTGCCGGCGATCATGCGGATGGCGGCCTCGTCGCTGTTGGCGTTGAGGTCGGCCTTCTTGATCTTGATGATCTCGAGGATCTGCTTCTTCGTGACCTTGCCGACCTTGTCCATGTTGGGCTTGGCCGAGCCGGCCGCGATGCCGGCGGCCTTCTTGAGGAGCACGGACGCCGGGGGCGACTTGAGGATGAAGGTGAAGGACTTGTCGGAGTAGACCGTGATGACGACCGGAATGATCATGCCATTCTGGTCCTTGGTCTTCGCGTTGAACTCCTTGCAGAAGCCCATGATGTTGACGCCTTGGGCGCCGAGGGCGGGGCCGACCGGGGGCGCCGGATTGGCGGCACCGGCGGGGAGCTGGAGACGGACGTAACCTTGAATTTTCTTGGCCATGGTGAGGGAGGGAGGACTGGTTGGTGGTGAGGGCGGCTGGATCAGCTTTCAGAGGCGCGCTGGACCTGCCAGTATTCGAGTTCGACGGGCGTAAACCGACCGAAAATGGAGACGGAAATCTTGAGCTTGCCGCGGGCGGGGTCGACCTCATCGACGCGGCCCGTCAGGTTGGCGAAGGCGCCGTCGGTGATCTTCACTTCCTCGCCGACCTCGAAGGTGACCTTCGGGATTTCCTTGCCGGAGGCGGCCTCGATGCGGGCCTTGATCTCGTCGATCTCGGCCTGGCGGAGCGGCGCGGGCTTGTCGCCGCCGACGAAGCCGATCACGCCGCCGGCGTCCTTGACGAAATAGAACGGCTTGATGATGACCTGCTTTTCCGCGTCGTAGAGGCACATGTTGATGAACACGTAGCCCGGGTAGAGCTTGCGGACCTTGGTCGACTTCTTGCCGCCCTTGACCTCGGACACGACTTCCGTGGGCAGCAGGACCTCGGCGATGTAGTCGTCGAGCTCCTCGGCCTTCTTGAACTTCTCGATGTAGTTCTTCACCTTGTTCTCCTGGCCGGAGAGGGTGTGGAGCGCGAACCATTGGGCGCCGGTGGAAGTCTGGGTGGTCATCGGGACGGAAGGTTTAGCGGCTGACGAACTCGGTCACGGCATCGACCACGTTGTAGAGGGCGAAGTCGCTGATGCTGGTGAAGAGGCCGAGCAGGATGCACGCGACGATCACGACGATCGTCGAGTCCTTGAGCTCGGTCTTGGTCGGCCAGCTGGCTTTCTGCAGTTCGCCAACGAGCTCGCTGGTGAAGATGCGGACGGTGCGGAAGGGATTGGCCATGGGAGCGGAAATGAGGGGGACGGAGCTGGCAGGCGCGGAGGGAATCGAACCCCCAACCAACGGTTTTGGAGACCGCTACTCTACCAATTGAGCTACGCGCCTGTGGTTATTTCTTTTAGACGACACAGCCGGGACCCCCAAAGGAGCCCCGGCAGCGTCGGTCGGAAGAGGTTATTGGACGCTTATTCGACGATCTCGGTCACGCGGCCGGCACCGATGGTGCGGCCACCCTCGCGGATGGCGAACTTCTGGGTCTTCTCCATGGCGATCGGCACGATGAGCTCGATGTCGACGGCGATGTTGTCACCCGGCATGATCATCTCCACGCCCTTCGGCAGGTTGACGACGCCGGTCACGTCCGTGGTGCGGAAGTAGAACTGGGGACGGTAGCCGTTGAAGAACGGCGTGTGGCGGCCACCCTCGTCCTTCGAGAGGACGTAGATCTCGGCCTTGGCCTTGCGGTGCGGCTTGATGGACTTCGGGGCGGCGATGACCTGGCCGCGCTCGATGCCTTCCTTTTCAATGCCGCGGAGCAGGATGCCGACGTTGTCGCCCGCCTGGCCCTGGTCGAGGAGCTTGCGGAACATCTCGATGCCGGTGACGACGGTCGTGGTCGTGTCCTTGAGGCCGACGATCTCGACGGTGTCGTTGAGCTTGCAGATGCCGCGCTCGATACGACCGGTGGCGACGGTGCCGCGGCCGGTGATCGAGAAGACGTCCTCGACGGACATCAGGAAGGGCTTGTCGAGCTCGCGGGCGGGCTCGGCGATCTCGGAGTCAAGGGCCTCCATGAGGGCCTGGATGGCGGCCTCGCCCTCCGGCTTGCCCTCGAGGGCGGCGGTGGCGGAGCCACGGATGATCTTGGCGCTCTTGCCGTCGAACTGATACTTGGTCAGGAGGTCGCGGATTTCCTCCTCGACGAGCTCGAGGAGGTCCTTGTCGTCGATGAGGTCGACCTTGTTGAGGAAGACGACCAGCTTCGGCACGCCGACCTGGCGGGCCAGGAGGATGTGCTCGCGGGTCTGCGGCATCGGGCCGTCAGCGGCGGAGACCACAAGGATGCCACCGTCCATCTGGGCGGCGCCGGTGATCATGTTCTTGACGTAGTCGGCGTGGCCGGGGCAGTCGACGTGCGCGTAGTGGCGCTTGTCGGACTCATACTCCACGTGGGCGACCGAGATCGTGACGATCTTGGAGGCATCGCGGACGGTGCCGCCCTTGGCGATGTCGGCGTAGGACTTGACCTCAGCGAGACCCTTGCGCGCCTGGCAGGCCAGGATCGAGGTGGTGAGGGTGGTCTTGCCGTGATCGACGTGACCGATGGTGCCGACATTGACGTGCGGCTTCTTGCGTTCGAACGTTCCTTTAGCCATATGGAGTAGTGGTTTAGTTAGGTATTGAAGTTGTTGATCTTGATTAACGTCGGAGATCAGCGACGTCCCTGGAGCCCAGAACCAGATTCGAACTGGCGACCTCGTCCTTACCAAGAACGTGCTCTACCAACTGAGCTATCTGGGCAGACCAAGTCACTGGCAAAAAACAAAGAGAACGACGAAGAAACGATTCCTAAAAAGGACCGTCAACTAGATTCTTCCAGATTCCCCAAAAAACCCTACGGCCCCACCAAGACGCGGTAGCGACCGGGGTTCAGGCGTTCGCCCAAGCGGAAGGTTTTTACAATGTAGGAGCGGAAAAAACTATCGACCTCCTCCCACCCTGAACCACTGGTGAGCACCGGTTCGCCCACGATCCCGGCACTACTGACTACAACTAGGAACTCCAACGGAGCGTAGTCAGGCCGCGGCAGGGCGATATATCTAAGCGTTTGAGCTATAATGGGTTCAGAACCGCCAAACCCCCTGACTTCCAGGAAGCCGGTTCTCTCTGGCACAGCTGTCCGCGGCACATCGATATGCCCGATTCCGGCAAATGGCGCCTCGTTGCCCTGTGCCAGCACGTCGGATAGCTTTTCCGGTGCCGGGGTGGCCTCAACCCCGTAGGGTTTCAAGGCTTGGTCGGTGAAGGTCCATTTCGGCGGAAAGCTTCCAAAGATCTGGCCCGGCTGCCGCCGCAGGCTCTCCCGCAGCGGGCGCTGGCCATAATTCCATTCCGTCGGGAAAAACAACGGCGTGGGATCAAACAAGTCCGCGCGCTCGCGCAAAACCTGGTCGTGCGTGGCGGTGCCCGCTCCGGCCAGCCGCACAAACGGTTGTGGCGCACGTCCCGCCACCGCCGCGGCCGGCGGCCTGGCTTGGGTCCAACTCCACCAGGCGGCCGTAACGGTCACCGCACAGGCGAGCCCGACCCACACCCGGCGCTTCACCTCGATTTTCCCGATGCGCACACGGCCTCCCGGCTAGTTTTGGGGATTCTCCGGCACCGCAGGTTCGGCCGCCAGCAACACATTCTTGAACCCGACCGCCCCCGCCATCGCAAACAGGTCCGCCAACGCTTGGTTCGACACCTGCTTGTCCGCGCGCACCAGCATCACCGAGCCGGGATTGTTCCTGGTATATGCCTCCATGTGCTTGCGCAACTCGGCCAGGCTATACATGCCGCCCTCGAAAAGGATCACATTGTCCCGCCGATAGCTGACCACCACCGACGTGGCGGTGGTGCTGACGGACGCCGGGTCGGCTGAGGGCAATTCGATCGCCCCGGCTTCATCGCCCACCCCCACCAGCACCCCGGTTGCCAGCACAAAGCGCGAGCCGAGCAGGCTGAAGAAAAGCACGATCAGGCCGACGTTCACCCACGCGACGGCGTTGAAGTCGCGCGGCGGCGGACTCATCCGCGACTCGAGGTCGAGCGGGCGGGTGATCATTTTGGCTCCCCCGCCCCGTTCCGGTAGTCCCGCAGCAGAAACCGCATCAGCTCGCTGCCCGCCCATTCCATGTCCTGCACGAGCGCGCGCACCCGGCCCGTGAGGAAATGGCGCGCCAGGTGCGCCGGGATCGCCACCGCGAGGCCGGCCGCCGCGGTCAGCAGCGCCTCCCACATGCCGCCGGCCAGCACGACGGGGGTTGCGTAGTTGCCGCCCTGGTTGAAGAGCCAGAAGGTCTTGATCATGCCCAGCAGCGTGCCGAGGAGGCCGAACAGCGGCGCAATCTGCGCGATGGCCGCGAGCGCGCTGATGCGCCGTTCCAGCACCGGGATCTCCACGATCGCGGCTTCCTGGATGGCGAAGCGCATCGCCTGCTCGTCGTCGGCCGCGTGCCGCAGCCCGGCCTTCACGATCTTCGCCACCGGGCCGGGCGTTTCCTCGGACAACGTCAGCGCCTCCATCAGCCGCTGCTTCCGCAGCAGGTTCTTGATGCCGTCGAGAAATTCCGACGAGCGGATCTGCCCGCGGTGCAGGAAGAGGGCGCGCTCGATGAAGATGATGAGCGCCGCCACTCCGAGCAGGACGAGCAGCCACATCACCGGGCCGCCCTTGGCGAAGACACTGTAGCTGAAGGCCGTCATGGGGTTGCGCGCATCATGCGGCCGGCGGTCGGGGCGTAAATGCCAAAGGTCGTCACGGCTTGGTTCCTCCGGCGCCGAAGCGCGCCAGCTTCGCCTGCGCCTGGGCGGCGCCGCTGAGCTTCTGGTCGACGATCAGCTGGTAGGCCCGCTGCGCCTCGTCGAGGCGGCCGGCGTCCTCATGGATCTGGCCGAGCTCGAGCAGCGCGCGGGAAATCCAGTAGCGCCCCTTCGCGCCGAGCTTCGCCGCCTGGGTGGCGTCGAGCAGGAACGCGTCCACCACCGACCAGAAAACCGTCTGCGCCTTGGCCGGCTGCGCGCGCTTGGCCAGCGCGTAGCCCCACTTGAAGCCGGCTTCCACGCGCAGGTCCACCGGCGCCGACGGCAGGTCGCGCAGGCGCTCGAAGATCGCCGAGGCGCTCTCGTAGTTCACCACGCTGTTGGCGCCCTGCGCGAAGAGCGAGTCGGCCAGCGCCAGCTGCGCGAGCAGGATGTCGGGGTGCTGCCCGGAGTTGTTGATCAAGTCCTCATACACCTGCCGCGCCGAGACAAAGTCGTTCAGCTTCCGCAGCAGGTCGCCCTGCTTGAGCCGGGCATAGAAGACCAGCTCGCTCTGCGGGTAGTCGCGGATCAGCCGCTCGAGCATTTTCTCGTAGGCCTCGCGCAGCTGCCGGTCGAGGCCCTGCCGTTCCAGGTTGATCGCCGCCTCATACAGCGCCAGCGGGGCGTATTCGCTCTGCCGGTAGGCCGGCGTGTCCACGAAGCTGAGCAGCACCCGCTGGGCCCCGGCCATGTCGCCGCGCTGCGTGAGATGGCCGGCCTGCACCAGGTAGGAATACTGCGCCGCCGACGTCGTCCGGTGCTCCGAGCGCAGTTGGTCGAGCATCGTCAGGCCTTCCTGGTCGCGGTTGAGTGCCAGCAGCGCCTGGGCTTTCAGCAGCTGCGCCGTGCTGGTGACGTTGTTGCGGAGCGCCTCGTCCGCCGGCCCGCCTTTGGCCAGCAGGGCCAGCAGCTCGTCGGCCTGCCGCAGGGTCGTTTCGGGCTGGTTGTTGTCGAAGGACAGTTTCGCGCGGAGCCACATCAGCCGGATGCGCAGGTCCTCGGGCACGCCCTGCGCGCCGCCGGCCAGCAGGGTCTCGACCCGCGCCTGGGCCGCCGCGGCCTGGCCGCGCACCTGCATCTCCTTGACGAGATTCCATTCGGCCTGCCAGCGGCTCACGGCGTCAAAACCCGCCGTCGTCGCCGCCTCATCCAGCTGCTTCGCGGCCGAATCCAGCTGGTCGGCGCGGATGTCGGACAAAACGCGCTGGAAGATCAGCGTGCCCGCCTTCTCCACCGCCGGCAGCTCATGCAAGGCGGCCGCGTAACCATCGGCCGCGTTCTTGTAATCCTCCGCGCGGAAAAACGCCTCGGCCAGCAACACGCCCAGCTCGGCGCGGTGCCGCTCGTCCGTGATGACGGCCCGCAATTGCACGGCGATGTCCGCGGCCGTGCGGTAGCGTTTCAAATCCCAGGCCACGGACAGCCGCACCCCCAGGGCCTCCCCTTTCTGGGTCGAGCCGGGATAGCGCTCGAGCAGCGCGCGCGCGTCCTCCTCCGCCGGGGCATAATCCTGGTCCGCCAGCGCCGCCTGCGCGCGCGCCATGAGGAGGCTCTCGATGATCGCGTGCTGCGTCGGCGCGCCGATCAGTTCGCTCAGGTCACGGCGCAGCTGCAGGCGCTCCGCCGGGGTCTTCGCCCCGCGCGCGAGCAGCTGGAGGGCGAGCCGCTGGGTGTCCGGCCGCTGGCCGTCGCGCAAGAGCTGCCGGAAGGCCTGGCGGCCCGCCACGCTGCCTTCGCCGGCGATCAGGCCGAGCATCAGGCCGAGCTGGTCGGCCGCATCGCGCTCCGTCGGCGGCAGCACCGCCAGCTGCCGCTGCAGCACCGCCTGCGCCTCCGCGGCCCGGCCGAGCCCCGCGAGGGCCGCGGCATAGGTGCGCACATAGGTGTAGCCGGTGCGCTGTCCCTGGAAGCGCTCCATGTTGCCGCGAAGCGTCACGAGCTGGGCCTCGCTGGCCTGGCCAGAGCGCAGGCGCAACTGTTCCTGACCGAGCACGAAGCGGGCGCGCTGGAGGTCCGAGACCGCCGCCCGCACCGCCTGGTCATAGAGGTTGTTCGCCGGCACGATCTCGCCGTCCGCGTCTGCCACGCCGGCCTGGAGGAAATACCACCAGCCCCGTTCGGCGACGGGCAGCTCCTCGATCTTGCCCGCCGCGAGCGCCGCCTTGGCCGCCGCGATCCGCCGGGCTGTCACCGCCAGGAGGCCGGCCCGCAGCTGGTAGGAGGTGTTGCGCGGTCCATCGTAGCCCTGCAGGGCGCTTTCCGCCGCCGCCAGCTCGCCCGCATCCAACAACGCCGTCACCAGCGAAAGCGTCACCCGCTGCTTCGTCTCCACCGGCAGCGCGGGGTCCCGCAGCAATTCGCGGTAGCCCGCCGTCGCCGTCGCCGGAAAGCCCGCCTGCAACGCCGCGCTCGCGCGCGCCTCCGCGACGATCCAGCCGCCCGGCACCAGCTGGGCCGTGGCCTGGTCGCTGACCAGCGGACTCGGCCCGGCCACCTGGGCCGTGAGCTGCGCCGCGGTCAGCGACAGCGGAAGCAATAGGAGGCGCGCCAGCTTCATCATGAGTGAGTTGAGCGTGCAGCCCCGGCCCCGCGTGGCAAGCCTCGGGCGGCGGGCGGCGCCAGGCTTGAATAATTGCCCGCCGGTGTAACGGAAAACTTCTCGCGCATCCCCGTGGCATCGGGCAATCTGGTTTCCGTAAGTCCAACCCAATCACACCCAACATGAGTGCTGCCCTGATCGTTCTCGGAGTCCTGCTCCTTGTCGCCATCGTCCTCGGCCTGTGGGTCGCAGGCGTCTACAACTCGCTGGTCACGCTGCGCAACCGCTTCAAGAACGCCTTCGCCCAGATCGACGTCCAGCTCAAGCGCCGCTACGACCTGATCCCGAACCTGGTCGAGATCGCCAAGGGCTACATGAAGCACGAGAGCAGCACGCTCGAGGCCGTCATCAAGGCCCGCAACATCGCCTACACCGCCTCCCAAGCCGCCGCCGCCAATCCCGCCGACGCCGGCGCGATGAAGGGCCTGCTCGGCGCCGAGGCCGGCCTCGCCGGCGCCATGTCCCGCCTGATGGTCGTCTCCGAGCAATACCCCGACCTCAAGGCCAACCAGAACATGATGCAGCTGACCGAGGAGATGACCTCCACGGAGAACAAGATCTCGTTCGCCCGGCAGGCCTACAACGACTCGGTCATGACCTACAACACCAGCCGCGAGTCCTTCCCGACCAACATCCTCGCGGGCATGTTCAACTTCACCGAAGCGCAGCTCTTCCAGATCGAGAACGCCGCGGAGCGCGCCGCCCCGCAGGTGAAGTTCACCTGATTTGGTAGGGGCGGTTGCCCCAACCGCCCGGGCCGTTGAGGGCAACGGCCCCTACCGTCCAACCCATGGACTTCTTCGAGGCCCAGGAACGCGCCCGCCAACGGACCAAACGGCTCGTGTTCCTTTTCGCATTCGCGGTGCTCGGCACCGTGCTGGCCGGCTATGCCAGCGTGATGCTGGGCCTGCGTTACGCCGGTGACATGGAGCGGCGAACCAGGCCCAACGGTTCCTACTATCAGACCGCGAAACCGCCGCTGCTCGCGGATTGGTGGAACCCCCGGATCTTCCTCTATACCGTCGGCGGCACGCTTGCCGTCGTGGGTTTCGCCTCGCTCTACAAATGGTCCCAGATGCGCGCGGGCGGTTCCGCCATCGCGGAGATGGTCGGCGGCCGCGCGGTGGACCTCAAGACCACCGACCTGCGCGAACGCAAGCTGCTCAATGTGGTCGAGGAGATGTCGATCGCCTCCGGCATCCCGATGCCGGCCGTCTATGTGCTGGAGGACGAACCCGGCCTCAACGCCTTCGCCGCCGGCCTGACCACCAGCGACGCCGCCGTCGCCGTCACCCGCGGCACCCTTGACAAGCTGACCCGCGACGAACTCCAGGGCGTCATCGCCCACGAATTCAGCCATATCCTGAACGGCGACATGCGGCTCAACGTGCGGATCACCGCCATCGTCTTCGGCATCCTGGTCATCGGTCTCCTCGGCCGCGGCCTGATCCGCGCGCTCTTCCATGGTCGCGTGCGTTCCAGCGGGAAAAAGAAGGGTGGCGAGATCCCCGTCATCCTCGCGATCGGCGTGGCGCTGATGATCATCGGCTACATCGGCTATTTTTTCGGCCGGCTGATCCAGGCGGCCGTGTCGCGCCAGCGGGAGTTCCTTGCCGACGCCTCGGCGGTGCAGTTCACCCGCAATCCCGGCGGCATCACCGGCGCGCTCAAGAAGATCGGCGGCTACGCGCTCGGCGGCAACATGGTCAGCAGCCACGCCGGCGAAATCGGCCATTTCTTCTTCACCCAGGCCTTCAAGTCCAACTTCGGCGGACTCTGGGCCACCCATCCGCCGCTCGACGAGCGCATCCGCGCGGTCGACCCGTCGTGGGATGGCAAACTCTTCGAACCCGAGGCCGTCGTGGACATCAAGAACGAGACCTTCGCCACCGCCGGCTTCGGCGGCGGCCAGCGTTTTTCCGCCGCCGAAACCCTCCAGCGGGTGCACGAGGCCCAGCCCGACCTGCCGCCGCCGAGGATCATCGCCCCCATTGCCTTCAGGCCTGCGGCCATCGTGTCCAACATCGGCGCGCTGACCGAGTCGCACTTCCGCCACGCGCAGCTCCTGCTCGACACGATCCCCGCCCGGCTGCGCGAATCCACCCGCGATGCCGCCACGGCCCAGGTGCTCGTCTACGGCCTGTTGCTCAACGGCGACAAGGCCGCCCGCGACCAGCAGCAAGCCATCGTCGCCAGGCACGCCGGCCCGGAGGCCGCCGCCGCGCTCGCGGCGCAGCGCTCGGCCCTCAGCCTGCTCGACCCCGCCGCGCGACTGCCGCTCCTCCAGCTCTCGCTGCCCGCCCTGCGCTCGCTCGACCCGGCCGGACTCGACCGTTTCGTCACGACGCTCGACGAACTGGTGCATGCGGACACCCAGGTGACGCCCTTTGAGTATGCGTTGCAGAAGATGCTGCTGCATCAGCTGGAACTCGCCAAGAAACCCGCCCAACGCGTGCAGTTTGATTCGTTTGCCGCCGTCCGCGGCGAGTTCGCCGTCGTGCTCTCGGCACTCGCCCACCTCAGCGCCAAGGACTCCACCACTGCCTTCGCCGAGGGCGCCGCGCAGGTGCCGGTCATCCGTGACGAGCTCAAGTTGCTCGACCCGGCCGCGTGCGGCCTTGAGCAAGTGGACGCCGCCCTCGACAAGCTCGCGGTCAGCAGCCTGCCCGTGAAGCAGCGCCTGCTCGTGGCCGCCGGGCACGTGATCGCCAGCGACGGCACCGTGACCGTGGCGGAAGGCGAGCTTTACCGCGCATTCGCCGCGACCCTCGACTGCCCGATGCCCGCGCTGGGCCAGGCCGCCTGAAATCAGCGCCGCGGACCCTGCTGCACCGCCGGTCTCTCCCCCTGGCTTTTCGGTTCCGGCTTCAACCAGGCGATCAGGACGGCCACCGCGATCGAGCCGATGATCAGGCCGCGGGCGTAGAGCTTGCGTTTGCCTTCGTCGGGAAGCCACCGCGGCTCCATCTTGTTGAGCCAGGAAAACAGGAAGATCGGGATCAGGATCACGTAGAGCCAGTGCACCCCGAGCGCCGCCAGCAACTTCTGGAACCCGCCCGCAATCGACGCGCCCAGCAACACCGACGCGAACAACGCGGCGAACGTCACGCTCTTGCCCTTGAATCCGCGCCAGAACCATAACGGGTTGACCATCCCGCGATTCAAGCGGCCGCCGCCCGGCTTGCAAGCCGGCGCCTTCCGCGCACGCTGAAACCGTGTCCCTCGCCGAAAAACAACAGCAGCTCGTCGCCGACTACGCGATCATCGATGATCCGCAGGAGCGGCTCGCCGCCGTGGTCGACCAGGCCCGCCGCCGCCCCCCGCTGCCCGAGACCGAGCGCACCGAGGCCAACCGCGTGAAGGGCTGCGTGTCACTCGCGTGGGTGGTCGGCGAGGTGCGCGAGGGGCGCTGCCAATTCCGCTGCGACGCGGACTCGCCGCTCGTGCGCGGGCTGCTCGTGCTGCTGTGCGATTTCTACAGCGGCGGCACCCCGGCCGAGGTGGCCGCCACCGAGCCCGCGCTCATCGGGCAGCTCGGCCTCGACCGCAACCTCTCCCCCACCCGCCTCAACGGCCTGCGCAGCGTCCGCGCGCGGATCCGCGACTTCGCCACCGCCCAATCCGCATGAACCTCTACGACGCCCACCAGCACTTCCATTTCGACCAGCTGACGCCCCACCGTGCCACCATCATCCGCGACCTCGCGGCGACCGGGGTGAAGGGCGTGGTTGTCAACGGCACCAATGAGGAGGAATGGCCGGTCGTCGCCGCGCTGGCCGGGGAACACCGCTGGATCGTGCCCAGCTTCGGCATCCACCCGTGGGACTGCGGCAACCGCGGCCCCGACTGGGAGAAAAAACTCCGCGCCGCACTCGCGGCCAATCCGGCCGCGGGCATCGGCGAAGTCGGGCTCGACCGCTGGATCATCGACGGCCTCAAGCCGGACGACCCGCGCCTCGCCGGCCTGCGCGTCGCGCCGCTCACCGAGCAATGCGAGGTCTTCGCCGCGCAGTTGACCCTCGGGGCCGAGCTCAACCGCGCCGTGTCAATCCACTGCGTCCAGGCCTGGGGCGCGCTGCACGACGTGCTGAAGAAAACACCCCGGCCCGCCCGCGGCTTCCTGCTGCACGGCTACGCCGGCCCGGCGGAGATGATCAAAAACTTCGCCGACCTGGGGGCTTACTTTTCGTTCAACATCCAGTTGCTCGAGCCGCGGCACGCCGCCCGGTTGGACAATTTTCGGCACATCCCGACCAAGCGCCTGCTGGTGGAGACCGATGCGCCGACCAAGCCGCCTGCGAACGACCGCAACCGCTTCCCGTTGCCGCCAGCCGCCGACGGCTCGCCCGTCAATCACCCGGCCAACATCGCCGTCGCCTATGAGGCCCTCGCTGAGCTTCGCGGGGTATCGCTGGATTTGCTGGCACCGCAGCTGGAGCAAAACTTCCGGCGCCTGTTCGGCTGACGCGCCCCCCTGCGCGTTATTTGGCAAAAGCTGCTCCTCGCGCATTCCCGGCTTTCCATCTCGTCACGCCTGGAGGATTGATGGATCAATGCCCGCCGGCTGCACCAGCCCGCGGGATCGATTCACCCGATCATGGCTCATCCAGTGATTATCCAGGGCGGCATGGGCGTCGCCGTTTCCGGCTGGCGGCTGGCCCGGGCCGTGGCCCAGGCCGGGCAGCTGGGCGTCGTCTCCGGCACGGCGCTGGCCAGCGTCTTCGCGCGCCAGTTGCAACTCGGTGATCCCGGCGGCCACCTCGCGCGCGCCACGGCCCGCTTCCCGGTCCCGGCGGTGGCCGAACGGGTCTGGCAACAATATTACATTGCCGGCGGCAAGGCCGCAGGGACCCCGTTCAAGCTCACGCCCATGCCGGCGCTCCACCCCGGCGCGGCTTTCACCGAGCTCACCGTCCTCGCCAACTTCGCCGAGGTTGCCCTGGCGAAAGAGGGTCATGACGGCCGCATCGGCATCAACTTCCTGGAAAAGATCCAGCTGCCCACCCTGCCCTCGGTCTACGGGGCCATGCTGGCCGGCGTGGATTACATCCTGATGGGCGCCGGCATCCCGCGGTCCATCCCCGGCGTGCTCGACCGCTTCGCTCGCGGCGAACCGGCGGAGCTCAGGATCGACGTCACCGGTGCAACCGCCGGCGACGACGGTCTGTCCACGTTTGACCCGCGCACGCTTTTCGCCGGCCCGGCGCCCGTGCTGCCGCGGCCGCTGTTCCTGGCCATCATCTCCTCGGCGACGCTCGCGCTGACCCTGGCGCGCAAGTCCAACGGCCAGGTTGATGGTTTCATTGTCGAGGGCCCGGTGGCGGGCGGGCACAACGCGCCGCCCCGCGGTCCGATGCAGCTGAGCGAGAGCGGCGAGCCGGTCTACGGCCCGCGCGATGTGCCGGAGCTGGCCAAGATCCGCGAGCTCGGCCTGCCCTTCTGGCTGGCCGGGGCCTATGCCCGGCCGGAAAAAATCACGGAGGCCCGGGAACTCGGCGCCGCGGGCGTGCAGATCGGCACCGCGTTCGCCTTCTGCGAGGAGTCGGGCATCACCCCCGCGTTGAAGCGCGAGGTGCTCCGCCTCAGCCGCGCCGAGGCCCTGCGCGTGTTCACCGACCCTCTGGCCTCGCCCACCGGCTTTCCGTTCAAGGTGCTCCAGCTGCTCGGCACGATTTCCGACGAGGCGCGCTACCTGGCGCGCCAGCGCATCTGCGACCTGGGCTATCTCCGCGAAACTTACCGCAAACCCGATGGTTCCATCGGTTACCGCTGCGCCGGCGAGCCGGTCGAGGATTATGTCCGGAAGGGGGGCGCCGCAGTCGACACCGTGGGTCGCAAGTGCCTTTGCAACGGCCTGATGGCGACCGCCGGCCTGGGCCAGCTGCGACCCGACGGCACGGAGGACCCGATCGTGACCGCCGGCGACGAGGTCATGCACCTCGCCCGTTACCTCCCGGCTGCCGGCGATTCCTACGGAGCGGCCGACGTGATTCAGTGGCTGCTGGGCAAGCCGGCACCGGCCTGACCCAGCGCGATCTGACGCACCACCTCGCCGGCCGCGGCGAACCCAAACGCGCCGGTGATGAACACCGCGGTGCCGAAACCGGTCGCGCAATCGAGCCGCAGGTTCGAGCCGGCCTCCGGCTCGGTCGAGCAGGTGCCGTCGGCCCACGGGAAAACCGGCTGCTCCTGCGAGGACACGCAAGGAATGCCGTAGTGGTTGCCCTCGCCCTTGGCGAAACCGTGGTCGCGCCTCAGCTTCTTGCGCACCTGCCGCAGCAGCTCGTCGCCGTGCCCGCCGCCGAAGTCCGTCACAACAATGCGCGTGGCGTCCCGCTTGCCGCCGGCCGAGCCGACCGTCAGCACCGGCTGGCCGCGCTTCGTGCACTCGGCGATCAGCAGCGCCTTGTTCGACATCAGGTCGATGCAGTCCACCACCCAGCTGAAGCGCGTCGCGAGCAGCTGGTCCGCCGTCTTCGCCGTGAAATACTCGCTGACCGTCACGACGGTGCAGGCCGGGTTGATCAGCTTCACGCGCTCTGCCAGCGCCGCCACCTTCGGCCGGCCGATGTTGCCGTCGAGCGCGGGCAGCTGGCGGTTGACGTTGGTCAGGCACACGTCGTCGAGGTCGATCAAGGTGATCGCCCCGATCCCGGACCGGGCCAGGCCCTCGACCACCCACGAGCCGACCCCGCCCACGCCCACGACGCAGACATGCGCCGCGTGCAGCCGCGGCAGGGCCGCCGCCCCGTAGAGCCGGCCGAGTCCGCCGAAGCGCTGGAGATAATCCTCCGTCAGCATGTGGGGCGTTCTGGCGGAAAGCCGGCGGGCTTCAACGCACAACTCGCCCAAATCTACGCATTTTTTGCCGGCGCCCATTTATTAGCCACCGGCTCAGCGTCAGCGCCAAACGGTCATTACCGCCGCCCACCCCGTCATCGCCGTTGGTTTGCCGCCACGGGCGCGGTATCCTCGGGTTCTCCAAACCCCCATATCATGAGCACTTCCCTCCTTGCCAAACGCGGCGCCGATCTCCTCCACGATCCGCTGCTCAACAAAGGCACCGCCTTCACTGACGCCGAACGCGACCAGCTCGGCCTGCGCGGCCTGCTGCCGCCGCGGGTGTTCCCGCAGGACCAGCAGGTCGCCCGCGTGCTCGAAAGCTTCCGGCGCAAGCCGACGGACCTGGAGAAATACATCTACCTCATCTCCCTGCAGGAGCGGAACGAATCCCTCTTTTACCGGGTGGTGCTCGATCACCTGCCCGAGATGATGCCCATCATCTACACCCCCACGGTCGGCCTGGCCTGCCAGCGGTGGGGTTACATCTTCCGCCGCTCGCGCGGACTTTACCTGACCGCGGCGGACCGCGGCCGCATCGCCAGGGTCCTGCGCAACTGGCCCCACGCCGACGTGCGCATGATCGTCGTGACCGACGGCGAGCGCATCCTCGGCCTCGGCGACCTCGGCGCCAACGGCATGGGTATCCCCGTGGGCAAGCTGGCCCTCTATACCGGCTGCGCCGGCATCCACCCCGCGCAATGCCTGCCCATCATGCTCGACGTCGGCACCGACAACCGCGAGCTGCGCGAGGACCCGTTCTACATCGGCACGCCCGTGCCGCGCCTGCGCGGCCCCGCCTATGACCAGCTGGTCGAGGAGTTCGTCCAGGCCGTGCAGGTGGTCTTCCCGCGCGCCTGCCTCCAGTTCGAGGACTTTGGCAACGCCAACGCCTTCGCGCTGCTGCACCGCTACCAGGACAAGGTCTGCACCTTCAACGACGACATCCAGGGCACCGCGGGCGTCACGCTCGCCGGGCTCTATTCGGCCGCCCGCCTGTCCGGCCGGCCGCTGAAGGACCTCCGCATCCTCTTCTACGGCGCCGGCGAGGCCGGCATCGGCATCGGCGACTTGATCGTGGACGCCCTCGTCGCCGAGGGCGTGCCCCTCGAGACCGCGCGGCGCCAGTGCTGGTTTGTGGATTCCAAGGGCCTCGTCGTGAAAAGCCGCACCGATCTCGTCGACCACAAGCTCCGCTTCGCGCACGACCACGCCCCGGTGAAGGAACTGGGCGCCGCCATCGAGGCCCTCAAGCCGCACGCCCTCATCGGCGTTTCCGGCCAGGCCGCCACCTTCACCGAGCCGGTGGTGCGGCTCATGGGTCGCCTCAATGAACGGCCGATCGTGTTCGCGCTTTCCAACCCGACCTCGAAATCCGAATGCAGCGCCGAGCAGGCCTACACGTGGACCGACGGCCGCGCGATCTTCGCCAGCGGCAGCCCCTTCCCGCCGTGCACGCTGGCCGGCCGCACCTACGTGTCCGGCCAGGGCAACAACTCCTACATCTTCCCCGGCGTCGGGCTCGGCGTGGTCGCCACCCAGTCTTCGCGGGTCACCAATGAGATGTTCCTCGTCGCCGCGCGCGAGCTGGCAAAGCTGGTGACCCCGGAGGACCTGGCCATCGGCCGCGTCTACCCGGCGCTCACCCGCATCCGCGAGGTCTCCGCCGCCATCGCGCTCGGGGTGGCGGAAATCGCCTATGCCAGCGGCGTCGCCCGCCAGCCCCGGCCCGCCGACCTGCCCGCCTACATCAAGGCGCAGATGTATCAACCCGACTACCCGGACTACCAATAACCGGATTCCTAGCGCACCGCCTGAACCGCCGCGATGGCCGCCGCCTCGCGCGCGGCCCAGTCGCCCCGGATCAGCACAAAGGGCAGCGACCGGCGCTCCAGCGCGCCGCGCCAGATGCGCATGCCCTTTTCCCGGTCCGCCGGATCGGGAAAGCAGCGTTGCGGGTCGGGCGCAAAGGGCATGTCGATGTCCAGCAGGAGGTAGAGCGCGTAATTCCGGCAGCGTTTCTCCGCCCCGCGCCGCAGCTCATCCGGGCAGGTGCCGTAAAGCAGGTCGCTCCAGAGCATCGTGGTCAGCGCGTCCGTGTCACAGATGACGAGACCGTTGGCGCCCGCCGCCGCCTCGTCTTCCCGCCGCCACTGTTCCCGGGCGATCGGCAGCATATCCTCGAGGCCGAGTGCACCCTGCTGGTCCCAGCGCTCGCGGGCATACTCGGCGACCAAGGGGGCATCGAAATGCGCGGCCAGCTTGCCCGCGAGCTGAGTCTTGCCCGTGGATTCGGGACCGTAGACGGCGATGCGCCGGGCGCCGATCATGCCGCCCCCTTCATGGACCGGCGCCAATCGCGCCAGCCCCACAGGGCCATCAGCCAGAAGATTACGTAAAGCCCGGCCGTGAGCCGCAGGTCCTTCACCCAATAGACCCCGATGGCCACGGTGTTGACCAGCAGCCAGCCGGGCCAGCATTCGAGTTTCTTGCGCGCCTGCAGCCATTGGGCGATGAGGCTGAAAATCAGGATGAATGCGTCCCAGAAAGGCAGCGCCGCGTCGGTCGTGCGATGCATGAGCATCCCCCAGCCTGCCGTGAGCACCGCGCCGGCAACCACCGCGCCGGCCGCGGCCGCGGGTCCGAGCTGGGTCACCGGCAGGATGGGAGGCGCGGCGGCGCCGCCGCGCCGATCGGCCGCCTGCGCTCGCTTTCCGCGCCACCAAAGCCACCAGCCGTAGGCCGGGATGAGGAAGAACGCGACCTGCAGGATGGCATCCGAGTAGAGCCTGGCATCGAAGAACACCCAGGCATACACCGCCACCTGCACGAGGCCGACCGGCCAGCCGATGATGTTCTGGCGGATCATCAGCCACACGCCGATGACGCCCAGCACCGTGCCGATGATCTCCCAAATGCTCATCCCGGAAAGGTGGGAGGCGCTTTAAGCCCCGACAAATTAAAAGAGTCGGGGCATAAAGCCCCTTCCCACCCGCAAACTCAGGATTTCTTCCCCGACTCCACCAGATAGGCCTCCATCGCCTCCCGGGTCAGGGTGTGGCCGGCGGCGCAGCGCGGGCATTCCACGCGGATGGTCTCCCCGTCGCCGAACAGTCCCTCGGGGTCGGCCCGGAACGCCGGTGCGATGGCGCCGAGGATCTTCTGCTGCGTGCAGCCGCAGTGCCAGCCGTAGTTGCGGCTCTGGATGCGCCCGACCGTCTCGGCGGCGGCGGGATTGCGCACGCCCTCGGCGTCCACCGAGGCAAACCACGCCAGGTCGCAATCCGGCTGGGCCACCAGCATGGCGTAGCTGTCGTTCCCCAGGT
>JAYRXZ010000031.1:0-33727 GCA_041917235.1 Lacunisphaera sp. | reverse complement strand
TGTCTCAGGTTTCAGGTTTCCGCGCCGTCCGGCGCTAGTCCCGGTCGGTCTTCAGGCCGAGGCGGGCGATCTTGTCGATCAGCTGCGGGTAGGTCAGGCCGGTCTTCATGGCGGACTGGGCGAAGTCTTCGTCGGGGGCGAGGATGGGGTTCGGGTTGGCCTCGATGAAATAGACCTCGTTCTTCGCCGTCAGCCGCAGGTCGAGGCGCGCGTAGCCGTCGATCGTGAGCAGGTGGTAGATGCGTTTGCAGACGGACTCGATGTTCCGCACGACGGCCGGGTCGAGGCCCTCGGCGAAGCGGTTCTCCAGGCCCCAGCGCTTGCGGTAGGCCTCGTCCCACTTGGCCTTGTAGGTGGCGATCTTGGGCTCGTCGGGCGGCACCTCGCGGAAGACCAGCTCGCGGATCGGGAAGACCTGCAGGCGGTGGTTGCCGAGGATGCTCACGTAGAGCTCGCGGCCCTCGATGTATTCCTCGGCGATGACGTCGCCGTTGAGCTTCTCGTGGATGAACTGCACGCGCTCCTCGAAATCCTTGTCGTTCTCCACGAACGAGGCCTGCGAGATGCCGTAGGAGGCCTCCTCCTTGAGCGGCTTGACCAGGATGGGGAAGCGCAGGTGTTTCGGGCGGACGATGCGCTTGCCGCGCGGGATGGTGACGAAGGCGGCGGTGTGGATGCGGTGGTAGCTGAGGATCTTCTTCGAGACGCCCTTGTGCTTGCACAACACGAGCCCCGAGGGGCCGCAGCCGGTGAACGGGATGCCGTGCATCGCGAGGAACGACACGATGTGCTGGTCGAAGGTCGGGTTGTTGCGGAAGGCGTCGGCCAGGTTGAAGATCACGTCCGGGCTGAAGGTCTGCAGCTTCTGGCGGAGGACGTCGGGATCGTCGAAGAGCGCCAGGTGCTCGTGCTGATAGCCCAGCTCCGTCAGGGCGGCGAGGACGCCGGCCTCGGTCTTCCAGGCGTCCGTCTTGAGTTCCGGTCCGAGGTCCTCGTCGGCGGCGGTGGGCCGCGGCGAGTCGAAGAGGGCGAGCACTTTGAGTTTCTTGGCCATGTTAATGGGTAATGTATTTAACCACTAAGGAGTGTTTTCAAACCCTCGGAAGGATTAACCACTGATGCTCCGCCTACCGGCTGCGCTTGGTTGAGCCCTCCGCCTGATCGGCTCCGGGTTTGGTTTCGGGGAGCGGCTAATCGCCGCGGGGAAGTTCGGCTGGTTTCTCCGTCGGCGATCAGCCGACCCCCGAAGCCTACTGCGGAACCGATTAGGTGAAGCTCACTCATTAGCAGAGCCGTTAGGCGATGCATCAGTTGTTCAATATCAGGGAAAATCGGTGCGTTTGCTGTCACTTGGTGCGTTTGAATTTTCCGGTGAACAGGTAGTTCATGACAAGCGTTGTGATGTAGGCCCCGACCGCGAGGTCCGGCGTCGGGCCGGCGGGCGGCAGGCGCAATCCGAGCTGGTCGCAGCGGTCGATGAGGCGGGAGAGGAGCTTGTTGACGCGGTAGCGCTTCTCGTTGGTCGGCTCGCACACGGCGTCCATCAGGTCGCGGCGCCGCGAGCGGAGGTAGCGCGAGGCCTTGAGGGCCGGGCCGGCGTCGGGCGCGCCGGTGAAGAGCTGGCGCAGGTCGCGGTCGTAGAAGTCCGGGTAGGTGTCCTCGTAGAGCTTCTTCTTCCGCGCGTAGTAGGTCTTGAGCTTGAGGTTGAGGAAATTGAAATCCTTCTCGCGGTAGCCGGGCTGGTAGGGCGGGGGCACGCCGGCGAGGGACTTCATCAGCTCGTCGACGTATTCGAGCTTCTGCAGGGCCTTCCAGCCCTTGAAGCGCTCGCGCCAGTCGAGGCCCGGCGTCAGCCACACGGCGAAGGTCTCGGCGAAGTCCTCGTCCGGGTGGCTCTGCGCATACCAGTCGTCGAGGTGGACGACGTAGGAGTGGCTGTAGGGGCGCGGGCGGTAGAACTCCGGCGTGTCGTCGGCCGAGGTCTTCCCGAAGATGCGCTGCCATTTCTTTTTCCGGGTCAGCTGGTAGGCGTAGGCATAGGCGTGGGCGGCCTCGTGGCGCATCAGGCGCATGAACCATTCCGGGGTCTCGCCCTCGACCTCGAGCATCATGCTCCGCTCGAGCCGGCGCAGGCGCTCGTGGGTCAGGAAGAAGGGCACGTAGATGGCCGGGATGCCGACGGGCACGAACCACTCGTCGCCGACGTGGCAGGGCGGGTGGAACACGAGGCCCTTGGCCGTCAGCTCGTCGTGGAGCTGCTTCACCAACGCCTCAAGGGGGGTGCCCGTCAGCGTCAGGCCGAGCTGGGAGATCTTCTTGTCGAGCAACGCCTCGTCGCCCAGATCGACCCACGCGGTGGTTTCCATCGGCCGACCTTACGGGGGCGGCCGGCCCGCGACAAGGAGGCGTTTCAGGGATTGGCCACAAAAAGCGCAATATGGTTCACGCGATCAGCCGTCGCCCGGCCCATGGCCGACAAGAGGCGCGAAGGGCGCGAACGGGCTTAGGCTCAAGTTGCAGGCGGGGTCGCTGACCCCGGAGCTGGCCCCAAATTGTCATTCGGGTCCAGGGAGGAAGCTGTGCCGGACCAGGCATCTCCGCACTTGCCGGGTCAGCCGCTGAGGGTAGTTTGGTGGCATGACCGCACAGGACGTCATCCAGCAGATCAAGTCGCTCCCTCCGGAGGAGCGGGCGAAGGTCGTTGGCTTCATCCAGAAGCTGGAGGAGACCGGGCCGCGCGGGGTGGAGTATGCGAGTGACGAGGCTTTTGCCGAGGCTGCCAAGTGGGCCTTTCAGGAGCACGCGGCGCTCATGAAAAAACTCAGTCAATGAATGCGCCGCGCTTCCTGTCCTTGGAACAGGTCGCGGAACTTCATCGGCTGTCCCTTGAGCTGCACGGAGGGCAGGATGGGTTGCGCGATCCCGCCGCCTTTGCCGCGGCCGTCTACCAGCCGCAGAACACCTGGTTTTATGGCCGGGGTGACTTCTACGACGTGGCGGCGGCTTACGCCTATCATCTGGCCGAGTCCCAGTCCTGCCTTGATGGCAACAAACGCACGGGCATGGCTGCGGCGCTGGTCTTTCTTCGGCTGAACGGGATTGTCGTGCCGGAAAACACCGACGCGCTGCACCACGCGATGATTGCGATTGCCGCCCGACGGCTGGACAAGGCCGGCCTGGCCGAACTGCTGAGAAAACTGGCCAAGAAGTAGTGGGTGGGTAAGCGCTCAGGCGTCCCGTTGCGGCCTACCGCCGGTATTTGTCCCGAGGACTGCGCGCTTCGGCGATCGACGGGCGCCGGCGTTACTTTTCCCGGGCGTAGCTTTCGGCCCAGGGGAGCAGGGCTTGGGACGTCGTGTTCACGCCGGTCAGCGCGGCGATGGAGGAGCCCCGGCGCAGGAGGATGGCGCCAAATGGTTTTCCGCTGTCCACGGCGTCCACGGCGAAGGCCGTGGAGCCGCCGACGTCGATCGTCGTGACCGTCACCGGCAGGCCGGGCGGCAGGAAGGCCTGCAGCGTGCGCAGGGCCTGCATCGCGGTCCAGGCGTTGGAACCGCTGGAATAGCCGGCCACGCCGGCGATGAAGCCGTCCTTCGAATCCCGGGCTTCGGTGTAGATGGCGGTGGAAATGGTGCGGGGCACCACGGTCTTTACCAGCGGGAGGAACTCGGCGAACCGGGCCATCTCCGGGTCCGCGCTGGCGGCCGCCATGTTGGCGTCCATCTTGGCGACCGCGGCGGCGATGTCGGCCTCGGTGATGGTCCGGACCATCTGCACGCTGGTGCCCGGGGGCGGCGGGGGCAGGCGGCTGAAGGAGCCGCGGTATTGCTCGTCCTCGAGCAGGCCCTGGCCGTTGCCGACGTTGCGGGCCAGGCGCTCGGCCACGGCCATGCCGGCGGCTTCCTGGGCGGAGATCAGGATGGCGGTGTTGGTGTCGCCGCGGCGCAGCGCGTAATAGACGGCGAGGGCGGTGGTGACGCGGAAACCGCGGTAGGTCACGTTCTCGGGGGTGGACAATTCCAGGCCGGTGACGGTGGCATCGGGCGCGATCTCGGCCAGTTGCTGGCGCGTCGGCGGGGTGAGCTCGCCGTTGCGGGTATCGCGCATGGAGAGTGTCACCACGTTCACCTTCGCGCCGGCGTTGGCGGTCACGTATTCGGCCGAGGTGGCGTTTTCCGCCAGGCCCGGCAGCGAGGCGGGGGCGATCCAGGGCGGCAGTTGCTGGCTGGAGATCTGGCCGCCGCCGCGGGACTCGCCGTCGGCCGGGTCGGCGTAGCTTTCGCTGACAACCTGGGTGGGCCGGGCCGGGTCGTCCGCGGCGGTGTCGATGGGGAACTCGGTGAGCGAGCCCGCCAGGCGCTCGGGCAGGGTCGCGGTCGCCTGCGCGGCGGTCGCGTCCGCCGTCCTGGACAGGCGGCTTGCCGCCATGAAGCCGGCGCCGGACAGCGCCACGAGGGTGAGCGCCACGCCGGCGTGGATCAGGGCGGTGACCAGGGGCGGGCGGACCGGGGGCGGCTCGGCCTGTTCCGCCGCGGTGCGGCCGCCGGCGCCCAGCAGCAGCGGCACGAGGTTGCCCAGCACGGGGACGCCGAACAGGACGCCGAGGAAGGGGCTCCCGCCGACGCGTTTCGCCATGCCGGCGCCGAGGTAGGCGAAGACGAGGAAATTCAGGACGGGAATCAGCGCGGGCAGGATCAGCAGGAGCGAGGCGTTCGCCAGCCGGCACATCAGGTAATAATTCAGCACCGGGAACCACGCCAGCCAGGCGGAGCGCTGGCGCACGCGGGCGGCCAGCAGGCTGAGGCCGAACGCCATCGCGGCATAGAAGGCGAGGTAGGCGATGACGGCCCACTTGGCATAGTTCAGCAAGGCGGCCGGATTGAAGTCAGCGGGCATGGGGTGTGCGGGTTGGGGTTAACCGGACGAAGGCAGAAGGCAGAGACCTGAGACCTGACGGAGCACGGCAGTGCGGAGATGATCAAACCGGAGGTTTGGCCCCTGATCCCGTGTTGGCGGGAGAAGGGGTGACTGACACAGGTGCCCGACGGGCGGTGGAAGGAACAAACCTGAGCGAGAGGAGGTGGGCTTGCGCATGACTACCGCCGCGGCAGGAAAAGTCAGCCGAATTCAGCGCGAATCCCGCGGTGAGTGAGTGCATGGATTCAACAAACGTCGGCCGCGCGCCGGATCTTTCAGCCAATCCCCGATTCAGTCTCGGTATTTATCCCGCGCCAAGGCCCTCACACCCGCAGCGGCTTGGCGGCGGGGCGGATGTGGGCCATGCTGCAGGTGCGGAACCAGCGGGGCGGCGAGCGGATGAGCCCGGGGTCGCCGCGGAGCGGATCGCCAGTGTGCGCGACCGCTTCACGTTCGAGTATGCCGGCGCGCCGGCCGGGTTCGTGGACGAGTTCCGGCAGTTCTACGGGCCGACGATGAACGCCTTCGCCGCCGCGGAGAAGAACGGCAAGGCCGCCGACCTGCAGCGCGAGCTGGAGGCGCTGTTCGCCAGCCAGAACCGGAGCCCGAACCCGGCCGCGACGTCGATCACGGCCACCTTCCTGCGCGTGACCGTGAGTGTTTGAACTCCACGCACTAAGGTCTCACGCGAAGGCGCGAAGGCGCGAAAGAGAAGATCAGGATTTACCGCCGGAGGTGGGTTTTCCGACCGGGCGCTTGAGCGTCGTGTGAAAGCCCATCTCTTTTTCCGGCACGGGCGGCAGTGGCGGCGGGTCGAGCAACCGCATGATGCGGCGCAGGACTTCCGTGATCGCCGCTTCATGGACGTCGAGCCGCGAGGTGAGCTTGGCCTCGAGTTTCTTCAGCTCGACGGCCAGTTCCTTGGAGCCGGTGAGGAGTTCGCGCATGCGGATGAAGGCGCGCACAACGAACACGCTCATCCGCACGGCCTGTGGGCTGTTCAGGACATTGGCAGCCATCACTGCTCCGTTCTCCGTAAAGGCATAGGGAAGCACAGGTGAGAATTTCAGCTCAAGGAGGTGGTCGCAAATTGCGACCACCTCCTTCTTTTCCATTGGTGTTAAACGGAATATGAAATCGGCCGGAAAACGCTTGGCGTTGCGTTTGACCTGCTCGTTGAGGCGTTTGGTCGTGACGCCGTAGATGGCGGCGAGGTCGGCATCCAGAATCACCTTTTGGCCGCGGAGGGTCAGGATGCGGGATTCAACGGAGTCGGTGGGGACAATGCGGGCGCGCTTCTTCATGGGAATGGCGGCCCGCTGACGTGGGGAGTGGACGAAAAACATTCCGGCTTGGCAAACCAGAAGCTCGATTTACGGGCCAACGAAGGGCTGGAAACCGCGCGGGGATTTCCAGTCCGGTGCGGCTTGTGTCGGGTGGCGCGCCGGATGTCATCGCGGACATGGAATTCATCCTCGAGATCCTGGCCGAGCTCTTCTTCGCCCTCGATGGCCTGACCTTGCTCGCGGACTTCTATGTATGGGTGAAGGGAAAAGAGAACCGTCTCGAGCGCCGGGAGGCGCGCAAGCTCGGCCGCACGCCGCCGCCGCGCGACAAGTGGAACCGATGGGTCATCGGGCTGAGCGTGGCGTTTGTGGTTTTGACCACGGGCCTGCTGGCGTGGAAGCTCTGACCTGGGAACATGAAAAAGCTATGGGAGTTCATGAACCGGCCGTTCCAAGGTTTCCGGAGTCCGCTGCTGAATGCACTGCTGTTTTCAGCGACCGCGGTCGTGATGAACTACGCGTTCCTTTATGCGGCCATCACGGGAAGGATGATTGGCCGGCGCAGCGGCTGGGAGGGCATAGAAGGACGTGACGGTTTTCCCTCGGGATACTGGTTCTACCTGACCATGCTGGGCATCGCCGTCATCGCCATGGATGTCTGGATTCTGGCGGTCCTGCGTAGACTGTGGCGGGACCGCTCAAGGAAGTAGTCTATTAATCTACCAACGGTCGGCCGGCTCGGAGGCCCGGGCGGAAATTTGTAATATAATACGTTACAAATTAACGGTGCTCAGGCGGGCAGGGTGGTGCGCAGGCGGCGGAGGAGTTTGGCTTCATCCTTACACTTCAGCTCATGTTGTGTCCTCGCCGCCCAGAGGGCGCCCGCTGCATCCACCCTTCGCTTCGCGTCAGGGCCAGCCCTTAACGCAAACCGCGGGCTGACCATCTCCGCGCTCACGCGCTCCGTCCCAGAACGCGGAGTAATCGTCGAGCGAGCTTGTGCTCGTCACGACGCTTGAGCTCGTGTTCCCACACACGAGCGACCTTCCAGCCGCGGGCGCGGAGGAGGCGGTTCACCTTTCGGTCGCGGGCCTGGTTGGTGGCGATCTTGTTTCTCCAGAACTTCGCGTTGGTCCTGGGCTTGGTGCCGTGCCTGGGGCAGCTGCGCCCTCTGTAGCTTCACGCGAAGGAGGGCCGGGCCAGACTTGTCAGCCGTAGGCCGGGGGAATGCTGAAGCAACCGTCCACAAACACCGCGGTCTTGAGCAGATTATTTGTCGACCGAGATTTGCTGGATCATTCCGCTGGGGTCTACTTTCAGGACCATGTTCCAGTCCTTTCTCTTGTAGCCGGTAGTGCGCCCATACGTGGTGACGGGTGCATCGTATTCGCCGCGGACGCGCCATTGGCCTGGCCATCCAGGCACTTCCTCAGGTGAGCCGAGAACAACTACGTTTGCTCCATGAAAATTTGAGCGCGCATAGTTGGCCATTTCTGTGATCCGGCGCTTCAGGGTAATTTGCTCTTCCATCTCCATTTCGGCCTTCTTTACAGCAAGCCGTCGGGATTCTTGGAGTGCGGTCTTCTGTGCGTTCAGCGCATCCTTCCCGATTTGGGTTTCCCGACTGACCATATTCTTCTCCCGTGCTTTGCGGAACGCGGCATCCTGCTTCTGTTCGGCCATTTTTTCCGCTTCGGTCGGGGGCGGCAGAGGAATCTGAGCAATCTTCTGCTGTATCTCCTGTGGCATAGTTTCAAGCGGGAGTGTTTTCACCTGGTTCCCGATCTTCACCATCACCTTTCGCGTTACGGTATTGTATGACCTGACTTCTGCTCCGCTAACGGTTTTCGCAGTGCCAGGCAGTGTGAAATCGGGACAGGATAAGGAGGTTTCTATGACCGCTGCTGAAGAGACCGAGACGATCGCAAACACGGCCAGGGTAAGACAGAAGTAGCCTTTCATAATGCGCATGGGGGAGGTGCGTGGATTTTTAGAGTTATGCGCAGCGGTGGCCCCCGTCGCACGACGCCAACTTGAGGATGGCGCGAGAATTCACAAGCCTTGTCCCGAGCCGAAAATACCGCGGTCTTGCCTTGGGTTTGTTGGTCCGGCAGTTGTTTCACAGTGGCGAATCTCACCCCAACAACGGTCGCATCGAGGGCTTGGTATGGGGCGTCGATTGAAGACTTCAGAAAGGCTGATCCGGATGCGGTGTTCGGGATCTTGGCGCAGAATCCCGACTTCGATTTAGTGACGACCCAGAAGGCGGCGTGGTTGGAACAGATTGCGTTTCTGCAGAAGAATCTCGAGGGACTGACAGGCACCCTCTTCTTGGAGTTCAATATTCCCCGCATGGGTAGCCGGGTGGATGCGGTCCTTCTGATTGGTCCCGTCGTGTTCGTCGTTGAATTCAAAGTAGGCGAAGCGGCGTTCGATCGAGCGGCGGTTGACCAAGTTTGGGACTATGCGCTCGATCTAAAGAATTTCCATGAGGCGAGTCACCAAGTGTCACTGGTGCCTATATTGATCGCAACCGAGGCGAAGGGGTCGCCGCCCACCAAGCTGACTAAGGACGCGGATGGGGTTTACCGCCCAATGCAGACTCATCCGGTCGGGTTCCGTGGAGTAATTGAATATGCCTTGGGAGTGATCGGCGGTGCTGCCCTAGATCAAAGCCAATGGGCTCAAGGGGCCTACAAGCCGACACCTACGATCGTTGAGGCGGCACGAGCACTCTACGCCCATCACGGCGTTGAGGCGATTAAGGCTTTCGACGCCGGGAGGAAGAACCTGGGCGAGACTTCACGGCGAATTGAGGAGTTGATCGATGAGGCGAGGGCGAAGAGTCGGAAGATCATATGTTTTCTCACCGGTGTGCCCGGCGCAGGTAAAACTTTGGTGGGTCTAAACGTAGCGACTCAGCATGCCCGGACGGAGAGCCCGACACATGCGGTGTTGTTGTCTGGCAATGGACCGCTCGTTGCCGTGCTTCGGGCTGCGTTGTCGCGGGACGAGAAGGCGCGATTGAAGCGGCGAGGGCAGAAGCCGAAGAAGGGGAGCGATCCGGTGAAGCAGTTTATTCAGAATGTGCATCACTTCCGGGATGAGGCACTCAAGAGTGAGGCGCCGCCGGCGGACCACGTTGTTGTGTTCGACGAGGCCCAGCGCGCCTGGAATCAGTCAATGACGGCTGATTTCATGAAACGGAAAAAAGGCGTCTCTAATTTCACAGATTCGGAGCCCCAGTTTTTGATACGTTACGTGGACCGTCATAAGGATTGGGCCGTGATTCTCTGCTTGGTTGGCGGCGGACAGGAGATCAACCGCGGTGAATCTGGCATCGGCGCTTGGCTGGAAGCAGTGAAAACCTCTTTCCCGCATTGGGACATGTATATCTCATCTCGGCTGACCGATAGCGAATACGCGGCTGGAGAAATGATTGGAGCTGTGAAGGAGACGCGTGGCGTCCATCTCGACGACAATCTGCATTTGTCAGTCTCGATGAGGTCATTCCGAGCAGAGCATGTCTCGGCCTTTGTGAAAGCGCTGCTCGATTGTGAACGGGATCAAGCCAGAGAGACATTAGCCAAGCTGAAGCGGTATCCGATTGCCGTGACGCGAAATCTAGCTTTGGCGAAGCAGTGGGTTCGATCCAGGGCCCGCGGTAGCGAGCGTTATGGTTTGGTTGCTTCCTCGAAGGCTCAGCGGCTCAAGCCGCACGCCATTGATATTCGAGTGAAGACCGATCCCGTGCAGTGGTTCTTGAATGGCAAGGACGACACTCGTTCCAGTTACTATCTTGAAGACGCGGCTACAGAGTTTCAGGTGCAGGGTTTAGAAGTGGATTGGGCTGTCGTCACTTGGGACGGTGATTTTAGATTCAAAGGCAAGGAATGGAGTTATCATAGATTCAAGGGTGATAGCTGGGAAAACACCAAGAACTTGGATAATCGGAGTTATATGAAGAACGCCTACCGGGTGCTTCTGACCCGTGCCCGGCAGGGGATGGTTATCTTTGTGCCCGAGGGTGACCCAACGGATCACACGAGGCCGCCCGCTTACTATGATTCGACTTTCCAATACCTAGTCGAAGTGGGTATACCAGTGCTCAATTAGATATGAAAACTGAGCCAACCTACCGAGTGAAGTTTTCGACGCGGGGGCGGGTGACGATTCCAGCTCCGTTGCGGAAGAAGCATGACCTCAAGGGCGGGTCAAAGGTGACGTTTGAGGTGACTCCATCGAGGGCGATCCTGTTGAAGCCGGTTGGCACCAAGGGGCAGTAACTGCCATTATCTGGGCAACAGAGAGTCCAACTCCGTCTCGAATTATGCATGACATAGTCTTTGGGAAGACAGAAAGCAGGCAGGAGTCAGCGTATGAATATTTCGCCGATCATTTTAAACAAATTTGCATTGAACATCGCGCTCAAGGACGGGCGCTAGCATTTGCCGCATTGGTATATGACTTCAGTAATGCGGAGATTGCAGAAGTTGTGATGAACGAGAGATATTGGGACGCACTAGATGAAGTCTCTGGAAAATATCTGACCGTCTTTGCTTTCAATATATCTAACTGCCGACGAAGTAGTCACGGGGGCATGTTGGATAAGGCGAAGAAGTTTGTAGCGAAAAATATACTGAAAGAAAGTAATCCAGCATTAGTGCCTGAGCCTGCTTTGATTTTCTTTCAGATAGATGAGCAGCAGCGCACGGAGGCCTTCGCAGTAAAGATTGGGTCGACAAGCGCTGAAGAGGCTTTCGTTGAAATAAGGAAATTATTGCTGTGTGCTCGGAATAGCATCCAGCAGGTGCTGCCTCAGAATAAGCATAACACAGAGGAGATATTCGAATTGATCAGACAGGAATTATCCCGGCACACCACCATCACCAGGTTTTTGAAGATTGTAGATATCGCGTCATTGATACGTGGCGTCACGGGTTAGGCGAGGCTTTGGGAGAATCGCCTTCGGCACGCTACGGACGAGACAAAGTGGGTGGATTACTTCAAGGCGAGGTCGTTTCGCTTAACTTCTTTGATACTCCATTTCGTTACCGTAAGGCCTTTCGCGGTTCTGGTCGAAACGGGAACCGGCGTTAGGTCGAAGTCGATTTCGCGAACTCGGGCGCCGGAGCGGCCGTCGAGGGAGACGTGCACTGACTTGGGCATGTCCTTTTCCTTGGCGGCGACATCTAGGTAGATGAGCTTGGAGTTCTCGGACTTGGCGAGGGGATAGAGCTTGTCGCGGCTGAGGCCGCCGATCTGGAACTTCTTGGCGAAGGCCTTCCCGGACTCTCCGTCCTGGTAGATCATCGTGTAGAAGTTCGTGTCACCTTCCTTGGGCCAGATGGCGACGTGTTTGATGTCGCGGCCCATGAAGGTCTTGTCGGCGACCTTGGAGACCTTGAGGCTCGCGTCGCCCATGATCGTGAGGACGCTGTCGAGGATCGTGCACTCGGTGACGAACTCGTGCTGGCGCCAGTTCAGGCCGATGAAGCCGTCCTCGCGGTTGACGTAGAGGCGCTGGTTGGCGCTGACCACCGCCGAGGCGTCGATCTGCTCGATCTCGTCGTAGCTGGTCATGCGCTTCCGGCCCTTGCCGTATTTCTCCTGCAGCATCTCGAACCAGGCGACGGCATACTCCGTGAGCTTCTTGAGGTTGGCCTTCGTCTCCTTGATGCCTTCCTCCGTCTTCTTCATGGCCTCGTCGGCCTGGAAGCGGTTGTAGGCGGAGATGCGCTTGATGCGGATCTCGGTCAGGCGGACGATGTCGTCGTCCGTCACCTCGCGGCGGAGCTGCTTGAGGAAGGGCTTCAGGCCGCCGCGGATCTCGGCGAGGACGCTTTCCCAGGTCTTGGACTTCTCGATGAGGCGGTAGATGCGCTCCTCGATGAAGATGCGCTCGAGGGAATCCCAGTGCCACTGCTGCTCGAGTTCGCCGAGCTTGATCTCGAGCTCGCGCTTGAGGAGTTCGCGGGTGGCCTCGGCGCTGGCCTTGAGGATGTCGCGGACGCCGAGGAAGTGGGGCTTGTCGTCGCCGGTCTTGGGGTCGCGGACGATGACGCAGGCGGCGGGGTTGAGCTGCACCTGGCAGCTGGTGAAGACGTAGAGCTGCTGGATGACCTTGTCGGGCTCGGAGCCCTGCGGGAGGTGGACGAGGATCTCGACCTTGTCGGCGGTGTTATCGTCGACGTGCTTGACCTTGATCTTGCCCTTGGCGTTGGCGGCGAGGATGGACTCGATGAGGGACTCGGTGGTGACCCCGTAGGGGAGCTCGGTGATGGCGAGGAGGTATTTGGAGCGCTCCTCGATCTTGGCGCGGACCTTCACCTTGCCGCCGCGCTCGCCGTCGTTGTATTCCGAGAAGTCGGCGGTGCCGCCGGTGGGGAAGTCGGGGAGGATGCGGAAGGTTTTTCCCTGGAGGTGGTTGATCGCCGCGCGGCAGAGGTCGTTGAAGTTGTGCGGGAGGATCTTGGTCGAGAGGCCGACCGCGATGCCGTCGGCGCCCTCGAGCAGGACGATCGGGAACTTGGCGGGGAGGGTGATCGGCTCCTTGTTGCGGCCGTCGTAGCTGAGCTGCCAGGTGGTGGTCTTCGGGTTGAAGAGGACGTCCTTGGCGAAATTGGTCAGGCGGGCCTCGATGTAACGGGGGGCGGCGGCATCGTCGCCGGTGAGGGTGTTGCCGTAGTTGCCCTGGGGCTCGATGAGCCAGGCGCGCTGGCCGATGGACACGAGCGCGGCGCCGATGGAGGCGTCGCCGTGCGGGTGGAGCTTCATCGTGGCGCCGACGACGTTGGCGACCTTGTGGAAGCGGCCGTCGTCCATGTCCCAGAGGGTGTGGAGCACGCGGCGCTGGACGGGCTTCAGGCCGTCGTCGATGTGCGGGACGGCGCGGTCGAGGATGACGTAGGACGCGTAATCCAAGAACCAATTGCGGTAGCTCTGCGCGAGGGGGGCTTGTTCGTCCTGAACTTTCTGGCCCTTGGGGCGCTTGGGAGGAGGCGGAGCGTCCGCCGCGGCGTCGGCGAGACCTGAGACCTGAGACCTGAGACCTGAAGGTTCAGCCGCCTTGGGGCTGTCCTCTGACTTCTGTCCTCTGACCTCTGGCACCGGCACCTCTGGGGCGGCGTCGAGCGGGAGCTCGGGTTGGTCGTTCTTCTTGGAAGGTTTCTTCTTGGCCATCTTATGAAAGTGTTACGTGTTAGGTGTTAAGTGTTAGGTGTCTTAAAACCTAAAACTTAAGACTTAAAACCATGGAGGCTCACGCCTCCACCAGGTCCTTCTCCACGCGGAGGTTGTCGATGATGAAGTCCTGTCTTTCCGGGGTGTTCTTGCCCATGAAGAAGCTCAGGAGCTCGTCGGAGCTGTAGAGGTGGTGCAGGTTCACCGGGTCGAGGCGGATGTTCTCGCCGATGAAGTCCTTGAACTCGCCGGCGCTGATCTCGCCGAGGCCCTTGAAGCGCGTGATCTCGTGCGTGGCGCCGCACTCGACGACCGCGGCCTGCTTCTCCTGCTCGGAGTAGCAGTAGCGCGTGATCTTCTTGTTGCGGACGCGGAAGAGCGGCGTCTGCAGGATGAAGAGGTGGTTGTTGCGGATGACGTCGGGGAAGAACTGGAGGAAGAACGAGAGCAGCAGCAGGCGGATGTGCATGCCGTCGACGTCGGCGTCGGTGGCGATGACGATCCGGTTGTAGCGGAGGCCGTCGAGGCCGTCCTCGATGTTGAGCGCGGCCTGGAGGAGGTGGAACTCCTCGTTCTCGTAGATGACCTTCTTGGTCAGGCCGTAGGTGTTGAGCGGCTTGCCCTTGAGGGCGAAGACGGCCTGCGTCTGGACGTCGCGCGTGGCGGTGAGGGAGCCGGCGGCGGAGTCGCCCTCGACGATGAAGAGGGTGGATTCCTCGGCGCGCGGGTTGCGGTCGCCGAGGTGGAGGCGGCAGTCGCGGAGCTTGCGGTTGTGGAGGGAGGCCTTCTTGGCGCGCTCGCGGGCGATGTTGCGGATGCCGGCGAGCTCCTTGCGCTCGTGCTCGTTCTCCTCGATCTTCTGCTTGATGATCTCGGCGGTCTCGCGGTTCTTGTGCAGGTAGGTGTCGAGGGCCTGCTGGACGAACTTGCCGACGAATTCCTTCAGCGAGGGACCCTTGGGGCCCATGTCGGTCGAGCCGAGCTTGGTCTTGGTCTGGGACTCGAAGACGGGCTCCTGGACGCGGACGACGATGGCGGCGTCGATGGACTGGCGGACGTCGGCGGCGTCGAAGTCCTTCTTGAAGTGGTTGCGGAGGGTCTCGACGAAGGCCTCGCGGAAGGCGGCGAGGTGGGTGCCGCCCATGGTGGTGTGCTGGCCGTTGACGAAGGACCAGTATTCCTCGCCGTAGTGCTTGCCGTGGGTGACGGCGATCTCGATGTCCTCGCCCTCGAGGTGGATGATCGGGTAGAGCGGCTCGCCGGAGAGCTCCTTGGTGAGGAGGTCCTTGAGGCCGTGCTCGGACTTGAAGGGCTTGCCGTTGAGCGTGAGGGTGAGGCCGCGGTTGAGGAAGGCGTAGTTCCACAGCATGTCCTCGATGAACTCGGTGCGGAACCGGAAGTCGGAGCCGAAGAGCTTCTCGTCCGGCGTGAACTCGATGATGGTGCCGGTGCGGTCGGTGGTCTTGGTGACCTTGGACTGGGACTTGAGTTTGCCCTGGGCGAACTCGACGGTCTTGGTCTCGCCGTCGCGGATGGCCTGGGCGCGGTAGGTGAGGGAGAGGGCGTTGACGGCCTTCTGGCCGACGCCGTTGAGGCCGACGGCCTTCTGGAAGGTCTCGGAGTCGTATTTGGCGCCCGTGTTGATGATGGAGACGCAGTCGACGAGCTTGCCCAGGGGGATGCCGCGGCCGTAGTCGCGGACCTTGACGGAGCGGTCGGTGAGCTCGACCTCGATCTTGCGGCCGCCGCCCATCATGAATTCGTCGATGGAGTTATCGATGGTCTCCTTGAGGAGGACGTAGATGCCGTCCTCGGCGTGGGCGCCGTTGCCGAGGCGGCCGATATACATGCCGGGGCGGAGCCGGATGTGCTCGAGGGAGCTGAGGGTCTTGATGCTGGCTTCGGTGTAGGCTTGGGCCATTGCTTGAGGGCGGAGTGAGGAGGGAAGAGGCGTGAGGGAGAGACCTGAAACTTGAAACCTGAAACCTGAAATAGGAAGGCAGGGGGGACGGAAAAGCGGGGTGCTTACTCGTCGGGCCGATACAGAGGGGCGGCGGCGCGGGGTGACAAGTGTAAATACGGGGGCCGGACGGCCCGGGCGGACCAATGTTCATTTTTCAATGTTCAACATTCATTGTTCATTTGGGGTCGGAAAATGAAAATTGAACGATGAACGATGGACATTGGACAATTTCACGGGGCTTGCGGCTTGGCCGGGAACCCCGCACCCTTCCGCGCAATCCTATACTCCCATGATGAAATTCCTCAAACTGGCCTTGCTCGGCGTGGTGGTGCTCCTGATTGCCGGTTATTTTGTCGTGGCCTACGCCCTCGACTCGATCGTGAAGTCCGGCGTGAACAGCTTCGGCCCCAAGCTCACGCAGACCAAGGTGGAGCTCGCGTCCGTCAGCCTCTCGCCGTTCACCGGCTCGGGCACGCTCAGCGGCCTGGCGGTGGACAACCCCCGCGGCTGGACCGACGGCCGGGCGTTCTACCTCGGCAAGGTGAGCATCGACCTCGAGCCGATGTCGGTCTTCGGCGACCACATCGTCATCAACGAGCTGATCATCGACCAGCCGGAGTTCACCTATGAGACGAAGATCATCTCCAGCAACATCAAGGACCTGCTGAAGAACATCGAGGATTACACGGGCAGCGGCGGCCAGACGGCCCGGACGAAGGACGGCAAGCCGATCAAGTTTGTCGTGAAGAAATTCCGCATGACCAACGCGAAGGCCACGCTCGGCGCCGCCGGCGCGGCGCTGCCCGTGCCGCTGCCGCCCCTCAGCCTCGACAACCTCGGCGTGGCGGAGGGCGGCATCACGGCCGACCAGCTTGCCACGGCGCTGATGAAGAACGTGCTCGGCAACATCGTCAGCGGCACGGCCAGCGCCCTCGGCCAGCTCGGCACCACCTCCGGTGCGAACACCATCGAGAAGACCAAGGAAGCCGCCAAGAAGGCCGGCGAGAGCATCAAGAAACTGTTCGACGGAAAACCCTGAGTCGCGGGCCGCGGGGAGATCGGGGTAGGGCGCGTTATCCTTAACGCACCGCTCGGCGGATTAAGGATAATCCGCCCTACCTTAAAGAAACCTGAGGCCTGAAACCTGAAAAGGGCGGCCGGAATGTTCAATTTTCATCGTTCATCGTTCAGTGTTCATTGGCTCGGAAATGGCAGATGAACATTGGACGATGGACATTGAACAATTTCTTCACTTGCGGACCCGATTTGGCTGCTGACCGGGGCGAGGAAATCCTCCAGCGTGCCGGGATGAAGATCCGCGGATTGCTTTGGCTGGCCCTGTTGTTTTCGCCGCTGCTGCGCGCCGCCACGCTGGAGGAGGTCATCGCCGACCCGCAGCTGTGGCCGGCGGAGGTCACCGTGAACGCGATGACCAAGGCCACGCAGATCCGCAACGGCCAGCCCGCCGGCATGATGCTGGTGGGGGCCGGCAAGAAGCTCGCGGTGACCGCGCTCGCCGCCGACGGCGTGACGGGCAAGCTCGGCGGCGCCACCGTCAAGGTGCCCCTCGACAAGACCGACCTGCTGCAGCGGCTCGACCCGTCGGCCGCGCCGGCCGCGGCCGAGGAAGCGCCGCCCGCCGAGGAACCCGCCGCGGCGCCGGCCGGGGCGATGTCGGCGATGCACCGCCGCCTGTCGGGCAAGCTCGTGCAGCTGTCCGGCAGCATGCTGCAGCCGGTGGCGGACAGCCGCCTGGCCGGGGTGAAGTATTTCGGGCTTTATTATTCCGCCAGCTGGTGCGGGCCCTGCCGCGAGTTCACGCCGGGCTTCGTCAACACCTACCGCCAGCTCAAGCAGAAGTATCCGGAGTTCGAGGTGGTCTTCATCAGCGCCGACCGCTCGGGCGGGGACATGCGCGACTACATGAAGGAGGACCGGATGCCGTGGACCGCGCTCAAATACGACCTGCGCGGCAGCAACCCCGAGCTGCTGCGCTACGGCGGCCCGGGCATCCCGTGCCTCGTGCTGGTGGACGCCGCCGGCCGGGTGCTGGCGGACAGCTACCGCGGCGACGACTACCTCGGTCCCGGCCAGGTGCTGCGCGAGACGATCAGGATTCTGGAAAAGGCCAATCGCGGGTGAGAGGCCGTGGTGGGGCGCGTTATCCTTAACGCGCCGTCCGGCGGATTAAGGATATCCGCCCTACCTGAAAGAAAGCAGAGGCCTGAGACTGGACTGGAGGCGGGAGTTTTTAAAACTACGGCTTTCACAGATTCTCACGGATGGCCGAAAGGCGGCCGGTTTTTCATTGTGCATCGTTCATTTGGTCCGGAAATGGCCAATGAATATTGGACGATGAACGATGAACAATTTCTGTAGTGCCCGCGGATGCGCGGCGCTGTAGCGGGTGGCGGGAGATTGCGGCGTTGACGGGCCGGAAGGGCGGCCGGATCCTCGCCGCATGAAAGTCACCTACTATCTCGAGGTCATTTCATCGTGGTGCTACTGGGTCGAGCCGGCCTGGGCCGAGCTGAAGGCGCGCTACGCGGCCCGCGGGGTCGAGTTTGACTGGAAGATCGCGCTGATGCGCAAGGAGGACTACCCGGTCTCGCGCGAGCAGTGCGACTGGTTCTACCGCCGCAGCGGGATGCTGATGCGGTCGCCGTTCATGCTGAGCTCCGGCTGGCTGGAGCCGTGGCGCGAGGGGCTGTTCCCCGCCGCGAGCTACGTGGCGGAGGCCGGCCGGGATTTCGGTTTCACCGGCGACGAGCTGCGCCTGGCGCTGGCCCACGCGGCCGACCGCGAGGGCATCAAGGTTGCCTCGATGGGCCCGGCGATCGAGGTGGCGGTGAAGGCCACGAAGGTCGATCCGAAGAAACTGCAGGCGCGGGCCGAGTCGCCCGAGGTGGCCGCGCGCATCAAGGCCAGCACGGCGGAATTCTTCGCGCACCAGATCGACCAGCGCCCGGCGTTCATCCTGACGAGCGGGATCGGCGACAAGGCGGTGTTCTCCGGCGTGCCGCGGATCGAGCCGCTGGCGGCGACGATCGAGTCGATGCTGGCGGACCAGGCGGCGTATGCGGCGCACAAGGCGCATTTTGGAACGCCACCCTCCAGCTAGTCGGCAGGAAGCGGCGCACCAGCCGTCGCCCGGCCTATGGCGGACAAGACGGCTGGCCAGCAAGGCGCCGTTCGGCGGGCCGCCGGGCCGGCCGACGGGAAAACATCGCCGAAATCTGGCCTTTGGTCGCGGAGGGGTTGAGCCGCTGGCGGGCGCCCGCAGCCTCGGGCCATGCCCTACCGCGTATTCGTCCTTGGCTCAATCCTCCTCCTGGCCGGTTGCAACAGCGCGCCCAAGGCCGCCGAGACAAAAGGGGCGGAGGACGAATACATTTACGTCACCGCGACCGGCAGCAACGTCCCCAAGCGGGTGAAGAAATCCGACCTCGTGAAGGGCACCGTGGCGAAGGAATTGGACACGCAGCAAATCAGCAAGGAAGACTTCGCGAAGTCGCTGCGGCCCGGCCGGCAGATCGAGCGCGGGAATTGAGCGGGCGGCAAGAAGACGGGCAGGTAGGGCGGATTATCCTTAATCCGCCGCGAACCACGGCGCGTTAGGGATCAGCCGTCGCCCGGCCTATGGCTGACAAGTAACGCGCCCTCCCACCAAACAAAAAGGCGGCTCCCGGTGGAGCCGCCTTGAAGGCAGTGAGTGCGGAGATGACTTACAGCTTCTTCTCGAGGCTGACGTAGACGAAGCGGCCGGTGGCGTTGTAGATGAAGCCCGGGTAGCCGTTCGAATTGTTGGCGAAGCTCGAGGCGAAGGGCGGATCCTTGTCGAGCAGGTTGTTGCAGCCCAGCGTCAGCTTGGTGCCGGAGAGCCAGCGGTTGCCGTCGCCGTTCTTCGCCGCGGGCACCGCGTAGGAGACCTGGAGATCGAACGTGGTCGTCGCCTTCACGCGGAAGGGATCGCCGTTGATGTCGAAGTCCTGGAAGCCGTGGGTGTAGATCGCCTGGAGGCGGGAGCTGAGGCCGCCTTGGGCCCACGAGACGAAGCCGATGCCCTTCCACTTGAGGTAGGCGTCGTCGCCCGCCGTGCCCGGGACCTCGGTGTCGATCAGCTCGACCAGCGGCAGCGAGATGTCGGTGGAGTTCTTGTAGGAATCCATGTAGCTCGCGGTGAGGCCCGTCTCCCAGCGGCCGAGGGACGACTTCCACAGGTAGCTGGCGGAGAAGTCGAGGCCGCGGACCTTGGTAACGCCCAGGTTGCGGAACACGGAGCGCACCAGCACGATGTTGCCGGCGAAATCGCGGATGACGGCCTCGCCCGGCACGGTGGCCTGGCCGGCCGACACGCGGTCGACGACGTCCTGCGGGTTGGCGGCGACCTGGCCGGTCTGCTCGATCTGCCAGTAGTCCATGGACCAGGTGAAGCCGTTGAGCGCGCCCTTGGGGGACCAGACCAGGCCGATGTTGATGGACTGGGAATCCTCGGGGTTGAGCAGGGGATTGCCGGCGGTGGTGATGTTCTGCTCCGGCTCGTTGTTGCCGGTCACCGGGTCGGTGATCGGGGTGAGGGCGGCGACCGGCGGCGAGTAGAGCTGGTAGAGCGACGGCTCCATGAAGCCTTCGCCGTAGCTGGCGCGGAACACCAGCGAGCCGTCGGTGGGTTCCCAGCGCACGCCGACCTTGGGCACGAACGTGCTGCGGTCGCTGGTGAAAAAGCGCTCGTAGCGCGCGGCGACATTCAGCGAGAGCCGGTGGATGCCGGACAGGGCGTTCTTCTCGGAGACGAGCGGGATCTCGGCCTCGGTGAAGACCGAGCCGATCTTGCGCTGGCGGGCGATGGGCGACGACGGCGAGGTGCCGAGGATGTCGCCCGCCTGCAGGGCCGAGTCGGGCAGCTGGGTGATGGCCTCGCGGTAGAACTCGGTGCCGATGGCGAAGCCCACGTCGCCGCCGGCGATCTCGAACAGGCTGGCGGTGTTCAGGGTGGCGCCGGCGTCGAGCAGGCGGGAGACGTTCTCGTCGCGCTGGTAGTGCGTGGCGAAATCCACCGGGGCGGTGTTGGAGGCGATCGGGTTCTGGTAGTAGCCGAACGGGTTGTAGGGCTGCGTCGTGCCGATATAGCTCGGGCTGGACGGGTTGAAGATCGGGTCCGCCGCGTTCATCGCCCGCAGGAAGCGCGAGGTGGAGATGAGCTTGGCGTTGAGGTTGTTGGTGATCGAGCTGTAGCGCAGGCTGGCGTCGAGGTTCCATTTGCCCGCGAGGTTTTCCGCGCGGAGGCCGCCCGTGACCGCGAAGGCGACGTTGTGGTTCTTGAAGATGCGGTTGCCGAACTCCGCGAGGCGGATGCGCGAGGAACCGGCGATGTCCTGATTGAACGGGTTGAACGGGTTGAAGGCGCCGGCGGTCGCGGAGCGGACGCCGCCCGCCGCGATCTCGCCGGGGGTGAGGATCGGGTTGGCCGTGCGGGCGGGGATCACGATGGTGGTCTGGCCCGGGGTCTCGAAGTTGCCGGTGGCGAAGGGTGCCAGCTCGTCGACCGCGAAGACATCCTGGTAGAAGGCGTCGCCATAGACGCGGACATGGTCGCCGAGGATTTTCCGATCCCACGCGGCGAACAGGCCCTTGCGGGTCGTGTCGGGGAAGGAGCCGGCGGACTGGTTGAAATTGTAGCTGGAGAGGCGGCCGGTGGAGTAGGTGTAGGCGCTGGCCGGCAGGTTGCCGTTGTTGTTGGCGTTCTGGTTGCCCGGGGCCGGGTCGAGGGTGCCCGGGAGGTTCGGGCCGGTGGTGCCGAAGAACACATTGGTGCCCGCGGCGATGCCGGGAATGGTCCCGCCCGGGGCCAGGCCGAGGGCGGCTTCGACGGCGGCCCGGCTGAGCTGGAAGTTGGCCGGGGACGAGTTGGAGCTCAGGAACGGCGGCACGGCCGAGTAGGCGCGGTCGCGCTGGAAGATGGCGCTGCGATGCTGGTAGTTCAGGCCGATCATGAGGTTGCCGTCCTCGTTGCCCGCGCCCCAGATGATGGAGCCGTTGATGTCGCCGGAGTCCTTCTCGGTCGTGTTGCCGTAGGTGATCTGGGCGGTCGAGCCGTTGTAGTCCTTGCGCAGGATGATGTTCACGACGCCCGCGACGGCGTCGGCGCCGTAGACGGCGGAAGCGCCGTCCTTGAGCACCTCGATGCGCTCGATGGCGGCGAGAGGGATGGAGTTGATGTCGACGAAGGCGCTGGTGCCGCCCGCGCCCACGGGATACGGCGCGAGCCGCCGGCCGTTGACGAGGGTGAGCGTGTAGTTGGGCCCGAGGCCGCGCAGCGAGGGCGCGGTGGCGCCGGGGGTGAAGCCGGTGGCGTTGTTGGTGAAGGGCACGCCGCCGCCGTTGGAGAGCGACATGCGCTGCAGCAGCTCGGTCGTGCTGAAGACGCCGCTCTGGTCGATCAGCTGGCGGTCGATCATCTGCACCGGGAAGGTGCGGGCCTCGCCGGCCACCTCGGTCGAGGGGATGTTCGACCCGGTGACGATGTATTTTTCGAGTTTGACGGTGTCGTCGGCGGCCGGCTGGGCGAAGCCAGCCACCGCGCCAAGGGAGGCGCATGCGATCAACGCACACGCACCCCGCAATCCACTTACGGAGCTCTTGCTCATGTTTGTGTTGGGTTAGGTTTACCTTGCCCGCCGGCGGTCGGGCCGGCGGAGCCACTCTGTCGCGGACATTCAATCCGCGGAGGGGAAGTGGCGGAACGGCAGAGAGACCGGACGGAGGCCGGGCGCGGCGAGCCGCCAACCCGGAGCGCCGGGGCTCATGGGCCGCAGACGCGGCGAAACCTGAAAACCGAGGGTTAAGCCATTGCAGGTCCGGCCGGGAGCGGGCTAGGTTACGAGCATGAAGATTTTCCACTGGTTTTTCTTTCCCCTGTTCGCGGCCGCGGGTTTCGCCGCCGAGGCTTCACCGCAGGATCTGTTCTGGAAAAACCTGCAGGCGCTTTGCGGCCAGGCTTTCGAGGGTCGGATGACCGAGGGCACGGCGCCGTCCGACGCGGCGTTCGCGGGCCAGCGGATGGTCATGCACGTGCGCGCCTGCGGCGAGAACGAGATCCGCATCCCGTTTCACGTCGGGGCCAACCGCTCGCGCACGTGGGTGATCACGCGCACCGCGACCGGCCTGCGGCTGAAGCACGACCACCGGCACGAGGACGGCAGCGCGGACCGGGTCACCCAATATGGCGGCGACACCACCGCAGCCGGCACGGCGGAGCGGCAGGATTTCGCGGCGGACGCCTTCACGGCGCAGCTGATCCCGGCGGCGGCGGCGAACATCTGGACGGTGCTGATCGAGCCCGGGAAAACATTCGGTTACGGTCTGCGGCGCGAGGCCGAGGGCCGGCGTTTCCGCGTGGAGTTCGACCTGACCAAGCCGGTCGCGGTGCCGCCGGCGCCGTGGGGCTCTTGATCAGGGGACGGAAGACGGAGGACGGAGAACCGGTAGGTGGCGCGCTCGCGTGCCCCCTACGCGGCCGCGGCCGCGTCCTTCCGGAAGCTGCGCCAGGCGAGCAGTGCCGCCGTAGCGATGAGTGTGGCCGCCATAAAGAAGGCGATACCCGGCACATGATAGGTGCGTTCGGGCGCGATGGACCAGCCGAAGCTCCATGTGGCGACAACGGGGCCGACGATGCCGGCGAGGCTTTGAAGACTGCCCAGCGCGCCCTGCGTGGCGCCCTGTTCGTTGGCGGGCACGTGTTTCGTGATATAGGACTGCAGCGCGGGGCCGGAGATGCCGGCGAACGCGCCCATCGCCATGATGACATAGATCATCCAGCCATGGGACGCGAAGCCGTAGCTCAGGTTGGCGAGGATGGAGATGGAGAAGCCCACCAGCACGGCGCGCGTCTCGCCGAGACGGGGCACGATTCTTTTCACCAGCACGGCCTGCACAAGGCCCGACAGCACACCCACGAACATCAGCGAAAGGCCGACCGCGTCCGGGCCCCACTGGTAGCGGTGGCCCGTGTAGAGCGCCCAGATGGAAAACAGCATCGTCTGCGCGATCATCAGGATGAAATAGCTCTCGGCCAGGCCGAGGACGGCGGGGATGCGCTTCAGCGCCACGAGGGCGCTGATGGGGTTGGCGCGTTTCCAGGAAAACGGCCGGCGGTTCTCGGGCTTCAGCGATTCCGGCAGGATCAGCAGGCCCCAGAACCAGTTGACCGCCGAGAAGCCCGCCGCGACCCAGAACGGGAGATGCAGGTCGATTTTGCCGAGAAACCCGCCGAGGGCCGGTCCGACCACGAAACCGATGCCGAAGGCTGCGCCAAGCAGGCCGAACGCGCCGGCGCGTTTCTCGGGCGGTGTGACGTCGGCCAGGTAGGCGTTGGCCGTGGCATACACGCCGGCCGTGAAGCCCGCGATGCTGCGCGCGATGAAAAGCCAGATCAGGTTGGGTGCGCAGGCCATGATCACGTAGTCGATGGCGGAGCCCGCGGTGGCGATGAGGATGATGCGGCGCCGCCCGAACTGATCCGACAGGGCGCCGAGGATCGGCGAACCGACGAACTGCATCAGCGCATACAGGCTCACCAGCCAGCCGTAGGTGTGCGACCCCTCGGTCAGGTCGCCGGCCTTGAACTTCACGATCAGCGCCGGCAGCACCGGGATGAGCAGCCCGAAGCCGACGATCGACAGCGTCAGCGTGACGAAGATGAAGCCGACGGCCGGCGTGCGGGGGGAGGACATTGACGCGCCATTCAAGGCGGCCGGGGCGGCTTGGCGAGTCTGGGTTTGCCGGGAGGCGGGGCGCCATCAGCCCCGCGGGTTACAGGCATCGAGGTCCCTTGTCTCGCGGGGCTGATGGCCCCGCCTCCACCCAACCCGCGCGGAACGCGGGTTCCGCCTTCACGGCTTCCAGACCAGGCTGCCGATGGGGCTGGGCGGGACGTTCTTGGGCTCGCGGTCGTTGCCGTCCTGTTGTTCGACGGCCTGCAGCAGCAGGTGGGCCTCGCCCTGGCGCGCCCATTGCTCCGGATCGACGCTTGGTTCCCAGGCGCCGACGGAGGTGGTCGTGAGCTCGCGGGTGCGCCAGACCGGTTTGGCGAGGTCGTCGGTGGAGACGGCCACGACGCGGCCGCCGCGTTCGTCATCGCGATAAATGAGATGGAACTCGACCGTGCCCGCCGGCGACTGGCGCGCGAGGATCGAGCCGCGCGAGATGGGCGGGCGCTTCGTGGCGGCGCCGCGGAGCTCGAAGGATTGCGTGCGCGACGTGACCTGGGTCACGGACCAGGCCTTGCCGTCGTGGCGGACGACGTGGAACTGCGGCACGTTGCTGCCGGCCGGGGCCCAGTAGGAAGTGATGTAGGGCCGGCCGGCAGCATCGGTGGTGAGGGCCGGCGAGTTCATCAGGCGGCTGTCCGTCGGAATCTTGAGCGCATACTCGGCCGTGGCGGCGGTGAGGGGCAGGGCGAGCGGCGCACCGGTGCTGGTGGTCCAGGTGACGCCGCCGTCGGCGGACTTGGCGTAGCAAATGTCGTGATTGGTCGTCACGTCGGGGCTGTCGCGCCAGATCCAGGCCAGGTGGAGCGTGCCGTTTGCGTCCAGCGTGGCGGCGAGGTAGGCGCTGCGCGCGCCCTCGCCGTCGATGAGATTGTCGTGCAGGCGGCGCCAGGTGCGGGCGATGGCATCATACCGGTTCAGCACGATGTTGCCGCGGCCGGAGCGGCCGTCGCGGTAGAGGAAGAGCAGGCCGCCGTCGGGGTGGCGGAAGAACATCGGGTAGGTGACGAGGCCCTCGAGCGTGCCCGTCATCGGTTGCTTCGGGCCGAGCTCGAGCGAGCCCGGGGCGGTGCCGCGGGCGTAGTTGAGCGGCTGCGCGTGGTGATCCCACGCGACGTGAAGAAAACCGGAGCCGTCCACGGCGAGGGCGGCGGTATTGTGGGCGTCGGCGACATTGCCGGTGTAGGGAGTCACCTGCGTCTGCCAGGCCTCGGACCCGAGCGGGCGTTTGGCGAGGACAAGGCGGGCGTCGGCGTCGTAGAAGGCGGCGTATTGGGCGTCGCTGGCGGTGACGAGCGTGCTGCTCTGGTTGGCGAGCACGTTGACCGAGCTGCCGGCCCAGGCCTTGGCCGCGATGGGCCGGGTGCGCAGCGGCTGGTCGAGGCGGATCTCCCGCAGCACGACGCCGGGGTCGATGCCGTAGACGCGCAGCGTGTGCTTGCCGGCGGAGGGGACATTCAGCGTCGCCGAGGCCGTGACGTAATTGTTGAGCACACCCTGCGCCCACTCGGCGGAACCGTCGGCCCCGGTATAGGCGGCGACCTGCGGCGCGGTGACACCGAGCCCGGCCCCGAGGCGCAGCCCCTGACCGGGAACAATCGGGTGGGTCGGCAGCAGCTGGAAGGTCACGCGCCATTCGCCGGCGGCGGGAAAGTCCACGACGTAATCGAGCCGCGGGGCGTCGGGGGCGAGTTTCGCCGGGTCGAAGCCGGGGACGGTGGTGGGAAGCAGGCCGACGCCGAGGCCGGGGATGTTCTCCCACGCGGCGCCGCCGCGAGGGGTGCGCGTCGTGGGCCGGGTGGCGGCGATGACCGGGCCCGCGGGGTCGGTCTTGGCGGGCTTCGGCCGGAAGTCCGGCATCTTCCACGGAAAGACCCGCATGCTTTGGAACTGCTGGTCGGCCGGCTCGAGGCTCGTCAGGCCGCGCCATTTGCCGCCGGCGAACTCCTCGTTGTAGTGGCGGGTGAATTCCTTCAGTTGCGCGTCGGCGGCCAGCGCGCGCTCGCGGTCGCCGAGTTCGCCGTAGAAATAGCGGAAGTTGGCGAGGGCGGAGCCCAGCACGGGGTAACCGACCAGCTGGCCGTAGGCGTCGGCCGTGCCGGGGCGGAGGCGGCGCTCGAGGTCGGCGGCCTGGACCGTGAGCAGGCTGAAGAGGGTGATGCGCTGATCGATCTCCTGACGGCTCAGCGGGCTCGGGCGCGGCGCCTCGTTGCGCAGCCACCACTGGAGGTGCTCGGGGCGGCGCGCGAAGTTGAGCTGGTAATAGGTTTCCATCACGCGGGCGACCGCGGGGGCGACCGCCGGGCCGAACTCGCGGGCGGCCCACTCGGGGAGGAACTCCTGCACGTTGTCGTGGCGCCAGCGCTTGATGTCCCACGCCATTTGCAGGAAGAACTCGGTGCCGATCTCGGCGGGCTTGAGGTCGCCGACGTTGACGATCCAGATCTTCCGCGCGCCGTGGTCCCAGGCCTTGCTCATCTCGGACCAGACCAGCGCGGGCGGCGTGGTGGAGAGCCAGAGGTAGGACAGCGGTGCGCCGAGGTAGGAGAGGTGATAATAGACGCCGAAGCCGCCGGAGCGCTTCCGTTCCTCCGGCGTCGCGAAGTTGCGGACGTAGCCGAAATTGTCATCGGGCCAGACGAGGGTGACGTCGTCCGGCACCTTCAGGCCCTGGCGGTAGAGCGCGAGGACTTCCTTGTAGGCGCAGAACATCTGGGGAATCCCAGAAGGGCCGTTGGGGGCAACGGCCCCTACCGGCTTGGCATACTTCGCGATCATCGCGCGCTGGTCGGCGAAGATTTTCTCCAGGGTGGCGATGCGCTCGGCGTCGGTCTTGGGGCCGACCATGTTAGAATCGTGGATGCCGCGCATGCCGAGGGTGTAGATGTTCTCGAACTTCCCGTTCTCCTTCACCCGCTGTTCCCAGTAGGCGCGCACGCCGTCGCGGTTGGTGACGTAGTTGTAGGTCTCCTGGGGGGCGGTCCACTCGCCGACGTTGTTGCGGAGCATCGGCTCGGCGTGGGACGAGCCCATGACGATGGCGTAGTCGTCGGCGACCTGCTTGTTCTTCGGGAAGTGGTTGAAGGCCTTCGTCGAGGGATGCATGCCCGGCCACAGCGTGTTGGCCTTCAGGCGCAGGAGGAGCTCGCAGACCTTGGCGTAGGTCTTGGGGCCGAGGTCGCCCGTCTCGGGCTCGAAGGTCTTCGCGGCCCACGGCTGCAGGCCCCAGTCCTCGTCGTTGATGAAGATGCCGCGGTATTGGACGGACGGCGGGCCGAAGCGCCGCGTGCCGGCGGCGATGTGCAGCGCGGATTTTTTCGCCGGCGTGACATCGGCCCACCAATACCACGGCGACACGCCGATGGCCTGGGAGAGTTCATAGACGCCGAAGGCCGTGCCGCGGCGGTCGCTGCCCACGATGACGAGGGCGAAGGGCACGTTGGGGAGCGGATCGGTGACAGTGGCGATGATGAAGCTCTCCCAGGCCCCCGACAGGTCCTTGACGTCGAGCTTGCCGGCGTCGACGAGGCCGTTGATCAGGGGGCTCTGGCCGAGGGTGCCGACCAGGACGGCGGGGCCGGAGACGGAGGGAAACGCCGCGACGGCGGGCTTCACGCCGGTGACGCGCTGGATGTCGGCGGCGAGGTCGCGGGTGGCAAGGTCGACGACCCTGAAATCCTCCGGCGAGGCGACGATGGTCGCGGCTTTCCCGCCCGCCACGAGGGCGAAGCCGCCGGGCTGCGGCTGGTCGCCGACCCAGGGGGCCGCGAGGGCGGTGGTGGCGAGGAGGAGGGCGAGGAGGAAATGTTTCATGCAGGAGTTTGTCTTGGGGTAGGGCGGCGAGTCCCTTCGCCGCCGCGGCGCGGAACGGAGTCCGCGCCCTACCTGGCGAGTTCCACCGTCGTGTTTGCCACCAGCTCCGCGCGCGCGAGCGCCACGACGCTGTCGGCCGATCCGAAGTCGGGCTTGGCCGAGTCGGGCAGGTAGATGGGGGCGTTTTTCTGCAGCGGCAGGATGGCGATGGTCAGCTCGCCGTTCTTCAGTTCGGTGGCGTGGCGGCGCAGGCCGATGTCGAGCGGCTGGCCGTTGTAGTAATCGTCGTTGATGAGCCGGCCGCCGATGGAGACGCGGGCGACGTCGCCGGTGTAGTGGAGGCGCAGGATCGTGTCGGAGGTCAGATCGACGTTCGGGGGCAGCTTGATGCGCCAGACGGCCGCGGCGGCGAAGTCGGCGTCCACGGGCATGGCGGCGACGGGCTGCTTGGATTTGCCCATTTCGATCTTCCGCAGCGGGCCGGCGGGCCGGACAAGCTCGGTGGCGACGGCGACCGGGGCGGCGGCCGCGGGGGCCGGCTGGAGGAAGAGCCTGCCGGCAGCGGCTTCGCTGATGATGGCGACCGTGAAGCCGTTCACGGTGAGGACGGAACCGGGCTGCAGGTCGACGGCGCGCAGGTAGCCGTCGCCGCGCGTCTCCACGCGGCCGCCGCCCCGGACGACGACGCGCGCACCGGTGAAGGTCAGTTCCACCGGAATGCCGGCGGTGGGCATGAAGTAATGGGTGCGGGCCTTGGCGTCGTAGGCGACCGGCTGGGCGGTGGCCCAGGCGAGGTTGGCGCTGCCGCCGAGCCCCATGTTGACCGGCCAGAAGAAATGGGCGCCGGACGGCACGGTCACGGGCACGGAGGGGAAGGTCACGGGGCCGCGCTCGGGGAAGGTGAGGGTGAACTGCACGCCCTCCTTGGCGGGCAGTTCGCGGCCGCGCTCGAAGTTGTTGACGAAGACAAAGCCGCCGCGGCCGTCGGCGCGCGCGGCCCAGCGGAGCGTGGTGACGTCGTCCTTGCCGGCCGGCCGGACATCGGGGAGCACGGTGGCCAGGCGCGCGAAGTTGCCGCCGTAGCTGTGCAGGAAGAGATGGAGCGGGCGCAGCGAGTAGAACTGCGGGCGGACCTGCCCATATTGGCCGAGGGCGGTCTGGAAGTCGTAATTCTTCACCGGCATGTCGTTCCAGTTGGTGATGGCGGTGCCCTGTTCCTCCATGAGGGTGGTCAGCTTGCCCTCGGGATTCGTCCCGCCGTGATACATGTAATAGCCCGGCGAAACGCTGCCGGAGCCGAGCTTCACGAGCGTGGTCGACGTGATGTCGCGCGGGTCGACGAGGATGCGGCGGTGGTAGGAACTCATCATGCCGCCGCCGATCTCACAGGTGAGGTAGGGGTAGCGGGCGACGTCGTCAGCATCCTTCGTGTTGCGCCGGCCGAGGGCCTCGTTGGCGATGTTGGAATCGACGCGCAGCGTGGAGAAATGAAAGCCGGCCCAGTAGTTGCCCGGCATGGAGGTGAGCTCGCGGTCCCAGAAGCCCTCGGCGTAGACGCCGTAGAGCGGGACGATCTCACCGAACGGCATGGGGGTGCGCAACGCGGGCCAGCCGGTGCGCGTGTAGAGCGGGACATCGAGGCCGGCGTCGCGGGCGATTTGCTTCAACGCGAGCAGGTAGGAGGCGGGGCCGCCGTATTCGTTGTCGAGTTGGATGCCGATGATCGGGCCGCCGTCCTTCCAGAGCAGGCCCTTCACCTGGGCGGCGATCTGGGCGTAGAGGAGTTTGGTGCTGGCGAGAAAAGCCGGGTCCTCGGACCGCGTCTGCCCGCGGGCGACGATCCAGTCGGGCAGGCCGCCGCTGCGCACCTCGCCGTGGCACCACGGGCCGCAGCGCACGATGACCTTGAGGCCGGCCTCGCCGGCGAGCCCGACGAATTTGCGGAGGTTCTTGTCACCGGCCCAATCCCATTGGCCCTCGATCTCCTCGTGGTGGATCCAGAAGACGTAGGTCGCGACGATGTCGATGCCGCCGGCCCGCATCTTGCGCAGCTCGGCGAGCCACTCGTTCTCCGGGTAGCGCGAGTAATGGAACTCGCCCATCACGGGCGTCCAGGGTTTGCCGTCAATGAGCAGGCTGTGGCGGTCGAGGGTGATGCTCGTGCCGGCGGGATTGACCGCGGCGCCCATGTTGTAGGTCTCCGCCGGGGCGGGGGTGACCGCAGGGACGCGGAGGGTCAGCGGCGCGGCCGCGAGCCACGAGCCAAGCAAGAGGAACACAAAGGACCGGAGCAGGGGTAGTCTCATGGCGGGAATAGCCGACGTTAACCCCGCCGGTGCGGCAACCCCAAGCCTTTCTTACAGTCCGGGGGGAGCGCGTCGCCCTCAACGCGCTGCTCGATGAACGCACGCCCTGAAGCGCCTTGGGGGCAAGGCGCTCCACCTTCAGACAGCCAGCGTCTTCGCGCCGGGCAGGCTCCACGAGCGCGCGATGCGTCCGGCCTGGACCTCGTAGATCATGACGACCTCGAGCGTGCCGGGGCCCTCGGGAAAGGTGCGGGTGACGATCTCGTGGTCGAAGACAAAATTGCCCATCACGATGCGGCGCTGCAGGGCGGCGTGGAGGTTGGGTTCCTGGAAGCGCGCGGCGAAACGCTCGCGGAGCGCGGCCGCGCCGCGGGCGAGCAGCTTGTCGGGGTGCTCGAACAACGCGGCGTCGTCGGCATAGGTGGCGAGCAATGCGGCGACGTCCTTCGCATTGTAGGCGTCGAGCTGGCGCTGGACGACGGATTCGGGCGTGGAGGTCATGAGGTAGGGCGGATTATCCTTAATCCGCCGCGCGGCGCGTTAAGGATAACGCGCCCTACCTGAAATGCCGCGGATAGTTGGCTCAACGCAAAAACGCGGCGGCGGTCCAGAGCACCGGCGCCTGGCCGTGGAGGTCGCCGGACTTGCGCGGGCGGTTCAGGTAGAAGTCTTGCTGCACCTTCAGGTCGTCGCTCTTGGTCGTGAGCCTGGCCTTGTCGGTGCCGATGCAGACCTCGCGGAGATTGGCGTCGGGCTCGAGCATGGCGACAAGGGCGAGCCAGGCCTTGCGGGCGGCGGGGGCGTAGGTCTTTTCGTCGAGCCAGCCGTGCTTCACGCCGGCGACGAAGGCGAAGGTGAACATGCCGGTGGCGGAGGTCTCGGTCCAGGACCCGGGCTGGTCCACGAGCTGGCGCCAGAGCCCGTTGTCGGCCTGGGCGGCGAGGAGGGCGGCCATCATCTTCCGGTAACCCGCGAGGATGCGCGCGTGGTGCGGGTTGGTCGCGGGCAGGTCGCGCAGGAGCTCGGCCATGCCGGCGGCGACCCAGCCGTTGCCGCGGCCCCAGAAGAACGGCGAGTCCGGCGCATGGAGAAAGAGGCCGTTGGGCTGCTGGAGCTTGTCGAGGTAGGCCGCCATCATCCGCGCGGCGCGGTCGAGATAGACCGGGTTGCCGGTGGCGCGGAAGGCCTGCACCTGGAGGATCGGGCTCATATACATGTCGTCGATCCAGTAACGGGCCTCCTGCGTGATGCCGTCGGGCGTGGTTTTCTCCCATTGGGCGTCGGCGAAATGTTTTCCCGCGGCGAGCATCGTCGCGTCCTTGCCCAGCATGGCCAGCTCAAGCGGGATGACCCCGAAGATGCGGTAGTCCACGTGCTCGTTGGGCGAGATGCGCTTGGCGCCCTCGGGGGTGAGGAGGAGGTCGTATTTCGCGGCGAGGCGCTTCTGCAGGCCGGTATCACCGGTGAGGCGGGCGACGTCGAGGCTGCCATACCAGGCGCAGATCTCGGGGTAGATGACGTAGCGGCGGCGCGGGTCGGTCTGCCACTGGAAGGAGCGGTCGGCAAAGTTCTCGGCGACGCGCCGGCCGACCTCGGCGGGCGAGGTGCCGGCGGGCCAGTTGGTGAAGGCGGCGGGCGTGCTGGGCCGGCTCTGGCAGCCGGCAAGGACGAGCAGGGCGGCGAGCGAAAGGAGAACGAGGGAGCGTGGGGTTTTCATCGCGGGGAAGGATCCGGGTGGGAGGGACTTCAGGATCCGACAGGATGCGCGGGAAAGTCGGGGCGTAAAGCCCCTCCCGCACTAGATTAAGCGGACAGTCAGAGGTGGAACCTGCGCTCCGCGCAGGTTCAAGCCCGCGCGGAGCGCGGGCTCCACCAACGAGCCTCACGGCAACCGCTTGAGCCCCTCGGCGCGGACGACCCATTTGCCATCGTCGGGCAGGCCGGGATGCGCGCGCGGGGCGCCGTCCCAGCCGGCAACCATGAGCGCGACGGCGGACAGGAACGCGCCGTTGGCGGGGAGGTAGACGGCGATCTCGCGCTTGGGGATGCCGGGCTTGGCGTTGCGCACGGCGGCCTCGTCGCTGCGCTGCGGACAGTGACCGCTGGGCAGGTAGATGTTGTTGGGACCGTTGCGCAGCAGGATCTCCACCGCCTGCTCGGGATGGCCGAGGCGCGTTGCAGTCATGGCGATCATCGGGTAATCCCAGCCCCAGATCTTGGTCTCCCAGTCCCAGGTCTTCATCACGGCATCAAAGGTGCGCTGCATCGTCGCGCGGTCCACGTCCGGGCCGCCGGGCAGCAGGCCGAGCGGCGCGAGCATCGTCGGGTGGTCATGGCGGCTGTCGATGTTGTCGAAGGTGTCGGGGTTCGAGCCGAGGGCGACGTAGAGGCCGTCCTTCTGCGGGATGGGCGCGAGATGCGCGATAACGTGGTCCCATTTCTCGTCGCGCGGCAGGCCGAGGCGCTCGCGCCATTGCTGGGCGACGCCGAGGGCCCAGCGCCAGTAGGCCAGCTCGAAGGACGGGTTCTGGCTCGCGGCCTGGTCGTAGATTTCCTGGGCGATCCAGAGCGGCGGGCCGAGGACGTATCGGCCCTTGGCCGCATCGAAGTGCGCCATGGACGCGAGGCAGTCGGCGGTCTCGAGGACGAGGTCGCGGTAGCGCGCGAGGGTCTCGGCGGTGGGCTGGTTGCGGTAGAGCAGCTCGGCGAGGTAGACCAGGTGCGGCTGGTTCCAGACGATGAGCGGGTTGCCGCCCGGGCTCTCGCGCATCGCTGGGCCGGTCATCTTCGCCCAGCGCGCGCCCTTGAGGCCGCGGCTGGCGGCGAGCGCGCGCGCGGCGGGGAGCTGCGACTGATACCACGCGAGATTTTTCGCGAGCAGGGCGTCGTGGCCCCAGAGCGCGAAATGCGCGGTGTGCCACCAGATCATCTCGGTGTGGTGCTTGCCATACCAGGTGCTGCAGGTGAGGCCGGACTCCTGCGGCGGCACATCGCCCGCCATCTGCACGGCCATGAGGTAGCGGGAGAGGATGATGCGTTGCTCCAGTTGCGCGGCGCGCGGGTCGGTGCTGCCCGTGAAGTCCACCGCCGCGCCCTCGCGCCAGAATTTCTGCCAGGCCTGCGTGCTGGCGGCGCGCACGCCGGCGGCGTCGAACGGGGGATGGTCCAGCGCCGCGGGGGAAAAGGTGAGGGCGAACTCGAGTTTCGCCCCGCTGGCGGCGACATCGTATTCGTGCGGCGCGGTGCCGGTGAAGAGGAGGCGCTCCTTCGCGGCGAGCGTGACGTAATAACGCGTGCCGCCCACCATCCGCAGCAGGTCGATCCGGGTGTCGGTCCGGCCGGTGATGGCGGTCGTGTGCAGGCCGGGCTGGCTCCAGTCGAGCGCAGGGGTGTTTTTCACCGCCGGGTCGTGGCCGCGCGGGAAGCGGAGTCGCACGCGCAGCTGGCCGGTGAGCACCAGCGGCGACTCGATTGTCACGCCGATCGTGTCGG
>JAYRXZ010000030.1:0-34003 GCA_041917235.1 Lacunisphaera sp. | reverse complement strand
CAGGTAGTCGGTGGCCGGGCGGTTGAAGACCGCGATCGGGTCGTCGTCGCCGTCGATGAGCGCCGGGCCCGCGCAGACCTGCGGCGGGATGCGGTCGGTGCCGTAGATGCGCAGCACCTCCTCGACGAGGTCGATGGGCCGGTCGAGGTCGCCGCGATAGCTCGGGATTCCCACCGTCCACTCGAGGCCCGCCGGCGTGTCTTGCTCGGCCTTGATCGGCAGGTGCAGGCCGTGGAAGGCGTCGCGCATCTCGTCGTCGCTGATGTCGAAGCCCACCTTGGCGCGGATGTAGTCCGGCGTGACCTTGATCTCGCGGGACCACGGGCGGTCGCCGCCGACCTGGAACGAGGGGCCGACCACGGTGCCGCCGGCGGTCTCCAGGATGAGGTCGATGGCGCGGCGCGCGGCCTCGGCGGTGCCATGCGGGTCGACGCCGCGCTCGAAGCGGTAGGAGGAATCGGACGCGAGCCCGAGGCGCCGGGAGGTCCAGCGGATGGACTGCGGGCGGAAATAGGCGGCCTCGAGCACGATGTCCGTGGTGGTGGCATCGACGCCGGCGTCGTGCCCGCCCATGATGCCGGCGACGACGAGCGGCTTGGCCTCGTCGGCGATGACGAGCATGCGGCTGTTCAGCGTGCGCTCCTTCTCGTCGAGTGTGACGAGCTTCTCCCCGTCGGTGGCGCGGCGGACGATGATCTGCCGGCCGGCGATCTTCTTCGCGTCGAAGACGTGCAGCGGCTGGCCGAGCTCGAGCATGACGTAGTTGCCCACGTCGACGAGGTTGTTGATCGGCCGCAGGCCGACGGCGGCCAGGCGTTCCTGCATCCAGGCGGGGCTCGGGCCGACCTTCACCCCGGCGACGGCGATGCCCACGTAGAGCGGGCAGTCCTCGGAGGCGTCGACGCGGATGTTTTTCAGGATGTCGGGGCGCGGCGCACCCGCGGCCTTGCCGCTGAACTTGACGGCCGGGTATTGCAGCTCGGCGCGCAGCCAGGCCGCGAGCTCGCGCGCCATGCCGATGTGGCAAAGGGCGTCGGGGCGGTTCGGCGTGACCTCGATGTCGAACACCGTGTCGCCGTCGGGCAGCGTCTCGTTGATCGGCTGGCCGATGGGCGCGGTCGCCGGGAGGATGAGCAGCCCGGCGTGGTCGCCGGACAGGCCGAGCTCGTCGGCGGCGCACATCATGCCGTCGGACTGCTGGCCGCGGATCTTGGACTGCTTGATCTTGAAGTCACCCGGCAGCACGGCGCCGGGCAGCGCCACGGGCACGCGGTTGCCGGCGTCGCAGTTGGGCGCGCCGCAGACGATGGTGCGGACGCCGCCGTGGGCGGGACCGACGTCGACGGTGCAGACCGAGAGCTTGTCGGCGTTGGGGTGCTTGTCGCGGGTCTTGATCTCGCCGACCACGACATTGCTGAGCGGCGGCAGGCCGGTGTTCTGCACGCCCTCGACCTCGAAGCCGAGGAAGGTGATGGCGCGCTTCAGCTCTTCGGTGGTGGCGTAGAGGCGGACGTATTGCCGGAGCCAGTTGCGGGAAAGTTTCATCGGGGCGTTCTCAGGCGAACTGCTTCAGGAAGCGCAGGTCGTTTTGGTAGAAATAACGGATGTCATCGATGCCATACATGAGCATCGCGAGGCGCTCGAGCCCCATGCCGAAGGCGTAGCCGCTCCAGATGTTGGGATCGTAGCCGACGCCCTCGAAGACGGCGGGGTCGACCATGCCGCAGCCGCCGATCTCGATCCACTCCTTGTTCACCTTGGGCAGGTGCTGGGCGGAGAGGTCCACCTCGAAGCTGGGCTCGGTGTAGCCGAAGTAGTGCGGGCGGAAGCGGGTCTTCGTGTCCTTGCCGAGGAGCGAGGCGAAGATGTAGTCGAGCAGCGCCTTGAGGTCGCGGACCGTGACGTTCTTGTCCACGTAAAGGCACTCGATCTGGTGGAAGTTGGCGCTGTGCGTGGCGTCCGAGGTGTCGCGGCGGTAGACGCGGCCCGGCGACACGACGCGGATGGGCGGCTCGCCCTTGAGCATGGTGCGGATCTGCACCGACGAGGTGTGCGTGCGTAGGAGGTATTTCTCCGCGGGCGTCTTCTTGGTGACGTTGCCGAAGCGCGCCTTCTCGGGGAAATAGAACGTGTCCTGGGCGTCGCGCGCCGGGTGGTCGGCGGGCGTGCAGAGGGCGTCGAAGCAGTAATACTCGGTCTCGACCTCGGGGCCCTCGACGACGGTGAAGCCGGCCTTGCGCAGGATGCGGCACATCTCCGCGCGCACGAGCGTGAGCGGGTGCGACGTGCCGGGGCCGGCGTCGGGCGACGGCAGGGTCGGGTCGATCGCGGGCCCGAGCTGGGCGTTGATCTCCGCGTCGGCGAGGCGCTGGAGCGTGGCGTCGAGCTGGACCTGCAGCCGGGCCTTGGTCTCGTTGATCAGCTTGCCCATGGCGGGGCGCTCTTCCTTGGGCACGGCGCCCATCTGCTTCATCAGCGCGGTGAACTCGCCGTTCGGGCCGACGTAACGGGCCTTGGCGGCCTCGAAGTCGGCGCGCGTCTTCAGGGCCGGGAGTTCGGCCGTGGCCTTGGCGAGGAGGGCGGAGAGGGTGGCTTGCATGAAAAAATAAAAAGGACGGGCCCGCGGGGGCCCGTCCTTCACTGAAATGGTCTTTTTGACCGGAAGGCGAGCCTGCAGGGGCCCGCCGGTGTGGCTCAGGCCTTGGCGGCCTTGGCCTTCAGCGCGGCCTGGGCCTGCTTGATGAGGCTGGCAAACGCCGTGGCGTCGGCGATCGCGATCTCGGAGAGCTGGCGGCGGTCGAGCTGGATGTTGGCGGCCTTGAGGCCCTCGATGAAGCGGCTGTAGCTGATGCCGGCCTCGCGGCAGGCCGCGTTCAGACGCACGATCCAGAGGGCGCGCATGTTCGCCTTCTTCTTCTTGCGGTCGATGTAGGCGTATTGCCAGGCATGCTGCACCGCTTCCTTGGCGTAGCGGTAGAGCTTGGATTTGTTGCCGAAATAGCCCTTGGCGTATTTCAGCACTTTCTTGCGGCGCTTGCGCGACGCGGGGGAGTTGGTGACACGAGCCATGTTATTATAGGAGGTTTTAGTGCCGGCGGGTCGTCTCGTTAGGATTCACCCGCCAGGCAAGTTGTGGTTTTGCGCTTCGGCTTGCTTACCGGAGACCGGTGGGCAGGCAGCGGAGCAGCGGCTTCGCATGGCCTTCGGCGACCAGCTTGTCGCGGGAGGCACGTCGCTTGGACTTCGTGCTCTTCGCGGCCAGCAGGTGACGGAAGCCGGGCGTGCGGCGGATCAGCTTTCCCTTGGCGGAAATCTTGAAGCGCTTGGCAACGGACTTTTTGGTCTTTTGCATGGGAGGAGCGGGCGAAAACAGAGCACGCACGGGGGCTTGGCAAGTGTTTTGTCCAACAAAGTGCGGTGCCGCGCCCCCACCCCTCTAACCCCGCGCCGGGCAGCATTCTACAGGGGGGCCCTCGGTCCCGCCCGCGCTCGTAAAAGCCGGCAGGGCCGGCATCAGGCCGGCGGCGCCGGCACGCGGCGAACGGACACTGGCGCGCGTTTGCCGCCACGCCGGCGAGGCCGCACGCGACGCGGCGTGCGCATTTTTTGCGCGCGAAAATTTCCCGTCCGGCAAAACACGGAAATGTCGTTGACATGGCCCCCGCGATAATAACTTTTGCCCCTTCGTTTTTTGGCTTCCTAGCTCAATGGTAGAGCAGTTGACTCTTAATCAATTGGTTCGGGGTTCGAGTCCCCGGGGAGCCACCACTTTCTGTTTTTTGCAGTCAATTTCGATTTGCGCGCAGCAACGCCTCGCCGGCGTAGCTCAACGGTAGAGCACCTGTTTTGTAAACAGGCGGTTGCGGGTTCGAATCCCATCGCCGGCTCCATTTTTCCGTCGGTGATGCGCGAACAAGTCCGGCCGAAGCGCACGATTATTTTTATTGCCCGATGGTGTAATGGTAGCACGAACGACTCTGACTCGTTCTGTCTAGGTTCGAGTCCTAGTCGGGCAGCCAATTTTTGCGGAGCGATTAATTTTTTAATCCGGCACCACAAAGCGCATTGACAGTCTAAAGTTAATCTCGACAACATTCAGTTTCCCGACAGCTTTTTGGTCACATTGTCATCGCTTTCCCACTCCCTTCCCCCCTCGCCGCACCCACGGTGCCGTCGATAATGTGCCTGTGTCTGGCCCGCGCCTTGCTTACTCCCGCCTTCCCCCTTTCCACTTAAGGAATATTACCCACGGTTAACTCAATCACACCACACGCACTATGATCACCGCATCCCTGCCCTTGGCGATTCTGCTCACTAACCCGGACGGCAGCCCCATGACTTCCATGGAGCTCTTCAAGCATGGCGGCCCCATCATGTGGCCCATCCTGGTCGTCTCCTTCCTCCTGATCACCGTCGCCATCGAGCGCGTGCTGTTCATCGTGCGCGAGAACCGCCGCCGCGAGCCCGAGCTCGTCGACAAGATGCTCGAGAAGGTCGAGGCCAATGACATCGAGGGCGCCGTCGAGCTCGGCAAGAAGAGCCAGGACTACGTGGCCCGCATCCTCGTCTACGCCATCACCCACAAGGAACACTCCCTGGCCAACGCCTTCACCCGCGCCGCCAGCCAGGAGATGCAGCGCTTCAGCCAGGGCCTGCCCACGCTCGACACCTGCATCACCGCCGCCCCGCTCCTGGGCCTCCTCGGCACCGTGACCGGCATGATGGGCACCTTCGCCGCGCTCAACAGCGGCAGCGGTGACATCGGCTCGGCCGCCACCAAGATCACCGGCGGCGTCGCCGAGGCGCTCATCGCCACGATGTGCGGTCTGGCCATCGCCATCATGGGCCTCCTGCCCTTCAATTATCTCAACGCCCGTTCCGAAGAGGCCCGCCACGACATCGAGGACGCCTCGAACTCGCTCGAGATCATCATCAACAAGGCCGAGAGCGCCAAGAGCCGCTGAGCGGCCCCGGCCCTCACGACTTTTAACCTCTAACACCTACTGTCATGCACGGTGGCGGCGGCGGCACAGGCCCAGGCGGCACAAAGAAGGCGCGCATTGAGATCATCCCTCTCATTGACGTCATCTTCTTCCTGCTCGCGACCTTCGTTCTCTTCACCCTGTCGCTCAACAAGTCGAACGGCATCAGCGTCAAGCTGCCGGCGGCGGAGACCAGCGTGGTGCGCGATCCCAACGGCACGGTGACGATCAGTATCACCGACGAGGGCACGGTCGCCTGGAACAAGGACCTCATCACCCTCGATGAGTTCACCCAGCGCCTGCTCCAATACAAGCGCGAGCAGCCGGACGGCCGCATCCTCATCAACGGGGACGAGCGCGCCTTCTTCGCCCAGGCCATCTACGTGTTCGACGAGGCCCGCAAGGCCGGCTTCACCAAGGTGTTCATCGAAACCCACGTCCGCTGACGCCCGCAATCTAAGAAACCGGCCCGCCGCGCGTCATACCCTTCGCCCGCAGCCCACACCACATGGAAGGCACCAAAATCAAAGTCCCCGCCCGCAAGAAGGCGCGCATTGAGATCATCCCCCTCATTGACGTCATTTTCTTCCTGCTCGCGACCTTCGTCCTGTTCACCCTCTCGCTGAACCGCATCCAGTCCGTGCCCGTGGACCTGCCGGTGGCCAACCCCAATCCCAACCCGGACGAGAGCAAGGACAGCGTCACCATCCAGGTCTCCGCCGACGATTCCCTCTTCTGGAACAAGGAGCCCATGGAAATGGCCGACCTGCCCAGCCGCATCACCGCCTACAAGTCCCAGACCGAGGACCCCAAGGTCCTCATCGCCGGCGACGAGAAGGCGCGTTTCGGCGCCACCGTCCAGGTGCTCGATGAGGTCCGCAAGGCCGGCATCCTCAAGTTCTCCGTCGAAACCCGCACGCGCCCGACGGGCAAATAAGCCGCCATGAACAAAGATCTCATCATTGGTCTCCTGATCTCGGTCGCCGTCCATGTCGCCGCCCTGAATCCCTTTGCCGGCAAGCAGCCCCCGCCGAAGCGCGAGGCCGTGGTCAAGGAAGAGGTCGTCCAGATGGAAATGCCCCCCCTCCCCGACGAGGAGGAGGAGAAGGTCGAGGAACTCGACGAGGAACCCGTCGAGAACGTCATGGCCCCCCCGAGCCTGATCGACCTGCCGACCGTCGTCCCGGTCAACGCCTTCACGCAGCCCCTCCAGCCGCCCCCGCCCCCGGGCCTCGTCGCCTCCAAGGGCGCCATCAACATCCCGGTCAATCCCCCCGGCGCCAACTTCGGCCGCGGCATCAAGGATCTCTTCGACATCAACAACCTGGACCAGAAGCCCGTCGGTCGCGTCCAGAATCCCCCGCAGTATCCCTACGAGATGAGCCGCGCCGGCATCAGCGGCGAGGTCGTGGTCGAGTTCATCATCAACTCCGCCGGCGACGTCGTCGACACCCGCGTGGTCCGCTCCTCGCACCGTGAGTTCGAGGTCCCGGCCATGCAGGCCGTGCAGAAGTGGAAGTTCAAGCCCGGCCGCAAGGGCGGCAAGGCCGTCGCCACCCGCGTCTCCCAGCTCATCGAGTTCAACCTCGAGGACGCCAAATAATCCGGTCCGCCATGTCGCACCTCTCCCCCTCCCTCCTCCGTTCCACCCTCGCCCTGCTCGGCGCGACCGCGCTGGCCGTGACCCTGGCTGCGCAGCAGCCCGTGCGCGACTACGCCTTCACCGACGCCACCAGCGAGATGCTGCCGAAGTATAAGGCCGCCGTGGACGCCAAGAATTACGACGGCGCCATCGCCATGCTCGATGCGCAGATCGCCAAGGTGGCGGCTGACAGCTACGACGCGGCGATGCTCTACCAGATCAAGACGCAGACGCTCCTGCAGAAGGGCGACTTCCCCAAGGCCATCGAGCCGACGGAAAAGGCCCTGGCCATCTCCGACGCCAAGAACCCGACCTACTTCGAGGAGCGCATCACCCGCGACCTCCTCTTCTTCCTGACCCAGCTGTATGTGCAGGAGGCCGTGCAGTCGAAGGTCCCCGCCGTGGCCACCAACCTCTTCGTGAAGGCCGACGCCAGCATGCAGAAGTGGCTCAAGCTCACGCCGAAGTCCTCGGCGGACGCCCAGCTCCTCTACGCCCAGCTCCTCTACACCTGGGCCGTGCAGAATCCCGAGAAGCCCGACACCAAGCTCATCCAGCGGGCGCTCGACGAGACGGAGAAGGGCCTGAAGCTGGCCATCCACCCCAAGGACACCTTCTACGTCCTCAAGCTGGCCGCCCTGCAGCAGCTCGGCCGCACGGCCGAGACCGCCGACATGTTCGAGCTGCTCATCAAGCAGAAGCCCGAAAGCTCGACCTACTACCAGCAGCTGGCCGCCACCTACCTCAGCTCCGGCCAGGAACTGCGCGCCGCCCTGACCATCGAGCGCGCCCAGGCCCAGGGGCACATGAACACCGCCCAGTATCACTTCAACCTGGTCGGCATCTACTTCAACCTCGGCCAGTATGAGAAGGCCGCCGACCTCCTCGAGAGCGGCCTGAAGTCCGGGACCATCGAAAGCGAGCTGAAGAACTGGGAACTCTATGCCCTGTGCTACCAGCAGCTGGAGCGCCCCCTGAAGAGCATCGATGTGCTCAAGCAGGCCGCCAACGCCTTCCCCAAGTCGGGTCAGCTCGAGTTCATGATCGGCCAGGCCTATCATGGCCTTGAGAAATCCGAGGACGCCCTCGTCCACCTGCAGGCCGCCGTCACCAAGGGCAACCTGACCAAGCCCCACCAGGCCTACATGTATCTCGCTTATATCGCCTTTGAGCTGAAGAAGTTCGACGTCGCGCTGGACGCCGCCAAGAAGGCCGCCGCCCTGCCCGAGGGCGCGAAGGATCCCCAGACCCAGGCCATGATCAAGGCCATCGAGGACACCATCGCGGACCGCGAAGCCAAGAAAGCCAAGATGTAACCCCCTTAACGCACTCGCACATGAACAAAGTCTATATCATCGTCCCGCTGATCTGCACCCTGATCTTCGGCGGGTTCTATTACAGCTTCGACAAGAACTACGCCGCGAAGCAGGCCGAGATCGCCGCGAAGGCCGACGCCGAGCTGAAGGCCAAGGTCGCGAAGGACATCGCCGACCGTGCGAAGGCCATCGAGGCCGCCGTCGAGGCGTCGAAGAAGCGCGAGGCTGAGCGGAAGGAACGCGATCGCATCGCCGAGCTCAAGGCCACCGCCCGCCAGGAGGCCGAGGACCGCCGCCAGAAGACCTACGACGAGCGCAACCGCGCCCGCGACCAGGTCGTCCGCCTCAAGAAGGACCTCGAGGAGGTCAAGGGCACCTTCACCAAGATCGAGGACGAGAAAAAGAAGCACCTCGACGAGCAGGCTTTCCTCAAGACCTACGTCAAGCAGGCCGAGGCCAACGTGAAGTATTACTACGATCTGCTCGAGAAGATCGACGCCTCCGAGAAGGCCAAGGCCGCCGCCGCGGCCGCCGCCGCCGCCGCCAAGAAAGGCTAAACTCCCCCACCACCGACTCTCATGAACAAGTCATACGTAATCGTCCCTCTCGTTTTGCTCGCCGTCTTCGGGTTTTTCTACAACGGCGCCCTCAAGGAAATGAAGGAGAAGGAGGATGCCCGCATCGCCAAGATCGAGGCCACCGCGAAGGCCGAGGCTGACCGCAAGGCGGAGATCGAGAAGAAGGCCACCGCCGAGGCCCTCAAGCGCCAGGAAGAGCGCGCCGCGAACGACAAGGCCAAGGAGGAGAAGAAGGAGAAGGATTACCAGGACGCCATGACCGCCCTCAAGAAGGAGGCCGACGACTACACCGCCCAGATCGCCAAGCTGACGAAGGAAGCCGCCGACCTCGAGGCCGAGATCCTGAAGACCCGCAACGACAAGGAGCGCCTCACCCGCGAGGCCCTGGAACTCGCCAAGCAGGTCGAACTCGCCAAGATCAACCGCCGCACCGCCGAGCTGGAGATCCAGCGCATGATCGAGATGGTCTCCAAGAAGCTGGCCGAGAGCTCGCTCACCGCCCTCCCGCCCCCGCCCCCGCCGCTCAAATAAGCCGGCCCCCTTTCAAGCCGCACCTTCAAAGGTGCGGCTTTTTTGTCGGCCGCGCTGACCCGGTCCGTTGGGATCGGGTAGCACCCCGGCCACACGCGACCGGCACCGGTCGGGCATTAACCCACCCCAGCGGGAATCCTAACCCGTTCCGGCCCAGTGCGCACCCAAGCCGGTGTGTCATACGCCCTGCCGCCGGTTTTGAAACAATCCGGGTTGGCCCGCTGGCTGCTTTTGTCCGGGGGCTGACACTCAGTCCAACCTACTACCAAACCTACACCATGAAGAAAGTCTCCCTCCTCCTCGCGGCGCTCGTCACGGGCGCTACGCTTTCGGCCCAGGATCCGGCTCCCGCCCCCGCGGCGGCCCCGTCCTACTCGGTCACCGTGGACTTCCCCTACGCCAGCAAATACGTCTTCCGCGGCGTCCAGTATGCCGAGGACTCCTTCCAGCCCTCGGTCAAGCTGACCTCCGGCAGCTTCTACCTCGGGCTGTGGACCAACCAGCCGATCACGAGCAACATTGACAACGAGATCGACGTCTACGGCGGCTACGGCTTCAAGCTGAGCGAGACGTGGAGCCTCGATGTCGGCGCGACCCTCTACTACTACCCGGAGCTCGATGACAGCACCGGCCTCGATAACACCACGTTCGAGGGCTACGTCGGCGTGACCGGCACCTTCGGCAGCTTCACCACCGGCCTGTATGCCTTCCAGGACTTCACCCTGGAGAACTTCACCATCCAGGCCACGGTCGGCTACAGCGTGCCGATCAGCGACAAGGCCTCCTTCAGCCTGCTGGGCACCATCGGCAACGTCTCGCCCGACGCCGGCGACGACTACACCTACTACGGCCTCGGCGCCACCGTGCCCTACAAGCTGTCCGACACCGCCACCCTCACGGTCGGCCTGCAGTATGCCACGCACGACATCGACCTGGTCGACGACAGCCACTTCTGGGGCACCGTCGGCGTGACCGTGGTGTTCTAAGCCATCTCGGAATAGCCATATTCAACCCGTCCCGCTCGCGCGGGACGGGTTTTTCTTTGGACAAGCTTGCATTGCAGGGCCGGCGCTTGTCGCCGTGCCATTCGAGGCACGCCGACGAGCGGCGGCCCTACATTCAGCCCTCAGGCCCCGGCCGGAGCCTTGAGCGAGTTCAGCAGCCGCTCGATCTTGTCGCACGCCAGCGAGAGCTTCTCCTCGTTGGCCGTGAAACAGGCGCGCACATGGCCCTTGCCGGCCTCGCCGAAGGCCGTGCCGGGCACGACCGCGACCTTGTGCTCGGTGAGCAGCCGGCGGGCGAACTCGCCCTCGTCCAGCCCGGTCGACCTGACCGAGGGGAAGGCGTAGAACGAGCCGCGCGGCGAATGACACTGCAGGCCGGCCGCGTTGATGCGGCGGACAAAGAGGTCGCGGCGCTCGCGGTAGCGGTCGCGCATGTATTTGGTGGGGTCGTCGCCCAGGCGCAGCGCCGCCACGGCGCCTTCCTGGCTGATGCTCGGGGCGCACAGCATCGAATACTGGTGCACCTTCATCATGGCCTCGATCAGCGGCGCCGGGCCGCAGGCGTAGCCGAGGCGGAATCCGGTCATCGCAAAGGCCTTCGAGAACCCGTGCAGCAGCAGGGTCCGCTCGCGCATGCCGGGCAGGCTGGCGATGCTCGTGTGGACGCCCTCGAACACCAGTTCCGAGTAGATCTCGTCGCTGATGACGATCAGGTCCTTCTCGATCGCGAACTTCGCGATGCGCTCCAGCTGCTCGCGGGAGCAGACGCCGCCCGTCGGGTTGCAGGGCAGGTTCAGGAGGAGGAGCTTGCAGCCGGGCTGCCACGCGGCCTGCAGGGCCGGGGCGTCGAGGGAGAACTGCTCCGTGGCGTGCGTGCCGACCGGCACGGCCACCGCGTGGACCAGGTCCACCGACGGGGCGTAGGAGACATAGCACGGCTGGTGATACATCACCTTGTCGCCGGGGTTCAGCAGCGAGCGCAGGGCCAGGTCCAGGCCCTCGGAGACGCCGACGGTCACGAGGACCTCGTCGTCCCAGCGGTAGCTGACCTTGAAGTGTCCCTCGGCGTAGCGGCAGATCTCCTTGCGGAGCTCCGGCAGGCCGAGGTTGGACGTGTAGTGGGTCTTGCCCGTGTCCATGGCCGTCTTCACGGCGTCGCGGATGGGCTGCGGGGTGTCGAAATCGGGTTCGCCGATGCCGAGGGAGATGACGCCGTCGGTCTTCGCGACGAGTTCAAAGAAGTCGCGGATGCCGGAACGGCGCAGGCCCGCCACGTGACGCGCGATGTAGCGGGTCGTATCGAGTGGCGGTTTGGAAGTTGGATTCATTAACGGAAGGAAATTTGAAGGTTGGAGGATGGTTGGACTGGCTTACGCGAGGCGCTCGCGGATCGCGGCGCCCATCTGGGCGGTCGTCAGCGGCTGCTTGGCGCCGAGGTCGGCGGTGTGGCAGCCGGCTTCGAGGGCGGCGCTGACGGCCGCCTCGATAGCTCGGGCCTCGGCCTCCAAACCGAGGGAATGCCGCAGCAACAGGGCCGCGGAAAGGATGGTGCCGGTCGGGTTGGCGATGCCCTTGCCCGCGATGTCCGGGGCCGAGCCGTGGATGGGCTCGTAAAGGCCGAGCTTCCCCTCGCCCAGCGAGGCGCTGGGCAGCACGCCGAGCGAGCCGGCCAGGACGGCCGCCTCGTCGGTCAGGATGTCGCCGAACATGTTCTCGGTCACGATGACGTCAAAGGACGGCGCATGCGTGATCAGGCGCATGGCGCACGAATCGACCAGCTGGTGCTCCAGCTTCACGTCCGGGAACTGTTTGCCGATCTCGATGGCGACCTTGCGCCAGAGGCGGGACGACTCGAGCACGTTGGCCTTGTCGACCGAGGTGACAAGCTTGCGGCGCTTCTGCGCCATCTGGAAGGCGAGCAGCACGATCCGGCGGATCTCCTTCTCGGTGTAAATGAGCGTATCAACGGCGACCTCACCCTCCGGCGTCTGGGTGCGGCCCTTCGGCGTGCCGAAATACAGGCCGCCGGTCAGCTCGCGGATGACAACGAAGTCCACGCCGGCCACGCGCTCGGGCTTGAGCGGGGAAAGCCGGGCCAGGGACGGATACGGGCATACCGGGCGCACATTGGCGTAGAGGCCGAGGGCCTTGCGGATGGCCAGGAGGCCCTGTTCCGGGCGGACCTTGGCCTGGGGGTCATCCCACTTCGGGCCGCCCACGGCGCCCAAAAGAACGGCATCGGCGGCCTGGGCGGCGGCCAGGGTCTCGTCCGGCATGGCCGTGCCCTTGGCGTCGATGGCGCAGCCACCGAGCAGGTGCTCGGAAAACTTGAATTCATGCCCCTGCCGCTTGGCGATGGCTTCGAGCACGAGCCGGGCCTCATTGACCACTTCAGGACCGATGCCGTCACCGGGAGTAAGGACGATGCTTGCTTTCATGGAAAAGGGTCAGGCTTTGGCCGCCGCCGGCTGCGTTGCCGGCGTCAGGCCGTATTCATAGCCATCCGCCAGCGCCAGCCAGGTGGCATCCAGGATGTTGCCGCCGGCGCCGACGGTGCTCCAGCGGCGCACGCCGTCGTGCCAGTCGATGAGCACGCGGGTGATGGCGGCCGTGCCGAGGCCGGAATTGAGGATGCGGACCTTGTAGTCGGCCAGGGAGATGTCCTTCACCTGCGGGAACAGGGGCTGCAGGGCCTTGCGCAGGGCCTGGTCGAAGGCGTTGACCGGGCCGTTGCCCGAGGCCGCCGTGTGCACCTCGTGGCCGCCGATGGTGAGCTTGATCGTCGCCTCGGCCATGCTGCGGTCGCCGTGGCGGCTGACCATGCCGCGGTAGTCCTGCAGCGTGAACAGCGGCTCATAACCCGGCGACAGCCGGCGCACGAGCAGCGCGACGCTGGCCTCAGCCGCCTCGAAGGAGAAACCCTCGTGCTCCTTCGCCTTGATGACCTCGACGACCTTCGCGCCGGTGGCGGCGTCGACATTCTGCAGGCCGAGTTCGCTGGCCTTGGAGACGACGTTGGCCCGGCCGGAAAGCTCGCTGACGACCACGCGCATCTCGTTGCCGACGACCGTCGGGTCGATGTGCTGGTAGGCGTCGGGATGGCGCTGCAGTGCGGCAACGTTGACGCCGGCCTTGTGGGCGAAGGCGCTGTTGCCGACGTAGGGCATCTGGTCGTTCGGGGCGAAATTGGTCACCTCGGCCACGAAGCGGGCCGTCTCGTGCAACCGGGCCAGCGCGCCCTCGGGCAGCGCCCGGCGCTTCAGCTTCAGCTCGATGTTCGGGATGACGATGCAGAGGTTGGCGTTGCCGCAGCGCTCGCCGTAGCCGTTCATCGTGCCCTGCACGTGGGTCGCCCCGACGCGGATCGCCGCGAGGCTGTTGGCCACGGCGCAACCGGTGTCGTCGTGCAGGTGGACGCCGACCCGCACCGAGCCGCCCAGTTTGGCGATGACGTCGCCCACGATCGTCTCCATCTGCCACGGCAGCGAACCGCCGTTGGTGTCGCACAGCGCGATGGTCTCCGCCCCGCCCTTCACCGCCGCCTGCAGGGTCTGCAGGGCGTAGGCGGAATCGAGGCGGTAGCCGTCAAAGAAGTGCTCGGCGTCGTAGATGACCCGCTTCCCCTGCCCGCGCAGGTAGGCGACGGTCTCCTCGATCATCTTCAGGTTCTCCTCGAGGGTCGTGCGGAGGACTTCCTTCACCTGCATGACGGAGGACTTGCCGAAAATCGCGCATACCTCGGTGCCGGCCTCGACCAGGCCGCGCACGCTCGGGTCGTCGGCGGGCTTGAGGCCCGCGCGGCGCGTGGCGCCGAAGGCCACGATCTTGGCGTGCTTCCAGGTCATCGTCCGCGCCTGCTCGAAGAACGCGGCGTCCTTCGGATTGGACCCGGGCCAGCCGCCCTCGATGAACGCCACGCCCAGCTCGTCGAGCTTGCGCGCGATGCGCAGCTTGTCGTCGACCGAATACGAAATGCCCTCGGTCTGCCCGCCGTCACGGAGGGTCGTGTCGAAGATTTCGATGCAGTCGGACTGGGTGGAGACGGCCATGGCGGGTCAGCGGGAAACTTCGGTGGGCGCGCTCTGCGGGTGCTGGATGCGGCCCGTGGAGTGGCGCGAGAGCACGTGGTTGAGGGAGGCGATGTAGGCCTTGGCGGCGGCGACGACGATGTCGCTGTCCGCCCCGTGGCCGTGCGAGGAGCGCTGCTCCTCGTGGCGGACGCGGACGGTGGCCTCGGCCAGCGCATCGACGCCCTCGGTGACGGCGCTGATGCCGAACTCGAGGAGCTCGACCGGGAGATTGACGATGCTGTTGATGGCCTTGTAGGCGGCGTCGACCGGGCCGGTGCCGAGCGCGGCGGCGCTGCGGACCTTGCCGTCCGGGTCGCGGAGGCGGACGCTGGCGGTGGGCAGGCCGGTGGTGCCGCACATGACCTGGAGCGAGTCCAGCGCCCAGAGCTCGGGCACCGTGGTGCGCTCGTCGGAGGCGAGCGCGATGAGGTCGGCGTCGAGGACGCTCTTCTTGCGGTCGGCGAGTTTCTTGAACTCGTTGAAGGCCTTGAGCAGGGCGTCGCCCTCGAGCGGGTAGCCGAGCTCGGCGAGGCGCTTGGAGAAGGCGGCGCGGCCGGAGTGCTTGCCGAGCACGAGCATGGTGTGCGCCGCGCCGACATCGGCCGGGCGCATGATCTCGTAGGTCTCGGCGTTCTTGATCATGCCGTCCTGGTGGATGCCCGACTCGTGGGCGAAGGCGTTGGCGCCGACGATGGCCTTGTTCGGCGGCACGGGATAGCTCGTGCTGCGGGAGACGAGCTTGCTGATGCGGCAGAGCTGGGTGGCGTCGATGCCGGTCTGGAGGCCGATCTTCGCGCCGCGGGTGCGGATGGCCATGACGACCTCCTCGAGCGACGCGTTGCCGGCGCGCTCGCCGATGCCGTTGACCGTGACCTCCGCCTGGCGGGCGCCGGCGCGGAGGCCGGCGAGCGAGTTGGCGACGGCCAGGCCGAGGTCGTCGTGGCAGTGCACGGAGATGACCACGTCCTTGGCGCCGGGCGTGTGCTTGATGATGCCGGCGATCAGCTCGCCGAACTCGTCGGGCATGGTGTAGCCGACGGTGTCCGGGATGTTGAGCGTGGTGGCGCCAGCCTTGATGACGGCGGCGAGCACCTTGTAGAGGAACTGCGGGTCGCTGCGGCCGGCGTCCTCCGGCGAGAACTCGACGTCCTTGCAGAGGGTGCGGGCGTAGGCGACCATCTCGACGGCCTTGGCGGTCATCTCCTCGCGCGACATGCGGAGCTTGTGCTTGAGGTGGAGGTCGCTGGTCGCGAGGAAGGTGTGGATGCGCGGGTGCTTGGCGCCCTTGACGCCCTCCCAGGCGGCGTCGATGTCGTTCTTGGTGCAGCGCGCGAGGCCGCAGATGATGGGCGGCTGGGACTGCGGGCGGCCCTCGATAGGCGCCTGGCCGATCTCGGCGGCGATGGCCTGCACGGCCGCGAGGTCGTCGGGCGAGGCGGCCGGGAAACCGGCCTCGATGACGTCGACGCCGAGGCGGGCGAGCGCGCGGGCCACCTCGAGCTTTTCAGCCGAGGTCATGGAGGCACCGGGGGCCTGCTCGCCGTCGCGGAGGCTGGTGTCGAAGATTCTGACGTAGTTGGCGGGGGAAGATTTCATGGAAGGAAGGGTGTTTTGAATGGGTTGATGGAACGGGTAACGGTCACAGTCGGCCGAGCAGGAGCCGGCCGGCGGCAAGGCCGGCCAACGGCTCCCGACTAAGTCGCAGTCGCGGCGCCTCCCTCGAGGCGCCGGATTGGTGACGTTGTCCGTGATCAGTCATGAAACACCCGTGCTTCCCGATTACTTCGAGATGACGACCGGGTTGAGGAACGGCATCATCGCGCGCAGCTTGGCGCCGACGACCTCGATCTGCTGGCCGCGCTCGCGGTTGCGGAACTTGTTCATGGTCTTGCGGCCATACTTGTTGTTCTCGTCGATGAAGCGCTTGGCGAACTTGCCGGTCGTGATGTCCTTGAGGATGCGCTTCATTTCGGCCTGCGTCTTCTTCGTGACGACGCGCGGGCCGGAGACGTAGTCGCCCCACTCCGCGGTGTCGGAGACGGAGTAGCGCATGTAGTTGAGGCCGCCGCGATACATCAGGTCCACGATGAGCTTCAGCTCGTGCATGCACTCGAAGTAGGCGATCTCGGGCTGGTAGCCCGCGTCGACGAGGGTCTTGAAGCCGGCCTTGACCAGCTCGGCGCAGCCGCCGCAGAGCACGGCCTGCTCGCCGAAGAGATCGGTCTCGGTCTCCTCGCTGAAGGTCGTCTCGAGCACGCCGGCGCGGGTGCAGCCGATGCCGCGGCCGTAGGAGAGCGCGAGCTTCTTGGCGTTGCCGGTGGCGTTCTGGTGGACGGCGATGAGGCCGGGGACGCCGCCGCCCTCCTGGAAGACCTCGCGGACGCGGTGGCCGGGGGACTTCGGGGCGATCATGGTGACGTCGACGTTCTTCGGCGGGACGATGCCCTTGAAGCGGATGTTGAAGCCGTGGGCGAACATCAGCATCTTGCCGGCGGTGAGGTTCGGGGCGATCTCGGCCTTGTAGAGGCGGGCCTGGACGTGGTCCGGCACGAGCACCATGATGACATCGGCCCACTGGGACACGTCGGCGACGGAGCCGACGGTCAGGCCGGCCTTCTTGGCCTTGGCGGCCGACTTGCTGGTCGGCGCGAGGCCGACGCGGACCTTGACGCCGCTCTCCTTCAGGTTGAGCGCGTGGGCGTGGCCCTGGGAGCCGTAGCCGATGATCGCGACTTTCTTGCCGCGGATGAGCGAGAGATTCGCGTCCTTGTCGTAGTAGATTTTAGCCATGGTAGTAAATGAGTTGGGGGTTGGTGATGAGAGTGGAGAGGAGGGATCAGACGGACATCGAGATGCCGGAGTTGTCGTGGGCGTGGAGGTCTTCCTTGCCGCCGGTTGCACGCACCAGCGGCGGGTTGGAGGTCAGCGCCTCGTGGCCGCGGGCCATCGCCACCGAGCCGGTGCGGGTGATCTCGATGATGCCGTAGGGCTTCAGCACGAGCTCGAACTTGCCGATCTTCTCGGGCGTGCCGGTGACCTCGATGACGATCGAGGCCTCGTCCACGTCGACCACGCGGGCGCGGAAGACGTCGGTCAGCTGCAGGACCTCGCTGCGGGTCTGCGGGGTGACGCGCACCTTCACGAGGCCGAGCTCGCGGGAGAGCGAGGGCTTGTGGGTGAGGTCGTCGACGCGCAGGACGTTGACGAGCTTGTAGAGGTTGGCCTCGACGATGCGGGCGCCGGCCTCGGTGGCCTCGACGACGACCGTCAGGCGCGACACGCCCGGCTGCTCGGTGCGGCCGACCGTGAGCGAGTCGATGTTGAAGTTGCGGCGGCGGAAGAGCGACGCGATGCGGTTCAGGACGCCGGGGACGTCCTCCACGTAGGCGATGAGCGTATGTTTGGCCATGGGAGTGTTGGGTTAGCGGCGGGTGGACTTGGCGGTCTTGCGGGCCGGCGCCTTCGCCGGCTTCCGGGCGGCCTTGGCGCCGCCGTTCAGGGCTTTGGCCTCGGCCTTCGCCTCGACGAAGACGTTCGGCAGCACGGACGAGGGCATCTCCCAGTCCTTGTCGGAACCGGACTCGAGCATCACGTCCTGCTTCGGGCGGCGGATCATCTTGTCGAGGTCGGCGCCGGCGGGGACCATCGGGAACACCGTGTCCTCCTTCTCGACGACGAAATCGATGACGACCGTGCCCTTGGCCGCGAGGGTCTTCTCGACGGTCGCCTTCACGTCGGACCGCTTGTCGCAGAGCAGGCCGGTGAGGCGGTAGGCCTCGGCGAGCTTCACGAAGTTCGGGCCGGTCATCGGCGTGGCGGCGTAGCGCTTGTCGTAGAAGAACTCCTGCCACTGGCGCACCATGCCGAGGAAGGCGTTGTTGATGATGGCGACGTTGACCTTGATGCCCTCCTGCTCGGCCGTGGCCAGTTCGCAGGAGGTCATCTGGAAGCCGCCGTCACCGACGACCACCCACACGTCCTTCTCCGGGCAGGCGAACTTGGCGCCGATGGCCGCGGGGAGCGCGAAACCCATCGTGCCGAGGCCGCCGGAGGTGATGAGCGAGCGGGGCTTGTCGTGGTGGAAATACTGGGCCTCCCACATCTGGTGCTGGCCGACGTCGGTGACGACGATGGTGTCGCGCTTCTGCGTCAGGCGCCAGATGTCGTTGATCACGTGCGCGGCGTAGAGGTGGCCGCTGTCGGGCAGGTTCTTGATGTCGCGCACGGCGGAGTCGCCGCGGTTGACGGCGATGGCCGCCCACCAGTCGGCGTGGTCGGCCTTCTTGATCTGCGGCTTGAGCTCGCCGAGGACCTCCTTGAGGTCGCCGATGAGGGCGACGTCCACCGGGACGTTCTTGTTGACCTCGGAGGGGTCGATCTCGACGTGGATCTTCTTCGCGTTGAGCGCGTAGGTCTTGAGGTTGCCCGTCACGCGGTCGTCGAAGCGCATGCCGAGGGCGATGAGCAGGTCGGCCTGCTGGATGGCCTGATTGACCCACGCCTCGCCGTGCATGCCCATCATGCCGAGGTTGAACTCGGACGAGGCCGGGATGGCGCCGATGCCGAGCAGCGTCGTGGTGATCGGGATGTTGGCGGCCTTCGCGAGGGCGAGGACGTCGGCCGTGGCGCCGGACTTGATGATGCCCTGGCCGGCGAGGATGAGCGGGCGCTTGGCGGTGTTGATCAGCTCGGCGGCCTTGGCGAACTCCGAGGCGGGCGCCTGGTAGTTCGGGCGGTAGCCGGGCAGCTTGGGCGCGGCGGCCTCCCAGTCGAACTCGGCGGTCAGCTGCTGCGCGTCCTTGGTGATGTCGACCAGCACCGGGCCCGGGCGGCCGCTCTTGGCGATGTAGAACGCCTCGCGGATGGCGCGGGCGATGTCGCCGGGCTTCGTGACGAGGTAGTTGTGCTTGGTGACCGGCAGCGTGACGCCGGTGACGTCCGTCTCCTGGAAGGCATCGGTGCCGATCGCCTTGGAGCCGACCTGGCCGGTGATGCACACGATGGGCGAGGAGTCCATCATGGCGGTGGCGATGCCGGTGACCATGTTGGTCGCGCCGGGGCCGGAGGTGGCGATGGCGACGCCGACCCTGCCGCTCGCGCGGGCGTAGCCGTCGGCCATGTGGGTCGCGCCCTGTTCGTGGCGGACGAGCACGTGGTGGATCTTCGGATACTTGGTCATCGCGTCGTAGGTCGGGAGGATCGCGCCGCCCGGGTAACCGAAGACGACGTCAACGCCTTCCTTCTGTAAGCATTCCCAAATGATTTCTGCGCCGGTGAGTTTCATGGAGTTCCTTGTTTAGCGTGGTTTTTGAAAGCGATCAGGTGGTGACGGCGCCGGAGGCGGCCGACGAAACGGTGTTGGCATACTTGGCCATGACGCCGCGCGCATAACGCGGGGCCGGGGCCTTCCAGCCGGCCTTGCGGCGGGCGAGCTCGTCCGGGGCGATCGCGACGTGCAGCTTGCGCGCCGGGACGTCGATCTCGATGGTGTCGCCCTCGCGGACAAAGGCGATCATGCCGCCCACGAACGCCTCGGGCGCCACGTGGCCGATGGAGAAGCCGCGCGTCGCGCCGGAGAAGCGACCGTCGGTGAGCAGGGCGACCGAGTCGGCCAGCCCCTGCCCCGCCAGCGCGCCGGTCACGCCGAGCATCTCGCGCATGCCGGGGCCGCCCTTGGGCCCCTCGTAGCGGATGACGACGACGTCGCCCGCCTTGATCTTCTGCGCATTGGCCGCGGCCATGGCGCTCTCCTCGTTCTCGAAGACGCGGGCCGGGCCGGTGATCTTCTCGCGCGAGCTGCCGGCGACCTTGAGCACGCAGCCCTCCTCGGCAAGGTTGCCGCGGAGGATGACGAGCCCGCCGGTGGGCTTGAAGGCCTTGGCCGTCGGGCGGATGACCTGCTGGCCGGGGGCCTCGTAGGCGTCCTTCACTTCCTCGCCGAGCGTGCGGCCGGTGACGGTGATGCACTCCTTGTTCAAATAACCGCCCTCGAGCAGGCGGCGGAGCAGCAGCGAAATGCCGCCGGCCTTGTGCATCTCGACGGCGGTGTAGAGGCCGCCGGGCTTGAGCGTGGCGATGGTCGGCGTCTTCGCGCTGATGGCGTCGAACTCGTCGATCTTGAGCGAAACATTGGCCTCCTTCGCGAGGGCGAGCAGGTGGAGCACGGCGTTGGTCGATCCACCGGAGGCGGCGACGGACGCGATGGCGTTCTCGAACGCCTTGCGCGTCATGATCTGCGAGGGTTTCAGGTCCTTGCGGACGAGGTCCATCACGATCTCGCCGCAGCGGAACGCCGCCTTGTTCTTCTCCTCGGCCGTGGCCGGGATGCCGTTGAGCCCGGCAGGCGAGATGCCGATGGCCTCCATGATCGTCGCCATGGTGTTGGCGGTGAACTGGCCGCCGCACGCGCCGGCGGTCGGGCACGCGGCGTTCTCGACGCACTTGAATTCCTTAGCGTCGATCTTGCCGGCCGTGAACGCGCCGACCGCCTCGAAGACGTCCTGCACGGTGAGCGCCTTGCCGTTGTGGTGGCCGTGGTCGATCGAGCCGCCGTAGAGCGCGAGGCCGGGGATGTCCATGCGGGCCAGCGCCATCATGACGCCGGGGTTGGTCTTGTCGCAGGACGAAAGGCACACGAGGCCGTCCAGGCTGTTGCCGCGCGCGACGAGCTCGATGGAGTCGGCGATGAGCTCGCGGCTGATGAGCGAGGTCTTCATGCCCTCGGTGCCCATCGTGATGCCGTCGGAGATGGAAACGGTGTTGAACTCGAGGGGCGTGCCGCCGGCGGCGCGGACGCCCGCCTTGACGTGCTCGGCGAGCGCGCGGAGGTGATAGTTGCAGGGCCCGATCTCGGTCCAGGTGTTCGCGATGCCGATCAGCGGCTTGGCGAGATCTTCGTCGGTAAACCCGATCGCTTTCATCATGGCGCGGGCCGGGGCGCGGCTCGGGCCGTCGGTGACAAGGTGGCTGTGGCGTTTACCGGAATTCATGGGGGTAAAGGTCAGCTCACCTTGCCGAAACATTTGCGGCAGGGCGAGTAATGGGTGGTTTGGGTCTGCGTCATAACGGGAATTGGCGGGCAATAAAAAAGCCGCCCCTTGGTGGGCGGCTTCCTCTTTGAGTTTTTGTTCTCTTAGGAGCTTTTGGCTTTGGCGAGCCGCCCATGTGGATTGAGGTCCGTGGCCACCAGGGCCAGGACGACAGTAAGAAGCACAATAAGGGCGACGTTGGTCATTAGAACGGCGTGAAGCTGTTAATCGGCACAATCCCTGTCAACCCCTAGTTTCATTTTTTTCGGGCCAACGCGGGACAATCCGGCGCAAATCCGAAAAACGTATCATCTTTGATACACGGAAGCCGACTTAGTCGGTGGAGGGGCGCGGCTCGCCCACGCCCGAGGGCGCGCACAAGGTGCCCACTACATGCGACCACTCACCGCCGGCCGCGCATGTTCTGCGCGAGGCGCAGGATGTCCGCCCGCACGCCGGCGGCGGTCACTTCCCTTTGCCTCGGTTTCTGGACGCGGTAGCGCCTGAGAACCGGGGACAAACACCGGGCTGGCAGCAGCCAGCAACGGTGCTCACCTGCGACCCCGCATATTTTGCGCCAACCTCAGGATGTCCGCCAGCACGCCGGCGGCGGTCACTTCCCCACCCGCGCCCGCGCCACGGACGACCATCGGGTATTGCTTGTAGCGTTCCGTGTGGAAGGCGACGAACGCCTCGGATCCGCGCAGCGAGGCCGCCGGATGGGTGGCATCCACGTCGATCGGGCCGACGGTGACCTTCGGGCCTTCCGCGCCGGGCGTGATGCGCGCCAGGTAGCGCGGCAGCTTGCCCTGCTGCTTGCTCGCGGCAACGCGCGCGGCGACCGACGCATCGAGCTTCGCCAGCGACTGCATGAATTTCTCCGGGTCGTCCTCGCGCAGGTTCTCCGCCGGCACGAACGGCTCGAGCGCCCCGTCGCCCAGCTCGCCCTGCAGGCCGAGCTCGCGGGCGAGGATGACCGCCTTGCGCGCCACATCGAGGCCCGACAAGTCGTCGCGCGGGTGCGGCTCGGTGTAGCCGAGATCCTTGGCCTGGCGCACCGCCACGGACAGGGCGTCGCCCTGCACCAGGCGCTCGCAGAGGAACCCGAGCGTGCCCGAGAACGCGCCCTCGATCGTAATGACGTGGTCGCCGGTGCGCACCAGGTTCTTGAGGGTCTCGATGACCGGCAGCGCGGCGCCGACGGTCGTCTCATAGTGGTAGGCGCGGAAATTCTTGCGGGCGGCGCCGAGCAACGCCACGCGCTCGGGCTGCGGCAGCGCCAGCGGCTGCTTGTTGGCCGACACGACGTTGATGCCGTGCTCGAAGGCCGCGCGGTAGAGTTTCTCCATGCCGGCCGCGGCCGAGCAGTCCACGAGCACCGGGTTCGGAAGCTGCGAGAGTTTCTTCAGGAGCGAGCTGGCGTCCTTGGCGGCCTTGCCCGCGGCCAGGGCCTTCTCCAGCTGCGCGATGGCTTCGAGCGGCGGCAGGCCCTCGGCCTCGAAGAGCGCGCCCTTGCTCGAACCGATGCCGACGAGGCGCACCTGCACGTCGTGCTCGCGGCCGAGCGCCTGGTTCTGGCGGTCGATCTGCTTGAGCAGGCTGCCGCCGACGACGCCCTTGCCGAGCAGCAGCACGCTGAGCTGGGTGTGCGCGAGGTTGAAGGCGCCGTGCACCGTCCGCACCGCGGTCGCGGTCTGGTCGGCGTCCACCACGCAGGAGATGCTGCGGGCCGACGCGCCCTGCGCCACCGCGCGCACCGAGATGCCGGCCGCGCCGATGGAATTGAGGAACTTGCCCGCCACGTTCGGCTGGGCGCCCATGTTCTCGCCGACGAGCGTCACGAGCGTGACCGGCGAGATCACCGGCTCAATGCGCAGGTCGCCTGACTGGATCTCGGGCGCGAGCGCCTCGGCGATGCTCGACTTGGCGCGGGCCTCGTCGACCTCGGGAATCACGACGGAGAAGGACTGGCCGAGCGTGGACTCGGTGGTCATCCACACGCGCACGCCGGCCTCGCCGAGCGCGGCGAGGATGCGGCCGCCGAGCGGCTTGCCCAGGCCGGTGCGGCGCGACTGCACGCCGATGAGCGCGAGGCGCTCGAGGCTGGTGACGCAGGTCGGGCGGTTCGGGTCGGGATTGCCCTTGGCGTCGATGCGCGTGCCGGGGGCGTCGGGCTGCGTGGTGCTGCGGATGACCAGCGCCGCGCCGCATTCGCGGAGCGGGATGATGGTGCGGGGGTGGAACATCCGCGTGCCGAAATAAGCCAGCTCCAGCGCCTCGTCGTAGGACAGGCGGTCGACCGGCGACGCCTCGCGCACGAGCGCCGGGTCGGCGGTCATCACGCCCAGCACGTCGGTCCAGACGGTGACGGCGCTGGCCTTGAGCAGGCCGGCTACGAGGGTGGCGGTGTAGTCGGAGCCGTTGCGCCCGAGCGTGGTGGTCTGGCCGTCCTTGGTCTTGCCGATGAAGCCCGTGACGATCGGCACCTTGCCGGTCCAGGCCTTGGAGACCTCGGCAAACTTCACCGCGGTCTCCTTCTTGTCCACCGTGGCGGCGCCGAAGGTGGCGTCGGTCACGACAAAGTCGCGCGCGTCCACCGGGATGGCCGGCACGTTGCGCTCGGTCAGCGCGCGGGCCAGCAGGGCCACGGAGATGCGCTCGCCGGTGCTGATGATGGAGTCGAGGGTGCGGTTCGAGCACTCGCGGGTCAGCTCGACGCCGGAAAGCAGGCGCTCCACCGGAGTGAGGATGTCGTCGAGGTCGTGCTTGAGGCCCTTCTGGCTCTGGCTGTTGAGGACGGTGCGGCCCGTGGCGGTGGCGAGCTCGCGCACCTGGGCCAGCTCGCGGCGGGCCTGGCTGATGTTGCCGTCGGCCGCGGACTTGGCGGCGAGGATGAGCCAGTCGGTGCTGTCGCCGAGCGCGGACACGACCAGCGCGAGCGGGCGCGGCGCCGCGACGACCAGCTCCAGCACCTTGGGCAACCGCCCCGAGGTGCCGAGGGAGGAGCCGCCGAATTTATAGACCTGCCAGCGTTCGCTCATTGGGTGGGAGCCTGCAGATGCAAGGCCTTTGTCAAGAGAGGTCCGAGTGACTTCCACTCGATGAGGAAGGCGTCATGGCCGTGGATGCTGGCGACCGTCTCCCGCTCGACGCGGGCGCCGGCGGCCCGCAGCTGCGCCGTGAGGGCCGCGGCCTGGGCCGGGGTGAAGAGCTGGTCGGTGTCGACGTCGACCACTAGCGTCGCCGCGCGCACGCGGCTGATGGCGGGCTGGGTGTCGCCGGGCAGCGGCTGCGTGAGGTCGTGGTGGTCCATCGCCGCGAGCTGCAGCTCGTAGGCCTGTGCGGCGAAACGGTTGCGCAGCTTTTTGCCCTGGTGCTCGAGGTAGCTCTGCACTGGGTAACCGGCGTCGGTGCCCGGCGCGGGGCGCGGCTGGCGGGCGTCGAGGCCCGGCTCGGCGCGGTAGGTGAGGATGGCGAGCTGGCGCGCGATCTCGAGGCCGCGCCCGACATTGTCCGGGTAACCCGGGTCGAGCCGCAGGATCTGGCGCGCGACGTGGTTCCAGCCGACGACCCAGGCGCTGGCCGACACGCTGGTGGCGAAAGGCAGGATGCGCTCGAAACGTTCCGGCGCGAGCGCGGCGAGCGTGAGCGTCACCATGCCGCCGAGCGAGCCGCCGGTCGTCAGGTGCACGCGGCCGATGCCGAGCCGGTCGAGGCTGAGCAGGATGGCGCGGGAGATGTCGAGGCTCGTGAGGTCAACCGCCTTGGCCGCCGGGAAACCTTCCACGCCGGGGCCGCTGCTGCCGTAGCAGGAGCCGAGGTTGTTGAAGCACACGAGCCGGTAATGGGCGGGGTCGAGCGCCTTGCCGGCGCCGATGAGCGGGTCCCACCAGCCGTCCTTGCCGCCGGCCACGGCGCTGCCGGTCAGGGCATGCACCAAAAGCACGGTCGGGACGTCCTTGGCGGGATTCTCGGGGGTGTCGCCCTCGCGGCTCCACCACCAGCCCTTGGCCTTGTGGGACCTGACTACGCCCCCGCGCGCCAGCGCGAGGTCGGGCAGGGCCAGTTCAAAGATACGCGGAGTCGCGGCAACAGTCGGCATGACGATGGGGGGCATGATGCTTCCATCTCACAGAACCGGCGTCAACGCGCCGGGGGCCGATTGTTGCTGAACCGCCATGCCTTCCGTCACATAGTCGCCACCATTGGTGGTGCAGCGCTTGGGATCGGAGGGTTTGGCGGATTTCGTGTTCATGGGGGGATTGTGTTGATTTTGTGTTGGTTCTAGAGGACGGCACGGCGCCAATTGAGACAAGGGAGGGACGTGTCATACCCCCTAGCCGTTTGACCCATACGTGTCATAGCCAAGCAGATCCCGGGCCGTCCGGAGGATTCCGGCTTGTTGCGCGAGCGGCGCTGACTACGCTGCAAATTTCATGGCTAAACGTTCCCAGCGCATCGTGCTCAAGTTCGGTTCCGGTATCCTATCGACCGAAAAGGGCCTCGGCTTGAGCCGCCCGCAGATCGCCCGCCTCGCCCGTGAGGTCGGCGCGCTCGTCCGGGCCGGCCACCAGTGTGTCATCGTGTCCAGCGGCGCCGTCGCCGCCGGCCTGGCGACCCTCGACCTCACCGCCCGCCCCAAGGAGCTCGCCGCCAAGCAGGCCTGCGCCGCCGTCGGCCAGTCCCAGCTGATGCACGCCTACGCCAGCGAGTTCGCCAAGCAGGACATCGCCGTCGCCCAGCTGCTGCTGACCCACAACGACCTCGACAGCCGCGTCCGCCACCACAACGCCCGCAACACCCTCGCCCACCTCCTTTCGCGCGGCCACGTCGTCCCCATCATCAACGAGAACGACTCCGTCGCCGTCGAGGAGCTCAACTTCGGCGACAACGACCGCCTTTCCGCCGAGGTCGCCATCCTCCTCGACGCCGACCTGCTGATCATCCTCACCAGCGTCGACGGCCTGCAGGACGCCGAGGGCAGGACCGTGCCGCTCGTGCGCGATTTCAGCGAGGTCTCCGGCCTCGTCCGCTCCGACAAGGGCCACACCTCCACCGGCGGCATGGTCACGAAGCTCCAGGCCGCGCAGCTCGCCGTGAAGGCCGGCATCCCGGTTCACATTGCCAGCGGCCGCAAGGCCGGGCTCGTCTACCAGATCGTCGCCGGCCAGCGCGTCGGAACTTACTTTCCCGCCAAGTGACTTGGGTGGGAGGGGTTTTATACCCCGACTGCTTGCGAAAATCCTTTGTCGGGGCATAAAGCCCCTCCCACTCTTCAATCAACCCATGGCTGATCTCGCCCAACTCATCGCCCAGCTGGGGCAGCAGGCCCGCGTCGCCGCGCGCTCGCTCGCGCTCGCCCCGGCCGCGAAGATCGACGCCGCGCTCAACGCCATGGCGGCCGAGCTCGTCGCAGCGCAGATGGACATCCTCAACGCCAACGCCGCCGACGTCGCGGCCGCGCGCGCCAACAACCAGACCCCCGCCCTCCTCGACCGCCTCACGCTCAACCCGGAGCGCATCGCCAAGTGCGCCGACGGCCTGCGCGAGGTCGCCAGGCTCCCCCACCCGCTCGGCGAGGTGCTCCGCGAGTGGACGCAGCCCAACGGCCTGAAATTCGCCAAGGTCCGCGTGCCGCTCGGCGTCATCGGCTTCATCTACGAGTCGCGCCCCAACGTCACGGTCGACGCCGCCGGCCTTTGCCTGAAGAGCGGCAACGCCGTCATCCTCCGCGGCGGCTCCGAGGCGCTGCGTTCCAACACCGCCATCGCCGCCGCCCTCTCCCGCGGCCTGGCCAAGGCCGGCCTGCCCGCCCACGCCGTGCAGCTCGTGCCGGTCACCGACCGCGACACCGTCCGTCTGCTCGGCGAGTCGGTCGGCCTCATCGACCTTCTCATCCCGCGCGGCGGCAAGGGGCTGATCGAGACCGTCGTCAAGTTCGCCCGCATCCCGGTCATCAAGCACTACGACGGCATCTGCGCCGTCTATGTGGACAAGGCCGCCGACCTCGCCATGGCGGAGAAACTCATCGTCAACGCCAAGGTCTCGCGCCCGGGCGTGTGCAACGCCGCCGAGACGCTGCTCGTGCACCAGGACGTCGCCGCCACCTTCCTGCCGAAAGCCGCCGCCACCCTGCTCGCCGCCGGCGTGAAGCTCCGCGTCGACGAGGCCACGCGAACCGCACTCGGCTCTCTCGCCTCTCAACACTCAGCCCTCATCACATCGTCCACCAAGGACGACTACCGCACCGAGTTCCTCGACCTCATCCTCGCGGTGAAGGTCGTGCCCGACTGCGCCGCGGCCATCGCGCACATCGACGCCAACGGCTCGCACCACACCGACACGATCGTCACGGCCGACGCCGCGACGGCGGAGCGGTTCCTCGCCGGCGTGGACAGCGCCGTCGTGCTTTGGAACGCCTCGACCCGCTTCAACGACGGCCACGAGTTCGGTTTCGGCGCCGAGATCGGGATCAGCACCGACAAGCTCCACGCCCGCGGCCCGATGGGCCTCGAGGAGCTGACGTCGTATAAGTATATTATCCGCGGCGACGGGCAGACCCGCGGATAATACGGAAACCTGAAACCTGAGACCTGAAACCTGAGGGTTATAAGGCAGGTAGAGGGCCCAGCTCCAGCTGGGCCGTGGCCCACACACCCCGCCCTCGCGGGCACCCCTCTCTAGAGGGGATCCCAGCAGCGTGTGCCTTTAATCCCCTCTAGAGTGGGGTGGCGCGCAGCGACGGGGTGTGTTGCCTTTCTCCTCAGGTTTCAGGTTTCAAGTTTCAGGTTTGATCATGCCGCCTGGCGGCATGATTCTCCCCCGATGCGAGTCTACATCCCCCTCCTGTCCGTCCTCCTGCTAGCTCCCCTCGCTTCCGCCAAGGAAGCCCCCCTGCCCACCGAGGCCGAATTGCACGCCATGACCGCGCGCTTCGCCCCGGTCGAGGTCAAGGTCGACACCTCCGCCCTCCCCGCCAACGAGAAGCTCGCCCTCGCCAGGATGGTCGAGGCCGCGAAGATCATGGACGCCCTGTTCTACCGCCAGGTCGCCCCGCTCAACCCGACCTACCTCGCCTCGCTCGTCAGCGACACCACGCCGCTCGGCCGCGCACGCCTGCATTTCTTCCACATCAACAAGGGCCCGTGGTCGCGCCTCGATTCGCACCGCATCTTCGTCCCCGGCGTCACCGGCCACAAGCCGGCGGGCGCCAACTTCTACCCGGCCGACACCACCCGCGCGGAGATCGAGGCCTGGATCAAGACCCTGCCCGCCGACCAGCAGGCCCAGGCCACCGGCTTCTTCACGACCATCCGCCGCGACGCCGCCGGCAAGTTCATGCTCGTCCCCTACAGCGTCGAATACCAGCCCGAGCTGATCGAGGCCGCCCGCCTGCTCAACGAGGCCGCCGCCGCGACCACGCAGCCGACCCTGAAGAACTTCCTCACCCTCCGCGCCCGCGCCTTCCTGACGAACGACTATTACGACTCCGACATGGCCTGGATGGAGCTCGACGCCACCATCGAGCCGACCATCGGGCCCTACGAGACCTACGAGGACGAGTGGTTCAACTACAAGGCCGCGTTCGAAGCCTTCATCACGCTCACCGACGCCGGCGAGACGGCCAAGCTCGCCCGCTTCAGCGCCGAGCTGCAGGGCCTCGAGGACAAACTCCCCATCGACCCGAAATACCGCCGCGCCAAGCTCGGCGGCTTCTCCCCCATCCGCGTCGTCAACGTCGTCTTCAACTCCGGCGACGGCAACCGCGGCGTGCAGACCGCCGCCTTCAACCTGCCGAACGACGAGCGCGTCGTCGCCGCCAAGGGCTCGAAGCGTGTCATGCTGAAGAATTACCAGGAGGCCAAGTTCGCCAACGTCCTCGTGCCGATCTCCAAGCACGCCCTCGCCGCCAAGGACCAGCCGCTCGTCGCCTTCGACCCGTTCTTCACGCACATCCTGATGCACGAGCTCATGCACGGTCTCGGGCCGCAGGAGATCACCGTCGGCGGCCGCGCGACGACCGTCCGCCTCGAGCTCAAGGAGCTCAACAGCACGCTCGAGGAGGCCAAGGCCGACATCTCCGGCCTCTGGGCGCTGCAGCAACTCATGGACAAGGGCGTCCTGGACAAGCAGCAGGAGCAGGCGATGTATGTCACCTTCCTCGCCTCGACCTTCCGCACGCTCCGCTTCGGCCTGACCGAGGCGCACGCCAAGGGCATGGCGCTCCAGCTCAACTGGCTGCTCGACCAGGGTGCCTTCACGATCGGCGCGGACGGCCGCTTCGCCGTGGACTTCGCCAAGGTCAAGCAGGGCGTCGAGAGCCTCACGACCGAGATCATGACGCTCCAGGCCACCGGCGACTACGCCCGCGGCAAGGCGCTCATGACGAAGCTCGTCGTCATCCGCCCCGAGGTGAAGGCCATGCTCGACCGCCTCAACGACGTCCCCGTCGACATCGAGCCGCACTTCGCGACCGAACTCTGAGCTGATTCTCACGCGAAGACGCGAAGGCGCGAAGTCCCATCCATCGGGCGGCCGGACGGCCGCCCTTTTTGTTGGCTGTGAAGATGGAGGGCCCAGCTCCAGCTGGGCCGTGGTAGGGGCCGTTGCCCTCAACGGCCCTGCGCGCCCGCCCTGGGGAGTATCCCTCTCCCTCCCTGCAGTTTTTCATGCATGTGTGCGCGGCCGTGAAAGAACTTCCGCGACCCCGGCGTTTGGGTGGACGTAGAACCAACCATGGGATCCGGCCGGGGCCACCGGATCCCGGGCGAGAGTTCCGCTCCCGCCAAACCATCAACCCGCCATCGCCATGCCTGTCTCCAGACCCATCATCAAAACCGAGGTCGAAGCCGCCCTCGCTCCCCTCGCCTCCGGGCCGTTCACCGAAGCCACCAAGCTCGACGGTTTCCCCTTCTGGCTCACCGGAAACGGGAAGCAGGCCCTCAGCGTGCCGTTCTCCATCATTTCCCGGCGCCACGGGGGCTCGCCCATCTCCCCGGCGGCAACCGGCCAGTGCAAAACCGTGAAGGACTGCATCGATCTCACGCACGCCCGGGCCAACACCCCGCCCGCCGCCAACGCGAAGTTCGCCAACAAATTCCACAAGCAACCGTGAGCAACCCCCGCCCCGCCATGAACAAAATCATCGCCCTGCTGGGCTGCCTTGCCCTGGGCGGCCTGTCCGCCCGCGCCGACGAAACCGCCCCGCCTTCCCGCTGGGTGATCCGCGACAGCATCGCCGACCCGAGCGACCTCGAGGACACCAAGCCGGCCAACCTCCAGTTCACCCAGAACGACGGCGGCGCCGATTCCTACCTCGTCGACTTCGCCGCCAACTACCTCGGAGAGGTCAGCCTGTTCGGGCCCGCGGCCCAGGACCTGATCTTCACCGCGGAGTGGCACCGGAATTCCGTCGCCACGGCACCGAGCCATTCCCTGCTGGGCAACGTCAGCTTCGGCGGCACCGTGGGCGATTTCACCCGCAGTCCGGCGGTGAATTATCTCTTCACCGCGACCTACAAGGACGACCGCATCAAGGACGACCAGAGCCTCGGCGGCACCCTGGCCCTGTGCCTGGTGACGCCGCGCGGTTCGCCGCTGCGCTTCCTGTCCTCCGGTTTCAAGATCCCCTTCCCGAATGCGCCCGAGCCCGCGGCGCTGCTCGAGCCCCTGCTCCAGGTCGGCGCGAACTACGAGGACATCACCAGCAGTTCCACCCCCGGCGACACCGGCCATGTGCTCCGCGGCAGTCTGCGCTACCAGCTCAAGCTGACCTTCCCCAAGGGCGCGCCCAACCTCGTGCTCTCGGCGGAGGCGCGCGGCTGGTATGACCTCGAGCGGAGCGGCGCCTACGCCGGCGGCACGCACACCCGCCGGCTGTATCTGGTTTCCCTGCTCTATTATTTCGACGCGGGGAAGACCTGGGGTGTCGCCGTGAAGCGCCGGGACGGCGAGGACCCGATTGCGGGCAAGCCGGAGCAGCATTTCACGTCGATCGCCTTCACCTGCAACTTCGGCAAACGCTGACCCCCTCTCCGCCATGTCACGCATCGTCCAAGCCCGGCGTTCCGCGCGTCGTCCGGCCGGCGCCGGTCTGTTCGACCAGGCCGCCGAGCCGCCCCAGCCGCCCGCCAATGAATACGGGGAACGCGTCGCCAAATACATCCCCGCCGAGGTGCTCGCGGCCTATGTCGCGATCCTCAACCTGCTGGCAACCATGACCGACCCGGCGGAGGCGACCCAGCGCCGCTGGGCCTGCGCGGGCGCGTTTGTCCTCGGTGTCGCCGGCACCTGGCTCTGGTTGCGCCGCTTCCCGGCCCAGGCGGAGGATCTCAACCGCCATATCGCGGTCGCCGTCGTGGCCTTCATCGTCTGGGCTTATGCCTTTCCTCTCGGCCTCTTTGCCGAGCTGGGTTGGTATCAGCCCGCTTTCGCCGGCATCGCGCTGATCGTGTTCAGCCTGGCCAGCGGCCTCATCAAGCCGGCAACCGCGCCGACGCCCTGACGTTCAATCCAAGGGCGGCCGGACGAAGGCTGGAGTCCGCGCCCTACCGTCTGACCTCAGTCTTCCGTCCTCCGTTCTCCGTCACTTCCCCTTCGGCTGGTTCTGCCGGCCGGGGTTGCCCTGGCGGGTGACCTTGGAGTGGTTGCTGCCATTCTGGCGGATGCCGTGGTCGGCGGCCAGGTGCGTGTGGTTCTTGTTCCGGGCCTCGGCCGCCCCGGCGCGCTGGGCGAAGACGGCGTCACGTGCTTCTTTCATGGAGCTCATGCCCTAACCATACCCCGATCGGCCCAAGTAGCGAATGGAGATCCGCCGCATTTCTTGGCCGGCGCAAACGTGTCTCAGCGAAGGCGCGAAGGACGCAAAACGAGTCGCCACCGCCGAGAACGCCCCACCCTCGGGCTCAAACCGGCTCCAACAGGACCACGCCGCCGGACCAGGCTGCCGGGTTGTGCCACCGAAGTGCGGTGCCGCTGTTGTCCGCCCCAGGGCCTGGATCACCGCCGAACCCGCGGACCTGGCGCCAGGCATGCGCTCCGGGCAGGGTGCACGAGATTTCCGGGCCGACACCCGCGAAGGTGTGCCAGACGACCAGCAGCCGGCGCTTCGCCGCGTCGTGGATCGTGACGACCTGATGGCCGGTCGGATGCTGGTAAGAATTCACCCCGGCCCTGACGCAGCGGAATTCCCCGTCCCGGATGACCGGGGCGACCTCGCGGTATAACGCCACCGCTTCACGCACAAAATCCCACGCCCCGGGATCGAGCCGGGCGACATCGCCCGACAGGCACATCCGGCCCAGGAACGTGGCGGCGAGCGAATAGGCGAGCCGCTGCCGGGTGTCGGTGGTTTGCAACACCGCCCAGATCTGTTTTTGCGCGGACCACACCAGCCGGTTCAGGTCGGCCGCGATCAGCGGGATGTCCGGTGTTTCGTGGGCGTCGGAAAAGGAACTCATCGCCGTCAGCGCCATCATCGACGCCTCCAGCCGGTGCCCGCCGGAGGAACAGTTCTCGATCACCAGGTCCGGCAGCTCCGTCCGCAGGCGCGCAAAGAAGCGCTGCACGCCGGCCAGGTGCTGCCGCAGGTTGTCCCCCGGCGACCCCGGCCCATCGACGCCGGGACCGATGGAATCGTTGTAGTCCACCTTCAGGTAGCCAAACCCGTCGTCCCGCAGCCGCGCGATCACGCGCTCCGCGAGATACTCGTGCACCCACGGGTCGCGGAAGTCCCAGAAGCGCCGGTTGCCCACCTGCAAGGGCGCGCCGTCGCGGTGCAACTGGTGCGCCGTCGCGGCCCAAGCGTCCGAGCCGGGGTTGACGACCTCGAACTCGAACCAGATCCCCGGCACCAATCCCTGCGCGCGGATCGCATCGGTCGTGGCCCGCAGCCCGCCGGGAAACGCCCGGCGGTTGACGCGCCAGTCGCCGTTTTGCTGGAACTTGTCGCCGGGCCGCTCGGCCCAGCCGTCGTCGATCACCAGGTATTTCACTCCGGTCCCGGCCAGCCGGCCGGCCAGCGTTACCAGCGAATCGTGCGTCGGATTTCCCCAGGAAGTGCACCATTCGTTGAACACCACCGGCAATTCCCCCTCCCCGGCCGGCCGGGCGGCAGCGCGCGCGCGCTGCGCCGCGACCAGCCGGTCGCAGGCCTCGTCGATGCCGCCCGCCACCGCCGTCAGGAAGGCCGGCGGCGCCTCAAAGCTCTCGCCGGGCTGCAGGGTCCGGCGCCACTCGCCGTCGAGCCGGTCCGGGCCGCCGCCACCCAGCGCCAGCTGGTCGGCGCGCCGGTAAACCTCGAGGTGCCAGCTGCCGGGCGTGGCGAGCTGCGCCAGCCACGTCACGCCGGCACCGCGATCCTCCACGCCGAGGAGTGGAAACCAGCCGTTGACCGGCAGCGAACCCGTCTGGCCGAATCGTTCGCTGCGGACCCCATGGCCGGTCCACGACCGCTCCAGGTTCAGCTCCTCCACGCCGCGCTCCTCATGCCGCCCCTCGGCGCTCCAGGCGCTGCGAAACCGGTGCACCCGCAGCCGGCCCGCGGCGTCGTCGCCGGCAAAGGGCGTCAGCCCGCCCAGCGAGAAGGCGCTGAGAAAATCCAGCGTCACCGGCCGGTCGGTCGGATTCCGCGCCGAGGTGCGGATTTCCAGGACGCCGTCTTTCCCGCCGGCGATCACCTCGTGCGTGCAAACCAGCCCGCCGGCGGTGGCCAGCGTCGTGCGCAGCACGGTGCGTCCGTCGCGCGCCTCGCGGGCATGGTCCCGCACGGCGAGGCCGTCCGTGGTCGCCGAGTTCCGCAGCGTGCGGCCCTGCGCGAAGCCGCCGGGCGGGGCGTCGCCCGCGACGTGCACC
>JAYRXZ010000029.1:0-35948 GCA_041917235.1 Lacunisphaera sp. | reverse complement strand
AGGCCGAGGGCGTGCTCTTCTCCCTGCACATGAAGGCCACCATGATGAAGGTCTCCGACCCCATCATCTTCGGCCTGGCCGTCCGCGTGTTCTTCAAGGACGTCTACGCGAAGCACGGCGAGACCTTCGCCAAGCTCGGCGTGGACCTGAAGAACGGCTTCGGCGACCTCGTCGAGAAGATCGCCACCCTGCCCGCCGCCCAGAAGGCCGCGATCGAGGCCGACATCCAGGCCGCCTACGCCGCCGGCCCGCAGGTCGCCATGGTCAACTCGGACAAGGGCATCACCAACCTTCACGTCCCGAGCGACGTCATCATCGACGCCTCCATGCCCGCCATGATCCGCGCGGGCGGCAAGATGTATGACACCGCGGGCAAGCTGCAGGACACGCTCTGCGTAATCCCCGACAGCAGCTATGCCGGCGTCTACGCCACGACGATCGACTTCTGCCGCAAGCAGGGCGCCCTCGACCCGAAGACCATGGGCTCCGTGCCCAACGTCGGCCTCATGGCCCAGGCCGCCGAAGAATACGGTTCGCACAACAAGACCTTCGAGGCCCCCGCCAAGGGCAGGATCCGCGTCGTCGACGCCGCCGGCGCCGTGCTGCTTTCCCATGATGTGGAAGCGGGCGACATCTGGCGCGCGTGCCAGACGAAGGACGCCCCGGTGCAGGACTGGGTGAAGCTCGCCGTCAACCGCGCCCGCCTCAGCAACACGCCCGCCGTGTTCTGGCTCGACAAGGCCCGCGCCCACGACGCCCAGATCATCGCCAAGGTTGAGAAGTATCTCAAGGACCACGACCTCACCGGCCTCGATCTCCGCATCCTCCCGCCGGCCGCCGCGTGCCAGTTCACGCTCGAGCGCCTCGTCAAGGGCCTCGACACGATCAGCGTCACGGGCAACGTCCTCCGCGACTACCTCACCGACCTCTTCCCGATCCTCGAGGTCGGCACGAGCGCCAAGATGCTTTCGATCGTCCCGCTGATGAACGGCGGCGGCCTGTTCGAGACCGGCGCCGGCGGCTCGGCCCCGAAGCACGTCGAGCAGTTCGTGCAGGAGAACTACCTCCGCTGGGACAGCCTCGGCGAGTTCTTCGCCCTCGCGGCGTCCTTCGAGCACCTTGCCATCACGCAGAAGCACGCGCAGGCCAAGGTCCTTGCCGACACGCTCGACCAGGCCAACGGCAAGTTCCTGGAGAACGACAAGTCCCCCGGCCGCAAGCTCGGCACGATCGACAACCGCGGGTCCCACTTCTATCTCAGCCTCTACTGGGCCCAGGCCCTGGCCGCACAGACGTCGGACCTCAAGCTGCAGGCGCTCTTCAAGCCCGTCGCCGAGAAGCTCACGGCCAACGAAAAGCAGATCGTCGCCGAACTCCTCGCCGTGCAGGGCAAGCCCGCCGACATCGGCGGTTATTACCAGCCCGACGACGCCAAAGCCGCCGCCGCCCTCCGCCCCTGCCCGACGCTCAACGCAATCCTGGCGGCGATCTAAGCAGTCTTCAGTTCAACTCTCCAATCCCGCCGCGCTCCCGCCGGCGGGATTTTTTCCGTAATTCAAATGAACCAATCAAGAGTCCAGATATGCCGCCTTCTTCTGATTCTTGCTCTGCGCCCAAGCCAAACTCTTAACAAGATTCTTGCTGCGCTTTAAGTGTAACTGAGCACATACTGCGCAGTGATGAAACGCGGAGAGCCTCCAGAAAAGACACAAGAAATAGTCGGAGAACTCCTAAACGAATCAGATCGTGGCCTCGCGCTGATTTGTGCCGAACAAATTAGCGAAGAACTAGAATCCTTGTTGAGATCTAAACTCGCGGCTAAGAAGGCAACTGCAGACTTGGGGAAAATCGTAGATCCGATGTTTAAAAGTAGCACCGGGCCACTACATTCATTTTCTGCACGCATCAAGTTCGCCTATGTTTTTGGGTGGATACCAACGGACATTTTCAAGGACTTAGAAAATATTAGGAGCATTCGAAACGAATTTGCGCACAGCTCGGGGAAGCTTCGCTTCACGTCACCATCAATTCAAGCAAGGGTGAAGCTGCTAAATATTGGATATGAGTTTGAGACGCTGTTCATGTTTCTTCAGTCGCGTCATTCAAAAATAGTCCGCTTACCTGAGGGACTGATTAGTGCCGAGCGCGCTGCATTCATCGGAGCAACCATGCTTATTCGAGGAGAACTGATGGGCCTGGCAGGAAAATTCGGGGAAAAATACAAACCCTTCCCTCGTCTCAATATTATGCCCAAATGGGATCAGTTGCAGGCAAAGCTTGAATCCAAAAAGTAGTAACATCAAAGGAATCAGATTATGAGGATCTATAGTCTGAGGAAATCGACCGGACGGGATCAGGCCTTGTGGTTTGTGGCCTCATGAACTCAACTTCGGTGAATTGAAACCTTGGCATCTGCGCCGCTTGCGACCTGTGTTGCCAAGCGTTTGGCTGTTGGGTTGGCTCTTCCCATGAAGAAACTGCTGCCTGTCCTCGCGTTCCTCTTGTTTCCTCTGGCCGGTCTCGCGGCGGCTGTAACCGCCGATCCGGCGCAGGAAAAGGCCGCGGTGCTGGCCGTGGTGCAGCGGTTCTTTGACGCCCTGCACACCAAGGACGGCGAAGGACTGAGGGCCACCTGCCAGCCGGGCGCGCAGATTACCGCGGGGCGGCCCACCGAAAGCGGCTATGCCCTGCGGCAGCGTTCCATCGAGGCCGACATCGCCCAGCTCGCCACGGCGAAGGAAGTCTGGCTCGAGCGCATGTGGTCGCCCACGGTGCACATCAACGGCCGCATCGCAGTGGTCTGGACGCGCTACGATTTCCACCGGGACGGCAAGTTATCCCACAACGGGACGGACTGTTTCACGCTCTTCAAGACCGACACCGGCTGGAAAATAGCCTGCCTCGCCTATTCCGCCGAACCCGCCACCCAGACCGAAAACCCCGCGGGCCCACCGCAGTAAGCCCGAAGCTCCCGCGGGAACGGCACTGATTCAACGAATCAACTGTGGCGGATTGAAAGCGTGGCGGCTGTTCCGCGGCTGTCCGGTGCGGGCTTGTGTGCCTTGCGGCGCGCGGTTTGATGGCGGCCTTCAATTCCCGTGAAGATCATCCAGGCCACCAACGTCGAAACCATCGCCTCCGCCCGCCGTTTGTTCCAGGAATACGCGGCATCGATCGACACCGACCTGTGCTTCCAGAATTTCGCCAAGGAACTGGCGGCTTTGCCCGGGTATTATGCGCCGCCGCGCGGGCGTCTGCTGCTGGCCATGATCGACGGCGCCCCGGTGGGCTGCGTGGCCTTGCGGCCGCATGACGCCCACACCGGCGAGATGAAGCGGCTCTTTGTCCGGCCCGGGCACCAGGGCCGCGGCCTCGGTCGGTTTTTGGTTGAGGCGGTCATCGCCGAAGCCCGCGCCATCGGCTACACCAGCCTCCTCCTCGACACCCTCCCGAGCATGCAAAGCGCCATCCGCCTCTACGAATCCATAGGCTTCGTCCGCCGCGCGCCCTACTTCGACTCCCCCGTCGGCGGGAATGTCTTCATGGAGCTGAGCCTGGCGGAGAAAGCTGAAAGCTGAAACTTGAAAGCCGAGGATATTCCGAACGGCCCCTTTGCGCCTTGGCGTCTTTGCGTTACTCAATCCGGAAGTTTGCTCCGGCCAGACGCCGGGCAAAGAGAACAGCCTTTGAGGGATTTCCCTAGGGCGGCCCGCTTGACGCTTATGCTCCGGGGTGGCGCTATGCTTGCCGGCATCACCGAACCCACGACCCAACCGCCCATGCAGCTGTTCGTCCGCCTGCTCCTGCTCAGCCTCCTCCTGCCCCTCGGCCTGTCCGCCCAGTCCGCCGGCTTCCGCGCCCAAGGGCGCTACTACTCCGCCAAGGAGGCCTTCGAGTCGAACCGGTTTGCCGACGCGGCCCAGCTGCTGCGCGAGAGCCGCGATTTCCTCGGCGGGAAATCCAACATCCGGCTGCAATACCTCCTCGTCCGCTCCCTCCACAGCGCGGGCAAATACCAGGAGGCCCAGAAGGAAATGGCCGTGTTCTTCAACATCAGCGACGCCAAGGGCGAGGAACGCGCCAAGATTTACCAGAACTACCCGCAAGACGTCGACCAGCTGACCAGCGACGAGACCCGCGAGATCTCCATCATGATCGACAAGATCGACCGCGAGGTCGCCGCCGGGACGGAGGCGAAAAACGCCGTCGCCGCACAGGCCGCCGCCAAGGAGGTCCGGCGCCGCGAGGCCTTCGACGCGCTGCAGGCGGTCATCCTCAAGCGCTTTATCACCAAGCGAACGGGGCTTCCGGGCCCCAACGGCTTCAGTGACACGGAGGCGGATATCTCGGTGAGCGGCTCCTACAATGCCATGACGGTTTCGTTCCGGTCCGTGATGTATACCAATCTAGGGAACAGCCGCCGCAAGCCCCACCAGCGCTACGAGCAGACCATCACCTTCGACCTGCGGCGGCTCACGACCTATTCGATGCTCCCAGCGAACGAGGCCGCCTACTACATGGTCCCGGTGGATCATACCGCTCACTTCGGCCGGCTGAATTTTTCATATCAAGTGCCCGGCCGCTACGCCGATCAGCAATACGATACGGGAGATTTCAAGCTCGTGAACAGCAACGCCTACGATGCCAGTGGCCCCTCCACCAGCTTTCCGGTCACCAGCCCCCAAGCCTTCGAGGCCGCGATGAAGAAGGTCAAGGCGGCGCAGTAACGGGCTGACATCGAAAGCTGAATGCGGAAACCTCGCCTTTGTTGGCTGCTGCCAACCCGGTGTTTGTCCCGGCCAGCCGCCGGGCAAAGAAACCTGAGGGTAAAGCAGGCACCACTAATCCACACTCATGGGCACTAATTCTGAGTTCCGCTTGGGATCACATTAGTGGCGATTAGTGAAAATGAGTGGTTAACCGCCTTGGTTTGCTCTCAGCCGTTCGGGATGTCGGGTTCGACGACGTTGGCGAGTTGGGCGAGCGACTCCTGCCAGCCGAGGTAACACATCTCCGCGGGAATGGCGTCCGGGATGCCGGCCTGCTCGATGTTCACCTCGGTGCCGCAGATGACCTTCCTCAGGTTCACGGTGACGGTCATCTCGCCGGGCATGTTCGGATCATCGAACTTGTCCGTGTAAACGAGCTTCTCGTTGGGCACGAGCTCAAGGTATTTGCCGCCGAAGCTGTGGCTGTGGCCGGTCCCGAAGTTCGTGAACGACATGCGGAACGTGCCGCCGACCTTGGCTTCGAGGCTGTGCACCTGGCAGGTGAAGCCGTAGGGCGGAAGCCATTTGGCCAGGGCGCCGGCATCGAGGAAGGCCTTGTAGGCTTTCTCGGGCGTGGTGCGAAGGACACGGTGGAGACGGATGGTCTGGGGCATGGGAGGGATTCCTTTGAAGCGTGGTTTTGGCTGGTTTCAAGGGTTCAACGAACCAGACCACGCCCGGCGGACACGGTGTCTTAATTTTCCGCCCTGGCACGGAAAATTAAGACGAAACCTGAAACCTGAGGGGTATCCTTGGCGCCTTTGCGTTAAGTTGTCCGGGCATTTGCACGTTTGGTCGGATTTATTTGGGAGGTTAGTCCGCCGGAGGTGGCTTTGATCGTTGTAACATTGTCGGCTCATCACGGGCCGGCATCTTCCACTTCGAAGCCAATCCCATCCCCATGGCCAAAGTCAGCACCTACCTTAACTTCGCCCGCTCCACCAAGGAGGCGTTCACGTTCTACAAGTCGGTTTTCCAGACCGAGTTTTCCACGCCGATCATGCGCTTCCAGGACGGCCCGCCCTGCCCGGGCCAGCCGCCCATGGCGGAAGCAGACAAGAAAATTGTGATGCACGTCGCCCTGCCTATCCTCGGCTGCCACATGCTGCTCGGCTCCGACTGCCCGGAATCCATGGGCCACAAGCTGACCGTCGGTAACAACTTCTATATCAACCTCGAGCCCGACACCCGCGCCGAGACGGACAAGCTCTTCGCCGCGCTCGGCCAGGGCGGCAAAGTCGAGATGCCCCTGCAGGTGATGTTCTGGGGCGCCTACTGGGGCTGCCTTGTCGACCGCTTCGGCATCAAGTGGATGTTCAACTGCGCCGAGAAGAAGTGAGCCAAGGACACCGTTGCTGGACTGCTGCCAGCCCGGTGTTTGTCCGGGCCAGTCGCCCGGCAAAGAAACCTGAAACCTGAGACCTGAGACCTGAAGGTTCCGGCCAACAATCTGCAGGAAGCAGTTAAGAACAAAGGTCCGGCGAAAGCCGGGCCTTTTTCTTTTGAGCAGACTTCGCGGCCTCCGCGCTCTCCGCGTTAAAAACCGGCCCGGCAAAGAATCAGAAGAAACCGCGAAGAAACACCGCGGCTTCGTCCGAGAGGCCGACGATCTTGTTTGTGGCCTGGCGGTAGTATTTGAAATTGAGCTCGGTCTCGGGCCGGCCGTCGCTCCAGTCGGAGAAGGGTTTCAATTCGCACCGCCCCAGCCGCCGCTTCGCGCGCGCGGTGCGCATGACGGTGATGCTCACGCGCGGCGTCTGCCGCTCGACCCCCGGTTTCGGCGCGACCGGTGCGGCTGAGGTGACAATGCCGCGCGCGATGAGCCCCGCCCCGCCCTCGTTCTCGCTGGCGAAGAGGTAGATTGTGTCCCCCTCGGCGATGCGCTTGCCGCCATACATCGTTTTCTGCCGCATGAAAACGAACTCCTTCGCCCCGGGGGCTTTCACCTCCGCTTTGATCGCAAATGCCGTGGGTCTCATCTCGATCCCGATCAAACCCAGACTGGGGCGGTTTTCAATCCCGTCAGTGGTGTCCATTGGCGAACATCTGAAAGGTCTCCAAGCAAGCCGCCCGGCCGCATTTCATTCCTCTGGCCAATCCGCGGCCAATCGACCATCCGTATCAGGCGTAACCGTCCGTCAAACCCCACCCTGTCGCCTTATGAAACGTTTACTGCTCGCCCTTAGCCTGGTCCTTGCCGCCAGTCCCCTGCTCCGCGCCGAAGCGCTCACGCCCGCTGAACTCGACCGCGCCGTGGCCTACCTGGAGAAGACGCGTGACGGCGTGCTCGAAGCCACGCGCGGCCTGTCGCCCGCGCAGTTGAATTTCAAGCCCGCCCCCGAACGCTGGTCGGTGGCCGAGGTCACCGAGCACCTTGCCGCCACCGAGGGTTTCCTCATGAACCTGGTCCTCACCCAGGTGATGACCGCGCCCGCCCGGACCGAGGCGACGGACGTCAAGGCGATCGACGAGTTTGTGCTGAAGGCGATCCCCGACCGGACCACCAAGCTGAAGGCCCCCGAACCGCTGGTCCCCATCAACCGGTTCAACACCCCCGCGGACAGCCTGCAGCAGTTCAAGGACGGCCGCGCCAAGACGCTCGCCTTCCTGCAGCAGACGAAGGACCTGCGCGACCACGCCCTCGACAGCCCGCTCGGCAAGAAACTCGACGCCTACCAGTGGGTGCTCTTCATCGCCGCGCACAGCGACCGCCACACCAAGCAGATGCTCGAGGTGAAGGCCGATCCGAATTTCCCCAAGCACTAGGCCGCGGAATCCGGAAGAGACGCCGCCGCGTGCCTCGCGCTGTCCGCGGTCAATACGTGACCCGCAGCTCGGCCCCGGACCTGTCGCGGAGCAGGACGAACTTCCGAGCGAGATCGACGTCGGCAAGCGTCACGGCCAGCTCCGGGTTGAGCTCCTCACCGACGCGGACCATGCGGCCGTTCAGGATCGCGCGGACCGGGCTGCCCTGGACCACGCTGTTGACCCGCAGCCCCTCGGCGAACTGGACGAACCCGGGGCCCGGCACGGGCCGGCTGGCATCCTCCGACGGCAGCACGCGCGACACCGGGCCGGCCGTGGCGGTGGTGGCGGGACCCGCGGATGCACCGCCGCCGGGCTTCGTCGCCGGTGCGGGGGGCGCGACCTCCATCTGGTCGGCAATCTTGGGCTCCCGGAGCTTCGCGGGGCGCATCTGGTTCTCCTCGCCACCCGTGATTCCCCGGAGCGCGGCCACGATCCGCTTCTGTTCCGCCTCGGTCCGCGTCAGGTAATAGCCGGCCGCTCCGAGCAGGACGGCGGCGAGGACGACCAGCATCGCATAGACCAGGTAATCGCGCGGGCCGGTCGTGCGCATGAACTTTTCCGGCCGGTATTCGGTGGAGACCGGCGGTTTGGCGGGAGGCGGCGTGGACGACATGGAGAAAGCGCGGCTGGCGCGGGCCAAGGGTTAGGTCACGCGCCCCGCCCTTGCCAGACGTAAACTTCGCCGGCCCGCGGGTCAGGGCGTCCGGGTGGCGGGAAAGATTCGCCGGCGCTTCGGCGCGGTGCGCGGCACGGGCGGATTGTGCTCCGACCGCTGCGGGCGGTTGTAGCGGCTGATGCCGAGGCGCTTGTTCTCCGCGGTGTGCTTGATCTGGATATCCTGCATGCGCTGGAAAACCGCGAGCAACTGCTCAGGCATGGCGTAGCGGTCGAGGCCGGACCGATCCAGGGCCAGCAGCAGCTCGTGCGTGGCCTCCAGCGTCGAGAGGCAGCCCGGCTCCGGCTGGCGCTTGATGACGTAGCGGCTCGGCGCCGCGTTCGAGAACATGATCCGGGGCAGGCGCTGCAGGCTGGGACTCAGGCGCAGCATCGGGCGGACGAGCCGCCAGGTGGCGTCGAGGAGGAAGACGACGAGGCGGCGCTGCGCGAGTTGGGCGTTGAGGGCCGAGAGCTGGAGGTCGCCTAAGTCGACCTTGGACAGGTCCAGCGCCTCGCGTCCCGGGTAAAGGAGCACCGGGTAGTTCTTCGGGTCGTTGATCAGGGCCTGCACGGCCTCGTGGCCGTCGAACTCGATGCCGATGTGCACCTCGCTGTCCGCCAGGCAGAGGTGCGTGAGCCGGCCGGTGTTCGCCTTGATCCGCTTGAATTCATACGGGTGCATGAGGATCACGAACTTCGTGCGCGTCGGCATGGGCGTGATCGACCCGCACCAGCAGAGCGGCTCGGGCCAGTAGCAGCGGTAACACATCTTCCTCATTAAACCGGGACAATTGGGTCAGGCGCGCCGCATGACCAGAGGCAAAATGCCGCAAGCGCATCGAGGTAGGGGCGGTTATCCTTAACCGTCCGCGGCGCGTTAGGATAACGCGCCCTACCCTGCGGCCCCTTCAACACCGCATCGTCTTGCGCTTCGGCGCGACCGGCGCGCCGCGGCGGCACTTGAGGATGTATTCCTCGGCCAGCGGCACCTTGCAGTCGGTGTCGCCCATGTCGACTTCCACCTTCCCGATCTTCTTCGCGGTGGCCATCGCCTTCGCCGCGAGCGGCGCCACATAGGTGCCGACCATGATGACGAAGTTGTTCATCTGGTAGCGCACGTTGTCCGGCGCCCCGTGGATGGACTTGGCGGCGCGGTCCAGCAGCTTGCCATAGGCGGCAATCGGCAGGTCGGCATCTGGCGTGATCGCCGCGATCGCACCGAGGGTGGACCAGCCGGCGCGGGCCGTGTGCTCGTTTTTCGAGTCGATCCACTTCGACGCGAGCTTGAAGCCCGCCGGGTTTTCCGAGGCCACCCAGGCGATGGCGAAGCCGGAAATCATGTCCCAGGAGGCCGTTTGCGCCCAGGTCTGCAGCTCCTTGGAAGTCATCTGCCGGCCGTCGGCCACCATGGCGGCGAGATACTGGGCGTCACCAATACCGGTGGCGTAGAGTTCCAGCGCGAGGGCCTGGTCGCCCTTGATCTGCCTGGCGATCGGCTTCATGTCGCCAATGCGGACCCCGAGGAGCGACGCGGGCGCGCCGTGCCGGGTGAGGATGCGCTTGATCTGCTCGCTGCCCTTGGCCTTCAACGCGGCCATCACATCTTTGAGTATCATTTTCTTTAACCACCAATGGCCACTGATCGGGCACTAATCAGGAGAACCTGAATTATATTAGTGGTGTATTAGTGTGAATTAGTGGTGACCTTTGTTTTACCGCAGCACGCCGCGCTGCCGCATGTTCTTCGCGTAAACCGTGAGCAGCACGGTGATCGCAATAATGATGGCGTTGAAGGCGATCATCCCCGCCCCGCCGCCCATGATCTTCAGGCCGTCGGACAGGCCGAAGCTGTAAAGCGACGTGAACAGCGCGCCGACCAGCGACGCCGCAAAGAGGTGAAAGGCCAGGCCCTTGCGCAGCAGGAGCAGCACCGAGCCCAGGAAGCTGCCCAGGGTGCCGACGCCCCAAGCCACCACGGACCACAGGGGGAAATTCTGCAGATATTCCACCTGGGCGGGCGTGAATGCCTTCAGCCAGACATCGGGTTTCATATGCGTCATGATGAAATCCATCGCCCCCATCGCATTCCAAAGCAGGGAAACAATCCCCACGACCCAAAGATGCCACGGCGTTTTGCCCGCCGGCGCGGTTGTGTCAGCCATGGCCCCTGAAAAAACACCAAGGCGCCGGGAAGCCAAGGCCCAAACCGCGGCCGTTTTCGCGCTTGGCATGCCCCGCGGCGTCTGAAGAGTCCGGCCATGAATTACCGGACGAAGGCGGAGTATTTTATCCAGGGCATCACGCAGGGTTTCGTCGAGGCCTCCGAGGTCATCGCGTGGTCCGACGAGGTGGTCGTCACCGCGGCCAAGCCCGAGGACTGGATGCTCGAGATCTCCAGCTGCGGCCCGGACGACCGCATGGTCGTCCTCAGCCACCTCAACACCGTGAAGGGCGTGGCCGACCCCGTCGAGCTCGCCGCGCTGCTGAAGGCCAAGGGGATCAGCTGAAAGCGGAAAGCTGAGACCTGAAGGGCCGTTGAGGGCAACGGCCCCTACCATAAGACAAGCGCCGACCCTGCATGTGGTGTCCGCCGCTCACCTCACCTTCGCGAGGCTGGCGATCAGGTAATTGTCGAGTTCAAGCAGGCTGTTGAACTGCCTTTTGCCGTCCGTCATCCGCTGCAGCAGCTGCGCGATGGCGGCCTGGAGATTGGCGTAATAGGCCAGATGCAGCGGCTTGGTCAGCGGGCCGGATTCACCGGCGTCCGCCCAAGCGCGTTTCTTCTCTTTGTATCCCTCGGGATCGGCCCGATACTCCGCCAGCGACGCCTGGACCATGTCGGCCAGCGGTTCGCCGCGGATAAGCCGGTCCCGGCTGATTAGCAGGATGGCCGTGGTCGCGCCGCGCACCCGGTCGTCGTTCCACTTGATCTTGAGTCGCATGGCCGTCTTTCTGCCGGGTTTCCGGCCGGTGCCGAGACTGAAACCGCGCCATCGGGCTCAGGCCTGCACCGTGACGCGCATGAAGGTCGCGGGAATGAGGGTGCCGCCGTCCTTGGCCTGGTTGTGCACGGTCGCCTCCTGCACCAGCAGCTTCTGCAGCTCGCCGGCCCGGCCGTTCTTCTCCGCCGCCTCGAAGGCGTTCATCGTCGGCCCGTAGAAGCGGCGGAAGAGCTCGATGAGCTGCGCGGGGCCGTGCCCGGCCGAGCGGAAATGGAAGGTGTCGCGCTTGAGCGTGATCCGCTCCTTGGGCACCCCGGCCGCGGCGAAGCGCTCATGGATGTGGTTCTCCACGCCCCACGTCATGGGGCTGACAAAACCCTCGGGGGGCGGCGGGGTGAAGGCCGCGCTGATCTTCAGCACCTGCGAGACGAACGACGTCGGGTCGTTGGGGATCCAGTTGCCCATGACGATATGCCCGCCGGGCTTCGTGACGCGGACCATCTCCTTCGCCACGTCGTGGGGCTTGGGCGCGAACATGGCGCCGAACACGGAAAGCGTCAGGTCGAACAGGCGGTCGGCCACGCCGTGCAGCTGGCAGGCGTCGCCCTCGTGGAACCTCAGGTTGTCGAGCCCCAGCGCCGCCGCGCGCTGGTTGCCGGCGGCGACGAGGTTCCGCGCGATGTCGATGCCGGTGACGTCGGCGCCGCGCTGCGCGAGCGGGACCGCCGTGGTGCCGTCGCCGCAGCCGAGGTCGAGGACCTTGGCGGACGGCCGGACCTGCAGCGACTCGGCGAGGGCCTCGCCGGACGGGCGCATCAGCGCCGCGATGGCCGTGAAATCACCTTTTTCCCAGAGAGCTTGGTTCGGATTCATATTGCCCGACAGTTGGCACCATCGGGTCCGCGTAAAGCACCGGCGCCTTAGCCGTTGGTAGGAGGCGCAGGTATGTTTTGCTTTCAGGGGGATCCGGAGTCCCTTGCCGCATGCCCTTCCGCCTGCTGCCCGCCCTGTCCCTTTTTCTGCCCGCGCTTTTCCTGGCCGGCTGCACCACGACCGGCCGCCCCTGCCCGCCGCGGTCGCCCGCGTCGACCTCGACCGCTACATGGGCCGGTGGTATGTCATCAGCCACGTCCCCTACTTCCTGGAAAGGGGCAAGGTGGCCAGCTACGACACCTACGCGCGGCGGCCCGACGGGCGCCTGACCAACAACTTCACGTTCCGCGAGCAGACGGTGAACGGCCCGGAGAAGACCTGGGAGGGCGTGGCCCGCGTGATCGATACCGCCAGCAACGCCACCTGGAAGGTCAGCTTCGTCTGGCCGGTGTCCGTCACCTACAAGATCTTCGCCCTAGATCCGGACTATCGCTGGGCCGTGGTCGGCACGAAGGACGGCGGCCTGCTCTGGGTGCTGGCCCGCGAGCGCCGGCTGGCGCCGGACACCTATGCGACGATCCTGCAGGAGCTCCGGACCAACGGCCTGCCGGCCGATGAACTGCGCCTCGTGCCGCAGCCGGAAAACTGAGGACTGCGGCGGCCTGTCCCGCGGGGAAAAAGGCTCGCCGGCCGGCGCGGGGATTTACCATGCTCCGCCGTATTCATGGATCAATCCGCCAGCAGTCCACCTCCGGCCCGCGTCCTGCCCCCGCGGGGTGAGTTCGACGAGGCCGCCTATCTCCACCTTTATCCCGATATCGCGCGCGGCGTCGCCGCCGGGGCCATTGAATCGGGCTGGCGGCATTTCGTGCAACATGGCTGCGCCGAGGGACGGCCCTGGGTCGCCCGGCCCGATCCCTTTGCCGGCGTCGCGCGCGCCATCGCCCCCGGCGACGAGATGTTCACCGGGAACGAGGAACACTACTTCGACGTCGGGGCCTCGGCCCTGCATTGCGTCGAGGCCGCGCTGTTCGCGGCCCAGCGCACCCCGGCCACCGTCCGCCGGATCCTGGACCTGCCGTGCGGTCACGGCCGCGTCATGCGCTTTCTCCGCAAGGCCTTCCCGGCGGCGGAACTGACCGGCTGCGACCTGAATGCGGACGGGGTCGCGTATTGCGCCGCTGCGTTCGGGGCGGTCCCGGTCGTTTCCCGCGTGGAGGTCGACGCCATCCCGCTGGTCCCGGGGTTCGACGTGATCTGGTGCGGCTCGCTGCTCACGCACCTGCCGGCGGCGCAGTGCCAGGCATTCGTGCGGCTCTTCCACCGGTTGCTGAAGCCCGGCGGCCTCGTCATCCTCACCACGCACGGCCGTTATTGCGCCGCCGAGCTCACCACCGGCAAAAAAAACCGCCACCAGCTCGAGCCGGCGCAAATCGCCGGGCTGCTGGAGCAATACCAGCGGACCGGATTCGGCTACGTGGATTACCTTTCCCAGCCCGGCTACGGCTTCAGCCTCTCCCACCCCGCGTTTGTGCTCGAGCAGTGGGTCGCCCCCGCCGACTGGCGCCTGATCGGCTACCACGAGAACGGCTGGGACCAGCGGCAGGACGCGGTGTGCCTGGAGAAACAGTTCCCGCGGTGAGGCGAAGCGGCCGGACGCGCGCCGCCGCTACTTCGCCAGCTCGTAGAGATACTCCACGTAGGACAGCGCCGCGCCGTCGAAGCCGCTGACCTTGGGGTTGGTGGACTCGATGACGAAATATTCGTCGGGCGCGTGGGCGCCGCCGCCGTGGCCGAGGCCGAAGTGGCCGGCCGCGAGGCTGAGCGGCGGGTCGGTGAACACGAATCCCGGGTAGGAACCGGCGAGGCGCGGCCAGAGCACGGGGTCGATGCCGTGGCGCTTCAGCACGGCGACCTGGGCCTTGATGATCGGCGCGTCGGGCGAGGTGGCGGTCGGGCTGTAGCCGCCGGTGTAGTTCACCTCGATGTCGCCGAAGCCGCGGCGCGCGAGGTGGGCCTTGAGCTTGGCCAGGATCTCTTCGGCGGTCTGGTTGGGCACGAGGCGCAGGTCGAGCTTGGCCGAGGCCTTGTGCGGGAGGACCGTCTTGCCACCGGGCCCGGTGTAGCCGCCGATGATGCCCTCGATGTTGACGGTGGGCTGCGAGGTCAGGCGTTCGAGCGCCTGCTGGAACGGCAGGTCGTCGATCCACTTCTGCGCGCCGGACGCCACCTGGAACTGCCGCACGGTGAGCTTCTTCGCGGCCGCGGCGATCAGGACCTTCTCCTCCTCGGTCAGCGGGCGGACGTTTTCGAAGATGCCGTCGATCAGCGGCGTGTTGCCGTCGGGCGTCACGAGCGTGCTCAGGGCCTGCACGAGGTGCCAGACCGGGCTGTCGACCATGGCCTTGAAGGAGGAATGCGTGTCGCGCATCGGCCCGCGGCCCCAGGTCTGGCCGTTGGCCGTGAGCTCGACCTCGATGACGCCCTTGGCGCCGAGGTTCACGGTCACGCTGCCGTCGATTCCCTGCGTCGTGTGCGGCAGGAAGACGCCGATGGTCTTCGCCAGCGCCGGCTGCACGCGGGGATGCAGCGCGATCTGCTTCACGTTGGGCGAGCCGATCTCCTCCTCGCCCTCGGCGACGAGCACGAGGTTCACGGGCAGCTTGGTGCCCGTGGCCCGGAAGGCGTCCAGGGCGGCGAGAAACGCGGACTGCGGGCCCTTCTGGTTCACGGCCCCGCGGCCGATGATGACCTTGCCGACACCGTCACGGTCGACGATCTTCTCCTCGAGCGGCGGCGCGACCTTCCACTCCGCCGGGTCGAACTGCTTCACGTCATACATGAAATAGATGCCGACCGTGCGCGGGGCGCCGGCGTCGAGCGTGGCGAACACACCCGGCTTGCCGGTCGTGTCGATGCGCTCCACGTGCTGGAAGCCGACCTCCTTGAGCAGTCCGATGAGATGGTCCGCGCCCTCCGGGAAGCCGCGGTTCTCCGCGGCGATGGCGGGCCGCCGGATCCAGTCCTGCAGCCGGGTCACGGCGCGGTCATGGCTCCGGGCGATCTCCGCCTTGAGCGCGGCGACATCGGCGTCGGCCGCCAGCGATTGCGTCATCAATCCCGCCGTGAGAACGGCGGCCAGCCCGAGGAAGCGTCGATTCATGGCCGCCAACATGCCGGCGGCCAAAAATCGCCGCAACGTCAAAGGTTCACTGGAAATAGCCCTCGGCGCGGATGACGCCCGCGTCCTCGTCCTCGTCCGGCTGGCCCGCCTCGTGGCACGAATCCGGAAAGGCCGGCTGGCGTTGCAGCCAGCGCACGGCGCACATCCCGTCGGTCAGCGCCTCGTGCAGGGCCGAGCCGAAATCATAGGCGCGCCCGTCGAATCCCGCCTCGGCGCCGGCCTGGTCGATGGCGAGCATGACGGCGAACATCCGGGCGCGGATTTCCGGGATCAGCACGTCCACGGTGTCGACGCCCGACTCGAGGTTGGAACGGCAGCCGTCCAGGTTGCGGCTGTGATGCGAGCGGCACGCCTCGGGGCGCGCCGGGTAGATGGTGCAGCTGCCGTCACGCAGCAGGACGCAGGGGCGTTTCAACGCCGCCCGCTCATCCATGGAGCGCCCGGCGAAAGCGGCGCGGTGGGCGGCGGTCCCGGCGATGACGGCGTCGAGCTCCGCGGGCGAAAAGTGGGTCTGGATGAATTCCGCCGCCAGCAGCACCTCGTGCGCCTGCACGCCGACCGGGACGTGGCAGCAGGTGCCGCAGCCGGCCCGGCACGCCACCGCCGCGCGGGCCGCGGCCGGGGCGGCATCGTAGGCCCGGTCGAAACCCTGGTGGGCGGAACGGAAGACCGCGAGCAGGTCCGCCGGGTTGCGCGTCCGCCGCAGCGCCCGCAGCACCGCGCCGCCCGTTTTTTCAAACAGGACCTCCTCCTCCGGTGACCACGCGGCGCTCATGAACCGCCACTAGACGCCAGGCCGCGCGGATTGACAAGGACCGTCCGGTGCACCGCCGCTTCGCATTTGCCAGCCCGCCACGCGGCGCCCACCCTCCCCGCCATCATGCGCCTGCCCCGTCTTGCCCGAGTCCTTCTCCTGCTGGGTGCAACCGCCGCCGGGCTGGCGCACGGGGCGGTGCCCGACAGCCGGCTCGCGGGTTACTGGAGCTCGCCGCCGGACGCGGCCGCGCCAGCCGCCTTCACCTTCAGTATTTTCGGGAAGTGGGCGATTGTGTCCCCGCACCTGCCCGGCGTGCCGGACAGCCGGTTTCGTTATACCGTGGAGGCGACGGGCAACAGCGGCACGCTGACCATGGATGAACCGCCCGAAAAACAGGCCGGAGCGCCGCGGGTCATCCGCTACGAGTTGCAGGGCGGCGGACTCACCATCGAGTTTCCCGGCCCGGCGGAGGCGATCCGGCTCATGCTGGTGAAAGGCACCCCACCCGCCAGCCGGCCGGCGGAGCCGGCTGCTCCCGCCAAGACCAAACCGGCGCCGGCCAAACCCGCGCCCCGCGCCGCCGAAACGGCCAAGCCAACCCAGACCGTGCTCGGCAGCTGGTCCACCGAGCCGGGAGCGGAGAAGCAGCTGATCATGTTCATCGCGCGCGGCCGCACCACCGAGGTGATGATCAACCAGCAGTGGATCAAGGGCAGCGACAATCCCGTGGTGGCCCGCAACACCAGCTATAACGGCACCTTCGCCAACGGTCGCGGCACCCTGACGATGGCCCAGCCCGACCATGCGGGCTCGCTGCTCCCGCCACTGCTCTATTTCGCCTTTGAGGGCGAGGTGCTGGTCATCACGGTCGATGACGGCCATTTCGCCGGTCAATACCGGCTGGTCCGCAAGGCGAAGTAGCGGGCGGGAACGATCACGCGCCGCCACCGCGCAGCTTGCCGAAGGACCGTCACGCCACGGGAAGCGGCGGGTTTTTCTTTGCCAAGGAATCCGCGCGGCAACTTACTCCGACTTCCATGCGCCCGCCCCGCCCCTGCGTCCTTGCCTGGCTCTGTGCGCTTCTGGCTTGCACTCCCCTGGCGGCCGCCACCCGGTCCGTCGCCGTGCTATGGGCCGAACCCGGCGCCAGGGGCACGGTCACGGTGGCGCGCGGCACACTGGACACCCCGGCGCAGGCTGCCTTCGCGCTGCCCGCTGACCAGCCTGCCCGGCTCGACCTGGGAGTGAGCGGGGCGCCCGATGCCGCCTCGTTGCCCACGCTCGTGACCATCGCGGTGGCACCGCGCGGCTTCACGTTTGGTCTCTCCGACATCAGCGCGGCCCATCCGGTTTACCTGCCCGAGGACGGAATAGTCGTGACCGAGGCCGCCGACCACCGCAGTTACGCCGAGATCGTCGCCGCCATCCGGCAGCGCGGTGGCCGGACCCAGTTGCAGGCGATCGCCGCGACCCCGGAGGCCACCTTCGCCGCCGCGACCGCGACGGGCCGCGAGCAGAAATTGCAAACCTGGCTGGGTCTCGGCCGCGACATGCGGATGTTCCGCGTGGATGAAAACCTCGAGACCTTCCAACCCAAGTTCGCGGGCTATGACGTCACGCTCCCGGAAATTCCCCGGCAGCCCGCGACCTACGCGTTCCAGCTTGGCCGCGGCTGGGGCCCGCGCCCCGGGCTGACGCGCAGCCTCGACGCCGGCGTGCTGCCCATTTTGCGCGGCCAGGTGGACGACGGTGACATCCGTTACGAGCTCACGATGTTCGCCGCGCCGGAGCGTTCGCCGTTTACCGCCGCGCAGCTGCGCGGCACCGACTACCTCGTCGCCGACGCCCACGGTCACGGCCACATGTTCACACCCGCGCAGGCCGCGGCGGAAAAGGCGGTGCGCGACACGGAGCTGGATCCCGGCGAGGAAACGGTGCTCTACGCCCGGGCGGTGGCAACCAACCACGGCACGGTGCCGCGCCACGCCCTGCTCCGGACCGCCGCCCCCGCGCTTGCCACGCCGGTTGCCCCGAAGCTCCCGGAATGGAGCTTCGACGGCGCCACGGGATCCGGGATCCTTGCCTCGGGTCGGGTGTTCGCCGTTAGCAAACTCGACGGCCGGCCGCTGCCCGCCGAGGAGTCCTCGGTGCTCCTGGCCCCGGGGGCGAGCGTCGTGCTGGATTTCTTCGTGCCGCACCGACCGCTCGGCCGGGAGCGCGCCGCCGCCCTCGCCGCGCAGTCCTTTGACGCGCGGCTCGCGGAGACCCGGACCTTCTGGCGCGGCCGGCTCGATTCCGCCGCGCAGTGGCGGCTGCCGGAACCGCGGATGCAGCAGATGACGCAGGCCGGCCTGCTGCACCTCGACCTGATCACGTATGGCCGCGAACCCGCGGGACCATTGCTGCCGGCCATCGGGCTCTACACGGCGATCGGCTCGGAGAGCGCGCCGATCATCCAGTTCATGGACTCGGTGGGCTGGCATGACACCGCCGCCCGGGCCATCGAGTTCTTCCTGCAGAAGCAGCACGACAGCGGCTTCATGCAGAACTTCAACGGCTACATGCTCGAGACCGGCGCCGTGCTCTGGACCATGGGCGAGCACTACCGCTACACCCGCGACGCGGCTTGGCTGCAGCGCGTGCACCCGCATCTCACGAAGGCCTGCGACTACCTCATCGCCTGGCGCGTGCGCAATCTCGGCCCGGAAGGCAAAGGCCTGCTCGATGGCAAGACCGCCGATCCCGAGGATCCCTACCGGTCATTCATGCTCAACGGCTACGCCTACCTGGGCCTGGCGCGCGCGGCGGAAATGCTCCGCCCGCTCGCGCCGGACGAGGCGGCGCGCTACGCCGCCGAGGCCGCCGCGCTCAAGCGGGACATCCGCGCCGCGCTCGCCGCGGCGCTCGAGCAATCGCCCGTCGTGCCGCTCGGTGACGGCAGTTGGACGCGCGCCGCCCCGCCCTGGACGAATTACCGCGGCCCGGTGATGCTGCACGCCGACGGCGGCCGCTGGTTCACGCACGGCTCGATGACCTCGCGCGACTCGCTGCTCGGGCCGCTTTACCTGGTGTTCCAGGAGGTCGTGGACCCGCGCGAGCCGGAGGCCGCGGAACTGCTGAACGCGCACAGCGAGCTGATGACGCGCGACAACGTCGCCTTCAGCCAGCCCTACTACAGCCGGCACCCGTGGGTCCACCTCCAGCGCGGCGAGACCAAGGCGTTCCTCCAGGCTTGGTATGGGGCCGTCGCCGCGCTCGCCGACCGCAGCACCTATACGTTCAGCGAGCATTTCTTCCCCGCCAGCGCGCACAAGACGCACGAGGAGGCGTGGTTCCTGATGGAGACCCGCTGGATGCTCTACCTTGAGGACGGCGACACCCTGCGCCTCCTGCGCGGCGTGCCGCGGGCCTGGCTGCAGCCGGGCGCCACGGTTTCCGTCGAGCGCGCCGCCAGCTACTTTGGCCCGCTCTCCTTCTTCGCCGCGGTTTCGCCCGACGGGAATGAAATCCGCCTCACGGTCGACTGCCCCGGCGAACGCCGCCCGAAAGCGCTGGAGATCCGCGTCCCGCACCCGCGCGAGCAGCGCGCCCGCTCGGTGACCGGCGCCACCTACGACGCCGCCAGCGAGACGCTGCGGGTGGAGGATTTTCCCGGCCGCGCGGAAATCATCCTACGCTACTGACCGGACGGACGGGCGGGTATTCGCGGTTGGCGGCCACCGCGGCGATGCGCTCGACGAGCGCGACGCGTTCCCCGGGCGTCGTGTCGTGCCGGCAGGGTTGAACGGCAAGCTCCAGCCGGTCGCCGCAGCGCACCAGCAGGCCCCAGCCGTCGGGGACCTCGTGGTGGCGGCAGATGCCCTCCTCCGTCACGAGGTAAAGCAGGCTCGCGGCACGCCACCGGGCGAGCTTCGCGAATTTCGTGCCCTCGTGCAGCTTGCGCTGCGCGGTGCGATACTCGGCCTGCAACCGCTCGTGCGTCTCGTGCTTCAGCCCGCGCAGATCGACGGCGTCGAACTCCGGGAACAATTCCTCGCGCCGGCGCAGGTCCGGCCGGTGGGCGCCGATCAGGGCGCGCAGCGCCATCAGCCGCTCGCTCATGCGGACGAGCCTCTCCGCCGCGCCGGCCTCGCGCGCGCTGTCGCGCAGGAAGTCGGCGCGCGAGGCCTTGCACTCGAAGACCGCGGTGACGGCATTGGCCGCGAGCACGCGGGGCGTGGCCGCCACGACATCGGCCCGGTAACCCGAGCGCGGCAGCCGCACCTCCGTGGCGGCGAGCAGCAGGCGGCGCGACCGGGCCCACGCCAGGGCGAGGCGCTTGAGGTCGCGGTGCGCGGGGGTCTCGGAACCGCGGGCGACCGGCATCACAGGTGGAACTGCTCGGAGACGATCTTGCCGTCCTTGACGTCGTAGACGCAAAGCTCGGTCATCTTCATCCGGCCCTGGCCTTTCATCGTCACATCCAGGCTCATCGTGCAGGCAAACGAACTATCGGCCACGACCGGGTCGGACAGCGTCAGCGCGTGCAGGGTCTCGATCATGGCGCCAAATTTTTGGCCCTTCGCGAGAATCCCCGGCAGGCCCCTGGTTTCCTTCGCGAAGGCAGGGGTTTCGTAGGGCTCGATGCTGACTGCGTCATCGGCATACAGTTCACGCTGGGCGGCCTCCCACTTGGCCTGACGGCAATGGGCGACCAATTTATCGGCGATTTCTTGGGTTTTCATGAGGATGGTTTGGTTTCGCCCCATCCTAGCACCGCCTGCTGACAACCCTATGTCAGCAGGGATGGAGGGTCAGCCTCCCGGCCGACCGCGGCCGGTCGGGAGACCGGCCCTCCACAATTACGCCGCCGGCGGGCGGCCGCGCACCTCGGTCAGCACCGGGCTGACGTCCGCCACGGGCCGGATCTCGACAGTCAGGCCGATGGGCAGGCCCGGACACTGTCTGGCTATCTCGGTCGCCTCGTCGATGTCCGCGACCGTGAGGAAAAAATAGCCGCCGATGATCTCCTTGCCCTCGGCATAGGGTCCGTCGGTCACGCGCTCGCCGCCCGGGCCGGAGACGACGCGCCCGGTGAGGCCGAGCGGGCGCGCGTGCTGCACCTTGCCCTTGGCCGCCAGGCTGTCGAACCAGTCGTTCCACTTCTGGGTCATCGCGGCCTTCTGGGCCGGCGTGAGGTGGGCGTGCGTATCGGGGCCGGCGTTCCGGAAGAGCAGCATGAACGCGGAGGACGGTGGGGTCGGGTTATTCGCCATGCCCGGGTGTTAAATGCCCGCGCCCTGGCGGCAAGGCGGAAGCGACGAAGACCACGGCTTCCGTGAACTCTGCTGACACAGGGTTGTCAGCCGCCGCCGCGCTCAGCCGGATTTCCGCTGGGCCGGCACGGCCTCGATCTCGACATAGACGCTCGTTGCGCCGGTGGCGGCCACGGTGTCGATCGCCCCGCCGACTTCCTTGATGGTTTTGGACTCGGCGTTGGCGTCGCTGATGCCGACGCGGCACATGAACTCCCACATGGCGAAGCCCTCGGGCGGGGTCTTCCGCTGCGAGCGGCGGACGTATTTGTTGACCTCGTGCCGGATCTTGTCGCGCACGCGGGCGTCGTCCTTGCCGGGGGCCTGGAGGGGGAAGTTCTTCTTCATCGACCGCATCGTTGCCCGCCCGGGCGGCAGTTCAACGTGAATTATGGCCCCGCCGGGCGCCTTTGGCATTGTCCCCGTCACCAATAACCCATCACCTCGACCATCCCATGTCCCAGCCCGCCTGCCCGCTCTGCTCGCTCGAAGACGTCCTCAGCCACCCCGACCACTGGGAATGCGCCACCTGCGGGCATGAATGGCCCAAGGAGGCGGCGCCGGAGGCCGCGCGGGTCGTCAAGGACGCCAACGGCAACCCGCTGGCGGAAGGCGACACGGTCGCGCTCATCAAGGACCTGAAGCTCGGCAGCGGCGCGCAGGTGCTCAAGGCCGGCACGAAGGCGAAGAACATCCGCCTGCAGGACGGCGACCACGAGATCGCCTGCAAGGTCGAGGGCATGCCCCTCGCCCTCAAGGCCTGCTTTGTGAAGAAGGTCTAGCCCGCCGGCTTCGTCCGCGGGTCGGAGACTGCCTGATCTGCGCGCCCAGGCGCCGAGGGTTGTTTACTTTGCCGCGGGGCCGGCGGGTGAACAGGCCGCCGCGGTCCCGAGGGCCTGCCGGACGAGCGGAGCCACCCGCGTGCCCAGCAGCTCGATGGCGCGCATGATCTCGCGGTGCGTGAGGACGCGGTTGTCGAGCAGGACGGTCAGCCGCGAAATGCCGCCCAGCCACTCGTGCTCGCGGAGGATCTTCTCCGCGGCCGCCTCGGGTCCACCCACCAGCAGCGCGCCCGCCGGCCCGCATTGGGCGTCAAACTGCGGTCGCGTCGGGGGCGGCCAGCCACGCTCCTTCCCGATCTTGCCAAAGGCGTCGCGGTAGGCCGGCCAGAAGGTCTCGAGCGCCTGTTCCGTCGTATCGGCCAGGAAGCCGATGTTGTGGATGCCGATGAAAAGCCGGTCCGCCGGGTGCCCGGCCGCCTGCCAGGTTTCACGGTATAGATCGGTCAGCGGCCGGAACTGCCGCGGCGAGCCGCCGATGATGGCGACAATGAGCGGCAGGCCGAGCCGGGCGGCGCGAACGACCGACTCGGGCGTGCCGCCGACCCCGACGAACACCGGCAGCGGCTGCTGCACCGGCCGCGGGTAAACCCCCTGCCCCGTCAGCGCCGCGCGGTGCCGGCCGGACCAGGTGACCTGCGTCCCGGCGCGGATCTTCAGCAGCAGGTCGAGCTTCTCGGCGGCGAGCTCGTTGTAGTCCTCCAGGTCGAAGCCGAACAGCGGGTAGGACTCGATGAACGAGCCGCGGCCGACGATGATCTCCGCCCGGCCCTGCGAAATGAGGTCGAGCGTGGCGAATTGCTGGAAAACGCGCACCGGGTCGTCGGAGCTCAGCACCGTGACGGCGCTCGCCAGGCGGATGCGCCGGGTGCGGGCGGCGGCGGCGGCAAGCAGCGTGGCCGGCGACGAGGCGACGTAGTCCGGGCGGTGATGCTCGCCGACGCCGAAAACATCGAGGCCCGCCTGGTCGGCCAGCTCGATCTCCTCGAGCAGTTCCTGCACGCGCTGTGCATCGCCCACGGGACCGCCTTTCGCGGTCGCCACGAAACTGTCCACGCCGATTTGCATGGGCCCCGATATAGCCACAAATCGCCCTTTCGCCAGCCCGGGCTCAGAGGGCGCGGATCCGCCGCTGCATCGCCGGCCCGGTCAGCTGCCGGTAGGCGTCTCTCCCCACCCAGCGGGCGGTCGCGTCATCGGAAGCGGCGAGCCGCTTGGCCAGGGCCGTGGCCGCGAGGTGCAGCCGGCGGCTGCGGCGGCCGACCGAGCGCAGCGCCCAGTTGACGCCTTTCTTCACGAAATTCCGCCCGTCGGTGGCGCCCTGCTCGATCAGCTCGAGCCCGTGGAGAAAACGCGCATCGTCCGACTCGTCCCGCCACGGCAGGCAGGCCAGGAGGACGAAGCCCGCGCGGCGCTCGAACTCGGGCTTCCGTTTGCACCACTGTGCGGTCTTTTTCCACGCGTGCGGGCTCCGGTTGAACAGCACGAAGCAGATCGTATCGAGGACGCCCCAGTTGTCGAAGTCGCGGCACCAGCGGTCCATTTGCGCGGACGTCAGTTTCGCCGGGTCGCCGACATAGGCCACCAGCAACCGGGCTTCATAGATCCCGGTGTCCCACAGCGCCCCGGCGAGTTCGTGGTCATGACCCAGTTGCCGGCCGAGCTTCTGGATGTTGCCGACGGAAACGCCCAGCGCCTTGTCCGAAGGCAGCCCGTAACGCGCCATGCCCTCCCGGACCTTCGGGCTGCTGTTCCTTTTCAGCCACGCGAGCGCGGCGGCGGCGTCCGCCTTGAGCCGGGCCTTGGTTCGCCCCGGGCGGGATGGGCTCGCGGTTTTCATCCCCACAGGAATGGCGCGGGCCGCGTTTGCTGACAAGCGGTTAGGGCCAGTGCCGGTCGGTTTCGTCGCAAAACACGCGATGGTTGTCGCTATTGCCCCCGCGCGGGACCACCAGAGGGGCATGCCGCAAGCCCGCATCCTCGAACTGGAACAGTCATTGTCCGCCGCCAACGACGCGATCGCGCAGCTGACCCGGGCGAACGCAGACCTCACCCGGCAGGTGGCGGAGGCGGAGACGCGGAACAAGAAGCTGAAGCGCTCCGCCCGCAACGGGGAGAGCGTCCTCAAGGACCAGCTCACCGCGGCCCAGAACCGGCGCTTCTGAAGCGGACCGGCGGCTCAGGAGGATTTCTCCTGGATCTTGTCGCCGAGCTTCTCGACATCCTTGCCGAAGCCCTTGGAGGTCTGGCAGCCGGTGGTGGCAAGCGCCACCAGGGAGGCGGTCAGGAGAAAAGCAAGCAGCGTGAAACGGGAAGGTAGGTTCATGCGGCCAGCATAAGCCATCGCGCGGACGCCCACCATGGGGTCTATCCCGACCGGCTCAGCCGTGGCGGATACCGGCGCCGCGCAGGGGCGCGGCTAGTTCGACCATCCCGACGGTTGCCCGCCCCGGGGGCGGCTCCTTCAGGGCGGCGATCCACCAGAGGGCATACAGTTCGCTGGCGCAGCGCCGCTCCTGCAACACGCCGCTGAGGACCATCTCCGCGTGCCAATAGGCGGTTCCCCCGCCGGGCGGTATGACACGATACACCCGCGCCCCGCGCAAGCGGAGCGGGAGCAGCCGCCAGCCCGCCGGCAGGGTCGTCTGCGGGCCGCGCGGTGGAATGGGCGCCGGTCCGGCATCCTCGGTCAGCGGCGCGGAAACGGGAAAGGGGTCGGCACTCTGTTCATCGCGAAAACTGTTCATGGGGTGGCGTCCAGTGGCGTGGTGGAGGTTGGGGCATCAGGGTTCCTCCTGTTGTAGCATCGGTGCAGGCCCGGGTAAATGGGGTGTGAACCCACTTCGCGCAGGAACCCTGAGGGGATAAGAGCCCATAGCCCCCGAATCACGCATGGCGTAAGGTGCGCGGACCGCTCGCTGGCGCGGACCCATTTTGCCGCCATTTCCGGCGGCCGAAAAAACAGGACAATAATCACCATGACGACACTCGAAATGAAGGGCGACTGGAACATCACCAAGGGCAAGCTGAAGCAGAAGTGGGCCCAGCTCACCGACGACGATCTGCAGTTTGCCGAGGGCAAGCAGGAGGAACTCCTGGGCCGGATCCAGAAGCGCACCGGCGAGAGCCGGGAAGCGGTCGAAAAGGCAATCAAGGACTGCAACGCCGGCGGCGACTGCCGCTGAACCGGCGGCACCACCATGAAAGATCACGTCTACAAACTGATCGAACTCACCGGCACCTCGACCGCCTCGATCGAGGATGCCGTGGGCAAAGCCCTCCGGCGCGCGCACAAGACGATCAAGAACCTCGGCTGGTTCCAGGTCATCGAGACGCGCGGCACCATCACCAAGGGCCGCGTGCAGCACTGGCAGGTCACCATCAAGGTCGGCTTCACCGTGACCGGCTGAGCCGGATGCGCGGGCAAGTCCCGATAGCACTAGACCCCATGGCGGCGGATACCCGGCGCCGGTATCCTCCGCCCGATGAATTCACCGCGTTTCGCCTGCCTCCTGCTCACCGCCGCCGTCTTCCTGCCCCTACCCACCCGTGCCGGCGCGGCGGAAGCGGCGACCCCGGCCGCCGATGCATCGCCGCCGAGGGCGCGCGCTGGACGGAAATCAAGGACCTGGCCTACGACTCGCGCGCGGCGTTCTTCACCGGCTTCAAGCGGCTGGAAGCCCGCCTCGACGAGCAGATCGGCGCGCTGACCGCCCGCCGGGCCGCGATGAAGGGCAACGCCAACACCAAGGATTGGGATTTCGCCATGAAGGAACTGGGCAACGCGCGCTCCTACCTGAAAGGCACCGGCGAGGTCCTGGGCAAGGCGACGGCCGACACCTGGGCGCAGGAGAAGGAAAAGGTCGGGCTGGCCTGGGTGCGGGCGCAGGCCGCGTGGGCCAAGGTCCGGGACAGCACGACGCTCTGACCTACCCTGCCTATTAGACCCCATAGCCGGCGGCCGCGCCACGGGCTATGCTCCATCCATGAACATTCCCCGACAGATTTCCCGCCGTTCACTCCTGCCCTTCCTCGGCGCCTGCATCGCGCTTGGCGGGCTGGCCGGCTGCTCCTCCGGTCCTGATTCCCACATGGTCTCGGCCCCGCCGCCTCCGCCGCCCACCACGCAGGCCGTCACCACGACGACCACCACGACCAGCCCGGCCATGGTCGTGCAGCAAAACGGCTCCGTCACGACCGCGACCCCCGTCATGAGCACGGTTGTGGTCACCCAGGCCCCGCCCGCCCTGCAGCAGGAAGTCGTGCTGGCCCGGCCTTCGTCCCAGCACGCCTGGGTCCCGGGTTACTGGACCTGGCGCAACGATCGTTATGAGTGGATGGCCGGCCACTGGGAAATGCCGCCGAGCTCCGGTTCGGTCTGGCGCGCCCCGCGCTGGGAACAGGAAGGCGGCTCCTACCGTTTCTACGAAGGCTATTGGAATTAAATCCCGTCCGGGATTTTTTGGTCACCAACAAACCGGCTCCTCCCTCAACGGAGGGGCCGGTTTGTTTTGCGCCCGCCAGCTCAGGCCTGAAGTCGAGCCGCCAGGGCCAGGCCGGACAAGGCGGCGCCCTCCACCCGGGGCCCGCCGAACGCGTCGCCCGCAAACCCGAGGCCCGGTTCGGGGAGCCACACGCAGCGCTCGGGATGCGTCGTCCTGGGCTCGCTGAATTTCCAGCGATGCAGCGTGGCCGACACGACCGGGGCACCGAGCCAGGGTGCCACCACCGGCAGCAGCAGTGCGGCGACCTCCGCCTCGGCCCGGCCATAGTGCTCCTCCGAGAAATCCGGCGCCGCATGGATGGTCACGGCCGCCGGCACGTTCTGCGCTATTCCCTTCCGGACGTTGTCCGCCAGCCAGCGCACGGGACCCGTGGGGAACGCGAGCCCCTCCGCCGGCACGGCGCTCGGACCGGCGAGCACCACGAGCAACGCCAGGCAGGGATGATACGCCAGCCGGGAAAGCGCGTCGTGCAGGGGCCCGGGCAATGTCACGCCGCCCGCCGCCAACAGCGCGAGCGACTGCGGCACCGGGCTGGTCAGCAGCAGGCGGCCGGCCCGGATGGCCGGTTGATTCTCGACGGTGAGTTCCCAGGTGCCGTCCGCCAGCCGTTGGGCCGCGGTGACCTTGTGCTCGCGCCGGATGTCGAGGCCCCCGGCCAGAGCCTTCGGCACGGCGGTCATGGCGGGCCGGCCCACCAGCCGCCCGGGCGCCTGGCCCGGCCAGTCCCCCACCAACCCGGCGGCACGCCAGGCCCCGGTCTGCGCGACAAACTCCGCGTCGCGCGCGGTAAAGAACTGGGCGCCCTGGTCGAAGACGGCCTCGCCCACGCGCTTGGTGGCCAGCCGCCCGCCGTAGCCGCGGCTTTTTTCCAGCACGACGACGGACGCCCCGGACGCCTGCAGGCGGCGGGCGAGCAGCAGGCCGGAGATGCCCGCGCCGATGACCGCGTAATCCGGGCGGCTCATTCCGTAGCGAGGCCCACGTCGGCCCAGGTGTCCAGCTCGCGGGTGGCGGCGGCGAATTTGCGGCGGGTCTTGTCGATCGCGTATCGGCCCAGCACCAGGCGCAGCGGCGGCTGTTCGGCCGCGACCGCCGCGATGATGGCGTCCGCCGCCCGCGCCGGGTCGCCCGGCTGCTTCCCGTCCATCGCGGCGAGGAACCGCCGGCACTTGCCGCTCGTCGGCTCGTAGGCGGGGATCGACCCGGCTGCCGGCTCGAGCGAGCGGGCGATGAAATCCGTGCGAAACGGGCCGGGTTGCACGATGGTCACGCGCAGTCCGAGTGGCCTGACTTCCGCCGCGAGCGACTCGGACACGGCCTCGAGCGCGCACTTCGTGGCGCCATAGACGGAAAAACCGGCGTAATTCGAGATCGCCGCGGCCGCGCTGATGTTCACGAAATGCCCGCGCCCCTGCGCCCGCAGGACCGGCAGCGCCGCCCGGATGACCCGCAGCGCCCCGAGGAAATTGGTCTCGAAATTGCGCAGGATCTGCTCCTCCGAGAATTCCTCCAACGCGCCGACCAGGCCGTAGCCGGCGTTGTTGACGACCACATCCAGCCGGCCGAAGGCTTCCGCGGCTTGGGTCACGACCGTCGCGACCTGCCCCGGTGAGGTCACGTCCAGGGCCAGGGGCCGGCAGGACCCCGGAAACGAGGTTGCTAGGTCCGCCAATGCGGCCGGCTGGCGCGCGGTGGCCACCACGCGGTGGCCCTGGGCCAGCGCGCGCCCGGCCAGGGCGCGGCCCAGGCCGCTGGAGCAGCCGGTGATCAGCCAGACAGGAGTGTTTTCCGCGTCATTCATGCAAGCAGGTCCGGGCGAAACGATCGCCCGGGGCCCGCCCTCGCTACGGGCGGCCTGCGCCGCCGGACGCAGGGGACTGGTTTTCCCGCTAGACGGGGCTGGGATGGCGCTTACCGGCCTCGAGTTCCGCGCAGATCTCCGCGAGGCGGACCGAGGCCGTGATGGCCACGTCCGCCGCGTCGAGCCGGCGCTGCCGCTCCAGGACATAGGCCTGCTCCACCAGCTCGGCGCGCAGGGCGGCGAGCTGGGCGAGGACCGGGGCGGCGGAGGATTCAGGCATGCAGGTCAGCCCGAGACGATGAACTTGAATCCGCCGAAGACGATGCGCTTGCAGTCGAAGGGCATGTCCTTGGGCCCGCCCATCGCGGCGAGACGCGGGTCCTTCATGACCTTGGCGTTGACCTTGTCGCGGTGCGCACGGGACTTGAATTCAATATAGGCGAAGACGACGGTCTCGCCCTTCCTGAGTTTCATCTGCTTGGCGAACGGCACGCCCCACTTGGTCTGGAGGTCGTCACCGGCGGCCTCGCGATACAAGAGGGCGCCGTGGTCCTTCCAGACCTTGGCGGCCAGCTTCGCGATGCGCTGGTAGGCCTTCAGGTTTTTCTTGGGCACGGGCAGGATGTAGCCGTCGACGTAGTTGGGCATGGGGATCGGGGGTTGGTGGTTATCGGTTGGGAAAGGTCACTTCTTCGCCTCGGCGATGCGCTTGAGCCCGGCCAGGCCCTTCTCGAAGTCGCCGCCGACCATCTTGTCCATGTTCATGAACAGGCAGAAGACCTTCGAGAGGTAGTTATTGGTGCCGGACATCGTCCACGTGACGGTGGTCGCGCCGCCCTCGGACCGGAACGTGAACTCGGTCGGGCAGACGCCGGGCATGGGCTTGAAGAACTCGAGCTTGATATTGATCGCCTCGGCGGGGCGGCTTTCGGTGATGGTCATCCGGCCGGAACCGACGTCGCTGTTGCCTTCCCAGGCATAAACCGCGCCGACGCCCGCCGCGGGACCCTCGAAGGTGCGCTTCATGGCCGGGTCGAGCTTCTCCCAGGGGGACCAGGCCGACCAGCGGTGGAAATCATTGATCTCGGGAAAAATCACGGCCGCCGGCGCGGCGATGGTGGCGTTCCGCGTGACGCGGAATTCGGATGGCTGGAAGGCGGCAACGACCAGCACGAGGGCGATGATCGCCGCGAGGGTGAGGAGGATTTTCTTGATCATGGTGGGGAAATTCAGGTTAGGCGGCAGTCACGAGTCTGACAAGGCGGTCCACACTTTCGCCCCAGCCCTGGTGGAAGCCCATTTGCTCGTGCCGGGCGCGGTTTTCCGCCGTCCAGTGCAGGGCGCGGGCGGGCGTCGCATCGATGACGCGGGTCAGCGTGAGCACGAGCCCGGAAGCAGGCGGGATGGTGGCGATCGCGTTCATGGGCGTTTGGCCGATCCGGGATTCTCGCCTGCGCGGGTGGATGCCGGGCGGCGCCCGGCGTAAAGCAGCAGCCCCACGCCGACCACGACGCCCAGTGCGGCGGAGGCAAATGCCGCCCCATCCGACAGCGTCGCCAATCCACCGCACAACTCCGGCTGGCCGGCCGCAAAGCCGGCGGCCAGTGCGACGTAGCCCGCGACACAAAGGAAACACTTGGGCAACAGCAGTGCCGCGATACCGGCTGCGAGCCAGCGCGGGCGGAGGCGGAAGGTGACGCGTTCAACCGGCATATTCATCCGGGAAGGGGTTGAGGTCCGGCCGGGGCGGCAGGCCCAGACCGGCGGTGCGTCCCTTCGGTTCCTCCCAGTCCTCCTGCCGGCCGAGCGCCGTCAGGTCGAGGAGGTAGTAGGATCCGCCGGTGCCCTCGCCGCCGCGTGCATAGGTGGAATAGGTATGGAACACCTCGTCGCCCTGACGCAGGAAGCAGCTCAGTCCGGACAGGTCGAAGGGCTGTTCGCCCTGCAGGTAATACCCGGTGCCGGCCCGGGCGTGTTCCTCCGCCCCGCGGTAATTGTAGGACAAGGGCGCCACCGCGGCGTCGAAGCTGACGTTGAAGTCGTAGTTGAACGAGCTGCCGAAGGAGGAATACCACGGCACGGTCCAACCCATGCGTTCCTTGAACGGCAGGATCTTGGCCAGGGGCGCGCGGGAGACGAGGACGAGGTTGGTGTTGCGCGCGCGCAGGGTATTGAAATGGCCGCGGGCGAGTTCATCGACCCAGCTGGAACAGCCCCGGCATGGTTCATCCAGCTGCTCCCCCTTCTCCCAGCGCCACATGAAGTGGAAAACGATGAGCTGGTGGCGCCCGGCAAAGAGCTGCGGAAGGGTCCTGATTCCCTCGGGGCTGTCGAAAAGGGAAGGTTGCTCGACCCGGACCATTGGCAGCTCTCGCCGCGCCGTGTTGAGGCGGTCGCGGCTGCGGGTGAGTTCCTTTTCCCGGGCTAGCAGTTCGAGGCGGGCCTTGAGCCACTCCGAACGGGAGGCGATCTTGGGCTGGTTGGATGCGATGGCGGACATGGGCGGGCAAGCGGGCTCACTCACCCCGTCCGCCACCGCCGCCGGCGGGCTCGGTCGCCACCAGGGCGGTGAGCAGGGCGAGGATGAGGACGGTGGAGAGCATAAAGCGGGTGGGTTTCATGACCTCAACGAACAGGTTCGCCGGGTCCGGACACCGGGATTGAAGTTTTTCGCAACCCAGGCTTGGCTGGCTGCACGGTCCCCGGCAATCCGGGCGCGACCCAAGCCGGTATTACCCGCGCCGAACGCTGAAAATCCACGACCAACGCCGTATTTTCCAACCCGTGTCCGTCCGCCCATCCCTCGTTCGTTGTAGTGGGTAACGCGCACTACCACCGCAATCCCAGGCCTCCCATGTCCACCCAGTCACCGACGCCCCCGCCCGCTCCCTTCCTGCTCTTCTTCCGGAACTCCGGGCCGGAAACCCACGCGCACCTTTCCCCCGACCAGCGTCAGGAACTCGTCCTGCGCTGGAACGCGTGGTTCGAGGGCCTCGTGGCCGAGGGCAAGGCCACCGAGGGCCAGCCGCTCGAGCTTGAGACGCGCCTGGTCTCCGGTCCCGGCGGTGCGCGCGTCACCGACGGACCGTTTCCCGAGGCCAAGGAAGCCATCGGCGGTTATGTGAAACTGATGGTCAGCGGCCTGGACGAGGCCACGGCCATCGCCCAGCGCCATCCCGGCCTGCCCTACGGACTCATCATCGAGGTCCGCCAGATGACACCGACGTGCCACCTCGGCGTGAACACCAAGCCCAGCGAGGCCGGCGAAGTGCTCGTCCACCAGACCTGATGTCCGACGCCCCGCCAGTCGCACCGCAGCAGCCCGCCCAGCTGGTCGAGCATTTCTTCCGGCACGAGACCGGCCGCCTGCACGGCGCCCTGCTCCGCCTGCTCGGTGTCCACAACCTGGCGCTTGCGGAGGACGTGGCCCAGGAAGCGATGCTCCGCGCGCTGCGCACCTGGTCCATGGGCGGCGTGCCGCCCAATCCCTCCGCCTGGATCACCCAGGTGGCCATGAACCTCGCCAAGGACCACTTGCGCCGCCAGCGCATGTCCGCCGGCAAGGAGGCGGCCATCATCACGCACCACGAGCAGACCATCGCGAGCCCGGCCATCGCCTGGGAAACCGCCCACGAGATCCGCGACGACGCCCTGCGCCTGATGTTCGTCTGCTGCCACCCCGCGGTCGCGCCCGACGCCCAGGTCGTCCTGGCGCTGAAGATGATCTGCGGCTTCGGCACCGCCGAGATCGCCCGCGCGTTCCTCAGCAGCGACGCCGCCATCGAGAAGCAACTGACCCGCACCAAGCAGCGCATCCACGAGGCCGGCATCGCGTTCGAGATCCCGGAGGGCGAGAACCTCGCGCCGCGCCTCAACGGCGTGCTCGCCGCGCTCTACCTCCTGTTCAACGAGGGCTACAAGGCCTCGTCCGGCGACCGCCTGCTGCGCGAGGAGCTGAGCCAGGAGGCCATCCGCCTCATGTCGGTGCTCCTCGCCCATCCCGCCGGCCGCACTCCGCGCGCCCACGCGCTGATGGCGCTCATGCTGCTGACCGCGGCGCGCTTCCCCTCCCGCCTCGACGAACACGGCGCCCTGCTCCGGCTCCACGACCAGGACCGCTCCAAGTGGGACCGCGCCCTGATCGAGCAGGGCCTGTTGCACCTCGTCGCGGCCGCCGCGGGCGACGACCTGAGCGAATACCACCTGCAGGCCGGCATCGCCGCCATCCATTGCACGGCGCCGGACTACGCCTCCACCGACTGGGCGCGCATCCTGCGCCACTACGACGAGCTCTACCGGCTCAAGCCCTCGCCCATCGTGGCGCTGAACCGCGCCGTGGTCGTCGCGCACCTGCGCGGGCCGCAGGCCGGGCTCGACGCCCTCGCCGAAATCGCCGATCGCGAGCGCCTGGAATCGCATTATCTGCTGCACGCGGTGACCGGTGAACTCCACTGGCGCCTGAAGGACGAGCGCGCCGCCGCCGCGAGCTTCCGCCGCGCCCTGGCCCTGGCGCATGTCGGCCCCGAGCAGGCCTACCTTGCCCGCATGCTCGAGCGCTCGCTCGACGACGACGCCACTTTATCCGCCTGAATCCGCAGGTTGCGTGCTGGCACGCAACGTGGCGCGCAAGCGCGCCACCTACACCAACCCCCAAACAACCATGGAACCCACCGCCCCCTCCAAAGCCGCCCGCATCGCCGGCTGGATCATGACGATCCTGCCCGCGCTCCTCTTCGCCTTCAGTGGAATCATGAAGTTGGTATCCTCGTCTTCGCCCCAGCTCGCCGAGGGCTTTACCCACCTGCAGATCCCCGTCTCGTGGGCCGTGAACCTCGGGATCCTCGAACTCGCCTGCCTGATCGTCTATCTCATCCCGCGCACGGCGGTCATTGGCGCCATCCTGCTCACCGGTTACCTCGGCGGCGCCATGCTCACGCATCTGCGGGTCGGCGAACCGCCGGTCACGCACGTCATCCTCGGCATCGTGCTCTGGGGCGGCCTCTGGCTGCGCGACCCGCGCCTGCGGGCGTTGATGCCGTTGGTGAAGTGACCCGATTTATTCGGAAGCCGGAAAACCAGGAGTCGGTTCCTGGATTCATGGCTTCTGAATGAAATTACTTCCGCAGCGTCGCGCAGAACCGCGCCAGCCGCTCGAGGCCCTTGCGGATGATCTCGTCGGACGTGGCGTAGCTGAGGCGCAGGTAGCCCTCGGCGCCGAAGGCCGAGCCCGGGACCGCGGCGACCTTCTCCTGCTCGAGCAGCTTGGCGCAGAACTCGGTGTCCTTCAGGCCGAAGCTGGAGATGTTGGGGAAAAGGTAGAACGCGCCGCCCGCAAGGAGGCAGGTGACGCCGGGGATCCTGTTCAGCTCGGCGTGCAGGTGCTTCCGGCGGCGGTCGAAAGCGGTCTTCATCTCGGCCAGCGCGGCGTCGGCCTTGGCCTTCTCCTTGAGCGCGGCGAGCGCGCCGTATTGGGCGAAGGTGGTGGCGTTGGACGACATCTGGCTCTGCAGCTCGGCGCAGGCCTTGGCGATCGGGGCCGGGGCCACGAGCGTGCCCAGGCGCCAGCCGGTCATCGAGTAGCTCTTCGAGAACCCGGCGACCGTGATGGTGCGCTTCTCGACCTCGGCGCCGAGCATGGCGAAGTTCACCGGCGTGTTGCCGTCATAGATCAGGTGCTCATACATCTCGTCGGCCAGCACATAGAGGTTGTGCGCCACGCAGATGTCGGCGAGCGCGGCCAGCTCGGCCCGCGTGTAGATCGCGCCGGTCGGGTTCGACGGCGAGTTGAGGACGAGCAGCTTGGTCTTCGGTGTGAGCGACGCCTTGAGCAGCGCGGGCGTGAGCTTGAAGCCGGCCTTGTCGTCACAGAGCACGAACCGCGGCGTGGCGCCGGCGAGCTTCACCATCTCGGGATAGCTCACCCAATACGGCGCCGGGATGATGACCTCGTCGCCCGGGTTGCAGGTCGCGAGGATGGCGAGGTAGCAGGAGTATTTTCCGCCCGGCGAGACGACGACCTGGGACGGCGCGATCTTGTAGCCGTATTCCGCGGCGTAGCGGTCGGCGATGGCCTGGCGCAGCGGCTCGATGCCGGGCGTGGGCGCATACTTGGTCTTGCCGCCCTGCAGCGCGGCGATGGCGGCGTCCTTGATGAACTGGGGCGTGTCGAAGTCGGGTTCGCCGGCGGCGAAGCTGCAGACGTCCTCGCCGGCGGCGAGCATGGCCTTGGCTTTCGCGTCGATCGCGAGAGTCGGCGACGGCGAGACATTGCGGGCCCAGACGGACAACGGATGCGGAGTGCTCATTCGGGGTCAGGACTAAAGGCCCGCGGTTTCTGAACGCAAGCCAGCCGTGGCGGCGCGGATGTCATAGATGGCAGGGCGGTGAGTCCCTTCACCGCCCTGGCGCGGAGCGGAGTCCGCGCCCTACCTTTTTCCAGCCCGCTTCTTCTTCCGCCGCTTCCGGGGTCTCGGCGCAACGGGCGCATCCGCCGGGGCGGGCAGCGCCTCCAGCTCCGGGAGATAGGCCTCGACCGCGGCGCGCACGAGGTGGCCGACGCTGGTGTGCTTGGCGCGGGCCGTCTTCCTCAGCTGCCGGCGGATCTCCACCGGCAGGCGCACGGAGATCTGCACCTGTGCCGGGTGCAGGACCAGCACGTCCGTGAAATCGTAACGCCCCAGCGCCGCGCGGATGATGTCGCTGACGGACTTCGCCTTGCCATCGCGCACCGGCTCGCTGAGCCGGTCGATGAACTCCACCTCCATCTGGATGGGGAACGGCCTGGGCGCCTTCGTCGGCATCTTACAGGCCCTGCAGCTTTTCGCGCGGCACCGGCGGCGCGGGCTGCGCCAGCTGCGCCGGCGTGAAGGTCTCCGCCGGCAGCGCCAGGTCCAGCGCGGCCGCCTTGAACGTGAGCCGGGTCTTGTCGCGGGTGACGTGGTTGCGCAGGTCGATGGACTTCACGAGCCACTGTTCGCCCACCTTCTTGAGGTCGATGAGCGTGACGCTCTTGGCCGGCTTGCCCTCGGGGCCGAGCTGCTCGACCTGCACCAGCGCCTGGAACTGGGTGTCGATGTAGACGCGCACGCTGCTGAGGTCGGGCCGGGCCGCGGCGATGTCGGCCGGCGGGTAAAGCACGAACTGGTGCGCGGGCCGGCCCCGCACCTTGGCGAGGCCCTCGTAGACGTAATCGGCCCAGTGCAGGAACGGCATCTGGAGGTCGAAGAGTGAGAAATCGGTGCCGGCGACCGGTTGCAGGGTCTCGGCCGTGGTGGCGGCGCGCACGGCCACGCCCCCCGGGGCGGTCCACGCGGCGGGCGCCGGGCCGGATTGGATCAACCAGCGCTCGTCGCCGAGGCTGAGGCGCGTGAGCGGCCCCGCGGGCCCGCGGGTGCCGAGGAGCTCGCCCTCGAGGACGCGCTCGGCGCCCTTGCGCGGCATGACGCGCCGCTCCAACGACAGCCAGTAGGTGCCGGCGATGCCCGCCTGGCGGAAGGTGGCGAGGATGCGGCCGCCCTCG
>JAYRXZ010000028.1:0-36384 GCA_041917235.1 Lacunisphaera sp. | reverse complement strand
CTTGTGTGGGGGCGGGGGGGGGGTGGGGGGGGGGTCGGCCTGGCGGCCGCCCGCGGCCGGTCAGGAGACCGGCCCTCCAGTTCATTCTTCACGTCGCTTGAGCTGGAAATAAGCGCGGATCAGCTCAAGGCAGGGTTTCTCCAACACACCGCGCGTCAGCTCGACGCGGTGGTTGGACCCGGGCAGGGCGTTCAGGTCGGTCGCGCCGCCGAGGCAGCCCATCTTGGGGTCGCCCACGGCATAGACGACGCGCTTGAGGCGCGACATCAGTGTGGCACCCGAGCACATCGGGCAGGGCTCCTTGGTCACGTAAAGGGTCGCGTCGGTCAGGCGCCAGTTGTCCACCGCCTTGGCGGCCTGGGTCATGGCGAGGATCTCGGCATGGGCCGTGGGATCCTTGGAGCTGTCGCGCTGGTTGTGGGCCGCGGCGATGACCTCGCCGCCCAGAACAATGACCGCCCCGATCGGCACCTCGTCCTGCTTCCAGGCCTCGATGGCCTGGTTGTAGGCCAGCCACATGTAAAAGTCGTCGTCTCGCTGCAATTGCGACGGGAAGACCTTTTCAAACGGGCAGGGAAGGGAGGGCCGCGGGGAGTCCATGGGGGACGAGGAAAGCCTTGACTACGGGCGAGTTTCCCCAGTTACAAGGGGCTTTTATTAGCACTTCCCGCATGTCCCAAACCAACCAGCCCTCCTCCTCCAACCATGTCTGACGGCAAAGCGATCGAAGTTGAAGGCAGGATCACCACGGTGCTCCCCGGCACGATGTTCCGGGTGCAGCTGACCAACGGTCACACGGTTTTGGCCCACATCTCGGGCAAGCTCCGCAAGCATTTCATCAAGATCGCCGCCGGCGACATGGTGAAGATGGAGATGAGCCCCTACGACCTCGACAAGGCGCGCATTACCTACCGCATCCGCGAGCAGAACGCGCCGCCGCCGGGCCCGCGCCGTCCGCGCCGCTACTGAGCGCGGAGTCTGCCATGAAAAAAGGGCGCGTCTTTCCGGAAAAAGACCACATCGCGCTCGCGCCGGAGGCCTTTCAGGAAGGCATTCGCTCCTATCTCAACACCATCGCGTTGGAGCGCGGGCTCTCGCGAAACACGGAGGTCTCCTACCGGAGTGACCTGGTTCAGGCGGCTTTGGCCCTGAAAAAACAAGGCGCGGCGAACTGGCCGAAAGTGACGACCAAGCACCTGACCGCGTGGTTGCATTCGCTCAGCGATCAAGGGCTCGCGGCGCCCAGCCAGGCCCGCAAGCTCACGGCCATGCGCATGCTCTTTCGCCACCTCGTGAACGAGAAAATGTGCGAAGATAATCCGACGCTGCTCCTCGCCGGCCCGAAGATCCGCCGCAAGCTGCCGCAAACCCTCTCCACCGGCGAAATGCAGAAACTCCTCGCCGGCCCGACCGGCGCCGATGCCTATGCCATCCGCGACCGGGCGATGCTCGAGCTGGTTTACTCGAGCGGCCTGCGGGCGAGCGAGATCTGCGGGCTCACACTCCAACAGGTGGACCTCGACCACGGATTCGTCCGCGTCTTCGGCAAGGGCTCGAAGGAGCGCGTCGTGCCGCTCGGCGACAAGGCGCGCGATGCCGTGCAGGCCTACCTGACCTCCGGTCGGCCGCGGCTGGTGAAACCGAAGACCGGCAGCGAGCTTTTCATCACCGAGCGCGGCAAGGCCATGTCGCGGAAAACCCTCTGGGTGATGGTCAAGTCCGCCGCCGCCCGCGCCGGCATCGAGAAGCCGGTCAAGCCGCACCTGTTGCGCCACTCCTTTGCCACCCACCTGCTTGGCGGCGGCGCCGACCTGCGCGCCATCCAGGAAATGCTCGGCCACGCCAGCATCGGGACGACCCAGATCTACACCGCCGTGGAGTCGTCGCGCCTCCTCGACCAGCACGCCAAGCACCACCCGCGCAACAAATCGGGGAAGTGAGTCACGTGCACGAACCGGTCTTGGCAGGGCCGGTCCAATCCAACACCCTCATGACCATGCTACCCCGCCTTGTCTGCCTCGTCCTCGCTTTCACCGGCCTTGGCCTGATCGCCTCCGCGACCGACGCGGCGCCCGCCCGCAAGCGCGTGCTGTTCTTCACGAAGTCGTCCGGTTTCGAGCACGACGCCATCAAGCCGGTGCTGAAGGACGGCCGCCCCGGCTTTGCCTTTCCGGTGCTTGAGGAACTCGGCCGGAAGCAAAACATCGAGTTCGTCTTCTCCAAGGACGCCTGGCGTTTCACGCCGGAATACCTCGCGCAGTTCGACGCCTTCTTTTTCTACACCACGGGTGACCTCACCATGGCCAAGAGCGACCCGCGCGGCGACGGCCTGCCGCCGATGACCCCGGCAGGGAAGGCCGCGCTGCTCGCCGCCGTGGCGGGAGGCAAGGGATTCCTGGGCGTGCACAGTTGTTCGGACACCTTCCACTCGCACGGCCTGCAGGAACACGGGCCCGGGCGTTGGGTGGACGACGGCGCCAGCGCGGATGACTTCGTGAAAATGCTCGGCGGCGAGTTCATCCGCCACGGCAAGCAGCAGGTCACGAAACTGACGGTGACCGACCCGAAGTTCCCCGGATTGGCGGCGGTGCCCGCAGACTGGGCGTTGATGGAGGAGTGGTATTCGTTGAAAAATTTCGCGCCGGACATGCACGTCCTGCTCGTGCAGGAAACCGCGGGCATGGAGGGCGACGAATACCAGCGTCCCGCCTATCCCTCGACCTGGGTGCGGATGCACGGGAAGGGCCGGGTGTTCTACTCCAGCCTCGGCCATCGCGAGGACGTCTGGACCAACCCCGTGTTCCAGTCCCTGCTCGGAGGCGCGCTCGACTGGGCGCTTGGACGGGTCGACGCCGACGTGACGCCGAACCTCGCGACCGCGGCGTCCGGGGCAGACAAACTGCCGGTCTACGTGCCGCCGGCGAAGACGCCTTGACGGGCTCGTGCCGGGTTCCACCCAAGCCCGGCGGCTGATCAAGCTCACACGTGCTGCACGATCTCCTCGCGCGGAAAGCGCACCTTGGGCGCCGTGGCGTATTTGTCTGATTCCCGGCGGTAGCCCACGGCGGCGATGACGGAGGCGGTCAGGCCGCGGACCTTGAGACCGAGGATGTCATCATAACGGTGGCGCTCGAAACCCTCCATCGGGGCCGCATCGATGCCCAGCAGGGCGGCGCTGGTCACGAGGTTGCCGAGGGCGATGTAGGTCTGGTTGGTCGCCCAGTTGCGGCGGGCGGTCTCGTCCATGCCCTGCACGACGGAGCGCATGGCCATGGTGCGCAGGCCGTCGAGGGCTTCGACGCCGACGCCGCGGATCTTGGCCGCCTGGCGGATGTGGGCGTCCACGTCGGCTTCGCTGTAATTGGTCTTGGTCGCGAAGACGATGAGGTGCGAGGCGTCGACGACCTGCGGCTGGCCGTAGGAGGCGAGGAGGAGCTTGGCGCGCACGGCCGGGTCGTCGATGACGAGGAAGGCCCAGGGTTGCAGGCCGATGCCGGAAGGCGTGAGCACGAGGGCCTCCTCGAGGGCAGCCCAGTCCTGGGCGGAGATCTTCCGGGCCGGGTCGAACTGCTTGGTGGCGTAGCGCCAGTTGAGCTGGTTGATGAGTTGGGAGCGGTCGATGGGTTTCATGGGAAGGGTTGGTTGAGGGACGGGGGAGATTATGCCGCGAGGGAAGCGGTGACGGGGAGGTGATTGACGAGGGTCCAGTCGAGGGCATAGTCGGCGACCTGCTCCCAGCCGGCCTCGCCGATGATGAAGTGGCTGCGGCCGGCGAATTCCTTGTATTCGGTGACGGCGGGCGAGTGGCGGTATTTGCGGAAGTTTTTCCGGTTGAGCGAGGCGGGCATGATGACGTCGTTCCCGCCGCCGATGAAGAGCAGCGGGGCGCGGTCGGCGTTGCGGAAGTTGACCGCGGCGGCCGAGCCGGGCGTGACGTTGGAGAGCGCGGCCTGGAAGATGGCCTTGCCCGGCGCGGCGATGGCATAGCGGGCGTAGGCGGCGCGGGCCTCGGCCTCGGTCAGGCTGTTGGCGAAGACGCGCCACCAACGCGCGAAGGGAAACAGGTAGGTGCGGCCGTGGTTGGCGGGATTGGCCAGCGCCGGGGTCAGGGCCTCGATGGTGGAGAGGGGCAGGAGCCTGATGCCCTTGGCGGGGACGGAATCGATGGCGACCCCGGCGACACCCAGGCCGCGATCGATCAGGATCTGCGTGATCAGGCCGCCGTAGGAGTGACCCATGATGATCGGCTTTTCCGGCAGGGACCCGATGATCGCGGTGTAATGGGCGAGCACCTGCTCGATGCCGACGCCGTTGAAGCTGGAGGGGTCGCGTTGCATGTCCTCGACCTCGCCCTGGATGCCGGGCCAGGCCGGGGCGAGGACGCGATAGCCGCGGGACTCGTAGTGACGCTGGAAGTTTTCCCAGGAGCGGGGCGTGACCCACAGGCCGTGGATGAGGACGATGGTCTTGGAGGAGGGAAGCGTGGATTTCATGGGAGTGATGGAATTGAGGTTTGCGTGAAAAGAGGCGGATTATTCGGCGGACTGGGCGCCGGAGTCGTCGATGGCGGTGAGGAGGCTGAGGGCGGCGAGGATGAGGGTGGCGGTGATCATGGGAGTGGTGGGTTGAGAGCGGCGGGTGGTTGATTGCGGGACTGACGTGAGAATATCCGAAACCCGCCAAACCGCCCAATGCCGTGTTTTTGGCCTCGCCCATACTTTTGGTAATAGCTGAAATCCGCCCATGGAACTGCGTCATCTGCGCTATTTCGCCGCGGTCGCGGCCCACGGCAGCTTCAGCCGGGCGGCGAACAACCTGCACCTCACGCAGCCGGCGCTGAGCCGGCAGGTGAAGGACCTCGAGGAGGAGATCGGCGTGCCGCTGTTCGTGCGCGGCAAGAACACCGTCACGCTCACGGAGGCGGGGGAGATCTTCTACGAGGAGGCGCGCGACCTCCTGGCCCGGGCGGACCAGGCCATCCAGCGGGTGCGGGGCGAGGCGCGGAGCGAGATCCTGCGCGTCGGCTACGGTCCCTCGCTCACCGCGGGCATCATGCCGCGCGCGCTCGAGCGGTTCCAGGCGGCGGTGCCGCGGGTGCGCATCGAGCTGGAGGACCTGACGCCGCGCGAGATGGGAGAAAAGACGGCCGCCGGTCAGCTCGACCTGGTGATCGTGCCGGCCAGCTCGGAGACCGCGATCAAGGGCTTCCAGTGGACGGAACTGCGCCGCCTGGCGCTGGTGCTCGTCATGGGCCAGGGGCACCCGCTCGCGAAGCTCGCCAAGGTGCCGCCGAAGCGCCTGCAGGGCCTGCCGCTGCACGGCCTCGGCCGGGCCAATTTCCCCGACTATGTCCCGCGGATGCGTGCGCTGCTCAAGCCCTTCGGTGTCACGCCTGACTTCGCGGTGCTGGTCAACGATGGAGTCACCACGATGTTTGCCGGCCTGGAAGCGACCAACGGGGTGACCATCCTGACCGACGGCGTGTGCAACATGCTGCCGCGCTCGCTCGAATTGCGGTCCTTTTCACCGGCGTTGCCGGAGATCGTCATCCTGTCCGGCATGCCGGCCGACCGGCCGAATCCCCACGCCGGGACCTTCGCCAAGCTGCTGCGCGAGGAAGCGCTCAGGCAGAAGCCGCGGGCTTGAGCTGCTGGGTGATGCGCTTCTGCCGCACGGCCGCGAGGCGCTCCGCGGTCCAGGGATAAAAGCCCTGCCCGGTGGCGGCGCCCTTTTCGCCCCGGTCGATGCGGACCTGGAGCACCTCCAGCTCTCGGCCGTCGCTGGCCATGGCCGGCAGGAGGTGCTGGCCCACGCGCAGGAATGTCTCGAGCCCGCCCAGGTCAGCGGTCTCAAAGGGGCCGACGATCCCGTAACGCCGGCCGAGCGACGCCTTCATCACCGTGTCGATCGTCTCGGGATCGGCCACGCCCGTGCGAACCAGGTGCAGGGCCTCGCGCATGACGGCGAACTGGAGGCGGTTGCCGATGAACCCGGGGACGGCCTTGCGCAGCACCACCGGCTCGGCGCCGATGGCGCGCAGCGCGGCGACCGTCTGCTCAACCGTCGCCGGCGCCGTGCGCGGGTCCGGCACGACCTCCACCAGCGGGATGGCGTGCGGGGGATTCCAGAAATGGGTGATGAGAAACTGCTCCGGGCGGGCCAGCCCCGCGCTCAGCGCGTCGGGCATGAAGCCACTGGTGTTGCTGGCCAGCACCGCGCCAGGTGCCAGCACGGCCTCGAGTTCCCGGTAGAGCTCCTGCTTCATGGCGAGCACCTCGGGGATGGCTTCGATGACCAGCGAGGCGGCGGACAGCGCCGGCAAACCGTCCACCAGCTTGATGCGCCCGGAGGCAGCGGACGCCGCGGCAGGGTTGATCACGCCGGCCGCTTGCAGTTCCTGCAGAATGCCCTCGACCACCGCGGGGATTGTGGCGCGCCGCTGGGGCGAGGTTTCGAGGACGAGGGCCTCGTAGCCCGCCAGGGCAAATTTCGTCGCAATCCCGACGCCCATCAGGCCGCCGCCTACAATTCCCATCCGTTGCGTGCTCATGCGGCCAGACTCCGGACTCCGGCGGCCGAGACAAACGTTTTTAACTGGTAACAATTGCATGCTTTAGCCCCGGGAATTTTTCGTCTAGGGCTTGGCCCATGAACGAAGTCCAGCTCCATGCCGAGAACGTCCGCCAGGCCGCCGCCAAGATCACCGCGGCGCTCGGGGGACTGAAACCGAAGATCGCCATCATCCTCGGCTCGGGCCTGGGCGGGCTGGCGGGGAAGGTCGAAAGTCCCGTGATCCTGGCCTACAAGGACCTGCCCGGCTTTCCGGTGCTGACAGTCGCGGGCCACGCGGGCCAGCTGATCATCGGCCGGCTCAACGGCGTGCCGGTGATCGTCCTGAATGGCCGGAAGCATTTCTACGAGACCGGCGACGCCTACCCGCTCAAGGTGATGATCCGGTCCATGAAGGCCGTGGGGATCGAGACCCTGTTCCTCTCCAACGCCGCGGGCAGCCTCCGGGCCCACATCAAGGTCAGCGAGCTCATGCTGATCACCGACCATATCAATTTTCTCGGCCTCAACCCGCTGGTCGGGCCGAACGACGAGACCTTCGGGCCGCGCTTTTTCCCCATGGCCGACGCCTGGGATCCGGCGCTTGGCGCGAAGCTCAAGTCGGTCGCCCAGCAGCAGGGGGTCACGCTGCACCAGGGCGTCTATGTGGCGTTCCGCGGCCCGTCGTTCGAGACCCCCGCCGAGATCCGCATGGCGCAGGGCTGGGGCGGCGACGCCGTCGGCATGTCGAGCGTGCCCGACTGCCTCATCGCCCGCCACTGCGGCCTGAAGGTCGCCGGCGTGTCCTGCATCACCAACATGGGCGCCGGCCTGTCCGACGAGAAACTCTCCCACGCCCACACGCTGGAGAACGCCGCGAAGGGCGCCGGCGCATTCGAGAAACTTGTGCTCGCCGCGGTGAAGGTGCTGTAGGTGGCCCGCTTCAACCTTCGCCAAGGCTACGGCTGACAAGCGCGGGCCGCGTTGCGCGCAAGCGCGTAACCTACGTTATTGCCGGGCCAGGGTGCGGCAATGCGCGCTTGACGCCGGCGGCGGGGTGCAGCCACTTGGGCGCATGGCGACGCCTACCGACGAGAACTTCAACGACTACAAGAAGGCCGAGCGCAAGGCGCTGGAAATCCTGCGCGAGATGAAGGCCGTGAGCGCGCAGAAGACCGACATCGAGCTCGCGCTGCTCGTGGCCGTGTTCGAGCTGCACAAGGCCACGCTGCCCGCGGCGACCATCGCCGCCATCGTGCAGGGACACCTCAAGCAGCTGGTGCCGCACTACGCCACGAAGCCGCCGGTGTCCGGGAACTGACGCCCGGCGTCACTCCGCGGGCGTGAGCCGCGCGATGCGCTTCGGCAGCAGCACGTAGAGGGCGCCGTCGGGCCCGGTGATGACGTGCCGGATGCGGCCGAGGCCCTTGAAGATGATTTCCTCGGCGACGACCTTGTCGCCGTCCAGCTCGAGGCGGTGCAACTCCTCCACGGCGAGCGAGGCGACGAAGAGGTGGTTTTTCCACCGGGGGAAAAGGTCGCCCGTGTAGAAATTCATGCCGCAGGGTGCGATCGAGGGCACCCAGTAGTGGACCGGCTGCTCGAGGCCGGGCTTCGCGGTGGCCTCGGCGAGGGGCGAGCCGTCGTAGTTCATGCCGTAGGAGATGACGGGCCAGCCGTAGTTGCGGCCGGGGCGGACGAGGTTGATCTCGTCGCCGCCCCGCGGCCCGTGCTCGACGTCGTAGAGCGCGCCGGTGCCGGGATGGAAGGCGAGGCCCTGCGGGTTGCGGTGGCCGTAGCTCCAGATGGAATGGTCGGCCTGGGGATCCCGGGTGAAGGGATTGTCGGGCGGCACGCGGCCGTCGTCGAACAGGCGGTGCACCTTGCCCATCGGGACGCCGAGGTCCTGGGCGTTCTGCATCCGGCCGCGCTCGCCGATGGTGAAATAGAGGTAGCCGGCGCGGTCGAAGGCGATGCGGCCGCCGAAATGCACGCCACCCGACGACGGGTAGTCGGCGAGCGGGGCCTCGAAGATGGTCTGCTGGTCGGCCAGCGTGTTGTCGCGGAGCTTGCCGCGGATGATGCGCGTGAGGCTCACGGACTTGCCGTCGGCATTGGTGCGCGGCTCGCTGTAGGCGAGGTAGATCCAGCCGTTGCGCGCGTAGTCGGGATGCGGGACGACGTCGAACAGGCCCGCCTGGCTGCGGCTGTCGACCTCGGGAACGCCGCCGACAGGCTGCGCGGCGAGTCTGCCGTGTTCGATGACGGTGAGCCGGCCGCGTTTCTCGGTCACGAGCGCCCGGCCGTCGGGCAGGAAGGCCAGCGACCAGGGCTCGTCGAGGCCGGCGACCCAGGTGTTGAGCTGGTAGCCGTGCAGCTCGCTCCGGACGGTGAGCGACTCGGCGGGCTGGGGAATCCCGGCCTGCCTGGCCCGGGCGCGCTGCTCGCGGATGAAGATGACCATCGCGCGGATTTCCTTCGGGGACATCACGGCCGACCAGGCCGGCATGCCCTTCTCCGCATTGCCCATGCTGATGCTGCGGGCGAGGCTCTCGTCATCGCCGCCATTGACCCAGATATCGTCGAGCATGGAAGGGGCGGAGCCGCCCTCCATGCGCGCGCCGTGGCAACTCGCGCAGTTCGTGGCATAGAATTCATTGACCTTCCCGGGGCGTTGGATCTGGGCAGGCAGGGCGAGGGCCGTGGTCAGGAAGAAAGCAAGGAGGAGGGCGGAACCGGGCGTGGATCGGAGGCGCATGAAGGCTGGGAAAGTGAGGTGGGATCAGGACAAGGCAATCGTTTTGCCGGGACCGCCGGTATCCAAACGGGTGAGGTTCTCAGCCGAGTTTCTTGCGGAAGAACCCGATTGTGCGGGTCCACGACAGCTCGGCGGCGGCCTGGTCGTAGCGGGGCGTTGTGTCGTTGTGGAAGCCGTGGTTCACGCCCGGGTAGATGTGGGCTTCATACTCGATGCCGGCAGCCTTGAGGGCGGCCTCGTAGGCGGGCCAGCCGGCGTTCACCCGGGTGTCGAGCTCGGCGTAGTGCAGCAGCAGGGCGCCCTTGATCTTGGCGGCGTTCTCGGCGGTGGCCTGGCCGCCGTAGTAGGGGACCGCGGCCTTGATGAGGTCGGGCAGGCGCCACGCGAGGGTGTTGGCCATGCCGCCGCCGAAGCAGAAACCGGTCACACCGAGCGAGCCGTTGCAGGCCGGGTGGGCGTGCAGGAACCGGGCCGCGGCGACAAAATCCTCGGTGATCTTCTTGCCGTCCAGCTTCTGCTGCAGGGCGCGGCCTTCGTTGTCGTTGCTGGGGTAGCCGCCGAGCGGCCAGAGCGCATCCGGGGCGAAGGCCACGAAGCCGGCCAGCGCGAGCCGGCGGGTGACGTCCTCGATGTAGGGGTTCAGGCCGCGGTTCTCGTGGACCACAATGACGCCGGGCAGCCTGCCGGTGGCGCCGGCCGGGCGGGCGAACAGGCCGCGCATCTCGCCGCTGCCGTCGGGCGAGGGATACTTGAGGTATTCGGAGAACACCCGGTCGTCCTCCTTGGGCACCTGGGCGGCGAAGACGTATTGCGGGCTCAGCATCTCGAGCAGGGCGGCGGCGGTCAGGCCGCCGACGGCGAACTTGGCGGCCCGGTCGATGAAGGCGCGGCGGTCGATCTGGCCGTGGACGTAGTAGTCGTAGAGATCGAGCAGTTCCTGGTCGAAATCCTTCGCGGTGCGGCGGGTCATGGGGTCTCCGGTGGTTGGGGGTGAAGCTGGAGCAACGACGAGGGGCAGGGAACCCAAGTTACGCCGGGAGGCAAATGCCGATCCGCTGGGGCGGAGGGTTAGACCCCATACCGGCGCGCACCGCTCCCGGCTATCCTCGGGGCATGCCTCTCCTTAACGTCATCCTTACCCTTGTCGTCGTCGGTGTGATCCTCTGGCTGATCAACACCTACATCCCCATGCAGGGGACGATCAAAAAGATCCTCAACATCGTCGTCGTGATCGTGGTCATCCTGTGGCTGCTCTACGGCTTCGGGATCCTCAACGGTTCCGGCAGCGTCAAGATGCCGACGGTGAATTGAGGCCGGTTTAAGTTTTTCGTCGCGAGCCTTTGTCGGACAGGTCGCGCACCTTGCGAGGACAATCGGTAGGGCGGATTATCCCTAATCCGCCGTCGCAATTGAAGCGAAGGGCGTGAGCGGCGCGTGAAGAATAACGCGCCCTACCTTTTTACCCGCCCGTTCAAACCTTCTGCTCCTTCCATTTGCCGCGGCGGAAGAGCACCGCACTCCACAGGGTCAGCACGGTGAACGAAACCGGCACGGCAATGTAAACCCCCAGCGGGCCGAGGCCGGCCGGGCCGGAGAGCACCCAGGCCAGCGGGATCTGGCCGAGCCAGAAGCAGAAGAAGTTCAGCCGCGTTGGCGTCCAGGTGTCGCCCGACCCGTTGAAGGTCGCCTCCAGGCACATGCCGGCGGCATAGAGCGGGAACGCCAGGCTCACGATCCACAGCGAGCGCACGCCTTCCTTGAATACCTCCGGGTCGGTGGTGAACAGCCCGACGATGGGCCGGGCGAGGATGACAAACAGCAGGCCCACGGCGCCGAGGAAGATGACGTTGTAGCGCACGGCGATCCGGATGGCGGCCTCGGCGCGGTCGGGCCGGCCGGCCCCGAGATTCTGGCCGACGAGCGTGGCCCCGGCGTTGGCCAGGCCCCAGGCGGGCATGAGCGCGAAGATGATCACGCGGATGGCGATGGTGTAGCCGGCCAGCACGGGACTGCCGAACATGGCCAGGATCTTGAAGAGTCCCACCCAGCTCGTCGTGGCGATGAACATCTGGGCGATGCCGTTGCCCGAGGTCCGCAGGATCGTGCCCAGCATCTCGCCGTGCGGCCAGAGGTCGGGCAGGCGGATCCGGACGCGGCCCGCCCGGGCCGTGAGGTGCCAGAGCTGGTAGCACACGCCGACGCCGCGGCCGATGTTGGTGGCCACGGCGGCGCCGGCCACGCCCATCTCCGGGAAGGGCCCCCAGCCGAAGATGAAGCAGGGATCGAGGATGAGGTTCAGGCCGTTCGCGAGCAGGAGCGTGCGCATGGCGATGACGGCGTCGCCCGCGCCGCGGAAGACGGCGTTGATGAGGAAAATCAGGAAGACGGTGATGTTGCCGCCGAGCATGATGCGGGTGTAGCTGCCGCCGGTGGCGATGATCGCCTCGTCGGCGCCCATCAGCCGCAGGATGTCGGGCGCGAACCACCCGAGCACCACGCCGAGCCCGGCGGCCAGGCCGGCGCCGAGCAACAGGATCTGGCCGGCGGCCTGGGCGGCGAGGGCGGGGTTCTTTTCGCCGATGCGCCGGGCCACGATGGCGGTCGCGGCGAAGGAGATGCCGATGGCCACGGCGTAGATCAGCGACATGACCGACTCCGTGATGCCCACGACGGCGACGGCGTCGCGGCCGAGGCGGGACACCCAGAAGACGTCCACCACGGCGAACAGCGATTCCATGGACATCTCCAGCACCATGGGCACGGCGAGCAGCAGCACGGCCCGGTTCAGGGGCACGGCGGTATAGTCGCTGTGCGTGCCCTTGATGGCTTGGAGGACGCTTTGCCAGAAGGAGGGTGGGGTGGCAGGAGGTTGGGGGTTGTCGGTCATGCGCGTGGAGAATGGAGGTCCCTTACCTTAAGGCAGCGGGATGACAGCCCTATGTCAGCAGGGTTTCAGGGTGTTCGTCCTAATCAACGAACGGCTGTGCCTGGAGCGGACAGGCAACAGCGGGGCCGGCGCGGGTGAATCCGGTCAGGGGGCGTAGGTGACCGTGCGGGTGCCGGCGACACCGGTCACCGTCAGCGTCACGCCTTGGGTGTAGCGCAGGGGGTAGGATTCGCCGGCGACAGGCTGGATCGCCTTCACGTAATTGGTGGCGCCGACGAGTTGTCGCAGTTCCACGGTGGAGACAGCGTTTTCCAGGTAATACTGGTCGGCCGCGGCGGAGAGCTGGCGGCCGACGCAGAGCACGCCCTTGTCCTCGCTCGACTGGCGCACCTTCCGATAACCGATGAGGGCGACGGCCGTCAGGATGCCGGCGACCAACGTCAGCACGACAAGGATTTCGCGGGCGGCAAAGCCTCTGGTAGGGTCCCGGGGCATGGCGGCAGAGTGAGGTCTGCCCCGGTCCGAGGCGAGGCCCAAGGCCCACCGGGAGACGTGAAAAAGCCGGCAGGATTGGCCCGATTCCGGCTGCAAAGGGAGGCATGTCTTCTACCCCGTCGACCCCGCCCGTGAGCCTGCCGTCCAAGCCGATTTGTGTCGGCCTGACCTGCTGGCGCTGGGAACGGGCGCGACCGCGGGAACTCCTGCGCCTGGCCCAGCAGCTGGGCGTGACGGTCGAGCTGACGGAGAGGATCCACGGCTTGCACCGGGAGATCGAGGCCCGCGTATCAGGTCGCAACGTCGACCGTTTTATCGGCGAGTTCGTCCGGCACTGCTGAGGAGGCGATTCAGACCATAGGGCGGGGTCGCTGACCCCGCCTGTATCTTGTGGAGGGTCGGTCTCCTGACCGACCGCGGCCGGCCGGGAGTCCGGCCCTCCAATAATAAACTTCTCAGATCTGCGAATAAGGCTTCGGCGTGAGGAAGCGGGCCGTGTTCTTCGAGGTGTTGTCGGCGTAACGCGGGTCGGTGCGCATCTTCTGCCAGCGCGGGTCGGGGCCGAATTTCTTCCAGCCGGCAAGGTGGGTGGCCAGATCGGGGCCGCTGGTGAAATAGCGCAGATGCGGCAGGTCGGGGCCGGCCAGGGCCTGGCCGAAGAAGACCGGGTTCATGCCGAGGTCGCGCATGAGCTGGATCTCGCTGTCGTTGAACATCGCCATCTTGTTCAGGGCCTTCAGCTCGCTGTGGCTCTCGTAATCGCGCATCTCGAACACGCGGGTCGGCACCCGGTCCCGGGAGAAGGCCGGCAGCTCGAGCTTCGGCATGCCGGCGAAGGCGAGCAGCAGCCACGAGTCGACCCGTTCGAAGGCCGGGGCGGCCTTGGGGGCGTCAAAATAGTCCGCCGTGCCGGGCGGATAGGGCGGGTTGAACCGGAGCGAGGCGGTCACCGTCATGAACGATGTGAGCGAGGGATGGGGGATCAGCACCCAGACGGGCGAGCCGGGCTTGGGCGTGGCGGTGGCCGTCTCCTTGTTGACGTCGAGCTCGGTGAAGACGCCGATGTTCCTGAGATTGAGGTGGCCGAGTCCCGGCAGCAGGGCGTGCTCAAGGTAGGCGTCGAGCAGGGCGGGGTTGGCGTCCGCCTTGAGGCGCGTGCCGGCCTGCAGGCGGTAGCAGCGCAGCTCGTAGTATTCGGCCCCGGAGGAATCACTCCCGCCGCCGGCCAGTAGCGGTGCGCCGAGCGCGGCGGTGGCAGAAGCGGCGAAGGTGGTTTTCAAAAAGTCGCGGCGGGGTAGGTTCATGGGGGATTTTTAACCACTAATGGCCACTAATTGGACACTAATTCAATCAGGGAACCTACCAAACCCTTCCTGGGATTAGTGAAGAATTAGTGTGGATTAGTGGTTAAATCCGACCGGGCCTGCTCAGGGCGTCAGTGCCGGGACGGGCTGCCGCGGTTCCTGGCCGGGCCAGAAGGACAGGTTGTTCGTCATGACGTAGATCACCATCATCGCCAGGAGGCAGACGGCCGCCACCCAGAAGAACGGACTGTGCCGCATGCGCTTCCAGCGCGGACCGTGCGGCGGATGCTGGGAACCTTGGGCACCGCCACCGTGCGGCTGGAATTTGGGATCGTTCATGCAGGGTATGACACCCAGCACGCGTCATGGTCACCCAATTTACCCAACCCACGCGCGGGCGTTGTAGAACATCTGCATCCACGGCGAATCCTCGGGCCAGTCCTTGGGCGACCAGCTCATGCAGGCCGAGCGGTGGACGCGTTCGGGGTGGGGCATCATGATCGTGACGCGGCCGGTGGTCGTCGTCAGGGCGGTCATGCCCAGCGGGGAGCCGTTGGGATTAAGCGGGTAGTGCTCGGTGATGTTGTGGCGGTTGTCCACGAAACGGCCGGCGACGAGGCCGGAGTCGCTGAAGACTTGCGCGGCGTGGGCGTCGGGGAACTCCGTATAGCCTTCGCCGTGGGCGACGGCGATGGGGATGACCGAACCTTCCATGCCCCTGAAGAAGAGGCTCGGGCTTTTCTCGAGCTTCACGCAGACGGAGCGGCCCTCGTAGCGCTCGGACTGGTTCTGCACGAAGCGGGGCCAGAGGTCGGCGCCGGGGATGATCGACTTGAGGTTGCTCATCATCTGGCAGCCGTTGCACACGCCGAGGCCGAAGGTGTCCTCGCGGGCGAAGAAGGCCTTGAACTCGGCCCGGGCCCGCTCGTTGAAGAGGGCGCTCTTGGCCCAGCCCTCGCCGGCGCCGAGCACGTCGCCGTAGCTGAAGCCGCCGCAGGCCGCGACGCCGCGGAAATCCTTCAGGCTGACGCGTCCACTCAGGATGTCCGTCATGTGGACATCGACCGCCTTGAAGCCGGCCCGGGTGAACGCCGCAGCCATCTCGACCTCGCCGTTGACGCCCTGCTCGCGGAGAATCGCAACGGCGGGGCGCGCAGAGAAGCTCCTGGCCGGCTTGGTTGTGAAAGTGATCTTCGGCGTCATGCCCGGGTCGGTCTTGTCGAGGCGCAGCGCGTGTTCCTGGTCGGCGGCCTGCGGGTTGTCGCGCATCGCGGCGATGCGGTGGGTGACGTCGGACCACCAGCCGCGCATCGTGACCAGACTCTCATTGAACAATTCCTTGCCGGACTGCTTAACGCGGAGCGCGAAATGCGGGTTCAGCGTGCCGAGGCGGGAGACGCAGGCCTTGAGACCGTGCTCGCGCAGGGCGAGGTAGATATCGTCGAAGTCGGATTCGCGGATCTGGATGACGGCGCCGAGCTCCTCGTTGAAAAGGGCGGCAAAGGGGTCGTGCAGGTGCGGGATCTCGAGATCCACGCCGGTGTGGCCGGCGAAGGCCATCTCGGTGACCGTGGCCAGCAGGCCGCCGTCGGAGCGGTCGTGGTAGGCGAGGATCTTCCGGTCGCGGCCGAGCTGCTGGATGACCTTCCAGAAATTCTTGAGGTCGGTGGCGTTGTCGACGTCCGGCGTCGCCTCGCCCATCTGCGAGACGGTCTGGGCGAGGATCGAGCCGCCCATGCGGTTCTTGGCGCGGCCCAGGTCGATCAGGAGGAGGACGGTGTCCTCCGCCTGCTGGAGCTGCGGCGTGAGCGAGAGCCGGATGTCGGTGACGGAGGCGAAGGCCGAGACGATGAGCGAGATGGGGGCGGTGACGCGCTTCTGGTCCGGACCCTCGTGCCAGACGGTGGACATGCTCATCGAGTCCTTGCCGACGGGGATCGTGATCCCGAGGGCGGGGCAGAGTTCCATGCCGACCGCCTGCACGGCGGCGTAGAGGTCGGCGGCGTCGCCGGGGACGGCGGGCGCGGCCATCCAGTTGGCGGAGAGGTTGACCTTGCCGAGGTCGCCGATCTGGGCGGCGGCGAGATTGGTGAGGGCCTCGCCGACGGCGAGGCGGGCGGAAGCGGCGGCGTTGTTGACGGCGACCGGGGTGCGCTCGCCCATCGCCATGGCCTCGCCGGTATAGACGTCGTAGCTCGCGGCGGTCACGCCGCAGTCGGCGACCGGCACCTGCCACGGGCCGACCATCTGGTCGCGGGCGATCAGGCCGCCGAGCGAACGGTCGCCGATGGCGATGAGGAAGGTCTTGTCGGCGACGGCGGGATGCGAGAGCACCCGTTTGGCGGCCTCGAGGATCGTGACGCCGCGCAGGTCGAGCGGGTATTGCGGGCGCGCCAGCGAGGTCTCCTTGCGGTGCATGCGCGGCGGCTTGCCGAGCAGGACGTCGAGGGGCATGTCGATCGGCGTCGTGGCGAACTGGGTGTCCTTGACGACCAGCTTCTTTTCCTCGGTGGCCTCGCCGACGATGGCGAAGGGAGCGCGCTCGCGTTCGCAGAGCTGCTTGAAGGTGGCCAGGCGCTCGGCGGGGACGGCGAGCACGTAGCGTTCCTGCGACTCGTTGCACCAGATCTCGAGCGGGGACATGCTCGGCTCGTCGTTGGGGAGCGAGCGCAGGTCGAACTTGCCGCCGCGGCCGCCGTCGTTGACGAGCTCGGGCAGGGCGTTGGAGACGCCGCCGGCGCCGACGTCGTGGATGAAGGAGATGGGATTGTCCGCGCCGAGGGCCCAGCAGCGGTCGATGACCTCCTGGCAGCGGCGCTCCATCTCGGCGTTGTCACGCTGGACGCTGGCGAAATCGAGGTCCTCGCTGCCGTGGCCGCTGGCCATGGAGCTGGCGGCGCCGCCTCCGAGGCCGATGAGCATGGCCGGGCCGCCGAGGACGATGAGGCGGTCGCCGGGGTTGATCTTCCCCTTCTGGACGTGCTCGCCCTTGATGTTGCCGAGGCCGCCGGCGAGCATGATGGGCTTGTGGTAGCCTCTCAACTCCGTTGAGGAAACCTGAGACCTGAGACCTGAAACCTGAGGATCGGGAACCGCCGAGGGGACCTCGGCCTCGAAGGTGCGGAAGTAGCCGTTGATGGCGGGGCGGCCGAACTCGTTGTTGAAGGCGGCGCCGCCGAGCGGGCCCTCGATCATGATGTCGAGGGCCGAGACGATGCGGTTGGGTTTGCCGAAGTCCTTCTCCCACGGCTGCACGGCGCCGGGCAGGCGGAGGTTGGAGACGGTGAAGCCGACGAGGCCGACCTTGGGCTTGGCGCCGCGGCCGGTGGCGCCCTCGTCGCGGATCTCGCCGCCGGAGCCGGTGGCGGCGCCGGGGTAGGGCGAGATGGCGGTCGGGTGGTTGTGCGTCTCGACCTTGCAGAGCAGGTGGATGTCCTCGTCGTGCGCGGCGTATTCGTTGGTGCGCGGGTCGGAATAGAAGCGGCCGCCGCGGGTGCCGACCAGCACGGCGGCGTTGTCCTTGTAGGCGGACAGGATGCCCTCGCTGTGCAGCTGGTAGGTGTTCTTGATCATCTGGAACAGCGACTTGTCCCTGGCGGAACCGTCGATTTCCCAGGTGGCGTTGAAGATCTTGTGGCGGCAGTGCTCGGAGTTGGCCTGCGCGAACATCATCAGCTCGACGTCGCTCGGGTCGCGCCCGAGCTTGGTGAAGGCGGCGAGCAGGTAGTCGATCTCGTCCTCGGCGAGCGCGAGGCCGAGGTCGCGGTTGGCGGCGACCAGGGCGGCGCGGCCGTGCTGGTGCACCGGGACGGTCGCCAGCTGGCGCGGGGGCTCGTGCTGGAAGAGGAGCTCGCAGGTGTTCAGGTCGCCGAACACGGCCTGCGTCATCCGGTCGTGGAGCTTCGCCTGCAGCAGGGTCAGCTGCGAGGCGTCGAGCGGGGAAAGGGGGAAGGGCGGGGCCGTGACGCCGACGTCCACGGTGTAGGCGATGACGCGCTCGATGCGCTTGACGGCGTCGAGGCCGCAGGTGTGGGCGATGTCGGTGGCCTTGGAGGACCAGGGGGAGATGGTGCCCGGGCGGGGGACGACGACCTGGACGACGCCGCTGATGCGGGCGGCCTCGCGGCTCGGGCCGTAGGTGAGCAGCTTGTCGAGGAGGCTGCGCTCGGTGGTGGTCAGTTCCCGGGCCGTGTCGACCACGTGGACAAACTCGGCGGCGAGGGCCACCGCCGGGACGCCGCCCGCGGTGAGGTCCTGCAGGAGTTTTGCGAGGCGGAAGGGGGAGAGGGCAGGTGAGCCGCGGAGGATCAGCATGGCTGGAAGCGCGATACTCGCGAACCTGCCCCGGGCGTCAAGTGGGGGAAGGGATATGGCATTGAAATTAGCCGGAGATGACTGGATGAATCCAAACCAGCAGAGTTTTTGCCGCAAAAAGGCGCAAAAATTGTCCAGAGGGCAGACGAAAGGTTGCCGCGCGCCCATAGGCGCCTTGCGAGCTTCATTCGCTGCGGATTTTCGTGACTTTTTGTGGCTAAAAATGCCCTGGCATCGGGGTATGGCGGAGAAAGCCGTTGACGAAAGCGCGAAGCTGGCCCCAATGAACGTCTTTAATGCCGTGACGAGCAGGATTCCTCCATCGCCCCGACCCAATTTACCGGACGGGCGTAGTGTGAACGGCAATCGGAGGGCGGGTTCATGAGCGAGTTCATCAGCCACGAGTGTGGCATCGCCCTGGTCCGGCTCAAGAAGCCGCTCGCCTATTATCAGGAGAAATACGGCACGCCGCTGTGGGGTTTCTACCAGCTGTTCCTGCTGATGGAGAAGCAGCACAACCGCGGCCAGGACGGCGCCGGCGTGGCCTGCGTGAAGTTCGACGTCCCGGCCGGCGAGCCCTACATGTTCCGCGAGCGCAACGTCGACACCAACCCGCTCGACAAGATCTTCCAGGCGCTCCTGGCCCGCTACAACGGCCTCGTGGGCGACGGCGCCATCCACCCGGAGTTCCCCGACACGGCGAAGAAGAAGTTCGATTTCTGCGGCGAGCTCTACCTCGGCCACCTGCGCTACGGCACCTCGGGCGGCTACAACCTGAGCGCCTGCCACCCGTTCTTCCGCCGCAGCTCCTGGCCGACCCGCAACCTGATGCTGGCGGGCAACTTCAACCTGACCAACACGGCGGAGCTCAACGACAGCCTCATCGCCATCGGCCAGCACCCCATCTTCGCCACTGACACCCAGGCCATCCTCGAGCGCATCGGCTTCTGCCTCGATGACGAGCACGAGCGCCTCTACCGGACCCTGCGCGGCGAGAGCCTGCCCGGCGGCGAGATCACCCGCCGCATCAACGACGAGATCGACCCGGCCCGCGTGCTCCGCACCGCCTCGGCCAACTGGGACGGCGGCTACTCGCTGGTCGGCGTGCTGGGCAACGGCGACGCCTTCGTGACGCGCGACCCGTCGGGCATCCGGCCCTGCCACTGGTTCGAGAACGACGAGGTCGTGGCCTTCGCCTCCGAGCGCGCCCCGCTCTGCACGGTGTTCGACCTTGAGGCCGCCGATGTCGGCGAGCTTGAGCCGGGCTGCGCCGTGATCATGAAGAAGTCGGGCAAGGTCTCGACCGAGCGCATCAAGCCGGCCCTGCCCAAGACCCAGTGCACGTTCGAGCGGATCTATTTCTCCCGCGGCAACGACGCCGACATCTACCGCGAGCGCAAGGCCCTCGGCGCCGGCCTCGCCGACCAGATCTGGAAGTCCATCAACGGCAACCTGGCCAAGACCGTCTTCAGCTTTATCCCCAACACGGCCGAAGTCGCCTTCTTCGGCCTGATGAGCGAGATGCGCTTCCGCCGCCGCGCGGAGGTGAAGCAGACCCTGCTCGACGCCGCCAGGGCCGGCAAGGTCACCGAGGCTCTGGTCGACGACCTGATCCTCAACAACTGGCCCCGCGGCGAGAAGATCGTCACGAAGGACGTCAAGCTGCGCACCTTCATCTCCCAGGAGAAGTCCCGCAACAACCTCGCCTCGCACGTCTACGACGTCACCTACGGCGTCGTGGAGCCCGGCGACGCCCTGGTCTGCGTGGACGACTCGATCGTGCGTGGCACCACGCTGCGCCGCTCCATCCTGCGCATCCTGAAGCGGCTCAACCCGGTCAAGATCGTCATCGCCTCGACCGCCCCGCAGATCCGTTACCCGGACTGCTACGGCATCGACATGTCCGAGATCGGCAAGTTCATCGCCTTCGAAGCGGCCATCACGCTCTTGAAGGAGCGCGGGCAGACGAACCTCATCGCCGACGTCTACAACCTCTGCCGCGAGGAGCTGCGCAACCCGTCGCCCGAGCCGGTCAACCACGTGCGGAAGATCTACGAGCCGTTCACGGCCGACGAGATCTCAAAGAAAATCACGCAGCTCGTCTCACCGAAGCCCAACGGTTGGAAGGGCGAGATCGAGATCATCTTCCAGTCGATCGAGAACCTCCACCACGCGCTGCCCAACCACACGGGCGACTGGTATTTCACGGGCAAGTATCCGACCCCCGGCGGCTACCGTGTGGTGAACCAGGCCTACGTGAACTATTTCGAGAAAGCCGAAGGAAGAAGCTACTAACCACGGAGGCACAAAGACACAAAGCAGACCTTAGTGCCTTGGTGTCTCTGTGGTTCAAAATCATGTCTTTAAGCTACGAAAGTTCCGGTGTCCGTTACGACCAGCTTGATGCGTTCAAGCGGGCCTGCCAGCAGGCGGCGCGCGGCACGGCCAACGAGCTCGCGGCCCACGGCTACGCCGAGCCGGCGACGACCCGCGGCGAAAGCGCCTACCTGATCGAGGGCCAGGATCACTTCCTGGCACACGTCGAGGAAGGCCTCGGCACGAAGAACCTCGTGGCCGACGCCGTCTATGCCGCCAGCGGCAAGAATTTCTACCGCGAGATCGCGATCGATACCGTCGCGACCATCGTCAACGACCTCATCACCTGCGGCGCACGGCCGATCTCGGTCGCGATGCACGCGGCGGTGGGTGATTCCGGCTGGTTCGCCGACGCGCCCCGCATGCAGGCGCTGGTCGACGGCTGGGCCGAGGGCTGCCACCGCGCCGGCGCCGTCTGGGGCGGCGGCGAGACGCCGACCTTAAAGAGCATCGTCAACCCGGACACCATCGTCCTGGCCGGCTCGGCCATCGGCAAGATTGAGCCGAAGTCGCAGCGCATCACGGGCGAGGTCAGGGACGGCGACGCCATCATCTTCCTCGCGTCGACGGGCGTCCAGACCAACGGTCTCAGCCTCTGCCGGCTTATCGCGGACAAGCTGCCGCAGAAGTATGCGACGCCCATCGGCCACGGCGACAACCGCACCTACGGCGAGGCGCTGCTCGCGGCGTCGGCCATCTACGTGGATTTCGTCGTGAAGTGCCAGCAGGCCGGCGTGAAGCTCAACTATGTGGCGCACGTGACCGGCCACGGCTGGCGCAAGCTGATGCGGCTCGAGGAGCCGTTCGTTTACGAGATCACCGAGCCGCGCGCGATCCCGGCGTTGTTCAAGTTTTTGATGGAGGCCGGCCCGATCGACCTGCGTGAGGCCTATGCGACTTTCAACATGGGCGTCGGTTTCGCCGCCTACGTGGCGCCGTCCGCCGTCGAGGCCACGCTCGCCGCCGCCAAGGCCGCGGGCCACGACGCCTGGGTGGCCGGCACGGTGAAGAAGCAAGGGGGCCGCAAGGCCGTCAACATCCCGTCCCTCGGCCTCGCCTACGAGGCGGACACGCTGCAGGTCAGGTGAGGCTTTGTCGGGGATGTGGAGGGCTCAGCTCCAGCTGAGCCGACGTGCGACGATGATATTGCGTTCGCGGCCCAGCGGGAGCTGGGCCCTCCAAAAGGCTATCCGAAGCACTCGAGGTATTTCACGCCCGCTCCTGTGTTGAAGAGCACGACAGATTCGTCAGGCCGCACGGTTTTCTCGGTGAGCAGGTGTTTGAGGGCGGCGTAAGTGGCGGCGCCCTCGGGGGCGACGAACAAGCCCTCGGCAGCGCCGACTTCGCGCACGCTGGCGATCATATCCTCGTCGGAGACGGCCACGGCACCGCCGCCGGATTTGCGCAGGATATCGAGCATGATGAAGTCGCCGATGGCCTTCGGGACGCGCAGGCCGGAGGCCTTGGTCGTGGCGCCGAGGTGCTCGGCGGCAAATTTCTCGCCGGCCTGGAAGGCGCGGACGATCGGCTGGCAGCCGCTGGCCTGCACGGTGAACATGCGCGGCCGCTTCGGGCCGATCCAACCCAGGCGCTCCATCTCTCCAAAAGCCTTCCACATGCCGACGAGGCCGGTGCCGCCGCCGGTCGGGTAGATCACGACGTCGGGCAGTGTCCAGTCGAGCTGCTCGGCGAGCTCGTAGCCGAGGGTCTTCTTGCCCTCGACGCGGTAGGGTTCCTTGAGGGTGGACATGTCGAACCAGACCTCGGCGGCCTTGCGTTTGGCGACCTCGGCGCCGCAGTCGGTGATAAGGCCGTTGATCAGGGTGACGTGGGCGCCCAGCTCGCGGCACTCGATGATGTTGGCCTTGGGGGTGTCCACCGGCATGAAAATGTGCGCCTCGATCCCGGCGCGGGCGGCGTAGGCGGCCAGGGCGCCACCCGCATTGCCGGCGGAAGGGGCGGCGAGTTTCTTCAGGCCGAACTGCTTCGCCATCGATACGGCGGTCGCCATGCCGCGGGCCTTGAAGCTCTGGGTCGGGTTGACGGACTCGTCCTTGATGAAGAGCCGGGCGAGGCCGTGCCTGGCCGCGAGGCGCGGGGCGGGCAGCAGCGGGGTGAGGCCCTCGCCCAGGGTGACGATGTCGGCGTTGGATCGCACAGGCAGCACCTCCCGGTAGCGCCAAAGGGACTTAACGCGGGTGGCGAGGGCGACCTTGGTCAGGGTGCGGCCGGCGGCGGCGAGGTCGTATTGCGGGTAGAGCGGCTTGCCGCAGGCCGTGCAGACGTTCTGGGGGACGGAAGCGTCGTGTTCCTTGGCGCAGGCGGTGCAAGCGAGATGGGTGAGATGCACGGGGTGCAGTAGAGCAGAAAGACAGTCAGGCGCGAGCAAGCTCGCTGGCCCACGAGCAGGCACAAAAAAGCCGGCCCCTGTGGGCCGGCTTGAAAGGGTTGGCTGAACTTATTAGTTCGAGCGGCTCACCGTCGAGGGATCGATCGGTTGCGGGGTGGTGGTGGTGGTCTGGAAGTCCCGGGCCGTTGTATTGACCGTGGTCTGCTGGAACGTGCCGGTTTGGGATGAGGAATCAAACGCACCCTGCTGGGCGGCGGGAACTTCGTTCCTGATCGCCTCCATTACCGGGTTGGAGGAACTCGTGTCGCCACCGGAAGCCTTGATCAAAGCGGCAGATTGGGCCGCAGTAGCGGGGGCCGCGGCAAACACCGCTTTCGCAACCGCAGCAGCTTCCGCGGCGGTTGTGCCACCAATGCCGTTCTGCGCGGCAATGGTAACAGTCGCAACGGCTGCGGCTAGGAGTTCATTCAGGTCATTGGCCCTGTTTTGATTGGAAGCGGCATTCGCCATGTCAGATGCGATAAAAGCAGTCACACCGATACTCTCCATTGTGTTGTCGATTGCAACCCATTGACCGGCTGAAACCTGGCTTGTGTTGGCAGTTGCCGCAATCTGCGCAGGGGTTTGTCCGAATGATCCGGGAGGGGTAAGAATGACTTGTCCGTTAACAACCGCGATAGTGTAGACGCCACCCCGGAAATTTACCGAGAATGTGGTGCCCCGGGCTGCGGCCACGCCCTTGGGTGTGCGCACCTGGTAATTGTTCACGGACTTCTTCTTAGGGTCGAGATTGGACACAAGGTTACCGCTCTTAAGGTCGAGCAGTGTCTTCTCCTCGGTCACCTTGCCACCGCTGGATGTGACGGAAATCTCATTCACCTCGACCACGGAGTCCTTCTTGATGGCGGTCACGTAGCCGGCGTGGGACTCAAGATAGACGTCGCCATCGGCGCCGGTGGTAATGGTGGCGCCCTGCGCAACCTTCATGCCGGCGGTCAGTGGAACGGAGCTGCCATCGGGCAGCGTCACGGTGGCAGCACCGGTGACGCGGGCCACGGTGGCCTCGGTGGCCTTGGTCTGGGCGAAGGCCGAGGCGGCCAAGCCGACAAGAGCGGTGAAGAGGAGGGTGAGTTTGCGAGTATTCATAGCCATGCGAAGTGTGCTAATGCCGGGTTAAGGAGTCGTGCGGGCGAGTTCAGCAGTTTGCAGGCCATCTGCAAGAGCGTAATAAGCCTTTCTGCAGAGAATTCCGCGGGATTTGCCCGATGAAACTCTCAGGGTGCCGAAGGGCCCTGGCTGGACAACTATTTCTCCTTCATGACATAGACCCCATCCCAATCGGTGGGAGGGGGATGTGCGGCGTAGTGGGCCGTGATGTCGAGGAAGACGAGGGACGGGTTGGAGGAGACGCCCGGGGACTTGCCGGGTTGGTTGGGTTCCAAGGCCAAGCTGCGCCGGAAAAGGGCCTCCGCACCCGTCCAGTCGCGTTCATAATACCGGGCCAGCCCCTGGGAAAACAGGCCGATGCACTCGCGGGTTGACTCAGTCACATGCTCCTTCAAGCCGACGACCTCATGGATGGGCACGGCCTGCTTGCGACCCTTGACCACGATGCGGCCGAGCGGGCGGAAGACCACCCGGTCGCCGCCATGTTGTTCGCAGGCGAGCTTGGTGGCCTCGGAGCACATGGTATAGGCGCCCCAGCTCTTGGCCCCGGATTCCATGCGGGCGGCGAGGTTTACGTCGTCGCTCGTCATCGTGTAGCTGAAACGCGTGCGGCTGCCCATGTTGCCGACCACGGCGACGCCGGTGTTGAGGCCGATGCGCGACCGCATCTGGCGGACGGTCAGCGGCCAAGCCTCGCCCTGCGCGACCCAGCGCTGGCGGAGGTCGTCCAGGGCATGCTGGACCCGCAGCGCGGTCACGCAGGCCCGGTAGGCGTGGTCGGGCAGGGCGATCGGGGCGCCGAACATCGCCACGACGGCGTCGCCGATGTATTTGTCGAGTGTGCCGCCTTCCTCCTGGATGATGTCGGTGCAGACGGTCAGGTATTCGTTGAGCAGCTCGACGAGGCGCGCCGGGGTGACCTTTTCCGAGAAGGTGGAGTAGCCCTGGATGTCGCTGAAATAGGCCGTGATCTCCTCCTGGTGGCCGCCCAGCTGCGGCATCTCGCCGGATTTGACCATCCGGTCCACCAGCTGCGGGGCGAGGTAGGCGCCGAACATGCCCTTGATCTCCTGCTTGGCCCGCTGCTCCTCGCGGATCCGCCGGGCGATGACGACAAACTGCAATGCGCCGAAGCCGGCAAGGGGCGCCATCATCGGCACCCACCAGCTGCCCCACACCCAGGCCCACAGCGCCAGCGAGGTGTAGCCGACCAGGCCCAGGATCGCGCCGCCGAAGAGCACCGTCACCGAGCGGTCGGCGATCAGCAGCACCCCGAGGTAACCGGTGAGGAGGGCCAGGCCCCAGATCAGGTGGTCCGGGATCCTGCGGGCGAAATCCCCCGTCAGCACGTTGTTGATGATGTTGGCGTGCACCAGCGGCAGGGGGGACATCGGGGAGAGCTGGGTCGGGCCGGCGTCCGCGTTGCCGGTGACAAAGAGACCGACGAGGATGATCTTCCCCTTCATGTCGGGCGGGGGCGCGACATCGGGGATTTTTTCCACATACTTGGAGCTGAGGCCGAGCAGCAGGGCGCGGTAGCCCACGCTCGGGATGCCGGGAGCGGGCCCGTCCAGCTCATGGCGGTAGTTCAGCAGGTAGCGGCCGCGGGCATCGATGGGGATGCGGTGGGTCTTTTCGGGCGTGGGCAGGTAGATGGCGTCGCCCAGCCGGACCTTCACCGCTGCGGCCGGCACCTTCAAATAGACCATCAGGGTCTGCAGCGAGAGTGACGGATAGACCTCCTTGCCGATGCGCACCACCAGCGGGGGTTGTCGCACCACGCCGTCCGCGCTCTCCTTCGGCACGTCGACAAAGCCGTAGGCGCTGACGGCCCGGAGCTCCGGGAAAGGCATGGCCGCGTATTGGTCGCCCACGAGACCGGTGATGTCGCCGGTGACATCGTGCAGCGGCTCGGTGGGGCCCTTGATCTTCTGTTCGTCGCCCAGCACCTCGAACTCGCTCGAGACCGCGCCCGTGACCACCCCCAGGCCGCGCGCCTCGGCAGCCTTGACGCCTTCCGCCATGAGGGGGTCGCCGCCATCGTCGCGCGAGGAGGTCATGAAGACGTCCATGCAGGCGATCCGGGCGCCGTCGGCCGAGAGCAGCTCGATCAGGTTGGCATGCAGCTGCCGCGTGGGCGGCCAGGGCATCAGGTTTTCATAGGTATCGTCGTCGAACAGCACCAGCTGCAGGCGCGGATCCGGCGGGGGCTGGAACTGCACGCGGAACTGCGTGCGCAGGTCCAGCGTGCGCCACTCCAGCTGTTCGAACACCTCGGTCTTCGCGAGCAACCAGGCCACGCCGTAGCACAGCAGCGGCGCCCACCAGATCTGGCGGAAGGTCTTGCGGGCGTGGCTCGGCATGGCGGCGCATCATGGCCGCCGCCGCGCGCCCGAGCCAAGCGATTTCTGGCCGCAGGGCGGAGCCGGGCCCTCCAGAAAACAAAAGACCCGCCGGGTGGCGGGTCTGACAAACATTACCGCTGGCGCCAGCTGCCGCGCGACAGGCCGCCGAACTTGCGCGGGGCCGGCTGGCCGCCGTGGCCCTGGCCCTGCGGCTGGCCACCGCCGCCCGGATGAGCCGGACGAGGGGCGTGACCCTGGCCTTGCGGACGGGGCGCCTGCGGGGCGTGGCCCTGTTGCTGGCGGGGCTGACCGCCGCCGTGGCCGTGGCCGTGACCGCCACCGCCATAACCGCCGCGCTGCTGTTGCTGGACTCGGCGCGGGTCGACGTAGCGCTGACCCGCGGACGAGGGTCCGATGGTCGGGGGCGAATGATAATCAAAGCCGTCGAGCTTGAGCTGCGGCACCTTCTGGCCGATGAAGCGCTCGATGTCGCGGATCTCGCCGGCCTGGTCGGGCGTGGTCAGCGTGAAGGCGTCGCCGACGGCGGCGGCGCGGCCGGTGCGGCCGATGCGATGGACGTAATCCTCGGGGTTGGCCGGGATGTCGTAATTGATGACGTGCGACACGCCGGCGACGTCGATGCCGCGGGCGGCGATGTCGGTGGCGACCATGACCTCGTATTTGCCGGACTTGAAGCCCTCGAGGGCCTCGACGCGCTGCGACTGCGAGCGGTTGGCGTGGAGGACGGCGACGGAATGGTTGGCCGACTTGAGCTTGCGGGCGATCTTGTCGGCGCCGTGCTTGGTGCGGGAGAAGATCAGGCAGCTGTGAAAGTCGGTCTTCTCGAGCAGGGCGGTCAGCAGGTCGAACTTCTTGAGCTGCGACACCGGGTAGAATGCGTGGGTGACGGACTTGTTGACCGTGCGGGCGACGCCGATCTCGACGCGCGCCGGGTTGCGCAGGGCGAAGCGGGCGACCTCCTCGATCTCCGGCGGCACGGTGGCGGAGAAGAACAGCGTCTGGCGCTCGCGCGGGCACATGCCGATGATCTTCTTCACGTCCTTCACGAAACCCATGTCGAGCATGCGGTCGACCTCGTCGAGGATGAGGATCTTGAGGTTGTCGAGGCGGAGGGTCTTCTCATTGAGGAAGTCCATCAGGCGGCCGGGCGTCGCGATGACGACGTCGGTGCCGGCCTGGATCTCGCTGCGCTGGCGGCCGTAGCCGACACCGCCGTGGACGACGGTGGCGCGGATGTCGGTGAAGCGGCCGAAGTCGCGGAAGGCGGTCTCGACCTGCGCCGCGAGCTCGCGGGTGGGCTCGAGGATGAGCACGCGCGGGCCGCGGGGCTCGTGCTTGGCCAGGCGGGCGAGGGTGGGGAGGGCGAAGGCGGCGGTCTTGCCGGTGCCGGTCTGGGCCGAGGCGATCAGGTCGCCGCCGCCGAGGACGACGGGGATGGCGCGCAGCTGGATGGGCGTCGGGTCGGTGTAGCCCATGGCTTTGACACCGTTGATCAGGGAGGGCGGCAGCCCGAGCTTGGAAAATGGCATAGCGGACAATTAGATACGACGATTCTCCCTCTGAGCGAGGTTATTAAAGACAAATATAAGACAGATTGAAGGTTTCGGCCAATGGCACGGCGTGCCATTGGCCTCTACTCGAATAGAAAAATCAAAGATCGATTAAGTCAGAAACATCATCCTACGCCAGAAACTGGGTGTGATCCCACATGCGTAGTGGCTTGCTCAACCATTGGCGCGAGATGCCGAGAATTTAATGTTAAATTTTGCCCATGTTGGGCGCTCAACGCTCTGTGATTGTGAGAAAGGCCGCGAAGAAGCGGTGGCTAAAAATAAACTTCTTAGTTGGATCGCTGCCACGGCTGGCACTCATTCCATTTAATCCGCGCTAAGTTCATCCCAGGTTTTAAAAGAAAGACATCACGGATGGGAAAACCGATTATCGGGAGGCTTTTTGCACCCATTTCAATGGCAGTTTTGTTTTGTTTTGATGTAACAAAGACGATTTCTTCGGTGGCACTAACCACCACAACGGATTTGGCATGACCTTTAAAGGTCTTAACAACAACTTCTTCCGAATTCATGCTGATATGATACGCGGATTCTGTTTATGCCGCCATATATAATCTGAAAAAATCTCAGGACGGATATTGACAGACAGCGTCAGATAGTTCGTTATGCGCGCATAACCCAAATCTACCATGGAAGAAACTTCTGTTAAGCGAATCGCGGCCCCTTACCTGGCCTTCAAGTCGTTCACGAACTTCGTTGCGGGATTTAAGGACGCCGGCATCCCTGGCCGAATTGATCGTTCGGTGATGGCGGGGCAATCGGGCGCCACTCAGTCAGCGCTGTTGCAGACCTTCAAATTCCTGCAGCTCATAAAGGAGGACGGGACGCCGACCGACCAGCTCTCCGCGCTAGTCGAGAAAGGAGATGCGGCGACCTATGCCACATTGGCGAAGAAGTATTACAGCTTCGTCTTCGATTCTGGCGTTGATGTTGAGCGCGCCACCGAAGGGCAGCTCAAAGAGGTTTTCGAGAAAGCGACTGGTTTCACCGGAGAAACCGTGCGCAAGGCGATGACCTTTTTCGTTCAGCTCGCCGAGAAGGGAGAAATCAAACTTAGCCCCCATCTTAAAAGCGGTAAAGGCGCCGGTGGTTCTACTGGCACCGTTACGAGCCGTCCGCGTCGCCGGCGCGCGGGAGGGGGGAATGATGGAGAGGACAACACCCAGCCGAATCCCCATCAAGAAGTTGCCGGCACCAGCAAGACCTATGAAATCGCGCTGAGTCTAGATAACCCCGACCGAAAGGTTGTCATCACCGCGCCTCTCGATCTTTCCGAAAAGGAAATGCGGCGTGTGCATCGCTGGATGCAGGTAACGTTCGATATCGGCTGGGAGGACGAAGGCGCGGACTAATTTCCCCGCAATGAAGCGTGGCATCAACCCGATCAACATATGACCAGGGCTAAGAGCGCTAACCAGCCCCGCCGGCTGGTGATGCGCTGAGACACTAAATAACACCGCCCCGGCGGCCCACTTCTTGACGGAGGGAAGGCTGCCGGGGCGGAAGGCGATTTTCCTCTCTAGCTCACATCCGGTTTTAGGGGAGACGAGTTTGATCGGGGTCGCTCAGATACCCCTAGTTTCTACCCGGCAGGTCAAATCGTCAAGTTTGGATGCGTTGATTCTTCGTAAAACGCTCCTTGAAGACCTACCACTGTTACAAGTGCGGACTTCCTATCGTGTTCCGTGCCGCATTCCGGCATAAAGACACGAAACAGGTTGTTCGTTGTGTTAAAGGACGCGCCTTCCCGATTCACACGGGGGGCTCGTGCGGCCAGACGTTCTGGCCGTTTCTCCTAGCGGGGTAACCTGCTAGTTTTCTGAGGGCGCCCGGCGACAAGCCGGGCGACCCTTGCTGGGCGCGTGGTGCAAGTTCAGCTTCATCCGATTTCACCGACGGAAGGATTCCGAAGGCACTTTGGAGGAACCTAAATTCCGCAACGCATGGTCTCGTATTTCAACGAGCGTGATTCTGAATCCATCCCGCGCGTTGAGGCGCTGTTGATCGAATATCAGAGCCAGAAAATCGTCGAGAACTAGAGGCGGCCGAAAAAGACCAGGCATCGACCAAATTCTAAGACGGATTAAGACAGTTTGGACTAGATAATACCCCGAAAAACGACGAAAAAAGCTGATTCTCCGAAAGCCCGCTTTTCCTCTGATTTTCGCTCTACAAGAGGGAGAATTCCGCGCGCAGGAAAAATCTTGGCAAGAGGAATAGCGGGTCATTACCCCGGCAAACGGGGGGTAAGGCGAGGCAAAACCCGAGAAAGGCTGAATTTAACCACAGAGGCACGAAGACACGGAGAAAACACCCTTGGTGGACCGCGCTTTGTGCCTTCGTGCCTCTGTGGTTCATTTATAAAATCATCGGAGAAGGATTAAGCTCCATTTTTTCCCCGGACAGTTTCAGCCTGTCGCCATGGAAAAACGCCCGTTCAACGAGCTCGGTCTGTCCCCCGAGATTCTGAAAGCCGTGGACAAGATGGGTTTCGAGGAAGCCTCGCCCATCCAGACCGCGGTCATTCCGCATGGTTTGGCGGGCAAGGACGTCGTCGGCCAGTCCGCGACGGGCTCCGGCAAGACCGCGGCCTTCGCCATCCCGGCGATCGAGAAGGTCGACGTGCGGATGAAGCAGGTGCAGGTGCTCGTGCTCTGCCCGACCCGCGAGCTCGCGGTGCAGGTGGCCGAGGAGTTCGGCAAGCTGGCGTTCTTCAAGAAAGGCCTGATGGAGGTGCCGATTTACGGCGGCCAGAGCTACGAGCGGCAGTTCCGCGCGCTCCACGCCGGCGCGCAGGTCGTCATCGGCACGCCGGGTCGCGTCATGGACCACATGGCCCGCGGCACGCTGAAACTCGACGCGCTCAAGGTCATCGTCCTCGACGAGGCCGACCGGATGCTCGACATGGGTTTCCGCGACGACATCGAGCACATTCTCAAATCGGTGCCCGAGCAGCGGCAGTGCCTGTTTTTCTCGGCGACAATGCCGCGCCTGATCCAGGACCTGATCAAGCGCTACACCCGCGACCCGGTCTGGGTGCGCATCGAGGCCCACGCGCTCAACGCGCCGCAGGTGGAGCAGATCTACTTCGAAGTCGACCGCCGCTCCAAGATCGAGCTGCTCACGCGCCTCATCGACCTGCACGACTTCCGCTTCGGCATCATCTTTTGCAGCACCAAGATCATGGTCGACGAGCTCGACGAGCACCTGCACGCCCGCGGCTACTCGACGGACCGGTTGCACGGTGACATCACGCAGGCGCAGCGCACGCGCGTGATGGACAAGTTCCGCCGCCGCGGCTTCGAGTTCCTCGTCGCGACGGACGTCGCGGCCCGCGGCCTCGACGTGGACGACCTCGAGGTCGTGTTCAACTTCGACCTGCCGAACGACGCGGAGGACTACACGCACCGCATCGGCCGCACGGGCCGCGCCGGCAAGAAGGGCATGGCCTTCACCTTCGTGGCTGGCCGCGAGCTCTACAAGATGCAGAACATGATCCATTATGGCCGGCTCAAGATCCGCCGCGAGCGGGTGCCGTCGATGGACGAGGTCGAGGAGGCCAAGGGCAACGTCTTCTTCGAGCGCCTGCGCGCCACGCTCGAGGAGAAGAAATTCCAGTCGCACGACGAGATGGTCCAGCGGCTCATCGAGCAGGGCTACACGAGCACGGACATCGCCTCGGCGCTCATTCACCTGCTGCAGGGTGCGGCCGGCGAGCCGCCGGCCAAGGGCGCCGGCACCAAGGCCGAGCGCATCGCGGCCAACGAGGCCCCGAAGCCGGTCCGCCCGGCGGCGCCGCGCGATCCCGAGATCACCCGCGCGCCGTTCCTCGCCAAGGCGCCGGCTGGAGGGTCGGCCTCCCGGCCGACTGCGGCTGGCCGGGAGGCCAGCCCTCCAAGTTCTGCTTCGCCAGCGCGCTCCACCTACGAGCAACCAGCTTACGAGAAGCCGACCGGTGACCGCTTCGCCGCGCAGAAACGCACCTTCGACCGCAAGCCCCGCACGGGTCGCGAGCCGGGGTTCAGCACGGTCACCTTCAATGTCGGCCGCGCACAGCTGGTCACGCCGGCGGACCTCGTCGGCAAGATCGCGGGCGTCACGCGCCTGCCGGCCAACGTGGTCGGCGCGATCGACATCCACGAGGAGCACACCAACGTCGATGTCGCCACCGAGCACGCCGAGACGGTCATCGCCAAGCTCACCGGCATCCGCATCAAGAACCAGTCGCTGAAGCCGGCGATTGAGCCGCCCGCCGCGGGATAATCTCCATGCCATTCCGCCCGTCATTGCGAGGAGCGCAGCGACGAAGCAATCCAGCTGGATCGCCACGCCCGGCATGGCCGGACTCGCGATGACAGGTGCGGGTAACCAATGAAAATCCTTTCGCCCGATCACCTGACGGCCTGGGAGGTCGTGCGGCTGCTCAGGCTCGAGCCGCTCGACCAGGAGGGCGGCTATTTCCGGCGCACGGGCGAGTCGGCTGCGATGCTTCCCGACGGCCAGCGGGCGTGGTCCACGATTTATTTCCTCGTCACGCCGGAGGGATTCTCGGCGATGCATCGCGTGGCCAAGGATGAGATCTGGACGTTCCACGCCGGCGACCCGCTGGAGTCGCTGCGCCTGCGGCCCGATGGCACCGGTGAGTGGGTGAAGCTCGGGCTGAACCTCGTGCACGGCGAACGGCCGCAGGACGTGGTGACAGCGCAGACCTGGCAGGGCACGCGCCTCGCGGCGGGCGGACGGTGGGCGCTCGTGACGTGCGTCGTGGCGCCGGAATTCCGGTTGAGCGACTTCGAACTCGGGGGCTGCGCGGCGTTGTGCGCGGCCTACCCGGCCTTCGCCGACGGCATCCGCGCGCTGACGCGGGCGGTGCCACCGAAAGCTTTGGTGTAGGGCGGGATCTCCGAATCCCGCCTCGGCGGTGACATCATCGGCGAACGAAGGCGGGATTCGGAGATCCCGCCCTACAACACCCTCGCGGCGCGTGACTTGACAGGGGATGGGGCGCCGCCTATCTCAGAGGCCCGTTGCCCATGGAAGCCGCACTCGATCAGCCGGTGCTCGTGCTTAACCGCCTCTGGCAGGCGGTGAACGTGATTGGCGCCCGTCGCGCCTTCGCCCTGCTGGCCCGCGAGCACGCGCAGGTCGTCCACCAGACCGAGGATGCGTTCCGCACCTACTCGCTGATGGATTGGATCGACTTCTCGACCTACAATCCGCCGGCCGACGCGCTCGAGACGGTGCACACCGTGAGCCGCAACATCCGCCTGCCGCGCGTGATCCTGCTGACCTTCTTCGACAAGCTGCCCTGCAAGGAGCTGAAGCTGACGCGCAACAACGTCTTCGAGCGCGACGGCGAGAAGTGCCAGTATTGCGGCCATACCTTCGAGCGCGAGCAGCTGAACCTCGACCACGTCATCCCGCGCCACTACGGTGGCAAGACGACGTGGGAGAACATCGTGTGCTCGTGCATCAAGTGCAATTCGCGCAAGGCCAACCGGCTCCCGCACGAGGCGCACATGCGGCTCATCCGGAAGCCCGTGCGCCCGAAGTGGCGTCCCGTCATCTCGCTCGTCCTCGGCAACCACAATCACGAGAAGTGGAAGGACTTCCTCGACGTCGCCTACTGGAACGTCGAGCTGGAGGAGTGAGGCTTTATTTGGAGGCGGGGTCATCAGCCCCGCGGGTTTACGGTTGCGCAGCGCATGCCTCGCGGGGCTGAGGGCCCCGCCTCGAACAAGAAAACCTTACATCCGGTAATCCTCGCGCACGGGCGAGAAGATGTCGATGACCCGGCAGGTGGTCAGGGTGCGGCCGCTGTGCTCGACGCCGCTGGGGATGATCGCGGCCATGCCGGGACGCAGCACGGCGGTCTCGGTGCCGACGGTGAACTCAAATTCGCCGGCGAGGATATAGGTCATCTGCTCGTGCGGATGGCTGTGCCGCGGCAGCACGGTGCCGGGCTCGAGCGTCACCTCGCCGAGCGTGAGTTTTTCAAGGTGGGCGTAATGGCCGCGGATGGTGCCGTTGAAGAGTTCCTTGGCCGGCAGGGAGGCGAGGGTGGTGAAGGGCATGGGGTGGGGGTCAGAGGACAGAGATCAGATGACAGAGACAGGGGGTATCCGTATCAATCCGTGCCATCCGTGGTCAAAAAACGGATCATCCCGCCGACAGCGGCAGCGTGACGCGCATCGTCGTGCCGCGGGGGCTGGAGTTGAGCAGCGTCAGCTCGCCGTGGTGGTCCTTCATGATGCGGCGGGCGATGGCCAGGCCGAGGCCGGTGCCGTCGGCGCGGCCGGAGAGGAAGGACTCGAAGATGCGCGGCCGTATCGACTCCGGGATGCCGCCGCCGGTGTCGGTCAGGTCGAGCTGCACGACGCGGCCGAGGGCCGAGGTCTCCTCGGTGCAGGTCACCGAGAGTTCGCCGCCGTGCGGCATGGCATGGAGGGAGTTGAGCGCGAGGTTGAGGATGACCTGCTGCAGCTGGCCCTTGTTGCCCTCGACCAGCACCGAGCGCGCCGGGGCCGTGTAGTGCAACTCGACGCCGGCCTGCGCGAGCTTGGCGCGCAGCAGCACGAGCGTGTCGTCGAGGATCTCGGCCAGCGCCCAGCGGGAATGCAGCGCGGCCGGCGTGCGGCCGAAGGAGAGCACGCGGGAGACGATGCCCTCGAGCTGCTCGATCTTTTCCGTGATGACCTGCAGGTCGCGCCGTCGCGGGTCGTCCCCGGCGAAGTCCATGCCGAGGGTGCCGTGCAGGAGCTTGATGACGAGGAGCGGATTGCGGATCTCGTGGGCGATCTCGGCGGCGAGCAGGCCGAGCGTGGTGAGCGTCTCGTTCTTGCGCAGCACCTCCTCGGACTGGAACACGCGGGCGTAGAGCCGGGCGTTCTGCAGGGCGACCGCGGCGAAGCTGCCGAGGGCGGAGAACAGGCGCTTCTCGTCGTCGCTGAAGCGGTGGGGCTCGCCGTGGAAGACGGACAGCACGCCGGCGGGTCTGCCCTCGAGGATCAACGGCACCGCCAGCGCGGAGCAGAGGGAGCGGTCACGCGGCAGGTCGGCGGCCTCGCTGTAGCCGGGACCGTCGATGTTCTGGAACTCCGTGGCGCGGCCCGAGCGGATGGCCGCCGCGAGCAGGGACATGTCGGCGGAAACGGTCTGCTGCTGCAGGCTCAGGCCCGCGGCGGACAGGTCGCCGTCGGCCGACCAGGCGTGCAGGCGCAGTTCGCGGCGCTCCTCGTCGTAGTCGTGCAGGAGACAGAGCCGGGCGTTGAACAGCGCGCGGCCGCTCTGGGTCAGCGTGGACAGCAGTTCTTCCGGGGCGAGCTGGGCGACGAGGGCGTGGCCCAGCTCGACGAGCGTGGTGAGCTGCTTGGAATTGGCGCGCAGGCGCTCGTATTGCCAGAGGCGGTGCAGGACGGTGCCGGCCTCGGCGGCGTAGCGGGCCAGCCGCGCCAGGTCGTCGGCGGTGAAGGCGCCGAGGCGGTCGGCGTCGAGGTTGACGATGCCGATGGTGCGGCCGTCATAGATGAGCGGTGCGGCCATTTCGCACCGGACGCCGGCGCGGGCGGAGATGTAGCGCGGCTCGGCGGCGACATCGGCGACCAGCAGCGGCTTGCCGTGCAGCGCGACCCAGCCGGTGATGCCCTGGCCCGGCTTGAGGGCGAACTCGCCGACATCGGGCGGCAGGCCCTGCTGGACACCGATCTCGAGGCCGCCGGTCTCGGCGCTCAGCAGCGCCAGCGAGCCGCTGTCGGCGGGGAACGCCGCCATGATGGACTTGAGGATCTGACCCTGCGCCGACGCCGCGTCGGCCGCGCTGGAGGCCAGCGAGGCGATCCGGTAGAGAACCGTCAGGTCCTTCGGGTCAGCGGAACTCATCCGTGCCAGCTGAACAGGTCCGGGACGGCTTGGGGAGAGAAAATATGCGTCGCCGAAAGGTGGAACGCGGCCGCTGGACGCGTTTCAGGATTCGCGCATGGCAGAAACCCGTCCAGAGGCCGGGTTCCACCTTGAATCCATCAGGCACTGACCGTCGCGGCCGGCGTGATGATCGCGCGCAGGGCGTCGCGCAGCGTGTGCAGCTTGACGGGGTCGGCCGGGCCGGCGTCGGGCTTGTTGGGCTCGATGTAGAAGGTGTCGATGGCGACGCTGCGCTCGGTGTTGATGCGGGCGAAGGTCGTGTCGAAGCCGTGGTCGGAGATCGTCTTCACCAGGCGGTAGAGCAGGCCGATCTGGTCGTGCGCCTGC
>JAYRXZ010000027.1:0-36393 GCA_041917235.1 Lacunisphaera sp. | reverse complement strand
GTCAGCGCGAAGCCGTCATCCGTGAGCAGCAGGTCCGGCCGGAGCACGGTGGGAAACAGGCCGCGGTTCTTCGGGTCGCGCGCATGGGCGACGAGCCCGGCGGGCTTGCCGCGGTCCAGGTAGTCGGCCACCCAGGGCGCGAGCAGCGGCTTGTTGCGGAGCAGGTTCTTGCCGGCGGCCGAGCGGAGGTAGAGCGTTTCCAGCGCCGCGTGGAACTCGAGGCACGCCGTGCCGATCGCCTCCAGCTCGGTCACCTGCGCGGGGGTCAGCGGCCAGGCCGCGGGCGAGAGCTGCCAGGTCTTGTCCTCGAACAGCGACTGCGCGGCGAAGGCGGCGCGGAGGGTTTCGTGGGACAGGTCGGGCATGGGCTGATCAGAGGACAGAAGACAGGGAACGGATGACAGAAACCGGAAGATGCTGAAAGACAACCCGTCCTCTGTCTTCTGTCATCTGTGCTCTGTGCTTAGTCATCCATCTGGATGTCCTTGTTGCGGTGCCGCGGGCAGCCGGCGCGGAGCCAGCCGTAGATGAAGCGGTCGAGGTCGCCGTCGAGCACGCCCTGCGTGTCGCTCGTGCTCACGCCGGTGCGCAGGTCCTTCACCATCTGGTAGGGCTGGAGCACGTAGCTGCGGATCTGCGCACCGAAGCCGATCTCGCCCTTTTCGCCGTAAAACTTGTCCATCTCGGCGCGCTGCTCGTCCTGACGCTTCTCGTAGATGCGGGCCTTGAGCACCTGCATGGCGGAGGCCTTGTTCTTGATCTGGGAGCGCTCGTTTTGGCACACGACCACGATGCCGGTGGGCGCATGGGTCAGGCGCACGGCGGAGTCGGTGGTGTTGACGCCCTGGCCGCCCTTGCCGGAGGAACGGTAGACGTCCACGCGGATATCCTCCTCCTTCAGCTCCACGTCGATGTCCTCGGTGATCTCGGCGACCACGTCGACGGCGCAGAAGGAGGTGTGGCGGCGCTTGTTCGAGTCGAAGGGGCTGATGCGGACGAGGCGGTGCACGCCGCGCTCGGCCTTGGCGTAGCCGTAGGCGTTCTCGCCCTTGATCAGGATGGTGGCCTTCGAGATGCCGGCGGTGTCGCCCGGCTGCACGTCCATCAGCTCGACCTCGAAGCCGCGGCGCTCGCACCAGCGGGAATACATGCGGAAGAGGATGTCGGCCCAGTCGTTGGACTCGGTGCCGCCGGCGCCAGCCTGGATGCTGAAGATGGCGTTGTTGCGGTCGAACTGGCCGGTGAGGAACGAGGCGATCTCCAGCTTGTCCAGCTCCTCGACCATGGCGGCCACGGAGGCGTTGAGCTCCTTGGCGTATTCCTCCTGCTCGGCCGGGGTCGACGCCTCGATCAGCTCGATCATGACCGCGGCGTCATCCACCCGCTTGTTGAAGGCCACGAGGCCGGCGATGGTCTTCTTCAGGCCGTTGAGCTTGGCGATGTGCTTCTGGGCCTTGTCGGCGGCGTTCCAGAAATCCGGGGCGCCCATCTGCGCCTCCATCGCCTCTATCTCGCGCTGCTTTTGTTCGACGTCAAAGAAACCTCCATAAGTAGCCGGCGCGCTTCTTTATGTTTTCGATGTGGGAAAAGGTCTCGGGTGCGATCATGGACGCCCCTACCCTTGGCAGCGGGGCGCCCTCCGCAAGCGGAAAGTCGGGGGCATGAAGGCGGGGCCATCAGCCCCCTGGAGCCCCTGGACAAGTTGCAACCCGCGGGACTGATGGTCCCGCCTCCAGGGCAAGGGGATCCAGTCCTGGCAAGGGCACAAAAAAAGCCGCCTCCGGGGGCGGCTGGGTGAGAGGGCTGGCGCGCCTCAGGTGAAGGTGTTGGCGAACCACTTCTGGTAGTTCGCGCCCAGCACGGGCACCGGCTTCTGCTCGCCGCTCGCGGCGGCGATGAGGCCCATGACCCAGAGCACCAGGAACCCGAGCCAGCCGGCCAGCACGGCGAGCCAGCCGATGATCGGGATGAACGCGAGCACCATGCCGGCCACGCTCAGGGCGATGGCGCTGATGATCAGGCCCAGGCACTGGCGCAGGTGGAAGGAGCCGAGGGCGGTCTTCTTGTTGCTGTGCATGACCAGGGCGACAATGAAGCCGATGATGGTCAGGTAGCTGAGGATGGCGACGGTGCGATCCTCGGTCGCGGGGGTGGCGGGCGGCGGGGTGTCGGGAGTGGACATAGGTTGGATGGGTTGTGTGCGGGTGGTGACTGACCGATGCCCACGAGACTGGAGGCCTGCCCGGGCAACGTCAACGCCCCGCACAGGCCCGCGCCTTGGCCATCCGGCCCATCAACCCCGCAGCGTGCCGGCGGCCTGCTCGGCCAGGAAACTGGCGTAGGTCCGGGCCACGCCTTCGCGCACGCCGACCTTGGCGCGCCAGCCGAGCGCGGTTAGCTTGGAGACATCCATCAGCTTGCGCGGCGTGCCGTCGGGCTTGGTGGCGTCCCAGACAATCTTCCCCTGGAACCCGACGACCTCGGCGACGATCTCGGTCAGTTCCCTGATGGTGACGTCCGTGCCGGTGCCGACGTTGATCAGGTCGGGCGGGTTGGTCATTTTCAGCAGGAAGGCGCAGGCATCGGCGAGCTCGTCGACGTGGAGGAATTCGCGCTTCGGCGAGCCCGTGCCCCAGGCCTGGACCTCGGCCTTGCCGGCCTGCTTCGCCTCATGGAACTTGCGGATGAGGGCGGGCATCACATGCGAGTTCTGCAAGTGGTAGTTATCGCCGGGGCCGTAGAGGTTGGTCGGCATCGCCGAGTGGTAGAGCACGCCGTGCTGCTTGCGGTAATACTCGCAGAGCTTCAGGCCGGCGATCTTGGCGATGGCGTAGGCCTCGTTGGTCGGCTCGAGCGGGCCGGTGAGCAGGCAGCTTTCGGGCATCGGCTGCGGCGCGAGCTTCGGGTAGATGCACGAGCTGCCGAGGAAGAGGAATCGCTTCACGCCGGCCGCATAGGCGCCGTGGATCGTGTTGTTGGCGATGGCCAGGTTGTCGTAGAGGAAGTCCGCCGGGTAGGTGTTGTTGGCGTGGATGCCGCCGACCTTGGCCGCCGCCATGATGACCGTGTCCGGCTGCTCGGCGGCGAGGAAGGCCGCCACCGCCGCCTGGCTGGTCAGGTCGAGCTCCCGGCGCGTGCGCAGCAGGAGCTTCACACCCGGCTCGGACTGGAAGCGTCGCACCAGGGCGCCGCCGACCATGCCGTTGTGGCCCGCGATGAAAAGACGCATGAGTGTTAGGTGTTAAGTTTTAGGTTTTAGGCGTGGTGCGCCGGGCAAGGCTGCGACGCAGCGCTTCCAGCTTGGCCCCGAGCAATTTGGTTTCGTCCACCATGCGCATGCCTTCGGCATTGGCAATCACTCCGAGGTCGATCGCGAGATAAAGCTGGGTTCGCAGCTCGGCGGCCGAACCCTTGGCGATGCCGATAAAATGCGAGAATTCCGCATTGGCATTCCGCTCCGCCCCCTCGGCTATGTTCGAAGCAATCGAAACCACGGCCCGCCGCATTTGGTCCCGCAGCGCCCAGTCTTTAAACGCTTCCGTATGCCGATACACCTCGCGGGCGAGGACCCGCGATCGTTGCCAAACTTCAAGATCCTCGAATGAGTGGTAGCTCATCGTTCCTAAGACCTAACACGTAAAACGTAACACCACTCAGTCGCCCTCTTACGGTTTCGGCAAGCTGGCGATCTGGGCCTCGCGCTTGGCGAGCTCGAGGTCGGCCTCGGTCATGATCTTAACGAGCTCCTTGAACTTCACCTTGGGCTCCCAGCCGAGCTGCCGCTTCGCCTTGGCGGGGTTGCCGATGAGCAGCTCGACCTCCGCCGGGCGCTCGTAGCGGGCGTCGTATTTGACGTATTTCTCCCAGTCGAGGTTCAGCAGCCCGAAGGTCTCCTGGATGAACTCCTTGACGGAGTGCGTCTCGTTGGTCGCGACCACGTAGTCGTCGGGTTTGTCCTGCTGGAGCATGACCCACATCATCTCGACGTATTCCTTGGCGTAGCCCCAGTCGCGCTGGGCGTCGAGGTTGCCCATGTAGAGCGAATCCTGCAGCCCCAGCTTGATGCGGGTGGCGGCGCGGGTGATCTTGCGGGTGACGAAGGTCTCGCCGCGGCGCGGGCTCTCGTGGTTGAAGAGGATGCCGCTCGAGGCGTGCAGGTTGTAGCTCTCGCGGTAGTTCACCGTCAGCCAGTGCGCATACATCTTGGCGCAGCCGTAGGGTGAGCGCGGCCAGAAGGGCGTGGCCTCGGTCTGCGGCACCTGCTGGACCTTGCCGAACATCTCGGACGAGGAGGCCTGGTAGAACCGGCACTTCTTGACGAGGCCGGCCTCGCGGATGGCCTCGAGGATGCGGATGGAGCCGAGACCGACGACGTCGCCGGTATATTCCGGGATGTCGAACGACACGCGCACGTGCGACTGGGCGCCGAGGTTGTAGATCTCGTCCGGCTGGAGCTCGTAGAGGAGTTTCACCATCTGCACGGAGTCGGCGAGGTCGCCGTAATGCAGGAAGAGCTTCACGCCGTTGACGTGCGGGTCGCGGTAAAGGTGGTCGATGCGGCTGGTGTTGAAGGTCGAGGCGCGGCGGATGACGCCGTGGACTTCATAACCTTTCGAGAGCAGCAATTCAGCGAGGTAGGAACCATCCTGGCCGGTAATGCCTGTGATCAGGGCTTTTTTCATGTGGGAGCCGGCTAGCTAGAGCGAAGAAATCACCTCAGGCAAGCGCCGAGGCGCGGATTCATTTCCCGCTTTCGGCCAGCAATTTGAGCAACTCGTTCCTCCAGAGCGCCGCCACGGTGTGGCTGCCGTGACCGCGGGTCAGCTTGGTCAGGGGAAAGACGATGGCCCGGCCGTGTTTCACCCGATTGATTTCGCGTTCCAGGATGCCCAGCTCGGGCGGGTTGATCAGGTCGTCGGCCGTGTTGATGGCCAACAGCGGCGCCGTGATCCGCTCCAGGCCCGGGTTCGGGTCGTAGTCGGCCGAGGCCTCCAGCGCGTAAAGGTAGTCGTTGGCGTCGCCGGTCTTGAGGTAGTTCGCCACGAAGGCATCGAGCGCCGCGTCGGTCTGCGCCAGCGTGGGCGTCTCGGCCTGCCGGAGCACCGGGTTGCTGCTCATCAGGTAAAGCATCTGCGCGCCGGTGCGCAGCGACTGGGGCTGCCGGGTGTAGTCGCCGCCCTGCCATTCCGGGTCCTGCCGGATGGCGTCGATGGCGAGCCGCCGCCACGCGCGGTTGCGGCCGGCGATCTGCGTGGGCAGCGAGGCCAGCGGCATCAGCGCGTCCATGAAATCGGGGTAGGTCTGGCCCCACAGCCACGTGTGCATGCCGCCCATCGAGGTGCCCATGACCAGCCGGGCGTGGTTCACGCCGAGGCCCTCGGTCAGCAGCCGGTATTGCGCCTCGACCATGTCGCGGTAGCCGTAGCGCGGGAACTTCGCGCGCAGGCCGTCGCTCGGCTTGCTGGATTTGCCGTGGCCGATGCCGTCGGGCAGCACGATGAAATACCGCGCGGCGTCCAGCGGTTGGCCGGCACCGAAGAGCTCGGGGGCGAAGTTCGGGGACAGGAACTGCGCGCCGCTGCCCGTGGTGCCGTGGGTGATGAGCACGGCGTTGGTCACGCGCCCGGCGGCATCGCGGCGCGGCGTGCCGATCGTGCGGTAGTGGATCCGGAGCTCCGGCAGCGTCTCGCCGGAGCGGAAGGCAAAATCCTTGATGACAAAATCGCCCTCGGTGGGGGCGGGATAATCGGCGGCGAAACCGAGCGTGACGGCGAACAGGGCAAGCAGCAGGGGGAGGCGCTTCATCGCCACACCCTACCCCGCCCCGTTACGGACGCAAAGTCGTAAACACGTAGTCCCGCTTCTGTACCTTGGTGTGGCACTCGAAGCACTGGTTGGGCGCCTTGCCCCCGACGGTGCGGATCTCCTTCGAGTCCTTCTGGAACTGGTCGTAACCCCACCCGCCCGTCGCGGCAAAGCGCGCATCCTTGATCATCACATCCGTGCGGTCGCGGGCGTCCTCCTGGAAGCTGCCGGCATACTTCACCTTCAGCGGAAACCAGTCGGCCACGAACATCGCGCCCTCGGGATAGCGGCCGGTGCGCAGTCCCTCCATGGCCTTCGCGTTGGCATAGATATGGTGGATGATCCCGTGCGGCAGCCGGTCCTTGGTCTTCTCGTCCCGCTCGGTGGTGACGCTGCCAAGGTGGGTCCATTCACGGAAGCCCTCGGGATAGGGCACGAGCGGCGCCGGGGTTTCCTCCGCCGCCAATCGAACCGCCGCGAGCAAGGCCACGATCATCAGTCGCAATTTCATGCGGGGGATTTGGACCGAGCGGTTACGGCCGTCAAAGCGGCGTCGACCAACACGGACGATTGTGCGGCCAAACAGGTGGAACCCGGCCTCCGGACGGGTTTTTAGGAGGCGCGTCCACCAACCAAGTTGAGCATTAAAGAAACCCGTCCGGAGGCCGGGTTCCACCTCACCCCAGCGCCGCCAGCAAACGCTCCAGCTCGGCCTTCTTCGCCTGCTGGTCGGCGAGCTGCTTGCGCGCGCCCTCGAGCACCGCGGGCGGCGCCTTGCTGACGAACGCCTCGTTCGACAACCGCGCCTGCGTGCCGGCAATGTGCTTGGTGATGGCCTCGATCTCCTTCCTGAGTCGCGCCTTCTCCTCGGCCGGGTCGCCCTTCAGCTGCTTGATGATGTTCCAGGAACCGAAGGCCGTCACAATGGCGGGCGCGTTGGGCGACATCGCGCCGCGCACGACGGAGCCGGCGCCCATCATGCGCTTCAGCTTGGCGAGGTTGGCGTCGAGCAGCGCCCAGTGGGCGTCGGTCGTCTCGACCACAAACTCGGAAACCTTGCTGGCGGCCTCGCCGTGCTCGGCCTTGAAGGCGCGCACCTGCGACACCACGGTCTTGAGCTGCTGCACCTGCGCCGCCGCCGCGTGGTCGAGCTTCAGGCCGCGGCCGGCGAGCTGCGACGGGTTGTCGAGCTGCGTGTCGCGCATGAGGAACGTGCCCTCGGCGCCGTAGCCGAGCAGGTGCCACAGTTCCTCGGTGATGAACGGCGTGAACGGGTGCAGCAGCAGCAGCGTCTGGCGCAGCACCAGGTCCTGGATGGCGAGGCAGTTCGCCTTGGTGGCGGGGTCCTGCAGCTTGGCCTTCGAAACCTCGACATACCAGTCGCAGAAATCATTCCAGAAAAAGCCGTAGAGCGCCTGCACCGCCGCGCTGAACTCAAACTCCGCGAAGCAGCGGTCCACCTCGCGCGTCGTGGCGAGCAGGCGGTCGAGGATGGCGTGGTCGTCGGCGTCGAACTTCGGCGGCTCGATGCGGGCGAGGATGGCGCCGACCGTGGAGTTGTCGGCCATGTCGCCGCTCATCTGCCGGAAGCGGCAGGCATTCCAGAGCTTGTTGCAGAAGTTCTTGCCGCCCTCGATGCGGTCTTCCTGGAAGCGGATGTCCTGCCCCTGCGGCGCGATCGACACGATGCCGAAGCGCAGGCCGTCCGCGCCGTATTTGGCGATCAGGTCGAGCGGGTCCGGCGAGTTGCCGAGCGATTTCGACATCTTGCGGCCCTGCTGGTCGCGGATGATGCCGGTGAAATACACGTTCTTGAACGGGATCCGCTTCTCCAGCGGCTGGCCGGGATTCGTGAACTCCAGGCCCGCCATGATCATGCGCGCCACCCAGAAGAAGATGATGTCCGGACCCGTCACGAGCGTCGTCGTCGGGTAGAAATAATCGTAGCCGGCCTTCGCCATCGCGTCCTTGTCCGGCCAGCCGAGCGTCGCGAACGGCCAGAGCCACGATGACGCCCACGTGTCGAGCACGTCGTCCTCCTGCACCCAGTTGGCCTTGTCGGCCGGGCCCTCGAGCGACACGTGCACCTTTTTCGGGTCGGCGATGTCGGCCTCGGTGAGCGTCTCCTTGTCGAGCCCCTTGGCATACCACACGGGAATGCGGTGGCCCCACCACAGCTGGCGGCTGATGCACCAATCCTGGATGTTCTCGAGCCAGTGCAGGTAAACCTTCGACCAGCGCTCGGGGTAAAACTTGATATGGCCGTCGCGCACCGCCGCCTTGGCCTCCTCGACGCGCGGATACTTCAGCCACCACTGCCACGTCAGGCGCGGCTCGATCGGCACATCGGCGCGCTCGGAGTAGCCGACGTTGTTCTCGTAGGCCTCCTCCTTCACGAGGTTGCCGCGTTCCTTGAGCAGCTCGGCGGCCTTCTTGCGGCCGGCAAAACGGTCCAAACCCGCCAGCTCCGGTCCGGCGAGCTCGTTGAGCTTGGCGTCGGGCGTGAGCACGTCGACCGGCGTGAGCTTGTGGCGCTGGCCGACCTCGAAATCCACCTTGTCGTGCGCCGGCGTGATCTTGAGCGCGCCGGAGCCGAACTCCTTGTCCACGGCCTCGTCGGCGATGATCGGGATCTCGGCCGCGGGGCCGATCGGGCGCTTCACCTTCTTGCCGATCCAATCCGTGTAGCGCGCGTCGGCCGGGTGCACCGCGATGGCGACGTCGCCGGGGATCGTCTCGGGTCGCGTCGTCTTGACCTCGATGAACTGGCCGGGCGCGTCGGTGCGCTCGTAGCGCACCTGGTAGATCGTGCCCTTCACGGGCTTCATGATCACTTCCTCGTCGGAGAGCGCCGTCAGGCTGACGGGGCACCAGTTGACCATGCGCTTGCCGCGGTAGATGTGGCCCTTGCCGTAAAGGTCGACGAACACCTTGAGCACCGCCTGCGAGTAGGCCGGGTCCATCGTGAACTGCGTGCGGCTCCAGTCGGCCGAGGCGCCGAGCGCCTGCAGCTGCTTGAGGATGATGCCGCCCTTCTCGTCGCGCCAGGACCAGACCTTTTTCAGGAACTCCTCACGACCGAGGTGGTGGCGGGTTTTCTTTTCCTTGCGGAGTTCGCGCTCCACCACGGTCTGCGTCGCGATGCCGGCGTGGTCGGTGCCGGGCAGCCACAGCGCCTCGCGGCCCTCGAGCCGGGCGCGCCGGATCAGGATGTCCTGCAAGGTGTTGTTCAGCACATGGCCCATCGTCAGCACGCCCGTGACGTTGGGCGGCGGGATCATGATGGTATAGGGTGACTTGCCCGGCTGGACCTTGCCCGCAAACGCGCCCGCCTCCAGCCATGCGGCATACCACTTCTTCTCAACGTCGTGTGATTCGTAGCTCTTGGTGATTGCGGCCATGGCAGTTAGGTAGCCGGGCAGTGAAAGGCCCCCGCCCCGCGCTGACAAGCTGGTTCCTAGGTCGCCTTTGGTAGGGGCCGTTGCCCTCAACGGCCCGGGCGCTTGGGGGCAAGCGCCCCCCTACCTCATCTCCTCGATCTCGAAAACCAGCTGGTTTCGCACGCCCGCGGGCAACGGGACAAAGTCGGCGGGGGCCAGCGCCGCGTCGGTCTCGTCGGAGAGCAGGAACTTCAGGAAACGCTGCAATTCCGGGGCTTTTGTCCGCGGGAAGCTCACATAAAGCACCAAACGCAGCGGATAGGCACCCGCATGGACATTTTCCGGGGTCGGCAGGCAGGCCGGCTCGGCCGGGCCTGCCGCCACCGCCAGCACCCGCAGCCCACCGCCCGCCGCCGCCGCGTGGCCCATCACCCCGATGCTGTTCTCCGCCGTCAGCAGCCTCGGCGCGAGCGCGGCGCCGGCCGGAGAAAATTCCAAGGCCGCCCTCGGCGCTGCGTCCTGAAGAATGACACGCTGAAAAAGCGGCCAGGCCAGCCCGGCTTGGGGCGAAACGGCAAACGGGGTCCGGTCTTTCGGTCCCGTTTGCCCGAAAGTTCCGCGCAACTGCGCGACGGTGACCTGGGTCAGCGGCGACGTGACCGGCACGGCCACCACCGCCACTTGGTAACCCATGGTCCGGCTCACCACGGCACCGGCCGGCGGCGCCTCGTCCGCCGGCAGCAGGAAAATCCCCACGTCCGCCCGGCCTGCCTCGAGGTCGTCGGTCCCGGGCCGCGTGCCGCGCAGGTCGAGCTTCACGCCGGCGTCGTTCTGCCGGGCAAATTCCGCCACCGCGCGGGCGAACCCCTCACCCAGCAGGTCGGAACCGACCACGCGGATTTCCGCGGCCGGCGTGACAACGGTGGCCAGCCAGACCGCCGCGAGGAGCAGGATTGAAGAATCCAATCGCATCACCCGATCCAATCATTCGTCGGATGCTTCGCTACGCCCGGAATCACCTGCCTTGAGGTGGGATTTTGGGACCGCTCTTTGATGGACTCTTGGTGGAGGGCCGGCCTCCCGGCCGGCCGCGGTCGGTCAGGATCAGCCGTCGCCCGGCCTATGGCTGACAAGGACCGACCCTCCAGAATGAAAGGCGATGCCCCTCAACCCCGGTCCACCACGTCCAACTCGGGCCACTCGGCGATCTTGCGGTGCAGCGTGCGGCGGCTGATGCCGAGCAGTTGCGCGGCCTTGGTGCGGTTGCCGCGGGCCTTCATCAGCGCCTCCTTGAGCAGGCGCTTTTCGTTGTCCTCGACGGAATACGGGTTGGCCGGCGTGGCCGTGACCATCGACGGCGGCGGCGCCGTCTCGCCGCGGAACCGCGGCTCGAGGTCGAACTCGCTGATCTTGCCGCCGCGGCGGAGCACGACGGCGTTCTCGGCGAAATTGCGCAGCTCGCGGATGTTGCCGGGCCACGGGTAGGACTGCAGGTAGCGCATCGCGCCGGGCTCGACGGTCACCGGCTCGTAGGCGTTCTCCTTCGAGTAGACCTTGATGAAATGCTCCAGCAGCACCGGGATGTCCTCCGTCCGCTCGCGCAGCGGCGGCGTGGTGATGCGCACGACGTTGAGCCGGAAAAACAGGTCCTCGCGGAACTTCCCCTCCTTCACCATCTGCTCGAGGTTGCGGTTGGTCGCGGCGACGAGGCGCACGTCCACCGTCATGGTCTTGCTGCTGCCGATGCGCTCGAAGCTCTTGGTCTCGAGGAAGCGCAGGAGCTTCACCTGGATCTCGGGCCCGATTTCGCCGATCTCGTCCAGGAAAACCGTGCCGCCGTCGGCCGCCTCGAAGCGCCCCTCGCGGCGCTCCGTCGCGCCGGTGAACGAGCCGCGCTCGTGGCCGAAGAGCTCGCTCTCCAGCAGCTGCGCCGGCAGCGCCGCGCAGTGCACCGGCACGAACGGCGCGCGCGCCCGCGGGCTGGCCTGGTGGATGGCCTGGGCGATGAGCTCCTTGCCGGTGCCGGTCTCGCCCTCGATGAGGATGGTGGCCTTCGACGGCGCCACGAGCTTCACGCGCTCGATGACCTCCGCCAGCTTCGGCGAGTGGCCGACGATGCCCTCGACGTTGAATTTCTCGTCGAGCCGCTCGTGCAGCTGCTTCACCTCGACCTCGAGGGTCTTGGTCTTGAGCGCCCGCTGGATGAGGATCTCGAGGCGCTCGATCTGCACGGGCTTGGTCAGGAAATCCACGGCGCCGCGCTTCATCGCCTCGACGGCGGAATCGATGCTGCCGTAGGCGGTCATCATGATGACGGCCGGCTTGTTCGCGAGGGCCAGGGCCTTGTCGATGACCTTGAGGCCGCTTTTGCCGGGCATGCGGAGGTCGGTGATGATCACCTCGAACTCCTGGGCATCCATCAAATTGAAGGCCTCGTCGGCGCTGGCCGCGACCGTCACGTCATAGTGCTCCTGCAACGCCTGCTGCAGCCCCTCGCGGGTATGCTTCTCGTCATCGACGATCAATACGCTCGGCACCATGCCGGTATGAAGCCCCGCCGTCGCCCGCCGGTCAACGGGAAATGAGACGAGGTGTCACAGCTTTACGATTTCTTGGGAAGAGAGTTTATACCCCGACATCCGATGTGGGCAGCCTGCTTACAGGCGCAGCATTGGCGCGAGCAAGCTCGCTGGCCCACAAATACCCACTTGCGACGAAAATCAGGCGGTTTAAACCTTCCAGCGTGAGCACCGTTCAGGAAATCGAAGCCGCCATCAAGCGCCTGCCGCGCGAGGAGTTTCTCAAACTCCATGCCCGGTTGCAGCGCCGCTTCGAGGATGAATGGGACCAGCAGATGAAAACAGATGCCAAAGCGGGCCGCTTGGACCATCTGGCCGAGGAGGCGATCGCCGACTACCGCGCCGGAGGGACCAAACCGTTCCCGCCGGATGAAAAGCCACGCCAGCGCTAAGTTCTGGACCTGCTACCGTGCGCTGCCGCCGCCAGTTCAGACGCAGGCGTTGAAACAATATCGGCTGTGGTTGCGTGAACCCGGCCATCCCTCGCTTCACTTCAAACCTGTCGGTCGTTTCTGGTCTGTTCGCGTCACCAAAAACATCCGCGTCCTTGGCGTGCGCGATGGCGATACTATGATCTGGTTCTGGATCGGCTCGCACAACGAATACGAGAGGATCATAGCTCAACGGTAGCCAAGCTCAACGTGATCTAACTTACGGTTGCCAAGCTAAGGCGCAAAATCACCTTTGAACCATGCTAGTCCTTATCGGAGCCATCATACTTGGATTGATAGCTGCCTGGCTTGTTATCGGGATCTGCTTGGACGCCAAACGCGTCGTCTCGAATGCATCGGAGAATAAAATTACCAAGCAAGACACGATAAGTCTACTTACGTCCCTGCATTGGTTAAGTCATTTGATATATCTGGCCTGCTGGCCATTCTGGGAAAATCAGGATCAACCTGCCACTTCTGGAAACCAACCAAGACAAACCTCTGTTCCTGAAAACACTGGAGCGACAGACTCCCGAACAGAAATCCAGCGTGCTACCGATGCCATGCAATCCGCGTTAGATGCGACCAAATGGCGACCCTGACGAAGTGGCTGTCAGGATATATTCATTATTAAAATCCTCACTCAGTCCGCCAGCCGGCTGAAATCGGATCCGTCCAGCAGCAGCTTCACCGCGACCTGCAGGCCGGCCGCGTCATCGGCGTCGAAGCGCGCGAGGTTCGGGCTGTCGAGGTCCAGCACGCCGAAGAGGCGGCCGTCCTTGATGAGCGGCACAACAATTTCCGAACGCGACGCATGGTCGCAGGCGATGTGACCCGGGAATTTCTCCACGTCGGGCACCACGATGGTCTCGCGCTTCTGTGCGGCCGTGCCACAGACCCCCTTGCCCAATGCGATGCGGATGCACGCCACCTTGCCCTGGAACGGCCCGAGCACGAGGCCGCCGTCACGCAGGAAATAAAACCCGGCCCAGTTCAGCCCGGGCAGAGCCTGGTAAAGCAGCGCGGCCATGTTCGCCGTGTTGGCGAGGCCGTCGCGCTCGCCGGCCAGCACCGCGGACAGCTGCGCGTGCAGGGCGCGGTAGGCTTCGGGCTTCGGCAGGCCGGCGGTGGTCTTGATCTCGTGCATGGCCACCAAGGGAGCGGGCTTTGACCGCGGGGCAAACGATTATTTCGAGCCACCCGGCTTCGGTCGGCCAATTCCCCTACCCGTGGAACAGCTCCTCCACGGACCGCGCGGCGTCCTGCTCGTCGTCGCCCGTCACCTCCACCTCGATCACCGTGGCCATGACACACAGGGCGACGATCGTGACGACGCTGCGGCGGCGCAGGTCCGCGATCTCGCCGTTGCACTTGAGAATAATAGTAGATCGAAACCGGCCGGCCAGCTGCACCAACTCGACGACCTGCTGCAACGGCCGGTCTTTCATCCAGGTGACGGTGCGGGTGGTGAGCTTCATGCCGCCTCCGACCCGTCCGGTCCGGACTGGTTCATCGGGACCGCAAAGAAAGCCGGAAATATTATTTTGAACGCGCTCGCTTCAGACTTTTAGCCTCAAGGGAACACAAAGAGCACAAAGCAAACCCGGTGCCGTCTTTGCGATCTCTGTGTTCTTTTGTGGCCAATAATTGGCCCCTCAAAAACCAGCAGCTTAAATCCGGTAGAACGCCTCGGCGTTGGTGACGTAAACCTTGCGGAGCTGTTCCGGCGTGGCGCCCTTGAGCGCGGCATCCAGCGTGTCGACCCAGCGGGGATAGTCGCTCGCCTGCGTCGAGACGGGCCAGTCGCCGCCGAACATCACGCGGTCCCAGCCGAAGCACGCGATGACGTGGTCGATATACGGCTGCAATTGCGCGGGCGTCCACGCCGCGTGGTCCGCCTCGGTCACGAGGCCGGACAGCTTGCACGCCACGTTGGGCAGCCGCGCCAGTTCGCGCAGCTCGGCGCGCCAGGGATCGAGGCGGCCGGACTTGATGTCGGGCTTGCCGATGTGATCGAGGACGAAGCTCACCTCGTCGCACTGCCGCACGAGCTTGATCGTGTTGGCGAGCTGCGTGTGGTTGATGCACAGGTCGAAGCTCAGCCCGTAGGCCGGCAGCAGCTCGACCCCGAGCACGAAATCCGGGCGCAGGCAGAATTCCGGGTCGGCCTCGAACTGGATGATGCGGCGGATGCCCTTGATGAGCGGATTCGCCGCCAGATGGGCGATCTGGGCCTCGGCCGCGATACCCTTCTCGAGCGGCGCCCACGGGACGATGCCGCGGATGCGCGGCTCCGCCTGCGCGACCTCCGTCACCCAGTCGGCCTCCTCCTGGAACTGGTCGGGGTCGCACTCGCACTGCAGGAAGACCATCTTCGCCACCTCCACCGGCCCGCAGGCCTCATGGTAGTCCCCGATCAGGTGGTCCTTGTTCAGCGCCGGCACGTTCGCCAGCCAGGGATAGCGCAGGCGCGACAGGTCCCAGATGTGCAGGTGGGTATCGACGATGGGGAACGACGGCATGGCGGGATTATTTGTTCACCTGGTTCTTCAGGCTTTCGCCGCACAGGCCGCGGACGGCCTCCTCGGCGGCCAGCTGCTGCAGGCGCGGGATGCTGCTCTCGCTATACCAGGCCACGTGGGAGGTCAACAGGGCCCGCGGCGCGGCGCGCAGCGCATGGTCCACGGGCAGCGGCTCGGCCTCGAAAACATCCACGCCGGCGCCGGCGACCGTGCCGGCCGAGAGCGCCGCGGCGAGCGCGAAGGTGTCGATCAGCGGGCCGCGCGCCGTGTTCACGATGATCGCCGTGGGTTTCATCGTCGCGAGGCGCGCGGCGCTGACAAAATGCTTCGTCTCCGCGGTGAGAGGCAGGTGCAGCGAGAGGATGTCGCTGCGCGCGAACAGCGCGCCCAGCTCCACCTTCTCCACGCCGGCCGCCGCCATCACCCCGGCGGGCACGAAGGGGTCATAGGCAAGGCGCGGCCCGCCAAACCCGGCCATCATCCGGTGCGCCGACCGGGCGATCCGCCCGAAACCGGCCGTGGCAAAGGTCATCTCGCCCAGCGCCGGCATCGGCCGGTCGGGCGTGATCTTCCAGATGCCGCTGCGCAGCCGGGCGTCGATCGACGGCAGTTGCCGCGCGAGCGCCAGCCCGAGCGCCACGGCATGGCCGGCAACCTCGTCCACGCCGTAGTCCGGCACGTTGCAGACGGGGATGCCCCGGGCCTTGGCGGCGGCGAGGTCGACGTTGTCCACGCCGATGCCGTAGCGGACGATCACCTTGCAGCGCGTGAGCGCGGCGATGACGGCGGCGTTGACCGGCGCCCACTGCACGAGCAGCGCGTCGGCCTCGCGGGCCGCGGCGATGACCTCGTCGGCCGTCTTGCACTGGGCGACGGCCAGTTCGACGCCGGCGGCGCTCAGGACCGCCTCTTCGTGGCGGAGATTGGGGAAACCGTGGTCGGTGATGAGGCAGCGGAGCTTGGTCATGAAAATCAGCGGGAGCCGGCGATCTTGGTGTTCTGGCCGAGCCCCTCGGGCCCGAGCCCGTTGTAGCCGCCGTCGACCGGCAGGTCGGTGCCGGTGATGAACGAGGCGTCGTCGCTCAGCAGGAAGAGCACGGGCCCGGCGATCTCCACCGGGTGGCCCATGCGGGCGAGCATGTGGAACTGCCCCCACACGGGATCGTAGGCGGCACGGTCGCCGCCGGCGGCCTTGTCCACCTCGCGCGTCCAGATCCAGCCGGGGCTGACACTGTTGACTCGGATCCGGTGCGGCGCGAGGTCGAGGGCCGCGCAGCGCGTGAACTGCGTCACCGCGCCCTTGGCCATGTTGTAGGTCCAGCGGTTCGGCTGGGCGACCCACGAGGAAATGCTCGAGACGTTGACCACGGCGCCGCCGCCCTGCGCCTTCATCGCCTCGGCGGCGAGCTGGGTCAGTCGCGCGAAGGCAAACGGCCCGACGTTGAAGCTGCGCAGGAAATCCTCCCGCGTGGCGTCGAGGCCCTTGGCGACGAAGGAGAACGCGTTGTTCACCAGGTAATCCAGCCGGCCGTGCTTTTCCCGCGCGGCGGCCACGAGGGTCGCGCAGAACTTCTCCTCGGCGAGGTCCCCCGCCACGATGAGCGGCGCGAAACCCGCGGCGGCGAAGGCCCGCTTCCCCTCCTCCGCGTCCGCCGGCAGGCCGCTGACCACGACCGACGCGCCCTCGCGCAGCAGCTCGAGGGCGATGGCGTGGCCGATGCCGTGTGTGCCACCGGTGACGAGCGCGACCTTGCCCGTGAAACGGGCGGTGAGAGGAGTGCGGGTGGGAGTGGTAGTCATGGCAGGGAGCAGGGTATTCTGGTGGGAGGGGTTTTACACCCCGACTTCATCCGGCCGGCGAGGCCAGTCGGGGTATAAAACCCCTCCCACATTTCTTGAAATCGATCTCATGGACAGAGCACGCCCTTGATGTCCGCGCCCTTGGCGGCGAGCATGCGGTGGAAGGCCTCCACGCCCGCGGCCAGCGGGAAGGACTGCACCCAGGACAGGGCGTCGACCCGGCCTGACGCCATCAGGTCGAGCGCGTGCCGCAGCTCCTCGAGCTTGGCGGCGTAGGTGCCCAGCACCTGCTTCTCCGGCAGCGTGATGCCGTAGGTGTCGAGCGTGACGGTATTCTCGTGCAAGCCGATCCAGACGGTGGCGCCGCCCGGGCGCAGGGCGTCGAGCGAGGTCTGCTTGGTGAGCGCGGAGCCGACGGCATCGACCGTGAGGTCAGCGCCCTCGCCGCCGGTTTCCGCGGCGACCACCTTCGCGACATCCTCCTCGCGCGGATTGATGATGCGGACCGCGCCAAGTTTCTTCGCCACGGCGAGGCGCTCCGGGCTCAGGTCGGCGACAAACACCCGCGCCCCCCGTTCCACCTGCAGCGCCTGCTGGCAGAAGAGCCCGATCGGGCCCGCGCCGATCACGAGGGCGGTCGCGGCCGGGAGATGGCGTGTGAGATTGACCACGTGCAGGCCGTTCGCCAGCGGCTCGGCCAGCGCGGCGGCGGCGGCCGGCAGATTCTCCGGCCATGGCAGGAGGCAGCGTGCCGGGACGTTCACGAATTCCGCAAACGCCCCCGGCCGGTGCATGCCAAAGATCTGCCGGTCGGCGCACAGGTGGGTGTCGCCCCGGGTGCACCGCGCACAGCCGCCGCACGGCACCACGGAATTGCTGACGACCCGCGCGCCCGGCCTCCACTCCCGCACCCCGCTCCCGGTCTCGGCGATGGTGCCGCAGAATTCATGCCCCATCACCAGCGGCGGCGGGCGGCGCGGGCTGTGCGTCTTGAATGACTCCAGCTCGCTGCCGCAAATGCCGCACGCCGCGACACGCAGGCGCACCTCGTCGGGTCGCAGCGGCAACGTATCGGCGTCGCCAATCTCCAGCCGGTCAAATTCGGGGTAACGCAGGACACGCATGGGGGATGCGCATTCAGTGCCTCCCGCAAAATATGAAAGCAAGGGCGAAGCCCTTGAAATTTCAGTCGCCCCACCGGCGCCGTCGCTTCAACCTGTCCGCATGCCCGCGAAAAAGGATCCCCGCATCGATGCCTATATCGCCAAGTCGGCCGCGTTCGCCCGGCCGATCCTGCGGCACCTGCGCGCGCTCATCCATCAGGGCAATCCCAAGGTCGAGGAAACGATCAAGTGGGGCTGTCCGTTTTTTCTCTATGAGGGGAAGCTGTTCTGCAGCTTTGCCGCCTTCAAGGCGCACGCCGCCTTCGGATTTCATCACCAGGGGATGGACCGGGTCCTCTCCCAGGAAATCGGCAAAACGACCGAAGCCATGGGCCTGATGGGCCGTCTAACCAGCCTGAAGGACCTGCCGGACAAAACCACGCTTCTGCGCTACATCAGGCTGGCCAAGACCCTCCAGGACGCCGGTCAGCCGCGCATCACCAAGGCGAAGCCCAAGCCTGCCCTGCCCGTCCCCGCCGACCTCGCCGACACCCTCAAGCGCAGCAAGAAAGCCGCGGCCGCCTGGGCGGACTTCAGCCCGAGCTGCCGCCGCGAATACATCGAGTGGATCACGGAGGCCAAGCGCCCCGAGACACGCGAGACCCGCCTGCTCACGACCATCGAGTGGGTCGCCGAGGGCAAGTCGCGCAACTGGAAATACCAGAGCTGCTGACGGATAATACCAAGCGAATATACCCATCACTGCGAACACCTGTCATCATACTTACATGAAAAACCTGAAGTTCATCCTGCTCGTCGCGCTGCTCCTCCCCGCCGCGCACGCCCAGACCAAGGCCATGTCCGCCGAGCCCGTCCCAGCCGCCCCCGGCTCTTCTACGAACGTCTTTGTGCCCACCACCGCCTCAGAGCTGGCCGCCGGCTACGCCACCGCCATCCCGCAGATGACACTTAAGAGCGTGATCATCTACCTGAGGAGCGAAGGCAAGATCGTCCCGATCAAGGGCGTTCGCTCCGCCAAGTCCATGGGCGCCGTGCTCCTCATCGAGTTTTCCGCCGGCGACCGCATGGCGGTCAACGCCGAGCACATTGTCATGATCACCGACGGCACGCGCACGCCCTGATTCCTTGCAACCCTCGAAGGACCCCCTGCACGGCGTCACCCTGGAGAAGATCCTGGAGGCGCTGGTCGCGCACCACGGCTGGCGCGGCCTCGCGGCGCGGATCGAGATCCGCTGCTTCATGTTCGACCCGAGCATCACGTCCTCGCTGAAGTTCCTCCGCCGCACGCCCTGGGCCCGCGCCAAGGTCGAGCAGCTTTACCGGGAACTCGTGCAGTAAAGGTAGGGCGGCGAGTCCCTTCGCCGCCACGGCGCGGAACGGAGTCCGCGCCCTACCCCGCCCACCGTTCCCTAGCCCGCGAACGGTGCCCGCGACTTGCGCTCGCCGAGATACCGGTGGATGCCCAACGCCGCCTTGCGGGCGTCGCGCACCGCGTGCACCACGAGGCTCGGCCCGCGCACGGAGTCACCGCCGGCAAACACGCCGGGCAGGCTGGTCATCTGGCTGGCGTCGGTCTTGAACCCGCCCCACTTGTCGGTCGCCACCTTCGCGAAATCACTCTCCACCGGGAACGGCACGGGGTCGAACCCGTAGGCCACGAGGACGAGGTCGGCGGGCACGTCGTGTTCCGAGCCCGGCACCACCTGCGGGGAGCGCCGGCCCGAGGCGTCGGGCGACCCGAGCTCCATGCGCACGCAGCGCACGCCCGTGACGCGGCCGGCGGCATCGCCGAGGACGGCGGTGGGGTTGGTCAGAAACTCGAACCGCGCGCCCTCCTCGAGGGCGTTGGCGTATTCCTTGCGGCTGCCGGGCATGTTGGCGAGGTCGCGGCGGTAGAGGCACACCGCCTCGCGCGCGCCACTGCGCAGCGCGGTGCGCAGGCAGTCCATCGCCGTGTCGCCGCCGCCGACCACGACCACGCGCCGGCCGGCCACCTCGATCGGATCGCCCGCCATCAGCGGCGAATCGACGTTCTTCTGGATCAGGAAGGGCAGCGCATCCACGACGCCGGCCAGGCCGGAGCCGGGAATGCCGAGCGGCTTCGGTTTCTGGGCGCCGACGCCGAGGAACACGGCGTCGTAGCGGTCGCGCAGGCCCTCGAGCGAGACGTCCCAGCCGACGCGCACGCCGAGCCGGAACTCCACGCCCATGCGCGCCAGCAGCTCGATGCGTCGCTCGACGATGTGTTTCTCCAGCTTGAACGCCGGGATGCCATTGACGAGCAACCCTCCGGGCACGGCCTGCGCCTCGAAGACGGTCACGCCGTAACCCATCCGCACAAGCTCGTCGGCGCACGCGAGGCCGCCCGGGCCGGAGCCGATGACGGCGACCCGCCGGCCGTTGGCCGGGGCCGGCACGGCCTCCACGCCGCCGTGGCGGAAGGCATACTCGTTGATGAAGCGCTCGACCGCCCCGATCGCGACCGGGTCGGTGCGGGCGTTGAGGATGCAGGCGCCCTCGCAAAGCTTTTCCTGTGGGCAGACCCGCGAGCAGATCTCGGGCATGTTGCTCGTCGCGCGGGAGACGGCCGCCGCCTCGAGGAACAGCCCCTGCGCGGTCAGCGCCATCCACTCCGGGATGCGGTTGGCCAGCGGGCAACCCGTCATGCACAGCGCATTGGGGCACTGGATGCAGCGGGCGGCCTGCGCGCGCGCCGTGGCCTCGTCGAACTCGCTGTAGATCTCGCGGAAGTCCTCCACGCGCTCCACGGCCGTCCGCTTGGGCGGCGTCGCCCGGTGGATCAGGGACCAGGCGTATTTTGAGTGATGATGCGGGGTGAGGACGGGCATGCGCGGGAATGCCGGCGCCCCGTCCCGGCGGGCGGACGGAACGCCACGCCTTTAGCCTACGAAACCACGGCGGCGCCGACTCGGCGCTTTTTGTCCAAGGCCCCGCACCCGTTGCACTTAGCCCGGATCTCAGGTGCCGGGCAGCATGCGCACGCGGCGGTGTTTCTGGGGAAACTGCAGCGTCACGACGGTGCCGACGCCCTCCTTGCTCTCGATGCCGATATGCCCGCCGTGGTCGCGCATGATGCGCTGCACGATCATGAGGCCAAGGCCGTGGCCGCCCGTCTTGGTCGTGTGGTAGGGCGAGAAGAGTTTCGCGAGATCATCGGTCTTGATGCCCGCGCCCGTGTCGGCCAGGCGGACATACACCGAGTCGTCGTCCGCGCGGACGCGGATGGCCAGCTTGCCGCCGGCCGGCATCGCCTCCATCGCGTTCTTCACGAGGTTGAAGAAGACCTGCTTGAGCTGGTTGCGGTCGGCCATGATCACGGGCGCGCCGGCGGACAGCTCGGCCTCGACGGTCAGGTCGCGGTCGGCGAGCTCCCGGCCCTGAAAGCGCAGCACGTCCTCGATGACCTCGACGACGTTGACCTCGGCCAGGTCGGGGGGGCGCGGGCGGATGGCCTCGAGGAAGTTCCGGATGATGCCGTCGAGGCGCGTGACCTCGTCCTGGCAGATCTTGATCGAGTCGCCCAGCGAGTCGGCTTCCTTCGAGCCCTTCAGCTTCCGCAGCTTCCGCTCGATGAGCTGGAGGTGGATGGTGAGCGAGTTGAGCGGGTTGCCCAGCTCGTGGGCGACGCCCGCGGCGAGCAGGAGGATGGACGAGATCTTCTCATTCTCGATCAGTTCCTCGGTGGATTTCTTCTCGCTGGTGATGTCGGAGAGGATGATGGCGAAGCGGGGCGCCCCGCCCTCGCCCTCGCTGAACGGCACCATGTAGAGCCGCACGACGCGCGGCGCCGGGTAGGTCAGCTCGAACTCGCGCGTGACGACCGGCTGCCCGCTCTTCTTGCCGCCGGCCGTGTCGCCCTCGAGCGAGGCGCGCAGCCCGGGCACGAGCCGCCAGAGCGTCTTTTCCGCGCCGGCCTCGTCCTTGAACCCGACGAGCTGCGCCGCGGCGTGGTTGGCGTAGTCGATCTCGCCGTCGGCCGTGATGACCAGCACGCCCTCCTGCAGGATGTTGAAGACCGTGTCGAGCAGCGCGCGCTCGCGGGCCAGCCGCTGCACGAGCGTCCGCAGCCCGGCGTCGTCGAGCCGGTCGAGGCGGTCGAGCACCTTGTCGAGCGAACTGGGTTTCTTGCCGGACATGAATGTCGCGGGAGTTGGCCAGAGGAGGGCCCGGGCTGCAATTCAATCTGTAGGGCGGGATCACCATATCCCGCCTCGAACGCGATATCATACCCGAGCAAAGGCGGAATACGGAGATCCCGCCCCACCCCCTCAATCAAACAGGATCATCTGCCCCTCGAGGTCGCGCGGCTGGGCGAAGAGCTTGCGGAGGAAGCTGTCGCGGTGCACGGCGCTGCGGCCTAGCTTCAGGATGGACTCGCGGTGCTCCTCCGTGCCGTAACCCTTGTGCTGCGCGAAACCGTAGCCGGGGTGCAGCTTGTCGAGCTCGTCCATCAGGCGGTCGCGCGTGACCTTGGCGATGATCGACGCCATCGCGATGCACAGCGAGCGGCCGTCGCCGCTGACGATGCCCTGGTGCGGATACGGGAAGCTGCGCAGCGGCAGCCCGTCGATGAGGATCTGCGCCGACACCGTCGGCCGGAACGCGGCCTTCTCGACGTCACTGGCGAAGAGGTCGGGCTCGGCCTTCCGCACAAAGGCATCGGGCGGGTAGATGCCCTCCAGCGCCCGGCGCATGGCCAGCTTGGTGGCGCCGAGGATGTTGACCGTCTCGATCTCGGCGACGGTGGCGGCGCCGTAGTTGGCGTGGATCTGGCCCTGCGCCACCAGCTCCTCGAACTCGGCGTAAAGCTCGCTGCGGTCGGCGGCGCTCAGCTGCTTGGAATCGTTGACCCGGCCCGACTTGGACACGGCCCAGCGGCCCTCCAGGAACTCCGGCGACACCAGCACGGCGGCCGCGACCACCGGCCCCGCCAGCGCCCCGCGCCCGGCCTCGTCCACGCCGATCAACCCCCCGAAGCCGTAGATCTGCTTCAGGTCGAACCCGCGGAGTTGCCGGCGTTTGGCCATGCGTCTGGATCAGCCGGGACTCAACGCTTCCACTCGGTTTTTTCCTTCGGCACGGGCAGCGGCAGCTCGTCGAGCTTGCCGGCCTCGGAGACGACCTCGTAGCAGGTGCGGAAATGCAGCTTGGCAAAGCGGCCGAGGGCCTGGGCGCCGAATTTATCGATGAGCACGCGCGCCTGCGCCTTGGCCGGCGCGCCGGCGCCCTTCTGGAGCCTGTCGCCGAACTCGCGCGACAGGTCCCGCATGATGCGGACGAATTCCGCGCGCGCCACGATCGAGGCCGCGGCGACCACCGGGTCCTCCTCCGCCTTCGTGCGCATCGCCAGGTTGAAGCGCTCGAGGCCGAGCTTCTTCAGCTCGCGCTGGACCAGCGGTTCCTTGGAAAACTGGTCGAGCAGGCCGCGCGGCACCCACTTGCGCTTCAGGGCGGCGTCGAGGGCGTCGGCGTGGTGCTGGGCGAGCAGGCGGTTGAGGCTGGCGTAGGGCCGGGCCATGACGCGGTTGTATTCGCCCATTTCCATGTAGCGCACCTCGGCCACGACGCCCGGCGTCGCGCGGATGAGCTCGTCGAGCTTGAGGATCTGGGTGTCGACGACGGTCTTGCTGTCGCGCACGCCGGCGGCCTGCCAGGCGAGCACGGCCTCCTTGCCGGCGATGACGGTGGCGGCCACGACCGGGCCGAAGAGGTCGCCCTTGCCGCTCTCGTCGAGGCCGGCGTGGGGTTCATACCAGTCGGGATGCAGCACCTCGTCGTAGCCGAGCTTCGGCGCGCCGGTGACCTCGGCCTCGATGACGTTCTGCACGAAATCCTCGGTGTCCTTGCCGGCCACGACCACCTTGCCGCTGGTGTAGGCGGTGACGTTGACCTTCGGGCCCTTGAAGGCAAAGCGCGCGTAGGGCACCTCAACCTCCTCCCAGTTCTTCCCGGCGACGGCCGAGCGCAGCTTCTCCATCTGCGCGTCGTCGAGCTTGATGGTGTAGGTGGTGATCGCCTTGGGCTTTTCCTCGGCGTCGTCGAACCGTTTGGGCATGGGTTTAGATGGCCACAAAAAGGCGCAAAAACACACAAAAAAGTGGCGGTGCCCGGGCCGCTCGGTCTTTTTGGTTTTCCGTGGCCCAACCCGAGCAACTTGTCGTCCGCCGCCCGGCCTTCCAGGCCGCCCTCCACGCCTGGTATCGCGTCCATCACCGGAAGCTGCCGTGGCGCGACTCGCCGTCGCTCTACAAGACGGTCGTGTCGGAGTTCATGCTGCAGCAGACGCAGGTGGCGACCGTCCTCCCCTACTTCGATCGCTGGCTGCGCGAGTTGCCCGACTTCTCCGCCCTCGCCGCCGCCCCCGAGGCCCGGGTGATGAAACTTTGGGAAGGCCTCGGCTACTACTCCCGCGCCCGCAACCTGCACAGGCTCGCCCAGGCCTACGTCGCCGCCCCCGCGAAGCCCCGCACGCCGGCCGAGTGGCGCGAGCTGCCCGGCATCGGTCCCTACACCGCCGCCGCCATCACCAGCATCTCCTTCGACGAACCGGCCGCCGTCGTGGACGGCAACGTGGTCCGCATCCTCGCCCGCCTCGCCGGCGAGGGACGCCTGTTTCGCGACGGCACCGAAGCCGTGAAGTTCTTCACCCCGCTGGCCGATGCGCTGGTCGTCGGCAGCAACCCCGGCGAACACAACCAGGCGATGATGGAACTCGGGGCAACAGTCTGCCTGCGCGCCAACCCCCAATGTCTCATCTGCCCGGTCGCGGAATTCTGTGCCGCCCGCGCCGCCGGCACGCCGGAGAAATTCCCCCGCCTCAAGCCCAAGGTCATCGAACAAAAGACGGTAACCCGCGTGTGGTGCGAACACCGCGGCCGCCTGCTGCTCCGCCGCGGCCACGCGAAGGCCAAGCGCCTCGCCGGCCTGCACGAGCTCCCCGAGGCAGCCGACCTGGGCGTGAAACCCGCGGCGAAGTCGCTGCTCGCCGTGAAGCGCCGGGCCATCACCCGTTTCCAGATTACGGAATCGATCTACGCCGTGAAGCCGGACCCCGCCCTCCTCCGCCACATCGCCCGCAATGAAACCCTCGAATGGGTGCCGCTGAAGCAACTCGACGGAGTCACCCTCTCCGGCCCGCACCGGCGGTGGATCGCGGAGCTGTTGGCAAGGTAGCGCGTTAGCACCCTAACGCTCCGCGCACGGCGGATTAAGGATGATCCGCCCTACCTTCCCGGCTCGCGCAGCAGCTTCGCGTCCACCACGAACGGCCCGGCCGGCAGCAGGCTCGCGATCAGCACGAGCGCCGTGCGCTTCCAGGTCCAGTGGTGATCCAAGGCCGCCTGGATCGCCGCCCACACGTAGAGTATGAACAGGATGCCGTGCGCCATGCCGACCACGCGGACGGCGCCGGGTTCGCCATAGAAATATTTCAACGGCATCGCGATGCCGAGCAGCACCAGGAAGGACACGCCCTCCCAGAAGCCGATGACACGGAGCCGCCCGATGCTGGTCTTGATCCATTGCATGAGGCGCCCATGGCATCCGTGAAAGCGACGCCGTCAAGCCCGGGTGTGTGGAGGGCCCAGCTCCAGCTGGGCCGCGAACGCGATATCGCACCCGCACAAACGGCCCGGCAGGAGCTGGGCCCTCCACGCTAAAGGCAAAACGGGCGAAACTACCCGAACCGCGCCGCGACGAGTTCCTCGACGCGCCGCTTCGACGCCAGCACTTCCTCGGGCGTCAGGCGCGGGCTCAGCTCGATGACGAGCGTGTGCTCGGGGCGCCAGAAGCGGCTGACCATCTCGAAATCGATCCTGCCCGAGCCGATAGGCTGGTGGTCGCGACCCTCGGCGCTGACGTCGTGCAGGTGGAAGCCGATGGCGTTGGGCGCGTTCTTCTCCAGGTGCTCGCGATGGTTGAGCAGGCACATGTTCTGTTTGATCTGGGCGTGGCCGGTGTCGTGCCAGTAGCCGCAGGCGTTGGGCTTCGCCATGGCCGCGATCAACTCGGGATGGTCGGCGTCGAGCGGCAACTCGTCAAAGGCCTCGCGGTTCTCGAAACCCAGCAGCACGCCCTTCTGCTCGGCGTAGGGCAGCAGCTCGGTGAGGCCCTGCTTCGTATTCGCCCAGTAAGGCGGCATGCGGTCCTTCAGCTTGGCGAGGGATTTGGCGAGGAGCTTTTGATATTTCGCATCGGCCGACAGATCGGTGTCGGGGCGGGCGTCGAAGTAGGCGTCCACCTTGCCCGCCGGGTTGAACCAGAAGAACTCGACGGCCCCGAGGTGCATGACGACCTTGCGGGCCCTGACCTGGTGGGCGAAGTCGATGGTGCGCTTGCTGTGGCGCATCCATTGGTCGCGCTCGCGGGCGTCGGCCGAGGAACAGGTGTAAAGGTTGGGCGCGGCATGCGTGACGCCGGTGGGCAGCGGGCAGAAGTTGTGACAGGAGGCGACCTTGACGACGCCCTCCTCGACCGCCTTCAGGATGCCCGGCACCAGCGTGATCCGGATGCCGTGGCTCAGCTCGACGTATTCAAACCCCAAGCCGGCCATCTCCTTGAGCATCGCATAGCCGTCCTGATGCCGGTGCGAGCACCAGCAGGTGGAAAGGGCGACGATCGGCTTCATGCGGGAGACTTGCACTAGGACAGGTGACGGAGTCGAAATCAAGCCGGGCCATTTTGCCTTGGTGGAGGGCCCGGCTCCAGCTGGGCCGCGAACGTGATATTGCCTGCGCCCATACGGCCCAGCGGGAGCTGGGCCCTCCATTTCCAAACCCCACAAAGCAACCGGCCGGACATCTTGCGATGTCCGGCCGGTGCCAAAGAAAAAGGCTGAAGAAAGGCTTACTCGGCGTAACGACGGCGGAGCATGGCGGTGAAGGCCATGACCTTCTCCTTGCGGCGGCGGCGCTCGCAGGGCTTCTCGTTGTAGCGCTTCATGCGGACATCCTTGATGATGTTCTCGCGCTCGAGCTTCTTCTTCAGACGACGGAGAGCACGATCGATCGGCTCGTTCTTGCGCATCTTGATCTCAATAGGCATGGGAAAGGGAGTGGTTGGCGTTGTGGAAAACGAGCAAGAAGCCATCCGCTCCGGTCACCGTCAACAGCAATTTTGAGGACCGCCTTTCCGGCGGCCCTACCCTCGCCCTAGCCCTTGGGCGAAGGCGGGTTATACAAAAACACGGATTAGGTCTTGCGAGTGCCTAACCCCCTGATTCCCATACACGAACCTTGGCGTCGCCCGACTCAAATTTCGTCCATCTCCACGTCCATAGCGACTACAGCCTGCTCGACGGGGCCTGCCGCATCGACCGGCTGATGGACCGCGCCACCGCCCTCGGTATGAAGTCCCTGGCCCTCACGGACCATGGCAATCTCTACGGGGCGATCGAATTCTACAACCAGGCCAAGGCCAAGGGCATCAAGCCGCTGGTCGGCTGCGAGCTCTACCTCGCCGCCGGCTCCCGCCTCGAACGCACCGGCCGGTCCGACGAGGGCAAGAGCATCTACCACCTCGGCCTGCTTTGCCGCGACCTCACCGGCTACCAGAACCTCCTTAAGCTGGTCTCCGACGCCCATCTCAAGGGCTTCTACTACAAGCCGCGCACCGATCTCGAGACCCTCGCGAAGCACGCGAAGGGCCTCATCGGCTTCACCGGCTGCCTCGCCTCCCTCGTCCCGCAGCACCTGCTCAACGACAATTACGAGGCCGCCCGCCAGGCCTGCGGCCGCTTCGTCGAGATCTTCGGGAAGGAGAACTATTTCGTCGAGATCCAGGACCATGGCATCCCCGAGCAGCGCAAGGTCATCCCCGGCCTGCTCAAGCTCGGCGAGGAGTTCGGCCTGAAGGTCATCTGCTCGAACGACGTCCATTACGTCAACGCCGCCGACGCCGGCCCGCACGACACGCTGCTCTGCATCCAGACCGGCTCGAAGATCGCCGAGGAGAACCGCATGAAGTTCTCCGGCACGCAGTTCTTCCTCAAGTCGCGCGACGAGATGGCCCGCACCTTCGCCGAGGTGCCCGAGTCCGTCACCAACACGCAGCTCGTCGCCGAGATGTGCGACCTCGCCATCCCCTTCCCCAAGGGTTCCGAGCGCTACCCGAAATACCCGCTGCCGCCCGAGGTGAAGACCGACCGCACCGGCTACCTCAAGGAGCTCTGCATCGCCGGCCTGAAGTCGCGCTACGGCGTCGACTACGCGAAGCCCGAAAAGGCCAAGGACAAGGAACTCGCGAAAACCCTCGTCGAGCGCCTCGACTACGAGATCTCGATCATCGCGAAGACGGGCTTCGTGGACTATTTCCTCGTCGTCTGGGACTTCATCCACTGGGCCCGGCAGCAGCAGATCCCCGTCGGCCCGGGCCGCGGCTCGGGCGCCGGCTGCATCGTCGCCTACCTGCTCGGCATCACCAACCTCGACCCGCTGCGCTTCAAGCTGCTCTTCGAGCGCTTCCTGAACCCCGAGCGCGTGTCGCCGCCGGACTTCGACATCGACTTCTGCATGCGCCGCCGCGGCGAGGTCATCCAATACGTCCGCCAGAAATACGGCAACGAGTGCGTGGCCAACATCATCACCTACGGCACCCTCGGCGCCAAGGCGGTCATCCGCGACGTCTCGCGCGTCCACGACCTGCCCTACGTCGAGGCCGACCGCCTGGCCAAGATGATCCCCGACGAGCTCAACATCGAGCTCCAGGCCGCCATCGACAAGTCCGCCGAGCTGCGCAACGAATACGAGAAGAACCCCGTCGCGCGGAAGATCATGGAGCAGGGCCTCGTGCTCGAGGGCATGGTCCGCAACACCGGCAAGCACGCCGCCGGCATCATCATCACCGACCGGCCGCTCGAGGAGTTCGTCCCGCTCACCCTGCAGGAAGGCGACATCACGGTGCAGTATGACATGAACGCGGTGGGCAAGCTCGGCCTGCTGAAGATGGACTTCCTCGGCCTCAAGACGCTCACCGTCATCGCCGACGCCGTCGACAATGTCCGCCGCACCGCCGACCCGAAGTTCGACATCGAGGCCGTCGGCTTCGAGGACCCCAAGACCTACGCCCTGCTCAACTCCGGCCGCACCACCGGCGTCTTCCAGCTGGAATCCGGCGGCATGCAGTCGCTCTGCCGCCAGATCGGCCTGTCCTCGATCGACGAGATCGTCGCCCTCATCGCCCTCTACCGCCCGGGCCCGATGGAGTGGATCCCCGACTACGTGCGCGGCAAGAAGGACCCGAGCACCGTCCAGTTCCCTCACAAGCTCCTCGAGGAGGTCTGCCGCGAGACCTACGGCGTCATGGTCTACCAGGAGCAGGTCATGGAGGCCGCCAAGATCATCGCCGGCTACACGCTCGGCGGCGCCGACATGCTGCGCCGCGCCATGGGCAAGAAGGACGCCGAGGCCATGGCCAAGGAGCGCGCCAAGTTCGTCGAGGGCGCGGCGAAGGTGAACAAGATCGACGCCAAGACGGCCAACTCGATCTTCGACATCCTCAACAAGTTCGCCGGCTACGGCTTCAACAAGTCCCACTCCGCCGCCTACGCCGTCCTCAGCTACCAGACCGGCTACCTGAAGGCCAACTACCCGGTCCAGTTCATGGCGGCCATGCTCACCTCCGAGCTCGGCAACTCGGAAAAGGTCGCCCACTTCGTCGCCGAGTGCGAGGCCATGGGCCTCAAGGTGCTCGGCCCCGACGTCAACGAGTCGCGCGTCAACTTCACCCCCGTCGGCGACAAGATCCGCTTCGGCCTCGCCGGCATCAAGGGCGTCGGCGAGCAGGCCGCGCAGAAGATCCTCGAGGAACGCGAGGCCAACGGCCCGTTCAAGGACTTCGCCGATTTCACCTCCCGCGTCGACGCCCGCGCGCTCAACAAGCGCGTGCTGGAGCACCTGGTGAAGACCGGCGCCTTCGACTTCAGCGGCGCGCCGCGCAAGCAGCTCTTCGACGGCATCGACGGCGCCATCGCTGGCGCCGCGGCCCACGCGCGCGACAAGGCCGCCGGCCAGCACTCGTTCCTCGACGCGCTCGCCGAGGAGGCCCCGAAGCCCGCGGCCCGCAACGGCGCCAACGGCCACACGCAGCACACGACGACGGCGAACGACTTCACCTCGGCCGAGCGCCTGCAGTTCGAGAAGGAGCTGCTCGGCTTCTACGTCTCCGGCCACCCGCTCAACGCCTACGCCGGCCTCGCCGAGGCGCTGTGCACCCACACCGAGGAATCCGTGCTGCTCGAGGGCGACCGCATCGAGTTCCGCCTCGCGGGCATCATGAGCGGCATCAACAAGAAGCTTTCGAAGAAGGACAACCGCCCCTGGGCCTTCTTCAACCTCGCAAGCAAAAAGGCCACGATCTCGGTGAACATGTATGCCGACGCCTACGAGACCTACGGCAAGACCCTCGCCGAGAACCAGCCGGTCGTCGTGCTCGGCACGGTGATGAAGGGCAACGACGGCGCCCGCCTCAACGTGAAGGAGCTCTACCCGCTCGACAGCTACCTCGCGAACAACCTCCGCAAGGTCACCTGGCTGCTGTCGCCTGCGCATCCCCAGCTGCCCGATTTCCTCAAGAAACTCCGCACGACCATCAACGGGTCCGGCGGCGACACCCGGGTCGAGCTGGCGTTTATGTTCGAGAACCGCGTGGCCCCGGTCGCCGAGGCCCCGGCCAGCCTCAACTGGCGCGTGGCGCCTTCCGCCTACCAGGAACTGCGCGCCCACCCGGCCGTCGCCGGCATCCTCGCCGAGGCCCGCCGCCCCGAATTGAAGGAAGTGAAACGCTGGGGCAACAAGCGCGGCTGACCATGGCTGAATCCAAGATCATCAACAACGCCGCCCGCGTCCTGAAGCTCGTGGCGGCCGGCACGCCCGCCGACCAGGCGCTGCGCGAGTCGCTGACGCAGGACCGCCACTTCACCGCCCCGGCCGAGCGTCGCGGGATCAGCCGCGCCGTGTTCGCCTATTTCCGCTGGCTGCGCTGGCTGGCCCCCAAGGACTCGCCGCAGAAGCAGCTGCTCGCCGCCCTCGACCTGCAACAGCGCTTCGACGCCAATCCCGCCAGCTTCAAGCCCGAGGCCCTCGCCGCCCGCGCCGTGCCGGACTGGCTGAAGGACGAGATGGACATCCCCAAGGCGTGGCTCGTCCAGCTGCAGCGCGAACCGGCGCTGTGGATCCGCGCCAAGGCCGGCACCGGCGCCGCCCTCGCCGGCAAGCTCAGCCATCTCATTCCCGCCCCGCAGTCGCCCGATGCCCTGCGCTACACCGGCCTCACGGATCTTTACCGCACCAAGGAATTCCAGGCCGGCGAATTTGAGATCCAGGACCTCGCGTCCCAGCTGGTCGGCCTCGCCGCCGCACCCAAGCCGGGCGAGACCTGGTGGGACGCCTGCGCCGGCGAAGGCGGCAAGACGATGCACCTTTCCGACCTGATGCAGAACAAGGGCCTGCTCTGGGCCAGCGACCGCTCCGTGCGCCGGCTCGCCAAGCTCAAGGACCGCGCCGCCCGCGCCAAGGTCTTCAACTTCCGCGCCGCCCCCTGGGAGGGCGACGACAAGCTGCCCACCAAGGCGAAGTTCGACGGCGTCCTCGTGGATGCCCCGTGCAGCGGCGTCGGCACCTGGCAGCGCAATCCCCATTCCCGCTGGACCACCCTGCCGAAGGACGTCCACGAACTCGCCGCCGTGCAGGCGCGCCTGCTCAACCATGTGGCCGGCACGCTCAAGCCCGGCGGCCGGCTGGTCTATGCCGTGTGCACGCTCACCCGCGCCGAGACCGTCGAGGTGGCAGCGAAATTCAGCGCCGATCATCCGGAATTTGAGCCGTCCTCCGTCCTCGGTCATCCGTCCTCTGTCACCCTCTGGCCGCAGGACCTGAACGCGAACGGCATGTTCATCGCTACATGGCGGCGGAAGTAACCAAGATCGACGGCGCCACCGTGCGCGACGACTACAACGCGATCAACGCGGTCCTGCACTACACCCGGGCGGCGCACTTCGTCGGCCTGTGGAAATCCGAGCTCGCGCTGATCGCGAAATATTTTCCCGACAAGGACGCGCGCCTGCTTGAGGCCGGCTGCGGCGCCGGCCGGGTGACGGTCGGGCTCTGGCACCAAGGCTACCGCAACCTCACCGGTTTCGACTTCGCCTCCGAACTGCTCGAGCAGGCGCAGAACCTCGCGCAGGAACAGGGCATCACCGGCCTGACCTTCCTGCAGGCCGATGCGACGCGCCTGGCCGTTAGTAGTCTAATAGACTACCAACCGTTTGACGGCGTGCTCTTCATGTTCAACGGCCTGATGCAGATTCCCGGGCGCGAGAACCGCCGCGCCGCGCTGCGCGGGCTGCACCGGCTCTGCCGGCCGGGCGGGCATATCATCTACACCACCCACGACCGCGGCGATCCCAAGGAGCTGAAGGAGTGGGCGAAGGAGGCCGAGCTCTGGGCCCGCGGCGAGCAGAACCCGCGGCTGGTGGAGTTCGGCGACCGCTACTTCACCGACCACAACGGCAACACCTTCATGCACCTGCCCGACCGCCGGGAAGTGCTCGAGGACATGGCCGCGACCGGCTGGACGCACGTCGAGGACGCGACCCGCAACGAACTCGCCAGCGAAACGCCCAAGGTCCGCAATTTCTCCGACAACTGCCGGTTCTGGGTGGCACACAGGGATTAAATGAAATGTAGGGTCGCCGCTTGCGGCGACCTCGGGTGTTAGGTCGGCGCAAGCGCCGACCCTACACAATTCCCAGCCCTACCTCGCCAGCTTCGCCTCGAGCCCCGCCTTCACCGCCGGCCATTCCGGCCCGATGATGCTGAACATGGCCGAGTCGCGCTCATAGCCGTCGTAAGGCCGCAGCATCTGCTTGCGGATGATGCCCTCGAACGACGCGCCGAGGCGCAGGATGGCAGCGCGGGACTTTGCGTTGTTCACGTCGGTCTTCAGCTGCACCCGCAGCGCGCCCCAGCCCTCGAAGGCCTGCCGGAGCATCAGGTATTTCGCCTCGGTGTTGACGGCGGTGCGCTGCGCCTCCGGCGTGATCCACGTCCAGCCGATCTCCAGGCCGCGGTGCGGCCGGCGGATGTCGAGGAAGCGGGTTGTCCCCACCACGCGACCGTCGTCCTGCCGCACGGTCGCGAACGCCACCTCGGCGCCCGTCGCCTGCGCCGCGAGCGCATCGGCCACGTATTTTTCCGCGTCCGCCAGCGCCGCGAACGGCGGGATGATCAGGTAGCGGAAGACCTCCGGCGTGGCCGCCGCAAACAGCCCCGCGGCATGCGCCGGGGTGAGCGGCTCCAGCCGCACGTGGCGGCCTTCCAGCAGCAGGGGACGGGGGTTGAATGCCATGCGCGGATGCTGGCCCGGGCGCGGCCCCGGCCCAAGCCGAAATCAGAAACCGACCGGCACAGCGCCCCCTCCCCCTAATACCGATTTGTCGGTCTTGCGCCGGCCGGCGGGCCGGGCATCCTCGGCTCACCATGTCCTCGCTGCTCACCGACCGCGCCCTCCTCTGGCTCGGCGCCCTGCTCTACCTTGCCGGCTTCCTGACCGGGCTGGTGGCGCTCACCCGGCGGCAGGCGCCTGCCGGCCTGCGGACGATCCTCAACACGCTCCTGGTCGGCGGCTGGGGCTTCCAGATGGCCGGCCTCTACGTGCGCGGCCTCGCCGTCGGCGGCTGCCCGCTGGGCAACACCTTCGAGATCGTCCAGTTCGTCGCCTGGTCGGCCATGGTGCTGTATTTCTTCGTCGGCACGACCTTCCGCGGCAGCCTGCTCGGCCTGTTCACCGCCGGTTACGCCGCCTCCCTGGCGCTGGTGTCGCTGCTGGTGCCGGCCTGGGACCTGGCGCACGGCCAGAAGATCTTCGGCAACAACCCCTGGATCGAGCTGCATGCGGCGCTCGCGGTCTTCAGCTACGGCGTGTTCGGGCTGCTGGCCCTGACGGCGCTCATGCACCTGCTCCAGAACTGGAGCCTGAAGCACAAGCGCCTCAACGGCCTCTTCTGGTTCCTGCCCTCCGTGGTCCAGCTCGACCAGATCAACTTCCGCCTGCTCGCGCTCGGCGTGCTGCTGCTGACCTTCTCGCTCGGCGTCGGCGCCGTGTGGTGGGTGCGCGACACGGCGTCGGTCGACTACCCCAAGCTCTTCGTCACGCTCGGCGTGTGGTTCGTCTACCTGGTGGTCTGGCTGCTGCGCTGGCGGGCCCGGCTCGTCTCGGTGCGCTTCGCCTGGGTCTGCCTGGTCATGTTCATCATCGCGCTGCTGTCGCTCGGGCCGGTGAATTCCAGCCGCCACCACGAGGTTGTCCTCACCCCGGAGAGCCGCTGACCGATGGAGCCGACCGCCCCCGTCCTTTTCCTCCTCGGCGCCAGCCACCACACCGCGCCGCTCGACGTCCGCGAGAAGCTCGCGCTCGACGAGACCCGGGCCGCCGGCCTGGCCGAGCAGCTCCGGGCGCTGCCCGGCGTGACGGAGTTCACGCTCCTCAACACCTGCAACCGCGTCGAGATCTACGGCGTGGCCCGCCAGCCCGGCACGCTGCCGGCCCTGCGCGCCGCGGTGGCGCAGACGACCGGCTGCGCGCCGGCCGAGCTGGAGGGCGTGCTCCAGCTGCGGCACAACCACGAGGCGATCGCCCACCTTTTCTCGGTCGCGTCCGGGCTGGACTCGCAGGTGGTGGGCGAGACGGAAATCCTCGGCCAGGTGAAGGCCGCCTACGACGCGGCCCTGGCCCGCCAGTGGACCGGGCCGGTGCTCAACCGCGTCTTCCAAAAGACCTTCCAGGCGGCCAAGCACATCCGCACGCACACCGGCATCGGTGCCGGGCAGGTCAGCACCGCCACGGTGGCGGTGGACCTCGCGGGGCGCATCTTCGGCGAGCTCGACACCAGCCGGGTGCTGGTGGTCGGCGCGGGTGAAATCGGCCTGAAGACCGCGCAGGCTTTCCAGAGCCGCGGCGCCGCCTCCATCACGGTCGCCAGCCGGACGCTGTCCAACGCCGAGGCCACCGCCGCCCAGGCGGGCGGCTGGGCCGCCAGCCTGGCCGAGCTGCCCGAGCTGCTGGCCGCCGCCGACATTGTCGCCAGCTCGACCTCCGCGCCCGGCTTCATCCTGACCGCCGAGCTCGTGGCCGCCGCCATGAAGCGCCGCGCCGCGCGCCCGCTCTTCCTCATCGACCTCGCCCTGCCCCGCGACATCGACCCCGCCGCCGCGGCGCTGGCCAACGTGTTCCTCTACAACCTCGACGACCTCGCCGCCATTGCCGAGGAAAACCTCGCCCAGCGCGAGGCCGAGGCGGCCAAGGCGCGGGCCATCGTCGCCGAGCGCACCGCGGCTCTCTGGCCCCAGGTCGCGCATTCGCTGAACCGGCCTGAGTAGCATGCCGACCTGGTGGAACCTGCGCTCCGCGCAGGTTAAGCCCGCGCGGAGCGCGGGCTCCACCTACGCCGGGGTCACCGGCGCGGGGTTGCCATCCTTCCTCGCGAAAATCGCCAGCAGGGCGTCGAACAGCGGCGCGGGCTTGACGGGCTTGGTCAGGATCGCGCGGAAATGCCCGCCGGGATTTTCCTTCCGACCCGGGTTGGCGAGCAGCACCAGCGGCAGGTCCGTGCGGCCGGGCAGCTCGCGGATGCTTCGGGCCAGCGCCCGGCCGTCGAGCTCCGGCATCTGCAGATCGATGATGGCGGCATCAAACCGGTCCGTCCCGCCCAGCTGCGCGAGCGCGCTGGCGGCGGAATCCACCGCCACGGCCTCCAGCCCCCAGTGCCGCACCATGGCGGACAGGATGCGCCGGCTGGTGGCGTTGTCCTCGACGATGAGGACGCGCCGGCCGCGCAGTTCGCCCGGCCGGCCGGCCTGGTCCGGGGCGTCGGTGGCGATCTCATGCAGGCGCAGCACAAAGCTGAAGCTGGAACCGCGCCCGACCTCGCTCTCCACGCTGATGCCCCCGCCCATCAGTTCCACCAGGCGGCGGCAGATGGCCAGCCCGAGGCCGGTGCCGCCGAAACGGCGCGTCATCGAGGCATCCACCTGGCTGAAGGGCTGGAACAGCTTCTCCATGTGCCCGGCCGGGATGCCGATGCCGGTGTCCCACACGGTGAAGACCACGTCGACCTGTGGGGCGGACCGGGCGAGCACGCGCACCTTCACGAGCACCTCGCCGCGCTCGGTGAACTTCACGGCGTTGCCCACCAGGTTGACCAGCACCTGCCGCAGGCGGACCGGGTCGCCGCGCACCATGGCCGGGACATCCCCGGGAATCTCGCAGATCAGATCGAGCTGCTTGGCCGCCGCGGCGGGCCCGAGCACATCCACGGCGCCCTCGACGCAGTCGCGCAGGCTGAACTCGGTGTGGTCCAGCTCCAGGCGGCCGGACTCGATCTTCGAGAAGTCGAGGATGTCGTTGATGATCGTGAGCAGCGCCTGGCCGCTCTGGCGGATGGTCTCGGCGGACTCGCGCTGGTCCGGGGTCAGCGGCGAGTCGAGCAGCAGGCTGGCCATGCCGATCACGCCGTTCATCGGCGTGCGGATCTCGTGGCTCATCATCGCGAGGAACTGGCTCTTGGCGACGTTGGCGCGCTCGGCGGCCTCCTTGGCCTCGCGCAGCTGGGCGGACTGCTGCTTGCGCAGGGTGATGTCGAGCTGCAGGCCCATGAAGCCGGTGAGGACCCCCTGCTCGTTGCGCACAGGCTGGATCTCCAGCTCGACCCAGACCTTGCGGCCGTCCTTCGCGTAATT
>JAYRXZ010000026.1:0-43133 GCA_041917235.1 Lacunisphaera sp. | reverse complement strand
TCAGGAGGTTGCCGCGGATCTTGACGGCCGAGCGCAGGCTCTGGTGCACCGGGAGGGTGCCGCGGGCATGAGCCACGTTGAAGGTCAGCAGGCGGAGTCGCGCCATCAGGAAAACCGACAAATCGGCCCGGAAACCATGGTAAAAGTGGGGCGGTCAACGGGATTCGAACCCGCGACCCCAAGAATCACAATCTTGTGCTCTAACCAGCTGAGCTATGACCGCCGTAAAGGGCCGAGAAAGTCCATGACCCCTTGGCGTCTGTCAAATCCTTCTTTGGGCCGTCCGCCGGGCAAAACCGGCGGCAATAAATGCACAACCCGCCCGGAATCTCCCGCGGAAGAAATTGATGACGTAACTTTTGTAAAAATCGCCTCGCCTCCACCCCCGCTTCCGGTATCGGCTGTGAGGCATGATTTCCTTCAAGAAGCTCATGGGTAAGGAGGAGAAGTTCTATGACCTGCTGGAAGCCAGCGCCGAGGAGGCCCGCGTCAGCACAGACCTGCTGGTCAAGATCCTCAGCAACGACGGCACCATGGCCGCCACGAACATCCACGACATCATCCAGACGCGCCGGAAGGACAAGCGCATCACCCAGGAGATCACCGAGGAACTCTGCCGGACCTTCGTCACCCCGCTGGAGCGCGAGGACATCGAGGCCCTCTCCCTCGCCCTTTACCGGATCCCCAAGACCGTCGAGAAGATCGTCGAGCGCCTGACCATCTGCCCGGCCCGCGTCCCGCGGGAGAGCCTCCAGAAGCAGGTCGTCCTGCTCGAGCAGGCGGTCGAGTCGGTCGTCGCGATGGTGAAGGCCCTGCGCCAGGGCACGCAGGTCGAGCGCATCACGGATCACCACGCCAAGCTTCAGTTCGCCGAGGGCGAGGCCGACAAGGTCATGCTCGCGCTGGTCAAGGACCTCTACAACGGCCCGTTCGACGCCAAGGAGGTCTTCATCCTGATGGAACTCTACGATTTGGTGGAAACCGCCGTGGACCGCGCGCGTGACGCCGGCCAGGTGGTCTTCATGATCATGCTGAAATACTCGTAAGCCCGACTGCCGCCCCGCCGCCGAGCCCCATGACCATTTTCCTGATCGTCCTCCTGACGGCGCTGGTCTTCGAGTATATCAACGGCTTTCACGACGCCGCCAACGCCATCGCCACGGTCGTCTCGACCAAGGTGCTGACGCCCCGCCAGGCCATCGCGCTCGCCGCCGTCTTCAATCTCATCGGCGCGCTCATGGGCACCGCCGTCGCCAGCACCATCGGCAAGGGCCTCGTCGACACCAACGTCGTCACGATGGCCACGATCTTCTCGGGCCTGATGGGCGCGATCATCTGGAACCTCATCACCTGGTGGTTCGGCCTGCCGTCGAGCTCCAGCCACGCGCTCATCGGCGGCCTGTGCGGCGCCGCGCTGGCCTCCGCCGGCAACGACTGGAACGTGCTCCACTGGGCCACGACCGACGCCAAGGGCGCGGCCGCCGGCCTCTGGCCGAAGGTCGTCCTGCCCATGATCACCTCGCCGCTAGTCGGCTTCTTCGGCGGTGCGTTCCTGATGTTCCTGCTGACCATCTGCATCCACCGGCTCCGGCCGCGGCTGATCAACAATGTCTTCGGCAAGCTCCAGCTGGTCAGCGCCGGCCTCATGGCGCACAGCCATGGCTCGAACGACGCGCAGAAGACCATGGGCATCATCGCCCTCGCCCTCTTTACCGGCACGAAGAGCGGGGCTTTCGATGAATTGCCGGCCTGGGCCTCCTTCCTCCGCACACCCGAATTCGTTGTGAACCAGTGGGTCGTCGTCACCTGCGCCGTCGTCATGGCCGCCGGCACCGCCGCGGGCGGCTGGCGCATCATCCGCACCATGGGCCACAAGATGGTCAAGCTGCAGCCGGTGCACGGGTTCGCCGCCGAGACCACCGCCGCCCTCATCATCCATTACGCCTCCGTGCTGGGCATCCCGCTGTCCACCACCCACGCCATCTCCACGTCCATCATGGGCGTCGGCGCGGTCAAGCGCTTCGGCGCCGTGAAATGGACGGTGGTCGAGCGCATCCTCTGGGCCTGGGTCTTCACGCTGCCCGTCTGCGGCCTCATCGGCTATCTCACCGAGCGGCTCTGCGTCGCCCTCGGTTACAAGTAACGCGCCGCCTCACCCCCGGGTCTTGGCGGTATAGAGCGCGACGAGCGCCGCGCCGATGGCCTGGGACAGTTCACCGAGCGAGGCGGGCAGGACCTTCAGTTTCGTCCGCTGCTGCGGCCAGAGATACGGCAGCGCCGATTCCCGGATGATGCGCAGGTAACGCTCGCGAAACTCGGGCGTGGTGGCCTCGGGGTCGATCAAGCCGCCGCCGATGACGACATACTCGGCGTCCACCGCCACCAGCAGCGACGCAAGGTGCAGGCCGAGCGCCCGGGCCTGGAAATTGAAGATGTCCACGGCGAGCGGGTCGCCCTTCTGCGCCAGCGTGCGAAGCGAAAACGCCTTCTCCTTGGTCGGGACGGGCGAGGTGTGAAACGGGTGGGTTGGGTGCCTCGGCAGGAATTCCTCCAGCAGCTGCGGCAGGCCGGAAATGGTGGTGTAGGGCTCGATGCAGCCCCAGTCGCGTCCGCAGCCGCAGCGCAGCGGCTTCATGCCGCCGAGCAGATGCAGGACCGCGGGCATGTGGCCGCCTTCCATGCCGTTGAGCGTGTCACCCTCCAGCGGCAGTCCGTTGGCGTCCACGTAGGCCACCCCGAGCCCGGAACCGGGTGCGAGCATCAGGACCGTGGCGCGGGAGTCGCCGCGCACGCGCTGCGCCTCGCCCACCCCGCCGTAATTGCCGTCGTTGCCCGCCACCAGCGGCACGGGCCGGCCGGCCGCGGCGGCGAGCGCGGCGGCGTATTCCGCCTGGAAATTCCAGCCCTCGAAACTCGCCGGCAGGTTGGCCGCCCGGCCGAGCACTCCGGGGCCCGCATACGGTCCGGGAATCGCGAGCCCGGCCCCGAGCACCTGGTCCCAGCCGAGCCCGTTGTCGGCGAGGAAACCCTTCACGCCCTCCACCCAGCCCTGCACGACCGCGGCCGTGCCGGCCTGCGCGTTGGTGGAGCTTTGCCGCAGGTGGGTGGAGATGATGCTGCCGTCCGCCCAGACACCGCCCGTCTTGGAGGTGGTTGCGCCGCTGTCGGTGCCGAGGTAAACACCCTGCCGTTTTGAGCTCATGGAGTGACCCAAGAGGTGCGCTTTTTGCACCGCCGGGTCAAACCCGCATCTCAAACCGGCGGGTTGGAGCCGGTCGTGGGCAGGACGTCCTGCTTGCCGATGTCGCTGTGCCGAATGTCGAGTCCCTTGGAGAGGAAAACCATCTCCTCCGCGATGTTGGTCGCGTGGTCGGCGATGCGCTCCAGTGATTTCGAGATGAACATCAGCTCGAGCGCCCGGGCGATGGTGTCCGGCTTCTCGATCATGTAGCTGGTGAGGCGGCGATAGAGCGCGCGGTTGAGGTTGTCCACCTCCGGGTCGCGGCGGATGACGCTGAGGGCCTTCTGCTCGTCCTCCTGCACGAAGCAGTCGAGAGCGTCGCGCAGCATCTCGAGGGCGATCTTCGACATGCGCGGCAGGTCGCCGTAGAGCTCGAGCGGCGGCTCGATGGCGAGCTTGCGCGAGCGGCGGGCGATGCCGGTGGCCTCGTCACCCACCCGCTCCAGGTCGTGGCTGGCCTTCATGCCCACGACGATCAGGCGCAGTTCCGAAGCCACGGGGCCGCGGAGCGTCATGTAGCGGATGGCCTCGTCGTCGATCTTCACTTCCAGCTGGTCGAGCTCGTCGTCGGCGGCGATGACTTTGTCCGCGAGGGCGATGTCGGCCTCGAGCAGGGCCTTCATGGCGAGGCGGGTCTGGTCCATGGCGCGTTCGCCCATCTGCAGCAGGTGGGAGCGGAAAGCCTCAATTTCGGCGTCGAAGAATCGTTTCATGGGATTGGGATTTTTAACCACTAATGAACACTAATCTCTCACTAATCCGGTCCAGGAACCGGAGGTGATTGGAATCAGGTCATTAGTGAAAATTAGTGTGGATTAGTGGTTAACTGCCTTGGGGTCTTCAACCGAAGCGACCCGAGACATAGGCCTCGGTCTGCGGATTGGCGGGGTTCATGAAGATGGTGCGGGTATCGGCGTATTCGATGAGCTTGCCGAGATAAAAGAAGGCCGTGCGGTCGGAGCAGCGGGCCGCCTGCTGCATGTTGTGCGTCACAATGACGATGGTGAACTGCTTTTTCAGGGAGTGGATGAGCTCCTCCACCTTGGCGGTGGCGATGGGATCGAGCGCCGAGCAGGGCTCGTCCATCAGGATGATCTCCGGCTCGACCGCGATGGCGCGGGCGATGCAGAGGCGCTGCTGCTGGCCGCCGGACATGCCGAGCGCGCTCTCGTGCAGACGGTCCTTCACCTCGTCCCACAGCGCCGCGCCGCGCAGGCTGCGTTCAACGACCTCGTCGAGCCGGGCCTTGTTCTTCTGGCCCTGGATGCGGAGGCCGTAGGTGATGTTCTCGTAGATGGACTTGGGAAACGGGTTGGACTTCTGGAAGACCATGCCGACGCGCTTGCGCAGCTCGATGACGTCCACCCGCGGGTCGTTGATGTTCACCCCGTCGATGCGGATCTCTCCGGCGGAGACATGGGCGCCGTCGATCAGGTCGTTCATGCGGTTGAGGCAGCGCAGCAGCGTGCTCTTGCCGCAGCCGGAGGGCCCGATGAAGGCGGTGACCTGCCGCTCCTGGATATTGAGGGTGATGTCGTGCAGCGCGCGCGCGGCGCCGTAGTTGAAATCGACGTCGTCGATCTCGATGACGGCGCGGTTGGCCGGGCTGGCCGGCGCGGCGGGAGCCACGGCCACCGGGCGGGGCGCGACGGAGGGAGCTGCGGATTCGGTCATGGGAGCGAGGGTGGTTACCATTTGTATTTTTTGCGGAGCCGCTGGCGGAGGATGACGGCGGTCATGGCGATGGCCGCGACCGTGAACAGGAACACGAAGGCCGTGCCGTATTGGACGTCGCGCGTGTATTCGTTTTGCGGGATCTTGGAGGCGACGACATAGATGTGATACGGCAGCGCCATGACGCCCTGGAAAATGAACTCGGTCCACTTCTGGATCTGCCACGGCAGCTCGTCGCGCATCACGAACGCCGCGGTGAACATGATGGGCGCCGTCTCGCCGGCCACGCGGGCGATCGCAAGCACCGAGGAGGTCAGGATGCCGGGCAGCGCATAGGGCAGCACGTTGGTCACGATGGTCTGGAACTTCGTGGCCCCCAGCGCCAGCGAGCCTTCCCGGTAGCCCTTCGGCACGGCCTTGAGCGCCTCCTCGGAGGCGGTGATGATCACCGGCAGGACCATGAAGGCGAGCGTCAGCCAGCCGGCAAGCAGCGACACGCCGAAGTCAAAAGCGATGACGAACAGGCCGAAGCCGAACAGGCCGAACACGATCGAGGGGACGCCGGCGAGGTTGATGATCGAGAGGCGGAGGAAGCGGATGAACGGGCCGTCGGTCGCGTATTCGCTCAGGTAGATGGCGCTCAGCACGCCCAGCACCAACGCGATGAGGATCGAGCCGAGCACCAGCAGGACGGTGCCGACGATGTTGGGGAAGATGCCGCCGGCCGAATAGACGTAGGTCTCGACCGCCACACCCTTCATCTCCGCCTCATGCTCCGCCTTGAACTGGCGGAAGGCCCGGTCGCCCATCGTGCGCTTCTGCCCGTCCTTTTCGAAAACATTGAGGGTCTCCGGCGATTCGGTGAGGAACGGCACGTTGATGAAGGGAGCCGAGGTCCGGAAGATCACCGCCCCGCCCTTCGTGCCGATATCCCAGAAGATGAACGCGGCGCAGAGCAGCACGAAATAGGTGCAAAGGCGCAGCACCCAGAAGATCCCGGTCTCGACCCGCTTGGCGGTCGTGGGCCGGCCGTAGATGGTCGCGGCGGTGGTGGTCGCGGGCTTCATCCGATGGAGATCCGGTAGCGGCGGACGATTTTCTGCGCCAGCCAGTTGATAAGCAGGGAGATCAGGAAGAGCACCACGCCGACCATGAAGAGCGCCCGGTAGTGGATGCTGTTGCGCACCACCTCGCCCATCTCCTGCGCGATGATGCCGGTCATCGTGTGCACCGGCTGGAAGATGACGCCCAGGCCGGACGAGAGGTCGGGCGTCTGGATGCGGTTGCCCGCGCAAAGCAGCACGACCATCGTCTCGCCGATGACGCGGCCGAAGCCGAGCAGGATGGCCGCCATGATGCCCGAGAGCGCCGCCGGCACCGTGATGTGGATGATGGTCTGGAGCCGCGTGGCCCCCAGCGCGAACGAGGCCTCCCGGAAGGAACGCGGCACGTTGTTGATGGCGTCCTCGGCCAGCGAGAAGATCGTCGGGATGGCCATGAGCGCGAGCAGGCAGGCCGCCGTCGTGGCATTGAGGCGCTCGGCCATCGGGAAGCCCGGCACCCAGTCGAGCGCGGGGATCTGCGAGACCCGCCGCAGGGTTTCGCCCAGCATCGCGATGCCGAAGAATCCGAGCACCACGCTGGGGATCGCCGAGATGAACTCGATGTAGGGCTTGATGATCCTCTGTTCCGCCGGCCGGGCGACCTGGTTCACATACACCGCGGCCGCCACCCCAAGCGGCAGCGCAATCAGCAGGGCGAGGAAGGCGATGAGCAAGGAGCCCGTGAGCAGCGGGATGACGCCATACCAGTCCTGCCAGAAGCTGGCTGTCACCCACTTGCGCCCGAACGCAAAGGCGTTGAAAGACTCCAGCCAGCCGATCGGCTTCGCCTGGTCCCACGCCGCCATGCGTTCCGCGATGACCCCGACCTCCTTGAAATACCCCTGCACAAACCCCTGGAATTTCTCCATGCGCCGGGTGAGCTCCGCGTCGGCGAACTTCGGCGCCTGCGCCGCGACCTCCTTCATCGCCGCGATCTGGGCGGCGTTGGCGGCGGCAATCTCCGGGCGCAGCGCCAGCAACGGCCTGATCTCGGCCTGGTAATCGATGACCTCGATCTGGATCGCATTCGCCTCCTGCTGCAGCTGCACCGCCCGCTCCGGCGTGGCGCCGGCCATGGCCCCGAGCAGGTTCTTCTTCGCCACCGCGAGGTCCTGCGCCACCGTCTGGCGTTCCTTCACGGCCGTGACCAGGTCGGTCATGGTCCCGAGGAGGGCTTCCTGCTCGTTGATGGTGTCGGCGAAGCGGTTGGCGAAGGCGTCGAACTCCGCCAGTCGCCCCATGGCCGCGGCGGGAGCCAGGCCTTCCTTCTGCATCAGGATGTCCAGCTGCCGGGCGCGGATGCCGGCCAGGTAGCGGGACATCGTGCTGTGGGCGGTCACCTGCTCGCGGTAAAGGTCGACATACTCCAGGCCGGCCAGCCGGTAGACGGCGAGGTTGGCGTGGTTCATCGGGATGAAACCAACGGCGTCCTTGAAGATTGTGAAGGTGATCAGCGCCAGCACGATGATCGAGACCGCGGCGTTGCCCTGGAAGACGTATTTGACGAACTGGTCGCCGGTCATCCCGAAGAACCAGCCGCGCCGCTTGCGCAGGAGCACCTCGCGGGTGGCCAGGCGGGGCAGCGGCGGATTTTCAGTGGTGGCGGACATGTGGTGAGGACGCGCTCAGCATCGGGGTGGCCCCGGTGACCGGTCAACCGGGGCAGGTTACGGTTAGGTTACAAAAGAGGCCGCCCGCAGTCCGGGCATGGGCTGCGGGCGGCAGTGGACACACTTTTACGTGTCAGCTCAGTTCAGCGGGCGGACCGGGACGAAGCCGACCTTGCGGACGACCCTCTGGCCCTCGTCGCTGAGGGTGAACTCGACAAACTTGGCCGCCTCGCCGGTCGGCTCGCCGTTCGTGTAGTAGAACGTCGGGCGGGCGTAGGGGTATTTCTTCGCCAGCACGGACTCCTCGGTCGGCACCGCGCCCTCGATCGCCACCGTCTTGATGCCCGGGTCGTGGAGGTAGGCCAGGCCGACGTAGCCGATGCCGTTGGCGTTCTTGGCCACCTCGGCCGCGATCTGCTCGTTGCCGGCCATCTTCTGCGAGGAAGAGGCATAGTCGCGCTTCTTCATGGCGAGCTCCTTGAAGTCGGCGTAGGTGCCGGAGGAGGTGTTGCGGGTGTAGATCGAGATCTTGCCCGGGCTGCCGCCGACCTGCGACCAGTCGGTGATGTCACCGGCGAAGATCTGCTCGACCTGGCGCTTGGTCAGGGAGGAGAGAGGGTTGCCCTGGTTCACGATGACCCCGATGCCGTCGTAGGCGACGATGATGGGCTTCATGGAGACGCCCTTGGCAGTGGCCGCGGAGACCTCGGTGGGCTTGGCGCGGCGGCTCGACATGCCGATCTGGGCCGTGCTGTCGATGATGGCGGAAATGCCGGTGGTCGAGCCCTCGGCCGCGATCTCAAAGGTCACGCCGGCGTTACGCGCCTTGTAGTCCTCGGCGAGCATGGGCACGAGCTTGGCTCCGAGGGTGTCGGAACCCTTGATGACGAGTTTCTGGGCGGAGGCCAGGGTGACGGCGCTCAGGGCCGTGAGAAGCAGGATGGTCTTTTTCATGGGATGGATGGAGTGCTGGTTAGAATTTCACCACGAGGTCCAGCTGGAGGATCTGCGAGTGGTCGAGGTTGGAGACCGCGCTGGTCTGGGTCTCGCGCTTGTCGGTCGTGTAGAAATAGGTGGCGTTGAAGCTGGCGAAGTCCGTCAGGTTGTAGGCGGCGGCGAGCTTGAAGCCCTCCTGGTTGACCCGGCCGAAGGCCCAGTCGGAATCGCTGAGGTTCACGTCGAGCGAGCCGGTGCCGAGGCTGCGGTAGTCGAGCTTGAGGCTGTAGTCGCCCTGCACCTTGCCGGTGCCGAAGTTGTAGCCGATGCCCACGAGCCAGGCCATGGCGTCCTTGGGCTGGTTGGCCAGGCCGTAGACCTGGCGCACCCGGCGCTCGGCCTCGAAATTGTAGGCCAGGTCCCAGTAGAACTTCACCGACGTGCCGGCGCCGGCGACGTTCATCCAGTTGACCTCGCCGGGCATCGTGAAGACGGCGAGTCCGTCGGTCGTGCCGGTGAAGGGCGTCTCGTTGTCGAAGCCGCTGAGGGTCGAGTCGTTGTAGACCATGAAGCCCGGGGCGATGACGAGGCTGTTGACCACGTTGCCGATGGCATCCTTGCCGAACCAGTGCGTGTAGACCGCCTGCTGGGCGAAGAGCCAGGCGTCGCGGCCGGCGCGGCCGATGCCGGTCTCGTTGTTGTCATCCATCAGCAGCTGGCTGGCGCGGAACTCGAGGGTGTCCTTCGCGCCGATGAACTTCGTGTAGATCTCGGTGGCGCCCTGGGGGTTGATGTCGCCGTCCCAGACCATGTCGGTCGTGTAGAAGGGGTTCTTCTGTTTGCCGCCGACGAACATCCAGTTGAGGTTCGGGCGCCACGACACGTAGGCGCGGGCCAGGTAGATGTTGTAGTCATTGGCGCCGTTCTCGAGCGTCTGGTTGCCCGAATCGGCCGCGGGGGCGGTCTCGAGGGCGAACCCGGCGCCCCAGCCCTTCTGCATGAGGACATCGCCGTTGAAGCGGAGGCGGAAGCGCTCGCGGGTGCGCTCGTTGGAGACGGTGCCGTTCTGCGGCGCCTGGGTCTCGACCTGGTGCCGGAGGCGCACATCGCCGCTCAGCTTGAACTCGGTCAGGTGGGAGCCGAGGTTCAGCTTGCCGGCCGAGGAATTGGCGGCGAAGTCCTTGGTCAGCTCGGACCGCAGGTCCTCGCCCTCCTGGTCGGTGATGATGCCCTTGCGGACAAGGATGTCGATCAGGGGACCGCTGTCTTGGGCGAACGCGGTGCCGGCGCAGAGCAGTGCGGCGGCCAGCGCGAGCAGTTTGGATTTGAGGTTTGGCATGTGGAACGGACTTGGATTGTGCTGGTGTTGAAACGTCCCGGTGATTGGGCCGGAACGTGGCCGCAGAGTAAGGGCCCCGTGTTACGGTTTCGTGACGCCCGTGTGACAAACACGGCAAATGGCCCGCCGGTCGGGCGGGTTGTCCTTAACCCGCCGGCCCCGTCCGTATGCCGGCGGCGCGTCAGGGATAACGCGCCCTACCCTCAGCTCGTCCGCCAGGGCGCCTGCGTGTCGCCGCGCTTCTCGGCCCCGCGGCCCTCGAGCAGCGCCAGCAGCAGGTCGTTCTTCACCAGCATGCCCGTCAGCCGGCCGGTGCCGGGTTCCACCACCGGCAGCGTCTGGCCGGCGTGCTGGGCAAAGATCCGCAGCGCCTCGGCCAGCGGCGCCAGCATCGACACCGGCGGCACGTCGTCGCGCAGCAGGTCCCCGGCGATGACATGCGCCGCCACCGCGGGATCGTTCAGGTAGGGCTTGATGTCGTGCAGCGAGATCGCGCCCGCATAACCGCCCTCCGGCGTCGACACATAGATCTCCTCGTGCCGCGTCTGCAGGAACAGCCGGGCAATCTCCTCGAAGCGCGCCGTCAACACCACCGGCGCGGCCTGCGGCTTGGCCAGGTCGGCCACGACGCCCGGCAGCCGCACGGCCTCCGGCGCCTCGGCGGCCTTCTTCTTGAGCGCCTCGCTGTAGAGAGACTGGTTCTCGAGGCCGCGCGCGGTGTAGTAGGCGATCACGCTGCACAGCATCAGCGGCATGATGATGTCGTAGCTCAGCGTCATCTCGAAGAGCATGATGATGGCCATCACCGGCGCGTGGCTCGCGGCCGCCAGCAGCGCCCCCATTCCGACCAGGGCGAAGGCCCGCGGGTCGTTGGCCCCCGCCGGCCACACCGCGTTGACCCCATAGCCGAAGAGATAGCCCAGGCTTGCGCCCATGAACAGCGTCGGCGTGAACACGCCGCCCGGGGCGCCGGAGCCGAACGAGGCCGCGGTCGCCGCCCACTTGCAGACCAGCACGAGCACGAGCGTTGTCCACAACAGGTGCCCGTTCAGGATCGCCACGACCACGCTGTAGCCATTGCCGCAGACTTCCGGCACCCAGACCGCCAGACCGCCCACCACCAGGCCGCCCAGCATCAGGCGGATCGGCACCGGCAGCTTGGTCCGGGCAAACCAGCCTTCCACCGTCCGCAGCGAGCGCAGAAACCACGGCGCCACCGTGCCGGCGATCAGGCCCAGCATCACAAACGGCCCGATCTCCCACAGGGAGTGCAAGGTGAACGACGGAACGGCATACAGCGTGTGCGCATTCGACAGGGTCCGCATCGTCAGCGTCGCCGCCACCGCCGCGACCGCCAGCGGGCCGAGGCTTTCCATCGCGATGGTGCCGAGGATGATCTCGGCCACGAAGAACGAGCCCGCGATCGGCGCGTTGTAGGCCGAGGCGATGCCCGCGGCCGCGCCGCAGGCCACCAGCAGGCGCAGCTGCGGCGCCGATAGCCGGCCGCGCCGGCCGAGCCAGGAGGCCACCACCGAGGAGAGCTGCACCATCGGGCCCTCCCGCCCGATCGATCCGCCCGAGGCGATGGAGAACATCGCCGCCGTGCTCTTCACGACGGTCGCACGCACCGGTAGCTTGCCGCTGCCGATCAGGATCGCCTCCATGTAATCCGTCGAACTCTGGCCCCGATGCAACCGCTTGCCGAACAGCAGCACCAGACCCGCCATCAGGCCGCCGACTGCCGGAATGGCCAGCCGTTGCCACCACTCCAGGTCGCGAAAGGAGTCCACCATGCCCTCGGCGGTCCCGGTCAGGGCATAATGAATGAGGTCGATGCCCCCGCGGAAAGCCAGGGAAGCCAGCGCCCCCAGCACGCCCGCGCCGGCCGCCCAGAACAGCGTCTCCTGCCACGGCGAGGGCCGCAGCTTCTCGATGATCCACAGCCGCCAGCGGAGCAGGCGCAACAAGCGGTCGTAGAGGTGCGGCACCACTTCCTTCACGGCGTCTTGGCTCCTGGGGGACGTCGCAGTTCCATGCCGCGACGATGACCTGTTCCCGACCCGCCTGACAAGGATTGTTACGGGGCCCGCGCCTCAGGGCCGCGAGCCCGCCCGCTCGTCCGCCTCAGGAGGCCGCCGGCGGCGCCGGCGCCTCGGCCGGCAGGGCCGGCCCGATGGGCGTGGCCTCGACGGCGGCATTCAGTTGCTCCGCCTCGCCGACCTCCAGCGCGCTGAGCTGGATGAGGCTGTTGAGCGAGCTGAAGTGCTTCGTCCACTCGAAGTCGCCCGTGTGGTTGCCCACGACCTGGTTGAAGAGCTGCTTCTTCTCGCCCTTCAGCGCCTGGATGCGCTCCTCGATCGTGCCGGCCGTCACCATGCGATACACGAAGACCGTGTTCGTCTGGCCGATGCGGTGCACGCGGTCGATGGCCTGGTCCTCCACCGCCGGGTTCCACCACGGGTCGAGCAGGAAGACGTAGTCCGCCGCGTGCAGCGTGATGCCCGTGCCGGCGGCCTTGAGGCTCACCAGCATCGCCGCCGCGCCGCTGGCCGACTGGAAGTCCTTCACCGGCTTCTGCCGGTCCACCGTCATGCCGGTGATCTCGTAGCGCGGCAGCTCCGGGTAGTGCTGGTCCAGCGCCGTGCGCACGCGGTCGAGCAGCGTGACGAACTGCGAGAAGATGACGACCTTGTGGCCGCTGGTGACGACCTCGCCGAGCTTCTCGACGAGCAGCTGCAGCTTGCCGCTGTCCGCCAGCGGGGAGTTCATCCACGGCAGCAGGTCGGGGTCGCAGCATACCTGCCGCAGGCGGGTGAGCAGGGCGAGGAAGCCGAAGGACTTCTCGCGCAGCGCCAAGCCGATGTCCTCGCCGAGGCGCGCCAGGCCCTCGGAGCAGATGCGCGCATACTCGGCGCGCTGCACCTCGGTGAGCGGGCAGAGCAGGTCCATCTCGACCTTGGGCGGCAGCTCGGTGGCCACCTCGTTCTTGGTGCGGCGGAGGATGAACGGCGCAACCTGCTGGCGCAGGCGGGTCATCGTGCGCTCGCGGTCCTGCACCAGCGCCGACTCGAACGCGGCGCGCGAGCCGAGCAGGCCGGGCAGCAGGTAGCGGAAGATGGACCAGAGATCGAGCTGCCGGTTCTCCAGCGGCGTGCCGGTCATCACCAGCCGGTGCCGCGTCTTGATGGCAAAGCAGGCCTGCGTGACCTTGGCGTCCGGGTTCTTGATGAACTGGCCCTCGTCAAGGATGGCGTAGCCGAACTCGACCGTGTCGAGCAGCGCGCGGTGCTTGCGGAGCTGGGTGTAGCTGGCGAGCCAGATGCAGGGCGCCTTGTTGGCCTTGAAATCATTGCCCGACTTCAGGATGTCGACCTTCGCCTCGGGATAGAAGCGGGCGATCTCCTCGCGCCACACCGGCACGACGCTGGCGGGGCACACGACGACGTGGCGCATCTTCGCCATCGGGCGGGTGCGCAGCAGGGCGATGACCTGCGCGGTCTTGCCGAGGCCCATCTCATCGGCCAGCAGGCCGTGGCACTCGGTCTCGCAGAGGTGGTGCATCCACTCGACGCCGCGGCGCTGGTAGTTGCGGAGGTAGTCCGGCAGCTCGGGCGGCGTGGCGGGCGGGGTCAGGACCTTCTGGCGCCAGGCTTCGATCTCGGAGCCGAGCGTGACCTTGATCCGGTGGTCGTTGAAGAGGGAGAAGATCAGGTAGGGCGGCACCTCGCCGGCGGCGGAGGTGTCCTCGAGGTTGCGTTTCCACTGGTTGTAGCCCTCGAGCTTCTCGGGCGTCAGCGTGACGATGCCCAGGTCGGGCAGCAGCATCGGCGAGCGGCCGTGCTTGAGCAGCGCGGCGGCCTGCTCGTCGGTCAGAAGTTTTTCGCCGGCGCGGAAGATCCAGCGCAGGTTCAGGCCGCCGTCGCCGCGGCGGTCGGCCACGGCCTCGATCTCGATGGCGCGGGCGCCCTGCTTGATGTTGTCCACCTTCACGTCGAGCTCGATGGCGAACTGTTTCTTCCAGTGCGGCAGCAGGTCGCGCAGGAAGCCCGGGATGTCGCCGAGCGCGTCGAGCGCGTAGGCATGGGTGGCCTGGTTGTAGCGGAAGTGGGCCTTGCGGGCGTAGGTGGCCAGCGCGATGAGCTTGGCGCGCTCGGTGGCGGTCGGCGGGTTGGCGGTATTGCCGAGGGCCGGGATGCGGTTCCGGCCCTGCTTCCAATAAGCGACGAAAACCAGACCGTCGGCGTTGGTCGTGAAACTCAGCAGCAGGTCGCGCGGGGGCGCGTCGGCCCTGGGGGCGCCGTTGGTGCCGTGGCCATTGCCATTGCCGTTGCCGTTCGCGTGCTGGCCATTGCCGGCGGCGGGACTGGCCTTGCTCGCCGAGCCCGGCAGCAGCGCCGCCATCTCGTCCACGAGCAGCTCCTCGATCTCGTGCAAGCCGGCCACGGCGATGGCGTTGGCCAGCAGGGCGTCGGTCGAGGAGGAGCGCACCTTGATGCGGTCCCCGTCCCACTCGATCACCGCGTATTCCTCCTTCTTTTCGACCTTGCGGTGGATGATGGCATCCTTGGCCCCCAGCTCGACCTCGCGGATTTCTCCGTCGCGATACATGTCATGCCCGCGCTCCACGTGGGCCGCGTCAAACTGTTCCTCCCATTCGACCTCCAGGCGGCCGAACCAGAATTCAAGGGACTGCGGAGTGTAGATGCGCTTGGGCCCGTGGGTTTGCATCAAGCTAAAAGCCAGACGTTAGAAACTTACTCGGAGGACGCGCAACCCCTATTTCGCTTTTTTACCAGCCGCTGCGCTGCAGCGTTTTACACGATCGTCACCGGCCCGGCACCGGTTCTTCACACGGCGCACGCATACTCCGGCCGCGCTCGACGGCTGGCAGGTCGCCGCCGCCCGGGCCCAACCGATTGCAACTTGTCCTCGTAACCGAAACCTACTCTCCCGAAATCAACGGCGTCGCCATGACGCTGGGGCACCTCGTGCATGGCCTCACGCGCCTCGGCCACCAAGTCACGATCATCCGCCCGCGCCAGCGCTCCGAACAGGGCGCCCCCGTCCTGCAGATCGACGGTCCGGTCACCCAGCACCTCCTGCCCGGCCTGCCCATCCCGGGCTATCCCCTGCTCCGCTTCGGCCTGCCCGCCGGCGGCCGCCTGCGCCGGCTCTGGCGCCAGGCCCGCCCCGACCTGGTCCATATCGCCACCGAGGGCCCGCTCGGGTTCTCCGCCCTCAACACCGCCCGCACCCTCGGCCTGCCGGTCACCTCGAGCTTCCACACCAACTTCCACCATTACACGCACGACTATCGCTTCAGCTGGCTGTTCAGCCTGACCGCGAAGTGGCTGCGCCATTTCCACAACCGCACGCTCCGCACCTTCGCCCCGACCCGCGAACTCTGCGACGAACTCGCCGCCGACGGCTACCGGAACCTCCGCGTGCTCTCCCGCGGCGTGGACCCGGCCCTCTTCACGCCCGCCCGGCGCAACCCGGAGACGCGCCTCGCCTGGGGCGCCACCGCGCATGACCCGCTCGTCATCCACACCGGCCGCCTCGCCCGCGAGAAAAACTACGCGCTGATCATCCGCGCCTTCGACGCCATGCGCGCCGCCAATCCGCGCTGCCGGTTCGTGGTCGTGGGCGACGGCCCGCTGCGCGCCGAGCTTGAGGCGAAACTCCCCTACGCCCGCTTCACCGGCTTCGTCGCCCGCACCATCCTGGCCGCGCACTACGCCTCGGCCGACATCTACCTCCACGCCAGCGTGACCGAGACCTATGGCAACGTCGCCGCCGAGGCGCTCGCCAGCGGCCTGGCTTTCGCCGGTTACGATTACGCCGCCGCCCATGAGCTGGTCCGGTCCGGGGAAAACGGCCTGCTGGTCCCGCCCGGCGACGAATCCGCCTTCATCGCCGCCGCCGTCCGCCTCGCCACCGATCCCGCGCTCGTCGCCCGCCTGCGCAGCCAGGCGGCGGCGGCCGTGCAGGCCCGCTCGTGGGACAACGTCGTCGCCCAGTTCGCCGCCGACCTCGCCGAGGCCGCCGGACCGGGCCACCGCCCCGCCGCTTCCGACTCCCGGCTCCTCGCTCCCCGCTCCCAGCTGCAAACACCATGAGCAAACTCCACGTCCGCACCGTCATCCTGTCCGACATCCATCTCGGCACGCCGCACAGCAAGGCCGAGGAGGTCACGCACTTCCTCAAGCACACCCGCTGCGACCGGCTCATCCTCAACGGCGACATCATCGACGGCTGGCGCCTCCGCCGCGGCGACCCGTGGACGAAGTCCCACACCAAGTTCGTCCGCCGCGTGCTGACCATGATCCAGAAGCGCGACACCGAGGTCGTCTACCTCCGGGGCAATCACGACGACTTCATCGGCCGGCTGCTGCCCATGCAGTTTGAGACCCTGCGCCTCGTCGAGGACCACATCCTCGAGACCGCCCGCGGCCGCTACCTCGTGCTGCACGGCGACGTCTTCGATGGCGTGGTGAAGAACATGGTCTTCCTCGCCCACCTCGGCGACATGGGCTACGCGTTCCTCCTCCGCCTCAACCGCGCCTACAACTGGTTCCGCCGCCTCCGCGGCAAGGACTACTTCTCCCTCAGCCAGGCCATCAAGGCCCGCGTCAAGCAGGCGGTCAGCTTCATCGGCAAGTTCGAGGACCAGGTCGCCGCCCTGGCCCGCGACCGCGGCTGCACCGGCGTCATCTGCGGCCACATCCACACGCCGGCCGACAAGATGATCGGCGACATTCACTACCTCAACTCCGGCGACTGGGTCGAGTCCCTCACCGCCATTGTCGAGCACCACGACGGCCGCTTCGAGCTCGTCACCTACAAGGAATTCGCCGCCCGCTTCGCGCCGGAGCCGGCCGTGGCCGACGAGATCGACGAGCCGATGCAGATGCCGGTCCTCGCGTGAGCTCTCCGATGGAGGCGGGACCATCAGTCCCGCGGGTTGCCGGCCCCGTGGCCCATGCCTCGCGGGGCTGATGGCCCCGCCTCCACCACCCAATTCCCCATGCCCAAGGTCCTGATCCTCACCGCTGGCTACGGCGAAGGCCATAATAGCGCCGCCCGCGCCCTGCAGGCCGCCTTCAACGAGCGCCCCGGCCTCGACGCCGAGCTGGTCGACCTCTTCGCCCTGCGCGCCCCGCGCCTGAACAACGTCTCCCGCCGCGGCTACCTGAAGCTGATCAACACCGCGCCGAAAATCTGGAGCCGCCTCTACCGCTGGCTCGACGAGTCTCCCCGGGCACCGTGGATGTTCCGCACGCTCGCCAGCCACCGCCGCCTCCTCGGCCGGATCATCGCGGAGAAACAACCGGTCGCCATCGTCTCCACCTACCCCGTCTATGCCTGGCTGCTCAACCAGCTCCGCCGCGAGGGCCATACCTTCTGCCCGCACTACACGGTCGTCACCGACGCCCTCACCATCAACTCGGTCTGGTATCGCACGGCCTCCGCCGGCTGGTTTGTCACCGACCACGATTCGGCGGCCTACCTGCGCGTCCGCGGCGTGCCCGCGGAGCGGGTCCACGTCAGCGGCTTCCCCGTCGCCCTCGCCTTCGCCGACCGCGCGCCGCATCTCTCGCCGCCCGAACCGGCGAGCCCCGCCCAGCCGCGGCGCGTGCTGTTCATGATCAACACCGGCCGCACCGCCGCCCTCGCCATCACCCGCGCCCTGCTGCGGCTGCCCGGCTGGCATCTCACCATCACCGCCGGGCGCGACGAGGGCCTGCGCCGTGAACTGATCACCCTCGCCCACGGCTCCCCGGCCCAGGCCGAGATCCTCGGCTGGACCGACCGCATTCCCGAACTGCTCATGACGCACCACGTCGCCATCAGCAAGGCGGGCGGCGCCACCACGCAGGAGTCGATCAACGCCCTCTGCCCGCTCCTCGTCAGCCAGATCGTGCCCGGCCAGGAGGAAGGCAACTACGAGCTCATCCGGCGCAACGAAGCCGGCGCCCTGGCCGAGACACCGGCCGAGATCGTCGCCGCGCTCCAGCGCCTTTTCGCGAATGACGCCAACCTCTGGCGCCTCTGGCGCACCAACCTGCGCCGCCTCGCCCAGCCCGCCGCCGCGCGCACCATCGCAACCACCGTTTTGGAGGATACCGCACCCAGCCAACCAGCCGGAGACTGCGATCCGGTAGGGGCCGTTGCCCTCAACGGCCCGGGCGCTTGAGGGCAAGCGCCCCTACCCCAGCTGCGCCCGGATGACCGCCAGCGTGCGTCCGGTCGCGCCGCGGTTGGCCTCGCTCCACTCGCGGGCGGCCGCCGCCAGCTTCTCGCGCTGCGCCGTTTCCTGCAGGAGCTCCACCGCGGCCGTGATGAGTTCGCTGTGGGTCTCCACCTTCCGCACGGCGCCGGCCTCGGTGAGCGAGCGGATGATGTCGCGGAAATTCGTCATGCGGGGCCCGTGCAGCACCGGCTTGCCCAGCACCGCGGCCTCGACCGGCGTCTGCCCGCCGTCGTGCGGCGCAAGGCTCTTGCCGGTGAACACCAGGTCGGCCAGCTGCGTGAACTTCCGCAGCTCGCCCGTCGTGTCGCCGACGGCGACATCGACCGGGCCGGGCGCCGCGCCCGCCGAGCGGAAATGAAAGCCGAGCCCGGACTTTTCCAGCAGGCCGCGCAACTCCTCCCGCCGCTCGGCATGCCGCGGCACCAGCAGCAGCGAGACCTGCAGTCCCCGTTCCCGCGCCGCCTTCAGGGCCGTGAGCAGCGCGGTCTCCTCGCCCGGCCAGGTGGATGAGCCGAGCAGCACGAGCCCGCCCGGCGGCAGGCCGAGCTCGCGGCGCAGCGCGGTCTTGGCGGCGTCGTCCAGCAGGGGAATGTTCACGTCCAGCTTGAGGTTGCCCGTGGTCTGCAGCCGCTCCGGCGGGAAGCCGAGGGCCTTGAAGCGCTGCTCGTCGCGCTTCGCGGCGCACAAGATGCGCGTGATGCCGGCCGCGAGCGGGCGCAGGGCCCAGTTGAAGCGCATCGAGCGCTTGAAGCTGCGGTCGGACATGCGGGCGTTGACGCTGATCACCGGCACCCCGCGGGCCTGCGCCTGCGCCACGTGCTCCGGCCAGCGCTCGCCCTCCATCAGGATCGCGAGGTCCGGCGCCACCTTGCGCCAGGCCGCCGCGCTGAACGCCCACCAGTCGAGCGGGAAATAGCCGATGCCGACGGTCAGCGCGGCATACTTCTCCCTGGCCAGCTGGTAGCCGGTGCTGGTCGTGGTGGTCAGGTAAACCTCGGTGTGTCCCTCGCGCTGGAAGGCCTCGAGCAGCGGCGCGATGGCGAGGATCTCGCCGACGCTGACCGCCTGCAGCCAGACGCGTTTTGCGCCCGCCGCCTTGGCCGGCAGCGGCGGCACCTCGCCGAACCGGTGCCAGAAACCCTCCGCATACCCGCCGCGCCGCCGCATCCGCCACACGTAATACGGCGACGCCAGCAGGAGCAGCGGGAGGAACAGGATTCTATAAATCCAGATCACGGAAGTTTAACCACTAAAGGACACTAATGGGGCACTAATCATGATTAGTGTGAAATTAGTGCGGATTAGTGGTTAACCCCGGCCGCCCGGCCTTACTGGCCCAGCACCCAGGCGAAGATCAGCGGCGCCACGATGGTCGCGTCGCTCTCGACGATGAACTTCGGGGTCTTCGCGCCGAGCTTGCCCCAGGTGATCTTCTCGTTCGGCACGGCGCCGGAGTAGCTGCCGTAGCTGGTGGTCGAGTCGCTGATCTGGGCGAAATAGCCCCACAGCGGCACGCCGGTGCGGCCGAGGTCCTGGTGCAGCATCGGCACGACGCAGATCGGGAAGTCGCCCGCGATGCCGCCGCCGATCTGGAAGAACCCGATCGAGCCCTCGCCGTTGCGGAGCGTCTTCGCAGTCTTCGTATACCACGCGGCCAGCCACGTCATGTATTCGATGCCGGTGCGGACGGTATGGACGTTCTTGATCTCGCCGGTGATGACGCGGCCGGCATACATGTTGCCGAGCGTGGCGTCCTCCCAGCCGGGGACGATGATCGGGAGGTTCTTCTCGCAGGCGGCGAGCATCCACGAGTTCTTCGGGTCGATCTGGTAGCTCTTCTTGAGCTTACCCGACCGGAGGATCTTATACATGAACTCGTGCGGGAAATAGCGCTCGCCCGCCTGGTCGGCGGCGACCCACTCCTCGGCGACGGCAGCCTCGATGCGGCGCATGGCCTCGCCCTCGGGGATGCAGGTGTCGGTCACGCGGTTCATGTGGCGGTCCACCAGGTCCTGCTCGTCGTCGGCCGTGAGGTGGCGGTAGTGCGGCACGCGCTCGTAATAGTCGTGGGCGACGAGGTTGAAGATGTCCTCCTCGAGGTTGGCGCCGGTGCAGACGATCGCGTGGACCTTGTCCTGGCGGATCATCTCGGCGAGCGTGATGCCGAGCTCGGCCGTGGACATCGCGCCGGCGAGGGTCACCAGCATCTTGCCGCCGGCCTGCAGGTGGGTCTCGTAACCCTTGGCGGTATCGAGCAGGGCCGCGGCGTTGAAGTGGCGGTAATTCTGCGCGATGAACTTGGAGACCGGCCCCTTCTTCTTCGCCAGGGCGGCGTTGATGTGTTCGGGCAGTTGCTTGACGCGTTTTGCTTTGATCATTTCGCCACCAGATAGGAACCGGCCCGGGCGTTTGGCCACACTAATTTCAAAGGTATTGGGTAGGGCGGATTATCCTTAATCCGCCGCGGCGCGTTAAGGATCAGCCGTCGCCCGGCCTATGGCTGACAAGTAACGCGCCCTACCTTTAATCCCCCACCTCGAAACTTGCAGTCGGTCCCCGGCTCGGGAGAATGCCCCCGCATGTCCCCGACCCACCCCGCCCGCCTCCGCCTGGCCTTCGCCGCTCTGTTGCTCGCGCCCCTGCTGGCCTTCGCCGCCGACTTTCCGCACCAGACCAGCGACCTGCCCGTCGACCCCGGCGTCCACTGGGGCAAGCTCGACAACGGCCTGCGCTACGCCCTCCTCCACAACCCCGAGCCCCGCGGCCGGATCAGCGCCCGCCTCGCGATCCGGGTCGGCTCCCTCTACGAGAACGACAACGAGCGCGGCCTCGCCCACTTCCTCGAGCACATGGCCTTCAACGGCAGCCGGCACTTCCCGCGGGCCGATGTCGTCGAGTTCTTCCAGCGGCTGGGCATGGACTTCGGCGGCGACACCAACGCCTCCACCGGCTTCGACCGCACCATCTACCAGCTGGAGCTCCCCGACACGAAGCCGGAGACGCTGCGCGAGTCGCTCACGTTCTTCGCCGACGTCGCCGGCGGCCTGCTCCTTGAATCCAAGGAGATCGACAAGGAGCGCGGCATCATCCTGAGCGAGAAGCGCGCGCGCGATTCCGTCGGCCTGCGCACCTTTCTGGCCGAGCTGGAGTTCCTCGTGCCCGACACCCGCTTCCCGCAGCGCCTGCCCATCGGCACCGAGAAGGTCATCTCGACCGCCGGCCGCGAGCGCTTCGTCGGGTTCTACGACGCCTGGTATCGCCCCGAGCGCATGGTGCTCGTGCTGGCCGGTGATTTCGACCCCGCGGCCGCCGAGCCGCTGGTGAGGGAAATCTTCGGCCCGCTCGAAGCCCGCGGGCCCGCCCTGCCCGAGCCGCGCCTCGGCACCGTCGCCCCGTCCGAGGAGGTCACCGCGCACCTCCACACCGAGAAGGAGGCGGGCAACACCAACGTCGCCCTCGAGACCGTCGCGCCCTACACCTTCGAGACCGACAACGCCGCCAACCGCCTGAAATACCTGCCGCGCACGCTCGCCCTGCAGATGCTCAACCGCCGGCTCTCCATCCTCGCCAAGCAGGAGGGCGCCCCGTTCCTCAGCGGCCTCGTCGGCGTCACGGAGCAATTCGACTTCTTCCGCAACGCCTCGATCGAGCTCAACTGCCGGCCCGACCAGTGGGCCGCCGCCCTCGCCGTCGCCGAGCAGGAGCTCCGGCGCGCCCTCGACCACGGCTTCCAGCCGGAGGAACTCGCCGAGGCCGTGGCCGGCATGAAGAACAACCTGGAGCAGGCCGTCCGCACCGCGGCCACCCGCCGCTCGAGCGCCCTGGCCGACGAGCTCACCGGCGACCTCCTCGATCGCTCCGTCACCACGCACCCCTCGGCCGAGCTCGCGCTCTATTCGCCCGCCCTCGTGGCCGTCACGCCGGAGCAGTGCACCGCCGCCCTCCGCGCGACCTGGAGCGAGACCGCCGGGCGGAAGATCTTCGTCGCCGGTAACCTCGAGCTGCCCAAGGCGGCGCAGAACATCACCGCCGCCTACAACAACAGCCGCCGGACCATCGTCACCCCGCCGCCGAGGAAGGAGCAGGCCGCCTTCGCCTACACCGACTTCGGCAAGCCCGGCAAGGTGGACGAGACCAAGGTCGTCGAGGATCTCGACGCTACGCTGATCGAGTTCAAGAACGGCGTCCGCCTCAACCTCAAGCCCACCGACTTCGAGGCCGGCCGCATCCGCGTGTCCGTCCGCATCGGCGGCGGCACCCTCACCCAGCCGCCCGGCCAGCGCGGCCTCGGCCTGCTGGCCAACGTCGCCTTCACCACCGGCGGCCTCGGCCAGCACAGCGTCGACGACCTCCAGCGCCTCCTCGCCGGCAAGACCGTGGGCCTCGCCTTCGGCGCGCAGACCGACGCCTTCACCTTCGGCGGCGCCACCAACCGCGACGACCTTCTCCTCCAGCTCCAGCTGATCTGCGCCTATCTCACTGATCCCGGCTACCGCCCCGAGTCCCTCCGCCAGGTCCACAAGATGGCCGACCAGACCTACCTCCGCCTCGCCCACGTCCCCGAGGGCCCGATCCAGCTCGAGGTCGCCCCGCTCCTCGCCAGCGGCGACCCGCGCTTCGGCCTGCCGCCGAAGGAGGTCCTCCTTGCCCGCTCCCTCGACGAGCTCAAGGCCTGGCTCACGCCCCAATTCGCCAAGGGCGCCATCGAGGTCGCCATTGTGGGTGACTTCGACCCGGAGGCCACCCTCACCGCCGTCGCCCAGACCTTCGGCGCCCTGCCCAAGCGCCAGAAAAAGCCCGCCTACGAGGCCGAGCGCAAGGTCGCCAAGCTCGCCGAGCCGGTCGCCAGGGAATACACCATCGAGTCCGAGATCCCCAAGGCCCTCGTCCGCCTCTACTGGCCCGCCAGCGACGCCCGTGACGTGAAGTTCTCGCGCCGGATGCGGTTGCTCACCGACGTCTTCGCCGACCGCCTCCGCGTGAAGATCCGCGAGGAACTCGGCGGCACCTACAGCCCCAACGCCGGCGGCGACCTCAGCGAAACCTATCCCGGCTACGGCTACATCGTGGCCGAGGCCACCGTCGCCCCCGACGACACCCGCCGCATCGCCGACGCCATCAAGGCTGTCGCCGCCGGCCTGCAGGCCAACGGCGTGACCGAGGAGGAACTCGTCCGCGCCAAGCAGCCCGTGCTCACCGCCCTCCGCGAAAGCTCCCGCACCAATCCCTACTGGCTGAACACCGTCCTCGCCTCCGCGCAGGAAATCCCGCAGCGCCTCGAGTGGAGCCGCACCCGCTACAGCGACAACGAAAGCGTGACCACCGCCGAGCTCACCGCCCTGGCCAGGGAATACCTCGACCCGGCCAAAGCCTCCGAGTTCATCGTGATCCCCGTGAAGCCGAAGCCGGTCGGACCGTGAGTGGCACGTAGTCATGCCGCGCATAGAAATCACCACCGAGGTCGCCGCACCCATTGAGCGGGTTTTCGACCTGGCGCGAGACATCGACGTCCACCAACAAAGCCAGACGAAACACCGCGAGAAAGCCATCGCCGGACGCACCTCCGGGTTGATCGAGGAGGGCGAGGAAGTGACCTGGGAGGCCGTGCATTTCGGTGTGCGACAAAAACTCACCAGCCGGATCATCGTGATGCGCCGGCCGGTGCATTTCCGGGATGTTTTGGTGCGCGGGGCGTTCCGGCGTTTCGAACACGACCATTATTTCACATCCCTGCCTGGCAACCGCACCATCATGCGCGATGTGTTTGATTACACGTCGCCGCTGGGCTGGCTCGGCCGGCTGGCCGACATCCTGTTCCTGCAACGTTACATGGCCCGGCTCCTCCTGGAACGAAACCTGGTGATCAAGCGGCTGGCCGAATCCTGACCACCTCACGCCCCATGCCCGCCAAATCCACCGCCCCGGCCGGTTACTCCGGCACGCCCCTGTGGAAGAAACTCGGTTACAAGACCGGGCAGGCCGCCTTCGTTTATCAGGCGCCCCGGAATTATTCCACGCTGCTGCAGCTGCCGGCTGGCGTCAGCGTGACCTGGGTGCCGAAGTTCAAACCGGGTCTCCCCTTCGTGCATCTCTTTGTTACAAGCTTCGCCGACCTCAACACCCGGCTCGCGAAATACCGCACCGCCATCGCACCGGACGGCGCCATGTGGGTTTCCTGGCCCAAGAAAAGCTCGGGCGTGCCGACCGACATCACCGAGGACCGCATCCGCGATGCCGCCTTGCCGCTGGGCTTCGTCGACATCAAGGTCTGCGCCGTGGACGACACCTGGTCCGGCCTGAAACTGGTGATCCGGAAGGAACTGCGCTGAGCGGCGGACTGGAATTCGTCGCAAAAAGCGGCTAATTGGACGCAATTTTCCCGGCCCCGCGGGAAATATGCTATACTGCACCCACCCCGCCCATGAATACATCCGCCCGTTTCGTGCTGCTTGTCTTCGCCGGCCTGAGCCTGACCGGCTGTGCCACCCAAACCGCCGCATTGAAGAAGCCGGTCCCGGCGCCCCGCGCCGCCGCCTTGGGCGACCAGCCGCTCAGCGGCCGCGATTACTGGCTGTCCCGGGAGTTTGACGACCGCATCGACCGCGCGATCAGCAGCTCAACAGCGAGCACCAGCCCCCGTCGCTGAACGTCCGCCTAAGCCGCTGGCGCCGTGTCCGCCGGCGCCAGCTTCAGGTTCAACAGCGGCACGAGCAGCAGCAGACCCACGCAGGTCAGCCCGAGCACCGCATAACCCGCCGCGTCGTGCACCGTGCCGTTGATGGCGTCGGGACCGTAGGCATAGGCCCAGCCGGTCAGGAAGAGGCTGCGCCCGAGGTTCATCAGGAAGGCGAAGAACATGGAGGCCACGACCAGCGTCACCTTCTTCCACGTCTGGTCGAAGAAAGTCGCGCCGAGGAACGACCCGGCGAACAAACACGCCGTCAGCGAACGGATGCCCGAGCACGCATCGGCCACGCCGACCGGACCCTTCGGCAACATCAACACGTTGCCCTGCTGCTCGAGCGGGAAACCGAGCATGTCGAACGTGAACGCCACCACCGTCACCACCTTCCGCAGCAGGAAGAGGCTGATCTGCGACTCAATCGCCGACACCAGCGGCGCCGAGATCAGCCAGACCAGCACGGGAAAGATGAACAGCGCGACCACGCGGAAGCGGGTGTCGGAGAACAGGGCCATGAAGCCTTTGGAGGGCTCGCGTCCCTGCGAGCCGGCCCGCAGAGACGCGGGCCCTCCATCCGAGGTATTGAAATATAGCAGCGGCAGCACGATCGCCACCATGCCGAGCGTCAGGGCGAACGTGCCCGGCTGCGACGTCCCCGCGCCGGCGCGATAAAAGGCTCCCAGCAAAAAGAACAGCGCCCCGCCGAGCAGTCCGAGGCCCGCCGCCGTGTTCAGGGTCCAGCGCACCCAGCGCGCGCTGGCCGGTCCGGCCTCCGCCTCGCGCAGCCGGACGAGGATCTTCGGCCACCGGTCATAAACGACATAGGCGGTGAACAACGGCACCAGCCAGCCGAACGAGTAATCCTCCTTGCGGCTCCACCAATGCGACTGGTCCCACGCCACAAACGCCATGAAGCCCGCGGACAGACCCAAGGCGGCCAGGAACGGCGCCGGGGGCTTCGGGCTAGACTGGGCTTGGTCGGTCACGCTGGGCCGAGCAAAGGCAACAGACTGTCGCGTGCAAGCCGGTAGGGGCCGTTGCCCTCAACGGCCTTCCGAGGGCGCTTGCGGGCAAGCGCCCCTACCGATTCAAGACCTTCCCCATCGACCGGTCATGCGCCCGCGCGAGCAACAGCAGCGCCGCCACCGCCCCGACGAGAGCCAGCGCCATGTCGGACTGCGTGTCCCACGCATAGCCCTGGGTGCCGAGGAAATCGTCCGCCGCCGCACCGCTCAGCTCCGCCACCGCCCATTCCAACAGCTCATAAAAGGCGCTGAAGGCCAGGCATACGCTCACGACAAGAAAACCCACCCATTTGCTGCCCTTCAGCGGTGATGCCCGCAGCAAGATCTCGCGCACCAAAATGGCCGGCACGAAACCCTGCGCAAAGTGCCCGAGCTTGTCGTAGTTGTTGCGCGGCCAGCCGAACCACTGCATCGCCCAGTCGCCCAGCGGCACGCGGGCGTAGGTATAATGCCCGCCCACGATCAGGATGACGCTGTGCAGCCACAGCAGCACGAGCAGCAGGCCCGACAGCGGAAACCGCCGCTGCACCGCAAAGGCCACCGGCAGGCCGATGAGCACCGGGATCACTTCCAGCAGCCACGTGAAGAAATCATGCGGTTTGATCGCCGACCACCCTAGCACGGGGGCGAGCAGCAGAGTAAACCAGATCAAACGGCGGTCCATGCATTCAGCCTGCCGGCGGTTCGAATGGGGGCAAGCTGGTAGGGGCCGTTGCCCTCAACGGCCTTCGTTTTCGTGGGCGGCGAGCTTGCTCGCGCACGCACGGCACCCTAACCCTGCGCGAGCAAGCTCGCCGCCCACATCAACAACCCCACCCCAATCCCTGTTTTGACTTCCCCGCCCGGCCGGCCAAGCCTGCCCGCGAACATGGACCACCTGCACGCCTACTGGCGGATGGAATACATCGAGACCCCGCGCCTCCCCGAGGGCGGGAACATCTTCGCCGAGCTGCCGAAACTCGGGGACGACGCCACGGCGCTCATCATTCACCGCGGCAGGCTGTCCTACCTCATCCTCAACCGTTATCCTTACAACGCCGGCCACCTCCTCGCCGTGCCCTTCCGCGCCGCCACCGACCTTGTCGAGCTCACCGCCGCCGAGCGCGCCGACCTGATGGACGAGATCATCCTCGGCAAACAGATCCTCACCGCCGCGATCAAGCCCGACGCCTTCAACGTCGGCTTCAACCTCGGCAGCGCCGCCGGCGGCAGCATCCCCCACCTCCACGCCCACATCGTGCCGCGCTGGGGCGGCGATACCAACTTCATGCCCGTCATCGGCCAGACCCGCGTGCTCCCGCAATCCCTCGCCGCCATGTATGCCCGCCTGAAGGAAACCGCCGGCAAACTGGCCGACAAATCCTGAGCGATTGATGGCCACAAAAAGTCACAAGGACCCGAAGGCATCTGCCACTCTCAAGGCGCCTATAGGCGCACGAGAAAATAAGCGCCAGCCAGACGATTCATTTTTGAGACTTTTTGTGGCAATAATTCCGTTCCCTTCCGTCCCCTGCCTTCTGTCCTCCGTCCTCTGATCCCCAACCCGTGCCCGACTCCAAGACGCTCCACTACCCGAACGCCCGCCACCTCAACCAGCTCTACGGCGGCAGCGAGGACAACCTCACCCGCGTCGAAAAGGCGCTCGGCTGCCGCCTCACCACCCGCGACGACTGGCTGAAACTCGACGGCCCCGCCGAGGCCGTGACCCGCACCGAGGAGTTCTTCAGCCTTCTCAACTCCGGCAAGGCCCAGGGTCTCGCCGTGCGCACCCCCGACTTCGTCCGGCTGCTCGACCTCTACACCCGGGACAGCGGCGCCAGCCTCCGCGCCCTCGTCAACGAGCCGCTCGTCATCACCACGCAGCGCAAGACCATCGTCCCGAAGACCCTCGGCCAGAAACTCTACCTGCAGGCCATCCAGAAGAACCCGATCGTCTTCGGCATCGGCCCCGCCGGCACGGGCAAGACCTACCTCGCCATGGCCGCGGCCATCTCCGCCCTGCTGAAGAATCAGGTGCAGCGCATCGTCCTCACCCGCCCGGCCGTCGAGGCCGGCGAGGCCCTCGGCTTCCTGCCCGGCGACCTGCGCGAGAAGATCCTGCCCTACCTCCGCCCGCTCTACGACGCGCTCCACGACATGCTCGACCCCGAGGATGTCGCCACGCTGTCCGAGAAGGGCGTGATCGAGATCGCCCCGCTCGCCTACATGCGCGGCCGCACCCTCGCCAACGCCTACATTATCCTCGACGAGGCGCAGAACACCTCGCACGAGCAGATGATGATGTTCCTCACCCGCCTCGGCGACGACTCGCGCATGATCATCACCGGCGACATCACGCAGATCGACCTGCCGCGCAACAAGACCTCCGGCCTCGTCCAGGCCCCGCGCGTGCTCCGCAACATCCCCGGCATCGAGTTCCATCACTTCGCCGCCGCCGACGTCGTGCGCCACCCGCTCGTCCAGAAGATCATCGACGCCTACGAACAGGCCAAGGCGGCCGAACCCATCGGAAATGCTGGAGGGTCGGTCTCCTGACCGACCGCGGTCGGCCGGGAGGCCGACCCTCCAAATGACCCGCGAAGTCGCCATCACCAACCGCCACCCCCGTCTGCGCCTCGACCGCCGTGCGATCGGGGCCGCCATCGCCGTGCTCGACGCCCACGCCGCGAAATTCCTCGGCGGCTGCCCGGCCGGCGAACTCTCGCTCGTCTTTCTCACCGACCCGGCGCTCGCCAAGATCCACGCCGACTTCATGGACGACCCGACCGCGACCGACGTCATCACCTTCGAGGGCGACCCATCCGCCGGCCTCGCCGGCGAGGTCTGCGTGTCGGCCGACACCGCGAACGCTTACGCCCGGACGCATCGCCGCGATTTCTCCGCCGAGCTCACCCTCTACCTCGTCCACGGCTGGCTGCACCTGGCCGGTTATGACGACCTGCAGCCGGCCAAGAAGCGCCGGATGCGCGCCGCCGAGGCCCGGGCCATGAGGCTGTTGCGGGCGGCCAGGGCCGTGCCGGGGTTCCGGCTGGCCTAACGGTCCATATTGTGGGCCAGCGAGCTTGCTCGCGCTCCAAGTGCGCCCGCCAGCGGGCCGCCCACCCACACAAAAAATCAGTGGCATCCGCGTTCTTCTGTGGTTCACTGCCCGCTTCATGGCCCCCGTCTCCCGCATCGCCTCCCTGCGCAACGCCTTCCTCACCGGCTTGGTGCTGGTCGCCCCGTTGGTGGTCACGGTCTGGGCCCTGCGCCTGATCATCGGCTTTGTCGGCGGGTCCATCACCCCGCTTTTCATCCCCTACCTGCCGGACGCGCTGAGCCACCTGCCGGCCCTCGTCTGGGACGTGCTGACCACCATCATCGCGCTGGGGTTGATCACCCTGCTCGGCTACCTGTCGCGGTTGTTCCTCGGGCAGTTTGTCGGCGCCGTGACCGAACGCTTCATCCAGAACATCCCCGGTATCGGCGGCTTCTACAACAGCGTGAAGCAGTTCATCGAGACCTTCGGGGCCAAGGACCGCACCCAGTTCAGCAAGGTCGTGCTCGTCCAGTTTCCCCGGGCCGGCGTCTACACCATCGGCTTCGTCACCAACCAGGGCCGGGCCGAACCGCATTCGCGCCTGGCCGTGGACCACTGGGCCGTGTTCGTGCCCACCTGCCCCAGCCCGGTCAACGGCTTCTTCATGTATGTGCCCGTTGCGGAACTCATCGAGCTCGAGATGTCGGTGGGCGAAGGCATGAAGACTGTCATCTCCTGCGGCGCCGTGCTGCCGTCGTGGAGCGACCCCGCCGCCGCCCGCGCGGCCCTGCGAAGCTCCGGCTTCCAAAGCAACTGACCGGCCGCCTTCGCCGGCGGACTTTTCTGTCATCTGTCTTCTGACCTCTGTCCTCCGCCATGCCCGGCCAGCAGCTCCAGACCACGGCGTTCATCCTCGCCAAGCTGCCGTCGGGTTCCGACACGTTCGAACAACTGACCGCCTTCGCCGCCGGGCACGGCGTCCTGCACTGCCTGCGCCGGATTCCGCAGGGCAAGGCCACCGCCACGCCGCTGGACCTGTTCGACGAGACCGAGCTCTGGCTCGAATCCTCCAACCAGGGCCGCACCTGGTTCATCAAGGAGCACCGCCTCATCCAGCGCCACGACGGCATCGGCCGCTCCTACGAGGCACTTAGCGCCGCCGCCGCCCTCGGCAAGCTGCTCAGCCGCAACCCGGTGCCCGATGAGTCGCGCGAGGAGGTGACGGGGCTGCTGCGGACCACCTTCACCGCCCTGGCCGCCGGCGGCCGGCCGGACATCGTCTGGCTCAAGGCGCTCTACTGTCTGCTCCGCGACGAGGGTTACCCCGTGAAACAGCAATGGTGGCCGCAGCTCGCCGACGCCGACCGCGACCACGCCGCCCACCTGCTCAACCAGCCGCTCGCCGCCCAGACCGCCGACGCCGCTACTGTCGCCAGGATCACGCGCCGCCTTGAGGACTGGGTGCACGCCGAGACGGAGATCAAGTTGTAGGGCGGGATCTCCGATTCCCGCTTTCCTTCCGTGTATTCCGTGTGTTCCGTGATGCCCCGCTGATGCATTTCTCCCTCGAAACCCGCACCGTCAGCCTGAGCGTCGGCGAATTCGCCGGCTTCAGCCTCGGCCCGTCGGACTCCGGGGGCGGCCCGCAGGGCATCTGGCGCGCCCAGCTCGGCCAGCACTGGCACAATGAGCTCCAGAAGCGCACGCTCGCCGACGCCCCCGCCGCGCAGTTCGAGGTCGCGATCGACGGCCGCATCGCGCACCGCGGCTGGACCTTCGCGCTCAACGGCCGCATCGACCAGCTGGTCGGGGACACGCTGCGCGAGATCAAGAGCGTCATGCGCCCGCTGCCGGCGGAAGAGACCGACCTGCGCGCCGACTATCCGGCCTATTTCCTACAGCTCGCCGCCTACGCCGTGCTGCGCCGCGCCTTGGGGGCGAAGCAGACGAAAGCCGAGCTCATCTTCGTGGAGGCCGGCTCCGGCCTCGCGCAGACCATCGCACTCACGGCGTTCGACGAGGCGCTCGTCCACCACCAGCTCGATGCGCTGGTCGAGTTCCTGAACCTGCGCCTCCGCGCCACCGAGCGCCGCCGGTCGCTCAACTTCCACCCGGCCTTCCCCACCCTCCGCGCCGGCCAGGAAACGATTCAGTCCGATCTGTCCTCCGTCTTCGGTTCTCCGTCCTCCGTGGTCCTCTTCGAGGCCCCCACCGGCTACGGCAAGACCGGCTGCGTGCTGGAATTCGCCCTCGGCCAGATGAAGGCCGGCCGTTTCGCCCGGCTCATCTGGCTGACCGGCAAGTCCACCGGCCAGATCCAAGTCGTGCTCACGCTGCGGCAAATGACCTCCCCGACATTGCCTGAATCTCCTCAGGTTTCAGGTCTCAGGTCTCAGGTTTCCGGCTTGGCGGCCTGGCAGGTGCGCAACAAGTCCGAGCACTGCGTCAACCACACCTTCCACTGCGTGCGCGACGGCTGCGACTACCTCAAGGACTGCGCCGACCGCTGGCCGGGCAGCGGGCTGGCCAAGTTCTACCTCGACGACCGCCAGCCCCACGACCTCGACACCCTGCGCACCGCCGGCCGCGAGGCCCGCATCTGTCCCTACGAGATCACCCGCGCCTCGCTGGCGTTCAACGACGTGTGGATCGGCGATTTCAACTACGTCTTCGCCCCCGACAACCGGAACCTCTTCTACAACCAGCCCGGCTTCGATCCCGCGGACACGCTGCTCGTCATCGACGAGGCGCACAACCTGCCCTCGCGCGTCGCGGGCGCCCACTCGCACCGCGCCACCGACACCGACGCCCGTTTGCTGCTCGCCGAGCTCGACCACCTGCAGGCGCCGGCAACGCTCGTCCTCGCCATGGAAGAGTGGACGCGCCTGCTCGCCTCGCTCCGCCCCGCCGAGTCGCTCGACCCCGCCACCGAAGCTGAGGTGCACGACCACGTCGCCAAGCTGGCCAACCTGGTCAGCACTCAGCCCCTGGACTACGCCGCGCTCGGGCCGCACCACGCGGAGACACTCTGGTCGTTCGCCCAGCTCGCCGAGTTCATGGACGATTCCCGTCTCACGAAGCTCCTGTGGGTGGCCCGCGAGGGCGAACTGGAGTTCACCTGCGTGGACGCCGCCCCGGCCATCGGCGAGACGCTCAAGGCCTTTGGCGGCGCGATCCTGATGTCGGCGACGCTGCAGCCGTATGCGGAGTTTGCGGAAAGCTGCGGATTGGAGGTAGGGCGCGGACTCCGTGGCGCGCCTTCCGAAGGCGGGCAAGGGACTGTCCGCCCTACCTATCAAACCCTCCACGCCCCAACCCCGTGGCGCGCCGGCGCCTACGACGTCGCCGTGGACCTGCGGGTCAGCACCACCTACCGCGAACGCGCCAGCCACTACGGCACCACCGCCGAAACCATCGAGGCGCTGCACACGGCTGCCCATGGGGGCGGGGTGCCCTCACCCCGCTGCATTGCGGTTTTTTTCCCTTCATACGCCTACGCAGAAGCAATCCAGCGCGCCCTCGAAAACAACGGCTCCGTGCTCCGCGTGGCCCTGCAGCCGAAGCTGCCCGACCTCACGGCGCAGACGGCCTGGATCGAGGAGAACCTCGCGCTGAGCGACGCGCTCTTCCTGGTGCTCGGCAGCAGCTTTGCCGAGGGCATCGACCTGCTCGGCGGGCGGGTGAGCCACGCCATGGTCGTCGGCCCCGCCCTGCCCGAGGTGAACGCCGTGCAGAAAGCCCGCATGGACGCCCTCGCCGGCCTCGGCCGCGACGCGGCGTTCCGGCGCGTCTACCAGATCCCCGGCCTGCAAAAGGTGAACCAGGCCCTCGGCCGCCTCGTGCGCGCCCCCGGCCAGCACGCCAAGGTGCTGCTGCACTGCCAGCGCTTCGCCGATCCGTCCTACGCCGCGCTGCTCGCCGCGGACTACCAGATGTTCAAGGAAATCGCCGTCGAGTCCGACCTGCGCGACTGGTTGGGAGAAACCGGGGCTTAATACTGATAGAAATAACCGTAGAATGCACCGATGGTGGCGGTGCACACCCCACAGATGAGCATCAGGACAATGGAGACCACCTGCCGGCGACGCAGATACTGGTTAAAGATCACGGCAAGGGCGAACAGCACGCTCAACCCGAGGCACACGAGCGCCCTCTCCAAGCCGATCTCGGCGAGAGCACGCCGGCTCAGCACCGGAGCGAAACGGGTTAGGAAATCGGCCAGAGCCAAGGCCCCGAAATAGAGTCCCAACCACAGCAGCAGGCACTGCACCACATTCTTGGTGCAAGCCGCCACGGCGACGAGCGAGAGTGAGAGGGAACTCAGAATGAGGATGAAGAGGCCGTATTCCTTCGGAAAAGCGAAGAACTTGAGAGAGGCGGTCAGATTTTTGATCCAAATCGCCATCATGGGCAGCACCACGAACAGCACCCCAATCACCAGGATTTTGCCCACGGCCAGGCGCCATGGAGAGATCGGCAAGGTCCGCCAATGAGCGTCGGCTCGCGTTGGGTGATCGGCCTGCACCATGTCGGCGATCAACCCGATGCTCATGATCAGGACTATAAGCATGGTTGCAAGTTGCAGGTAATCCCGCAGGTCGCTCGCCGTCTTGGGCCGGTCCGCGGTCAGGAAAAGATATCCGAGAGCCAGGCTCCAAAAAATCAGCGGCCAGCGGCAGCGATACAGGTCATTTTTGATGATATGCAGACTAAGGTTCATGGGATGGTTCCTCAGGTTGATTTGCGGCCCGCGCGGGCCAGGATGATAAAAATCTCGCGGAGCGAGAGCGGTGAAATCCTCAGCGTCGCACCAGGATACCGCTCGCGCCATGCGCGTTCGCTCGCTTCGCCGGTGTAATCGGTCGCGATAAATTTCGTCAGGTTGCCCGACCGACCCCAATCCAGCGCGCCGGTGGGCGGGATGGCGCCGGCCGGGGCGTCCGTCAGTTCGACGGAACGGAAACGGCCCTGCAGCACCTCGGTCGGCTCGCTCAGCTTGAGCCGGCCCTGCTCCATGATACCCACGTGGTCACACAGCCGCTCGACATCCTCGATGTCGTGGGAGGAAACCAGGACGGTCCACTCGCCGAGCGACGAAACCTCAAGCACGCCGCGCACGAATTCCTCACGCACCAGTGGATCCAGCCCGCTGAAGGGCTCGTCGAGGATCAGCAGCTTCGGCCGGTAGGCCAGCGACGAGAGCAATGCCGCCTTCATCAGCATGCCGCGCGACAGGTGCTTCAGCTTCCTGCCGGCCGGCAGGTCGAACTGCGCGAGGAGCGTTTTTTCCAGCTCGCGATCCCAGGTCGGGTAGAACGGCCGGCAATAATCCATCAGCTGTCGCACGGTCATCCAGAGCGGCAGCTGCTGGTTTTCTGACACATATCCCAGTTGGGCGAGCTCACGTTCGCCCAATTTCTGAGAATCCACCCCGAGCACTCGCGCCTCGCCCGCCGTTGGCCGCAACAGGTTGACCAGCATCTTGATCGTCGTGGTCTTGCCCGCGCCGTTCGGCCCGAGCAGGGCGAAAACACTGCCCGCCGGCACCGCCAGGTTCAGGTCCCGCACCGCCTCGGTCCGCCAGTAACGGTGCGTGAGATTCCGGGTTTCGATGATGTTCATGGGATAAATTATCTGCGCTCGAGCTTCTTCCAGTGGGCCGCGACCGCCGCCTGCACGTCATCCAGTTCCAGGCCGAGCTTCTTCGCCTCCACCACCAGCCACTCCACCTCCGCGCCGAGCAACGCGGCCTTTTCCTGCCGACCGCCCGCGGCGCGCTCGGCAATCATGCTGCCGACCGCGGGGGTCGTCACCAGCACGCCCTCCGCCACCAGCGCGGCCACGACCTTGTGCGCCGTGTTGGGGTTGATCCGCAATTCCTGGCTCAGCACCCGCACGGAGGGAAACCGGTCACCCACCCGCAGCTGCCCGGTGACGACCGCCTTCCGCACGGCGAAGATCACCTGCTCCGTGATCGGCAGGCCGGGTTTCAGTTCGATGGAGAACGGGAGCACGCCGTCCTAGTTGAACTAGGACAGTTAGGACAGCAAGGAAAAAGTTGGCCTAAGCCGAAATTGCAGGGCGGGATTCGCCGCCTCAGGCCGCCTCGACCTCGCCGAGCAGATTGGCGAAGATCATCTTGCCGCCGGCGCTGGGCAGGACGCCGATGATCTCGGCCGTCACCCGCTTGCCGACAAAGGCCCGGCCGTTGTTCACGACGACCATGGTGCCGTCGCCCAGGTAGCCCAGCGCCTGGCCGTCCTCCTTGCCGGGCTTCACCAGCTCGAGCGCGATGCTCTCGCCGATGACCAGCTCGGGCCGGAGGGCGTTCTCCAAGGCGTGCAGGTTGAGCCAGGGCACGCCCTGGAACTTCGCCATCGTGGCGAGGTTGGTGTCGGTCGTGAGCAGCTTGGCCCGCATGGACTGCGCGAGGAAGACGAGCTTGGCCTCGATGTCCTGCCGGCGGGCGACCTCGCTCTGGTGAATGCGGATGTCGATGTGCTTGATGGCGCGCAGCTCGTTCAGCACCTGCAGGCCGCGGCGGCCGCGGGCCTGCTTCACCGGGTCGGGCGAGTCGGCGATGGCCTGGAGCTCCGTGAGCACGAAGCTCGGGATGATGAGCCCGGAGGCTAGGAAATGCGTCTGGCAGATCTTGGCGATGCGGCCGTCGATCAGCGCGCTGGTGTCGACGACGACCAGCGGCACGTCCACCTCGTGCGGCACGAAGCGCACGTAGGGAATGACGAGGTTGAAGTCGTCCTTGCCGCGCAGCGCGATGACGGTGCCCAGATAGGTGCAGATCAGGAACAGCGCGAGCTGCACCAGGTAGATGATCGACGGGTCGCCCTTGTTGAGCAGCGGCGAGTTGGCGATCAGCCAGGCGACCAGCGCGCCCACGGCGAGGCCGAAGGTGAGGGCCGTCAGCCCGCGCAGCGAGAAGCCCTTCAGCATCAGGTCGACCAGCACGACGAGGGAGCCGATCATCAGGCCGATGGCGACCGCCAGGCCGCGGCGGTGGTCCCACTCCTCGACGGTGTAGCAGACCAGCCAGCTCGCGACGGCGCACAGCGCAATAAACAGGATCCGGATGACGAGCAGCGTTTTGTTCATACCACGGGGCGGCGAATCAGTTGAATACTCCCCGGTTTTTCAGCCACAGCAAGACAAAGGGCAGGACGCCGAGGAAAATCATGACCCCGTAAAGAATCATTTGTGCCCGGTGGGCTTTTTTGGCTAGTTCCGGATCCGTCTCATTCATTCCCCCGCATCCGACCAAGCAGCCCCCCTGATGACAACGCAATACTGGCTCGTGAAATCCGAACCCGAGACCTACTCGTGGGACGACCTCGCCCGCGACAAGCGCACTGACTGGACCGGCGTCCGCAACTACGCCGCCCGGATCAACCTCAACGCCATGCGCCCCGGCGACGAGGTGCTCTTCTACCACAGCGGCGAATCCAAGAGCATCGTCGGCGTGGCCAAGGTGACCAAGCCCGCCTTCCCCGACACCACCGCCGACGAACCCGGCTGGGTCGCCGTCGAGCTTGCGCCGGTGAAAGCCTTGTCCACGCCGCTCACCCTCGCCCAGATCAAGGCCGACGCCACGCTCAAGGCCATGGAGCTGGTCCGCCAGAGCCGGTTGTCCGTCTCGCCCGTCCGGCCCGCCGAGTTCACGCGGGTGCTGAAGCTCGGCGGCAAGTGACCTGTTGAGTGGAGGCGGGCCTGATGGTCCCGCCGCCATTGGTCTCACCGCGTCGCCAGCAAATCGATCTCCACGGCGACGCGGAACCCCGTCGCCCGCCCGCGTTCCGTCCGCGGCACGGTCCTCACCACGTCGTCCCGGCCCAGCACCTGCGCCATGGCCGCATCCCCGCCCTCCCCGGCGATCCACTCGTCCAACCCGCCCTCCCCGGCCTTGAATGCCGGATCGGCGCGGGCGGCGCGGAGCTCCGCCGCCGTCGGCAGCCGCACCGCGGTCCCCAACACCCAGCCGAGCCGCCGGCAAAATTCCAGGGCCTCGGCGTAACTCACCGAGTCCACCGCCCGCGTGCGACCGGCGTTCCGGCTGGGATTGGCGTTCAGCACCAGCGAGAACAGCACCTGTGGCACCGGCCAGGCCATGAGGGCTTCCTGCCCGCGGTCCGGCAAAGGCAACAGGAGGTCGTAGGCCTGGTCCTGGATGGCCCCGAGGTCGTTTGCCCGCCGGCGCAAATAGGTGAGCCGCTCCCGCAGGTTCTCGTCCGTCTCCCGCGCCCGGGGAAACTGCCGCACCGCCTCCTCCAGCCTGTCCCCCGCGGGAACAAACTGCTGCTGGGCCTGGAACAACTCCCGTCGCCGCAGGTGGGCGGCCGCCGCGGCGTCCAGCGCCCGCACCGCGTCCTGTTCGGGACGCAGGAGACCGGTCTGGCGCTCCTCCTCCTCGGATCGAGCGGCGGACCCGGTTGCGGCCGGCCGGACGAGGGCCGATTCAAATTCGCCGACCCGTTGCTGCAGCAGCGCCTCGCGGGCGTAACTCTTCAGCTGGCGCGAAGCCATGCCGGCGTTCACCTCGCGCTGCAAGCGCAGCGCCTCCCGCAGTTTTTCCACGGCGGCCGCCGGCTGCTTCACCCGGTGCAACTCCTCGGCCGCCGCCTCCAGTTCGCGGCTTTGCCGGTCCAGCTCGCTCGCCCGCGCGTCGTCGAGCCGCGCCTGCCACTCGCCGAGGCGCCCGAGATCCGCCGGCACCGGCGGCTCGCGCAGCTTCAGCAATTCGCTCTGCCAGGCGACCGCCTCCTCGAGCAGGGCCCGGCGGGTGGCCGGGGGTGACTCCGCGGGCAGCGCGGCCAGCCGCGTGCGCAGGTTTTCCAGCCGTGCCTCCAAGCCGGCAATCTGGACCGACCGCTGCTTCTGGCCGGCGGTCTCCTCGCCTGGCACCCGGCCGGTCAGCCACCAGGCAGCCAGCCCGGCCGCGAGCAGGAGGCCGGCGCAGGCCAGCCACACGCCGACGCGGCGGTGCGCCGGTTTTACCGGCATATCGGGCAGCTCCGGCTCCTTGTCATAATTCATGCGCGAGGTTCACGTAACTCCGCCCGTCCCCAAAAGGCAATGGTGGAGCCCGCGCTCGACAATCCGGGGCCGGCCGCTTTGCCTTGGGGGCATGTTTGACCGCATCGCCATCCTTGCTCCCGGCCTGCTCGGCGCCTCCGTGGCCCGGGCCGCGCGGCATTATGGCGCGGCGAAGCATCTGACCCTCTGGGCCCGCCGGCCCGAGACCCGCCTGCAGCTCAAGGGCCAGCCATGGTGCGACGCCGTGGCCGACACCCCGGCCGACGCCGTGCGCGGGGCCCAGCTGGTCGTCATCTGCACCCCGGTGGACTTGATCGGGCCGTTGGTGGGCCAGATCGCCGCCTCGCTCCCGGCCGGCGCCATCGTCACCGATGTCGGCAGCGTGAAGGGGGAGATCTGCCGCCTGGGCCACAAGGCGCTGGCGAGTGGAATTCACTTTGTCGGCTCCCACCCGATGGCCGGCTCCGAGAAGACCGGCTGGGAGCACGGCAAGGCCGACCTGTTCGTGCGCCGCACGGTTTTCGTCACGCCCCTCCCCGAGACCGACCCCAAGGCGGCGGAGCGAGTCGCCGCCTTCTGGACCTCACTTGAGGCCGACGTCGCCACGATCGAGCCCGACGCACACGACGAGATTGTCGCCCACATCAGCCACCTGCCTCAGGTGCTCGCCTCGACCCTCTGCGCCAGCCTCGCGAAACGCGACGTCCGCTGGCGCAACTTCGCCGGCGGCGGCCTGCGCGACACCACGCGCATCGCCGGCAGCGACCCCAAGCTCTGGAAGACCATCCTCGACCAGAACCGCGACGAGGTGCTCCGCGCCGTGCGAGGTTACCAGGAGGAGCTGCACGGCCTCGAGCGCGCGCTCGCCAACCGCGACTGGTTCGAGGTGCAGGCCATCCTCGAGCGCGGCCGGGCCTACCGCGACCAGTTCCGGCCGATCCCGTGAGCGCCTACCCCGACAAACTTCCCATCGTGCCCTTCACCCGGCCGGTGCGCGGCAGTGTCACGCTGCCCGGTTCCAAGAGCATCACCAACCGCGCGCTCATCCTCGCCGCCCTGACCCGGGGCACGACGACCCTGCACGGCGCCCTTTTCAGCCGCGACACCCGCATCATGGTCGCCGCGCTGCGCGCCCTCGGCTTCATCGTCGTCACCGATGAAAACGCCCTGACCATCACCATCGCCGGCCGCGGCGGTGAGATTCCCGTGCGCGAGGCGAAGCTTGATGTCGGCAATGCCGGCACGGCGGCGCGCTTCCTCACCGCGTTTGTCTGCCTGCGGCCGGACGGAACCTACCACTTCGACGGGGACGAGGCCATGCGCCGCCGGCCCATCGGGGCGCTGCTCGAGGCGCTTGAGTCGCAAGGGGCGAAAGCCAGCGCGCGCAACTTCCCCTTCACCCTCCGGACCGCCGGTCTGCGCGGCGGCCAGGTCGACCTCGACGCCTCCGAGAGCAGCCAGATGCTCTCCGCCTTGCTGATGGTCGCGCCGCACGCGAAGTCGCCGCTCACCGTGAAACTCAAGGGCGAGGCCGGCTCCAAGCCCTTCGTCACGATGACCGAGGCGATGGTGCGCCAGTTCGCCGCCGCGCCCGCCGACTACCGGATCGAGGGCGATGCGTCCGCCGCCAGCTACTTTCTCGCCCTGCCCGTCGTCACCGGCGGCGCGCTCGCACTGCCGAACTACGGCGGCCCGCTCCAGGGCGACATGAAGTTCAGCGAGGTCATCGCGGCGGTCGCCAGCGACCGGCGGGGCCTGGACCGGAATTTCCGCGAATTCTCCGACACCTTCCTCACCCTCGCCGCGATCGCCCCGCTGCTCGCCGGCCCAACGCGGATCTCCGGCATCGCCCACACCCGCAAACAGGAGACCGACCGCGTCGCCGGCATGGCCAATGAGTTGAAGAAACTCGGCCAGCACGTCATCGAGACGGAGGATTCCCTGGAAATCCACCCGCGCCCGCTGACGCCCGGCGTCGAGATCGAGACCTACCACGACCACCGCTTCGCCATGAGCTTCGGCATCCTCGGCTGCCACGACCTGATGAAAAACGGCCAGGCGTGGCTCACGATCAAGGATCCGGCCTGCTGCGCGAAGACCTTCCCGGCATTCTTTGACTTGCTGGCCGGCCTGCGGGCTGCGTCTCATTAAGGCCCTCATGGCGAACCCGCCCTTCATCATCATCGCGATCGACGGCGGCGCCGCCTCCGGCAAGTCGTCGTCGTCCAAGATCCTCGCCGAGCGCTTCAACCTGCTCCACGTCGACACCGGCTCGTTCTACCGGCACATCACCTACGAGCTGCTGCGCCTCGGCGTGCCGCACACCGACCTGCCCAAGCTCCAGGCGGCCCTCGCCGGCCTCAAGTTCGGCACCCGGCTCAACGGCCGCTCGGCCCAGATGCTCATCGGCGGCGAACCGGCCGGCAGCGAGATCCGCGGCCAGAACGTCAACGACCACGTCTCCCACTACGCCGCCATCCCCGAGGTCCGGCACACGCTGCTGGGTTACCAGCGCGGCCAGGTCGACGTGGCCAAGCAGCACGGGTTCCGCGGGCTCGTCATGGAGGGCCGCGACATCGGCTCGGTGATCTTTCCCGCGGCGGATTTCCGCTTTTTCCTGCACGCCGATCCCGCCGAGCGCGCCAAGCGCCGGGCAAAGGAAGGCGGCCAGGACTCCATCGCCGAGCGCGACCGACTCGACTCCTCGCGCAAGGCCTCGCCCCTCACCTGCCCCGCCGGCGCCATCGACATCGACTCCACGTTCATCTCGCTCGAGCAGGTCGTGGAAAAAATGGCCGCGCTCATCGCGCCGAAGCTGGGATGATCCGGAGGCCATGAAGCCAGAAAGCTGGTTTGCTTCTTCGCTTTTTGGCTGCTGAATAAAGCGCCATGCCCCGCACCCCCGACCATGCGACGATGCGGCCGTTCTACGGCTTCTTCCATTTCCTCGCCGGCACCATCCACGACATGTGGTTTCGCGGCGAGGTGGTCGGCACGGACAACTTTCCCGCCGAGGGCCCGTTCCTCATTGCCTCCAACCACGCCAGCCACCTCGACCCGCCGATGGTGGGCAGCCAGATCGCCAAGCAGATGCGTTTCTTCGCCCGCAAGAGCCTCTGGAACAACCGCCTCATGTCGTGGTGGCTCGACCAGGTGGAGACCATCCCCGTCGAGCGCGACAGCGGCGACATCGGGGCCATCAAGAAGGTGCTGCAGGCGCTCAAGGATGACCGCGCCGTCGTGCTTTTCCCCGAGGGGACGCGTTCGCCCGACGGCCAGCTGCAGAAGGCCAAGGCCGGCGTCGGCCTGATGGCGTGCAAGACCGGCGTGCCAGTCGTGCCCTGCCGCGTCTACGGTTCCTTCGCCGCGTTCGGCAAGGGCGCGAAGATCCCGCATTTCGGCACGCCGGTGACCATTGTGTTCGGTCCGCCGATCTCCGCCGCCGAATACGACGACCCGTCCGCCGGCAAGGCCCGCTACGAGATCGCGGCCCAGCGCATCATGGACCGCATCGCCGCCCTGCCCGAGCCGCGCTACGCGGTGATCTAGTCAGGCGGCCGCGGGCGTGGCAACTCACGCGCAGCAGTCGGCAATTTATGAGCGGTGAAGGGACTTTACCGGCAGGCCGCCGGGCCTAGCCTTCTTGGTGCAAACCCATCTGACCGGCGCGACCCGCCCGGGCCGGGCCGATCTCCCCCAGGAGAACACGACCATGAACGGCTCCCAGCCAGCGAACATCCGGAATTTCGCCCTCGTGGGGCATGCCAGTTGCGGCAAGACCACCCTCGCGGAGGCCATGCTGCTTTGCGGCAAGGTCATCCACCGCGCCGGCTCCGTCGCCCAGGGCACCACGGTTTCCGACTACCACGTGGGGGAACAGGCCCGCCACATCTCGATCCACGGAACCCCGCTCAGCTGCGAATGGCAGGAAAGGCGGCTCAATTTCATCGACACGCCCGGCTACCTCGATTTTTCCGGCGAGGCCATCAACGCCCTCCGCGTCGCCGACTTCGCGCTGGTCGTCATCCATGCCTCGCACGGGATCGGCGTCGGCACGGAGGTCATGTGGGAGCAGGCCGGGCAGACCGGCATCCCTCGCCTGCTCGTGGTCACCGGCCTGGACAAGGAAGCGTGCGACTTCGATGCGCTGCTGGAGGACATCCGCGCCCACTTCGGCCCGGCGGTGTTTCCCCTCTCCCTCCCCCTCGACGCCGGCCCGGGGTTCCATCGCGTGCTGGATGTCATGCGCAGCGAAACCGTGAGCTACGCCACCGACCGCTCGGGCCGATACACCGAGGAACCCGCCACCGGGGCCGACAAGGCCCGGGTGGACGCCCTGCACAAGGAGCTCATCGAACACATCGCCGAAAGCGACGACTCGCTGCTGCAGAAATATTTCGACGAGGGGGGCCTGTCCGAGGAGGTCCTGCGGACCGGCATCCACCCCGCCATCCAGAAACAGGCGTTCATCCCCCTGCTCTGCGTCTCGGGCGAGACCAACGTCGGGGTCGCCCGCCTTCTTGATTTCATCGCGAAATACGGCTCCTCCCCCGTGGACCGCCAGACCGTCGGGGCCGTCGCCACCGCCACCGGCTCCCCCGTCCTTGTCCGGCTGGACGGAGCGGAGCCCGTGGCCTTTGTCTTCAAGTCCCTCACCGATCCCCAGACCGGCGACCTGTCCATCTTCCGCGTCTATTCGGGCACGATCCGCAGCGGCATGGAGCTGCACAACAGCGAGCGCCGCGTGACCGAGCGCCTCGGGCCGCTCTACCGGCTCAACGGCCGGCTCCGCACCCCCGTCGAGGCCCTGCACGCCGGCGACATCGGCGCCACCGTCAAGCTGCGCGACACCCACACCGGCAACACGCTGTGCGACGCCCGGCAATCCCTCGCCCTGCCCAAACTCACCTACCCGGCACCCCACACCCACGCCGCGTTGAAGCTCAATGCCCCGGGTGACGAGGACAAGCTCGCCGCCGGGCTCGCCGCACTGCACGAGGAGGACCCGGGGTTCACTTACCACACCGATCAGGAACTGCACCAAAGCATCATCTCCGCGCAGGGCGAGCTGCACCTCGAGGTGCTGTTCGAACGACTGAAACGCCGCTACAAGGTCGATGTCTCACTCGAGCCCCCGAAGATCCGCTACCGCGAGACCATCCGAGTCCGCGGCGAGGCCCGCTACCGCCACACGAAGAAAACCGT
>JAYRXZ010000025.1:0-45027 GCA_041917235.1 Lacunisphaera sp. | reverse complement strand
GGCTTTCCGGCGCGGCGCCGGGCGCGCGCGAGGGCAGCCACGCGGCGCCCGCGTCCCACGCCGTGGCGGCAATGAAGACCAGCAGCAGCGGATACACCGGCGCGAGGGAGGAGATCGCGAGGATCGGATACGAGGTCACCTGCAGCACGGCGGTGAGCAGCAGGTAAATGAAGGCGCCGCCCCACGCGGCGGCGGCGATCGTCAGCGGAAAGGTCCACGCGCGCTGCACCAGCAGCTGCACCAGGCGGGCGGCTGCGACCAGCTGTGCGCCGATTAGGAGCAGCAGGAGCGGGAGACGGAGGGTCTTGCCGATGCGATGCAGGATCTGGGCGCGCGTGTAGTCGAGGGTCGTGGCATGGCCGTCGCTGAGCCGTTCATGGGTGAGGTCGCGGAACCGCTGCAGGCCGGCCTCATCCCCGTCGCTCGGCGGGGCCAGCGCGCTGAAACGGCTGAACGACGCCGTGAAATCCATGAACTCGAAAAACGTCCCGGTGATGGCGCCGAGCTGGCCCTCGCGCCACGGGGGCAGGAAACCGCTGCGGGGCGGGCCCGCCGGCAGCCGGCCGTCGTCGCACGCGGCGTTTACCTCGCGCGCGAGCCGGCCGTAGAACGCGATCGCGTCGCCCGCATTGCGGGCGTGTCCGGCCGCCGCGACGGAGTCGCGCAGCGCCCAGACCAGCCAACCGCCGCCGATCTCGCGGTCCGCCGCCGGCCGGCCGGTCACGCCGGAGGAGGCGTCGGCCCACCCGCGGCCGATGTCGCCGTCGAGGTGGGGTCGCAGTTCGGCAAAGGCCGGGCTCACCCGGTAGATGGCCTCGCGCGCCTCGCGGGTCAGCGGCACGAAGGGAACCGCCGGCCCGGCCTGCACGCGCACCAGCGCGCCATAGGCCCGCTGCATCTCGGGCGAACGGAACTCCACCGTGCCGAACCAGCCGTAATAATGGTGGTTCAGCGCCGCGACGATGAACACGGGCAGCGCGGCGCAGGCCGCCGCGAGCGCGAGGGCCTGCAGCAGCGGGACCAGGGCCGCCCGCGAGGCGCGCCACGCCAGCCACAGGGCGGTGCCGCCGAGCAGCGCCACGCTGGGCCCGAGCCATACCGCCTCCTCGCGCGTCAGGTAAAAGGCGCCGCCGGCGAGGCCGAGCAGCATGGCCCACGGGGCGAGCCGGCGCACGGGCAGGTCGCGACGGTAATGCAGCGCGATCAGTCCGGCGAAAATCAGCAGCACTTCGGGCGAATAGATGTGCTGGCGCAGCACGCGGCCGAGGCTCGAGGCCTCGTAGCTCATCGGATTCCAGAGCAGCAGCATATAGCCCGCGAAGCGGGCCGCGGCGGAAGGCAGCGCCGGGGCGCACGCGCGCACCAGCAGGGCGCAGCTCGCGGCATAGAGCAGCTGTTGGGCAAGATACAGCGGCAGGTGGATCAGCGCGACCAGCGCGATCCAGATCGAATACATCGGGCCCTTGGCGAGGGTCAGCTGGTCGTAGGGCCCGAGCCAGTCGCCGTTGAGCAGGTGCCCCGCGAGCTCGATGAAAAGCCGGTCGTCGTGGCCGGCGTGGCCGATGGCGTGGACCGGCTGCCCGCGGGTCAGCCAGAGTTTGGCGGCCGTGACGAGGAGTGCGGCCCAGAGCCAGCGGCGGGACGATGCGGCGGCGGGCGCGGTCATGCCGGATCGGGAACCGTGTCGAGCCGCAACACGCCCAGGAAGAAGCTCGTGAGGATCATCTGGCAGCCGAGCACGAGGCAGAGGGCGCCGGGGATGACCCAGCGGAGCGTTTCGGCCGGCTGCAACCGGCCGAAGCCCTGGCCACCCCAGATCGACACCGCGCCGATCGAGAGGCCGAGGCCGGCGACGACGAGCACGCCGCCCGTGATGAGCCCGGACTCGAGTGTGAGGTGGCGGAACCAGTCCTCAAAGCCCGCCTCGGGCCGGCGCAGGCCGGCGCGGGTCGCGACAAACTTGCTGAGCACGGCGAAGGACGTGGCCTGAAAGCCGATGAGCACGGCGACCGCGGCGAAAAGCAGCGTGTGCACATCGAGCGTGATGCGGCCGAGCGGCAGCGGGCCTTGCAACAGCGCGCCACCCAGGATCAGGCCCAGCGCCATGAGCGCTATGCCGGGATACCAGAACAGCCAGCGGGGGCTGAACAGGAGCATGAAGCGCAGGTGGCGCCAGCCGTCGCGCCAGGGCCGGAGATGGGGCGGCCGGTCGCGGCCGTCCTTGCGCAGCACGGTGGGGACCTCCTCGACGCGCAGGCCGAAAAGCACGGACTTGATCACGATCTCCGAGGCCAGCTCCATGCCGGTGGTGCGCAGGTCCATGCGGCGGTAGGCGTCGGTGGTGAAGGCGCGCAGGCCGCAGTGGAAGTCGCCGATGCCGGTGCGGAAGAACAGGCGGCCGACAAAGGAGAGGACGGGGTTGCCGATGTGGCGGTTTTTCCAGGGCATGGCGCCCGGTTCAATGCCGCCGCGGAAACGGTTGCCCATGACGAGGTCGGCGCCCGCGCGCAGGCGCTCGACGAAGCGGGGCAGGTGGGAGAAGTCGTAGCTGCCGTCGGCGTCGCCCATGAGGATGAAACGGCCGCGCGCCGCCGCGATGCCGCCGCGCAGGGCGTTGCCGTAGCCCTTGGCCGCGATCGGCACGACCCGGGCGCCGGCCTGGGTGGCGAGATCCTGCGAGCCGTCGGTGCTGCCATTGTCGGCGACGACCACCTCGCCGGCGATCCCGGAGGCGGCGAGGGCGTCCATCGCCTCGCGCACGCAGCCGGTGATCGTGCGGGCCTCGTTGAGGCACGGCAGGACCACGGACAGCTCGGGGGCGGGGACGGTGGGAACGGCAGACACGGCCCGCAGCAAAGCAGCCGCTCCCCGCGGGGCAAAGGAAGAAATCTTCCCGTCGCTTCAGCGCAGGGACAGGCCGGTCAGCCAGGTCCAGTCCCAGGAGTTGTTCCCCGCGGGATCGATGACGAGGGCCAGCCGGTCGCCCGGCTGCACGGGGCCCAGCGCGAATCCGAAAGGTTGCGGCCCGCGGTCGGCGGGCACCTCGGCCGGATCGAACCGGCGCTCGAAAAGGATCACGGCGGGTTGCGCGGCGCGCTGGAGCTCGGCGCGCAGGACCACGCCGTTGGTCCGGCCGCCGTTTTCGTAGGCACCGGGCTGAAATCCGAGAATGCCCTCCAGCTGGCGTTCGGTGCCGTCGAGCACGTAGGTCAGCCGGGCGGGGGAGGGCAGCATGAGCCGCTTTTCCCGGTCCTGGTCGATGATGGCGGATTGGGGCGCCACAGCTTCGTCGGGTTGCCGCGCAAAGCCGGGGAACTGCGACCCGGCGTAGAATGGCAGGCGGAGGAATTTCAGCCGGGCCAGATAAACCCAGTCCCACGCGTTATCGCCGAACTCGCCCGCCTCCGTGCGCACAATCAGGCTGGCGCCGGGCGGGAACGGCGGCAGCGGGAAACGCGTGCGCAGCGGTTCGCGGTCCGCGGGTTGCCTGGCTGGATCCAGCAGGCGGCGGAAGAGTTCCTGCGGCGGCTGTCCCGGCGCGCGCAACTCCATGATGAACCAGGCCCCGTTGCTGCGGCCCTCGGCATAGGCCTTGGGATGGAAACCATAGTCGACCTCCACCTCACGCTCGACCCCCTCCAGGCGCCACGTGAGTTCAGCGGGTGGCAGGATCATCCGCACGACCCGGCCGTCGACCTCGTCCGAGGCGGCGTCCTGCGGGACCACCAGGTCCGGTGGTGTCTCGGTATCTCCGGGCGGCCGGCCGCGGGCAATAAACCGCTGGAGGTCGGTCTTCGTGTAGGCGTGCTGCGCCAGCACATCGGTGCGGACGTAGATCCGGGCGTGCCCCAGGTCGAGCAGGAGGCGGTAATGCGTGCGCACATAATCGGCCAGGGCGGGAAACGTCTCGTGCGCCTGGGTGCGGCGGTCGGGAAAGAACGGGGCCCCGGGTCCGACGGCGTCGACAAACAGGCCGGGCCGGTTGCGCTCCAGGTCCGCCAGGTAACGCGTCCGGTAGTAATCGCGCTGCGGGGTCTCGAAAATCGACCAGGCGCTTGCGGTGTCGCGCGTGCCTTGCGGCAGGCCGGCCTCCACGTATGCGGCATTGTGCCAGCCCCACAGGGCGAGGCTGCCGGCGGTGTCACGGTAGGCCCGGAGCACACTGCCCATCATGGAATACGGCCGCTTCCAATCCTCGGCAAACTGCCCGAACATCTCCGGGGCGGGCTGGCGGGCGCGCCAGCCCAGCGGCAGCAGGGCGACCAGGAGAAGTCCGGCCGTCGCCCGGCGCCCGAGGGCGGCCGGCCCGTCGCCGAGCAGGGCGCCCAGCGCCAGCGTGAGCGGCAGGACCAGCACCAAGGTGTAATGCAGCGAGGACCGGCCGGGCACATAGATGCAGAAGGCGGCGGCGGCGATGAGGAGCATCGCAAGCGTGACCAAGCTTCCGGCTGAACGGGCCTGCCGCCGGCGGATCAGCGCGGCGCCGGCCAGCAGCAGGGCGATGCTGCCGAGCCAGACCGGGAGATGACCGGTCACCCAGGATAAGTCCCACATCTGCCGCAGGGCCTCGGAGCGCGGGAGACTGCCGGCGACATAAACGAAGCTCTGCAGCAGGTAGCTGCGGTAGAAATGCTCCAGCTGGCCCGCCGCCGCGAGCAGGCCCAAGGCCAGCAACGAGGGCAGCGCCCCCGCCGTGAGCACCGCGGCGCTGCGGCGGGCCTTTTCGGCGGCGGCGGCCTGGCCGGTCCAGATCCGCCAGCACTGCCAGCCGACGAGCACGGCGGCCAGCGGTGCGGCCTGGAGCTTGGCCCAGGGCAGCAGTCCCGCCGCCCCGGCCGCCGCCCACGGCCGCCGGTCCCGCCAGAGCACGGCCAGCACCAAGAGCAGCAGAGACACGTGCTGCGAGGAGTAATGGGCGAAATCGGGTTCAGTCCCCGCGGCGAAAAACACCGCGGCCGGCAGCACCGGCAGCCCGGCCGGAACGGACGGGGCCTCGGCGCGAAAAATCCGCAGGCAGACCAGCAGCGCGGCCCACGTCAAAAGGAGCGCGTTCAGCCGGGCGCTGAAATAATCGAGCGGAAGTCCGGCCCAGTGCAGCGGGAGCAAGGCGTAGAAGTTCAACGGGCCCGCCGTGCCGCCGTCGACCGAGCGCCAGAACACCGGATCCCGCGCCAGGGTCATGGCGCCGGCAATGAACTGGCTTTCGTCGGGGTTGTATTCCGTGGCCGCGAGCAGGCCGGGCCAGCGCCAGGCCAGCAGGAAGAGCAGGAACAGCAGCCCGAAAATCCAGCCGCGGCGCGGCGCGGGCTCCGGTCGCCGCCAGGCCTGGATCACGGCCGCCAGCAGCGCGATGGTCGCCAGCCCCGCGCCGATCCAGTAGGCGCCCGGGTGCTGGTCCAGCCACTGGAAGGTGGATTTCAGCATACAGGCGCCTCGCCCAGCCTCGTTGACCGGCGCAAGCCCTCGCAGGAAAAAGGAAACGGCGTCATTGCAGCTGGAGATTGGTGATGGAGATCCAATCCCATGAATTGTTGCCCTGCGGTCCGGGCTCGATCCGCAGCGTCAGGCTGCCGCCGGGCGGTGCGGGCGGCAGCGTAATTTTCGCGTGTTGGCGTCCTTGGTCGGCGGGATTGTTGCGCGGGTCAAGGTGGTGTTCAAAAAGAATCCGGGACGGTTGGTCTGGGGGATGGATCTCGACGATGAAGGTGGCCCCGTCGGTCTGGCCGCCTTCGCGGTAGGCTCCTTCCTGGAATCCGTAGTCGAACTGCAGGTGGCTTTCGGTGCCGCGCAAGGTGTATTTGAGTGCCGCGGGGCTGTCCAACATCAGCTGCGGCCCTTGCGGGGTTGCAATCAGGTAGGAATGGGGCGCATCGGCTACATCGGGCACGCGGTTGAAACCAGGGAATTGCACCGGGAGATAGGCTTCGGATCGTTTGAACCGCAGCTGGTAAAGAAAGACCCAGTCCCATGCGTCGGTGTCGTGCTGTCCGTTGGTGGTCCGGACCGCCAGTGCCGTGCCCGGAGGATAGGGCGGCAGGACGATCTCGGCGTATTGGAACCCGCGGTCGGCGGTGCGTCGCGGCGGGTCCAGGAAACGATGGAAGATCGGTCGCGCGGGCTGGTCGGGAGGACGCAACTCGATGATTAATTCCGCGCCGTCGGTGGCCTGTTTGGCGGCTGTAGGATGGAACCCGTATTGCACAATCGCGCCGCGTTCGATGCCGGACAGTTGCCAGATTATCTCAGCGGGCGGAAGCAGCATGAGCACGCCCCGGCCGGCCACCTCGGACAGGCCGGCGCTCGCCGGCTGGACCTTGCCTGATAGCATCTCGGCTTCGTTTTGCCGGGCGGACGCGACGAGCCGGCGGATATCCTCGGCGCCAACCCCGAGTTCCTCCAGCCGGGACCCGCGGACATAGAGCCGCGCGTGACCGGCATCGTCGATCAACCGGTAATGCTTCGCAACATACTCTGCAAGCTGGGGGAATTTTTCGTGCGCGCCCTGATCGCGTTTGGTAAACCCAAAGGCCCGCGACCCGACCGCATCGACGAAAAACGCCGGCTGATTGCGCTGGAGATCCGCCAGATAGCGGGGCCGGTAATAAGTGTCGCGCTGCAATGATTCCTGGATTTGCCGTTCGCTGACAGCCTCGCGGGTGGCTTGGGCGAGGCCGCTCTCCACGTGCAGGTGGCTATACCATCCCCATACCGCCAAGGTATCGCCGGGTTTGCGCAGTTTGCTCAGCAGGAACCCGAGCTCGTCATACGGCCGCGTCCATCGCTCGGTCAGATAAGTCACGAACTCGAGTGGCGGGCCCCGCAGGCGCATGCCGACGGGAATCGCGGCCAGCGCCAGAGTGGCGACCAGAAAAACCAGCTCAGGCGCAGTCCGGCCGGAAGCCTTCGGCCGGAATTCACCGAGCGCCGCGGCTCCCCACCAGGTCAGCGGAGGGACCAGAAACAGCAAATAATGCAAAAACCCCCTTTGGGGGGTGAGCACACAAAGCGCGGCTACAAACGTGAAGCCGCCGCCGGCGACAAACAGGTGGCTTGGCCGCTGTCGCCGGACCAAGCCGTGGAGCGTGGCCGCGAGCACGACGGAAAACGCGGTTATGGCCAGGGGGGGAAAACTCCAGGTTCCCTGCATCCGGTCCAGCAATTCCCGGGTTGCTCCGATCGGGTCGCCTCCCTTGCCCACATAGGCGAGATTGTTGACGATGTAGGATTTGACGAAGTGCTCCCATTGGCCGGTTGCCCACACCATGAGCAGAATGGCGAAGCTAGGGGTCAGTGCCGCCGTCGCGAGCCAGCCGATCCGGGCGCATCGGGCGGGCCAGGCGCGTTGCCGGTCACCCAAGGCGAGGATCACGCCCCAAAGAGCCAGCGCGGCTGCCAGCGGAGCCGCCTGGAGTTTGGCCCACGGCAGGATTCCCATGCATACGCCGGCCGCCAGCCAGGCCGGATGCAGCCCAGTCCGTGGGGGGGCGGCGCGCCCCGTCCAGAGCAGGCAGGCGGCGGCGGAAAATACGAAGAGCGGCAGATGCTCGGTGGAGTAGTGGATGAAATCACCGTTGTAGACCGTGGCGAAAAAGAGCGCACCGGGGAGAAAGCCAATCCGGGCCGTTGCCGCGTCCAGATCCGACCGCAACATCCGGTAACAGCAGGACAGTGCGCCCCAGACCAACAGCAGGCCGGTGAGTCGGGCCGACATATAATCCAACGGCAGGCCAAGCCAGTGCAGCGGCAGCAGCACATAGAAATTAAACGGGCCCGCGGTATTGCCATCCACGGACCGCCAGAATACGGGATCCCGGGTCAACGTGATGGCGCCACTCACCAGCTGGCTCTCGTCGGGATTCAGGCCTTGCGGCCAGAAAAATACGGGCCAGCGCCATGCGAGCAGGAAAAACAGCAGTAACAGGACGAAAGCCCAGTCGCGGGGTGGCGCCTTTTCCGGTCGGCGCAGGGATTGGATAACGGAAGCGAGCAGTGCGCCTGATGCCAAGACTACGCCGACCCAATAGGCATTGGGATGGAGTTCCAGCCACTGGAACAGGGCCTTCAAACGCTACGGGGCCCGGCGCTGGCGCCAGGCTTCGACGATCTGGCGGATGGTCTCCTCGAGCGACTGCGTGATGTCCCACTTCGGATAGTGGGCGCGCATCTTGCGCAGGTCGGAGTAATAGCAGATATGGTCGCCGGCGCGGTTCTGCTCGACGTAGGTGTGGACCTGCGCCTTGCCGGTGAACTTCTCCGCGATCTTGAAGGCCTCAAGGATGGAGGTGCTGTTGGCCTTGCCGCCCCCGAGGTTGTAGACCTCGCCGGCGCGCGGGGCCTCGACGAACGCCGCCATGAAGCGCGCGACGTCGAGCGAGTGGATGTTGTCGCGCACCTGCTTCCCCTTGTAGCCGAACACGCGGTATTCCTTCCCCTCGAGGTTGCACTTCACGAGGTAAGAGAGGAAGCCGTGCAGCTCGACGCCGCTGTGGTTCGGGCCGGTCAGGCAGCCGCCGCGCAGCGCGCAGGTCGGCAGGTTGAAGTAACGGCCGTATTCCTGCACCATGACGTCGGCGGCGACCTTGGAGGCGCCGAAAAGCGAGTGCTTCGACTGGTCGATGGTGAAGGTCTCCGGGATGCCGTGCGCATACGCCGGGTCGGCGTAGTCCCAGCGCGTGGCCTGCTCGACCAGCTTGATGTTGTTCGGGGCGTCGCCGTAGACCTTGTTCGTGCTCATGTGCACGAAGGGCGACTCCGGGCACGCCTGGCGCGCGGCCTCGAGGAAGTTCAGCGTGCCGACGGCGTTGGTGTCGAAGTCGTCGAACGGGATGGCCGCGGCGCGGTCGTGCGAGGGCTGGGCGGCGGTGTGGACGATGACGGACGGCCTGACCGACTTGACGAGGGCGAGGACGCCGGCGCGGTCGCGGATGTCGAGCTCGTGGTGGACGAAGCCCTTCAGGTCGGCGGCGAGGCGCTGCTGGTTCCAGCGCGTGTCACCCTGCGGGCCGAAGAAGACGGCGCGCTGGTTGTTGTCGACGCCGTGCACGGTGTAGCCGAGCGAGGCGAAATAAACGCAAACCTCCGAGCCGATGAGGCCCGAGGAACCGGTGACGAGAATGGTCTTGGCCATAGGGAAAAGGGAAGGGTTAGCCATACCGGGGGGCCGGCCCATTTCCAGCCGATTCTTGGCGCCGGCCGGAAGGTGGCGGTCAGGGGGAGCGAATGCCTGCGGCCAGCCGCCGGCCGAGTGCGATCAGGGGTTTTTCCACCCCATACCACGACAGTCCCGCCAGCAGCGTGGTCACGAGCAGCGTGGCGGCAAAGCTGGCGCCAAATCCCAGGCTGGCGGACCACGGGAGGATCATCTGCTGCACGGGGAACCCCCACAGGTAGATGCCGTAGGAAAGGTCGGCGCGGGGACGTAGCCGCAGCACGGCGGGGAGGGTGGAGACGTGCAGGACCACGAGCAGGATCGCCAGCAGGAACAGGTGCGGTCCCAGCAGGCTCTGGCGGAGAAACAGCCACGCCAGCGCCACCGCCGCGCAATATTCCCACCGCAGCACGATCCGCTTCTTCCAGCAAGCGAGGCATGCTCCCAGCACGAAACAGCAGGGCAGGTAGGAGACGCTGGGATTGCCCGTCTGTGACGTGGGCAGCAACGGGTGCGGCAAGAGCGGGTCGGCGTAGACGAAGACCAGCAGCAGGGCGCAAATCCACGGACGGCGCAGAACGCCGAGTGAAAACAAGACCAGCAGCCAGGCATAGGCCGCGACCTCATACCGGAGCGTCCACAGCGTGATGATGACTTCGTGCGTGATGTAATCAGCACTCGTGAAAACCCCGGGCAGATCGTTGTTCGAGGTCAGCAGCAGGTTGTCCAAGGTGTAGGCGCGGGCCCCGGGGCTGCTCAGGTAGCTGCCCGCGCCCCAGTCGGTGAGCAACGGTCCGGCGACAAAGGACATCAACACGAGCACGAGGGCCAGCGCCGGCCAGATGCGGAAAAACCGGGCGAGCATGAATTCCGGCACGCGGCCCTTTTGCAGCAGGCTGTTGGTGACGGTCAGGCCGCTGATGAAGAAAAAGACCTTCACGGCGACGGTCCCGCAATAAATCTCCGGGTAGCCGGGAAGCGTGAAGACATCCCATCGCGCGGCCGGTTCGCCGCCGGGCAACAACAGGTAGCAATGTTGGCAGACCACCAGGAGGGCGGCGAGCAGGCGAAACAGATCGAGATTGTTGTGCTCCCGCTGCAGGGCGAGATCGAGGGGCCGGCCGGAGGAAAGCTTGATCATGTTCACTCCAGGGAAAGCGACGAGATGTAACTCCAGTCGAACGAGAGGTCGTCCGCCGCACCGGGCTCGACGCGGACGATCAGGCGGTCGCCGGCGGCAATGCCGTCCAGCCGCACGTCCGCCGCCTGCGACCCGCGATCCGGGATCCGCGCCGTCGGCTCCAGCGTGCGCTCCCACAAGATCCGCTCGGTTCCGTCCGCCGCCCGCCGCAGCACGACGAAGCGCGCGCCGGCGGTGTCATTGCCGCCCTCATAGGCTCCCGGCAGGAACCCATACCGGAAGCGCAGCCGCTGTTCACCGCCGCGCAGGTTGAACTCGAGCAGCGAGGCCGCGGGCAGCTGGAGATAGAAGGGGCCGTCGCGATTTGGGAAAAGCGAATCACAGGGCGAGTTGGCCGCGTCGGGCAGCCGCTGGAAAGAGGGAAACTGCGCGGGCAGGAAGGCGCGGGAGCGCGTGAAACCCACGCCGTGGAGGAACGCCCAGTCCCAGCCGTTGTCGCCGTTCGGGCCCGCATCGGCGGTCACACGGAGAATTTCGCCCGCTTCCACCGGCGGCAGGATCAGGCGGGTTTCCTGGAGGCCACGATCCTCCGGACGTTCCCGCGGTTGGACCAGCCGGTGGAAAATGGTCCGGCTGACTCCCTGGCGGTGCAAACTCACGGTGAATCCGCACCCGTCGGTGGTGCCCTGCTCATAGGCGCCGGGCACCAGGCCGTAGCTGAAATCCAGGCGGCGCTCATCGCCCCGCAACGTCCACTCCAGGCTGGCCGGCGCTTGCAGGTGCAACACGCTGCGGCCTTCCACCTGCGTGATCCCGGGTGTCCCGGGAAGGTAATCCGGAGCTTCGATCCGCACCCAGGCCGGAAGCCCGGGTGCCTGGTATTTTTGCGCGGCCCAGTGCCCCAGCCACGCCACGAGGACCACGGAGTAGACCAGCGCGGCTTTCGGGCTGGATTTCAGGCTGCGTCCCAGGGCGATCGCGAGCAGCACGGCGGGCAGCCCGTAAAAGAGAAGATCGGTCGCGTCGAAGTAGAAGGCGGCCATGGGCGGCGGCCACGACAATTGGGGGGTGGTTTCTGCCAGGGCCAGCCGATTCTTGGCGCCGCTCAGAAGGTGGCGGTCAGCGAGAGCGAGTAGGTGCGGCCGCGCCAGTCGCCGTAGGGCTGCACCCCGGCGCCGGCGGCCTCGTTGACATACTTCGGGTAGTCGAAGCCGGAGAGGTTGTTCACGCGCACCTGGGCGCGCAGGCCGCGGTGCTCTCCCTTCCAGGGCAGCCAGCGCGCGAGGTCGACCTGCGCGTAGGCGTCGAACTGCCAGTAGGGCTTGATGCGGTCGCCGCCCTGCGCCGCGCGCTCAAGGACGGGCAGGATGCGGGAGTGGAAATACTGGCCGTCGACGCCGAAGCCGATGCGGCGGTTGGACCAGCCGGCGTTGAAATCCGCGCGGTAGCGCAGCAGGCCGGGTGCGGTGCCGTCGGGCCGGTCCAGCTGGTCCACCACCGGGGAGTTGGCGAACACCTGGCGCTCGTAGCGCTGGAAATAGAGCAGCCGGCTGCGCAGCTCGAGTGTGCCGCCCGCCAGGCCCGCCCAGGCGTATTCGAGCGTGGCGGTCCAGTTCTGCGAGTGCCGCCACGAGGCGTTGACACTGCCCGTGATCAGGCGGGTGATGCGGCCGACCGGATAAATGTCACCCGGCGCGGGCGCGGCGCGCAGGACGCGGTCGGGGAAGACCGCCTCGACATTCACGAGGCCGGGCGCGTCGAGCGCGAGGATCTCGTTGGTCTTGCGGGTATCGACGAAGTCGAGCGAGGCGCGGAAGCGGCGGGCCGCGCCGCGCTCGAAGATCAGCCCCGCGGTCTGCGTGACCGCGTCCTCCGGCGGCAGGCCCGGGTCCACCGCCTCGTCGACCTGGATGTCGTATCGCTCGCCACCGCGCCGCGGGTCGCTGATGCCCTCCTGGTTGAGGCCACCGCCGGGGCCGGACGGGGCGGTGACGGGCCGGCTGAGCTGCGGCGTGGGGAAGCGGTTGGAGTGGGTGACGCTGGCGCGGAACGTAAGTCCGCCGGCGAACTCGGCCTTCAGGCCGAAGGTGGGCGCGACGTTGACCTCGTTGGCGTTGGCGGAGGCGACGAAGCGCGCGGCCACGTCCGCCTCGAGCCGGCGCAGCCAGCGCGGCAGGAAGCGCCCGGGCAACAGCGGGGTCTGCAGCTCGCCGAAGAAACTGTAGCGTTCGAGCGTGCGGCCGCTGCGCTCGGTGGGCGTGTCCGCGGGCGAGCCGTCCGCATAGACCGCCTCCTCGCGGTAATCCGCCAGGTGCAGGCGCCGGTAGTCCGCGCCGGCCACCACCGCGGAGCGGCCCCAGGGCAGGTCGAGCGCCTGGTTGGTGACGCGGGCGGCGGCGTCCAGCGTGTCGTAGTCGCCGAGCGTCACAAACCGGTCGCGACCGCCGCGGAAGAGCAGCGCCTGCTCGTAGAAGTCCGCGGGCGGGCCGCCCCGCTGCGTGTCGCGCAGGGGATTATACCGGCCCTGGTCGACGAGCTGCTGCCAGCGGGCGGCATCGACGCTCGCGAGCCCGCGGTATTCCACGACGTTGCGGGCATACTGGGCGTCGAGCGAGACGCGCCAGTCGGCCGGCAGGCGCAGCAGCAGGCCGGCCACGCCGGAGGAGAAATTGATGCGCGCCTCGCTGTAGTCGTCCCCGAGCAGCGGCGCGGTTTCGTTGAGCGCGACCAGCACGTCCCGGCCGAAGGGGTTCAGCGGGGAGGCGGCGGGCAGCGTGAGTTCCGCCGACAGCACGTCGAGCCCGCGGTTGAGGACGGTGCGGGAATGGGTCGCATCCGCGCCAAGCTGGAGCCACGGCAGCGGATCATAGGTGACAGACGCGAAATAGGCCGCGCGCTGCTGCCGGCGCCCGTAGGGTGAATCGGCGCTGGTCGGCGAGGCGGACATGCCGCCGGGCGAATCGAACAGGTCGAGGCTGCGCATCCCGGCGCGGCCGGCGAAGGCCGCGAGGCCGCCGGTGCCGTCGGCTCCGGGAGCGACCGAGGTGAAACTGGCGGAGCCCGGGCCGAAGAGCGGGGCGCCGTCCGCGCTGCGCACGTTGGGCGTGGCGCGGAAGAGGGGATCGCCGGGTGGCGGCAGGGCGGCCTGGTGGGCGCGGCGCAGGCCGAGCTCGGCCTCGGTGGGCGGCGTGGCCGAGGAAAAGACGGCGTTGAAGCGCAGGCGCAGCGCGCCGCCGAGCAGCGACTGGCCGTGTTGCAACGAGAAGGAGGCCTGGGGCGAGTCGTAGCCGCCGGTCGCGTTGGTGTAGGTGGTGTTGACCTCCGTGGCGGTGACGTCGGGCCGGAGCACGATGTTGATGACGCCGCCGACCGGGTTGCCGGTGTAGAGCGCGGACGCGGAGGCCGGCAGCACCTCGACCTGCTGGATGAGGCTGAGGGGGATGAAATTCACGTCCGGCGGCATCGTGTCGGTGACGCTCGTCTGGATCTCGGGCAGGCGCCGGCCGTTGATGAGGATGACGGTCTCGTTCTCGCTGTAGCCGCGGAGCTTGAGGTTGGAACTGCCGGCCAGTCCCTCCCTCGCCCCGAAGGAGCCGCTCTGTTCCGGCGGGCGCGTGGCGGCGTCGCTTTCCAGGATGACGCGCTGCAGGAATTCGTTGAGGACGATGACGCCGCTGCGGGTGATCTGCTCGCGGGTGTAGATGGCGTAGGGCAGGGCGTCGTTCTCCGAGCGCGGCAGGTCCAGGTTGCCCGTGGCGCGGCGCGGCCCGAGCAGCGCGGCACTGTCATCCAGCGGGCGCATCCGGACGGAACGGCCCTGCACGATGAACGGCTCGAGCAGCTCGAGCGTCCGGGCGGGTTGCAGCTGCTGGTCGGGCAGCCAGGCCAGGAGCCCGGCCTCGACCTCGACGCCCTCCACCTGCACCGGCTGGTAACCCTCGCCGCTCACGATCAGCCCATGCCGGCCGGGCGGCACGCCTGCGAGCGTGAATCCGCCCCCGGCGTCTGACCGGGTGGAGAGGCGCGTGCCGAGGACGGCGACGGTGACACCGCGGGCCGGGCCGCCGGCCGGCGTCAGGATGCGGCCCTCGATCGCGCCGGTGGCGGGCGAGGCACGGGTGACGACGAACTTGCCGGTCAGCTTGCGGCGCGCGGCGAAGCCGGTGTTTTTCAACAGCCGGTTGAGCGCGTCCTCCGGCGTGTAGCGGCCGGTGACGGCACCGGTCGTCACGGCGCGCAGGTCATCGGAGGAAAAAAGCACCTCCACGCCCGCCTGTTGCGAGAAGGCCAGCAGGGCCTCCGGCGCGGACTGGGCGGGCAGGTTGAAATCCACCGGGGCCGCGCGACCCGCGACCGCCAGCAGGAATCCGAGCGCGGCCAGCAGCCGGGGGAGAGGGAGGCGGAAGAGGATCACGGGCGGACGGGCGGTCAGCGTCCGGGGATGACATCCACCCGGGTGGCACCGTCGGGCCCGCGGGTGACCTGCACCGGCAGCACATCCTCCAGGGCCGCAAAGAAGCCGTCGAGGTCGTCGAGGCTGTAGGTGCCGCCGACGCGCCGTTCCGCGGCGGCGTCGGACGCCACGAGGTTCCGCCCGTGGTAGCGGGCGAAGCGGGCGAGGACCTCGCGCAGCGGTGTGTCCGCAAAGACGATCCGCCCCTCGCGCCAGGCAAGGGCGTCGGCGAGCTGGCGCGGGGAGAGCGCGGCCACGGCCACGTGGCCGGCGGCGCGGACGAGCCGGTCGCCGGCGGCCAGCGCGCGGGGAGCGGCGCCGCCCGGGTGCACCTGCACGGCGCCCTCGAGCACGGTGACCTCGAAGGCGGCCGCCGATTCGGTGCGGACGTTGAACTGAGTGCCGGTTACCCGGACGGAGCCCGCGGGGGTCTCGACATAGAAGGGCCGGGCCGGATCCTTGGTGACGGTGAAGAAGGCCTCGCCGCCGGCGAGGCGCACGCGGCGTGCCTCCGCGGTCAGTTCCACGACGAGGGCGGTCTGGGCGTTGAGTTCGACGCGGGTGCCGTCGGCGAGCGTGACGGCCTCCCGGTGGGCCACCGGGGTGGCGAGGTTCCGGAATTGGTTCTGTGGCCGGGCCGGCCACAGAAAAACCGCCGCAACCACTGCGACCGCGAGTAGCGCCACCCCGGCCCAAAGCGGACGGGACAGCCAGGGAAGCGACCGGGCGGTTTTTGCGACGGTGGGGGATTCCGCCAGCTCGTCCCTGATTCCTGCAAGCAACGGCAATTGCCGCTCGAGGTCGGCGGAAAACTGGCAGTAGGCGGACAGCAGCGCACGGTGCGCGGGGTCGGCGGCGAGCCACGCGTCGAGGTCGGTGCGGTCGGCGGCGGAAAGGACGGAGCCCTCCAGCCGGGCGGCCCAGAGGGCGGCCTGCTCGTCGGCGAGGGCGGATGGGTGCGGGGCGGTGTTCATGGTCTGGCCTCCGCGACAGGGGAGGAACCGGCGGCGGGTTGGCGGGTGAGGCTCGCCCGCAGCAGCCGGAGGGCGCGGGCGTGTTGTTTTTCCACCGTGCTGACGGCGATGTCGAGGCGGTCGGCGATTTCCCGGTGGGAGAGGAGCTCGAGCTTGCGGAGCAGCAGGACGGTGCGGCAGCCCTCGGGCAGCTGGGCGATGGCCTGCTCAAGCTGCGCCCATTCCTGGCGGGCCATGACCTGTTGGGCCACGCCCGGGGTGGGGGCGGCCGCGGTGTCGGGGTCGGCTGGGTTGGAAACAAACGGCCCGATCGAGCGGCGTTTCAACTGGTTGATGGCGAGGCGGCGGGCGGTCGTGTAAAGCAGCGCCTCGGGCCTGGCCACCGGTTCCCGGTCGATCACGGGCTTGACGCGCACGAAGGCGTCATGGGCCAGGTCCTCGGCCTCGGTGCGGTTCCCGACCAGGCGCGCGAGGTAGCGCCGCAGGGGTCCGACCGTGGACCGGTAGAGACCGGCAAAGTCACGACGGGAAGATGTGGTTGGTTCGTTCACGCCCACTTACCCTGACAATCCTGGCGGTCCGATCCGCCATCGGCACCCTAAAAATCGCGCCGCGGCGCTCAGCTTGCCGGCGTGGTGCGGCCGGCCAGGCGGCCGTCCTGCTGGGCGTAGACTTGCTCGATGATGTAGATCGGCCGGGCCTTGCTCGATTCATACATGCGGCCGAGGTATTCGCCGATGATGCCGAGCGCCAGCAGCTGGACGCCGCCGAAGAACACGATGGTGATGATGATCGAGGGATAACCGGGGATGAAGTAGCCCGGGTTGATCAGCTTCACGATGACCACGCCGATGGCCGCCAGCACGGTCAGGCCGATGACCCCCAACGCCAGCCAGGTGACGAGGCGCAGGGGCACGATCGAGAAGGAGGTGATGGCGTCCACCGCGAAGGCGAACATCTTGCGGAAGGGATACTTGGTCTCGCCGGCGAAGCGGGCCTTGCGGTCATATTGCACGGCGACCTGCTTGCCCCCCACCCAGCTGACCATGCCGCGGATGAAGCGGTGGCGCTCGCGCATGCTGCGCAGCACGTCGACGACGCGGCGGTCCATGAGGCGGAAGTCGCCGGTGTCGGCCGGGATGTCGCTCTTGGTCAGCGAGCGCAGAAGGCGGTAAAAGAGCTTCGCGGTGAAAAGCTTGAAGGCCGTCTCGCCCTCGCGGGTGCGGCGCTGGCCGTAGGCGACGTCGGCGCCCGCCTGCCAGGCGGCGACCATCTCGAGGATGACCTCGGGCGGATCCTGCAGGTCGGAGTCGATCAGCACGACGGCGTCACCTTCGGCGACATCGAGCCCGGCGGTGACGGCGGCCTGGTGGCCGAAGTTGCGGAGCAGGTTGACGACCCTGATGAGCGGGTCGCGGGCGGCGAGGTCGAGGGCGACGGGCAGGGTGCGGTCCCGGCTGCCGTCGTTGACCAGCACGATCTCGTAGGTGCAGCCGAGCTGGGCGGTGACGGCCTTCACGCGGCGGACGAACTCGGGCAGGCCGGCCTCCTCGTTGTAACAAGGGGCGACGATGGCGAGCTTGTAGGTGGTGAGGTCGGCCGCGTGGCTCATGGGGTGGGCTTGGGTCCGCGGCCGACAATAACCACGTTCCAGCACAACGGACGCAAGAAGGGAATGTGCAGCAGCAGGCGGTCGAGCTCCTCCAGCGGCCAGTAGAGCCACGCCCACTGGTCGGCCTCCTCGACGACCTTCTTCCAGTAGCGTTCCTTGTTGGGGTCGCGGCGCTGGACGAACTTCATGATGATGAAGATGAGCAGTGTGCTCAGCCAGAACCAGGCGATGCGCGATTCCCGGAAATGGCTCCGCACGGCGCGGATGTCGGCGAGCCGCAGCGGGTGTTCGTCCTCGGTGCGGACCTCCATGGCATTGCGCCGGTAGTAGTTGATGGCGGGGTTGTAGGCGACCGGGTCCCAGCTGACGAATACGCCGTCGGGCTTCAGGTGCTTCAGCAGCAGCGGCATCGTCGCGGCGATGTCGACATGGTGCAGCGTGTTGCCGGTGTAAATGACATCGAACTTAGTGTCCGCGGGGAACCCGAGGTCCTCGGAGGCGGAGACGTGGGTCTTGATCTTCACGCCGTTGTGCTCCGCGAGGCGGCGGGCGGCGTCGCACATGCCGGGGGAGATGTCGCTGGCGGTGACGTCGGCGCCGCGCAGGGCGAAATAGACCGCGGCCTCGCCGAGGCCGCAGCCGACGTCGAGCAGGGTGCGGCCCCGGAGGTCGCCGAGCGCGCGGGTGAGGTAGCGCATCTCGGGCGCGGTGCAGGCCTCGTTCATCTGGCGGACGTCGATCTGCGTGACGTCGGTGTTGGCGGCCCACTCGTCGTGGAAGACCTCCTCGGCGTGCTTGCGGGCGGCGTCGCGCGTCGCGCCGCCCCCGAGGTGGCCGCCGAGCTGCGCGTCGGTGTAGAGGCCGGAGCGCGTCAGCACGGTGCGCAGCTCGCCGTCGAAGAACGCGATGTTCTGCGCCATGACCTTGTCGTCATGAAAGGTGAGGCCGGCCTCCTGCTGGCGCTGGGCATGAGCCGGGGCGTCGCCACGGGTGTAAAACTTCGCGTTCTTGAGCTCGATCCGGTGCTCCCCGGCCTTGGGGCCGGTCCAGGCCACGCGCACGGCGCCGGGGCCGGGGTTCTCGATGGCCAGGGCGTTGATCCAGTCGGCGAGGCGCGCGGCCTCGGCGGGGTTGGCCACGGCCAGGTCCTCACGCAGCCGGCGGCCGGCCCAGAGGAATTGATGCACCGCGCTTTCGTAGAGGATCTTCTTCGGCATGGCTCAGACGAGGCTGGCGGTTTCCTGCTCGCTGCCCGCGTCGAGCGTCAGGCGGTGCGGGTGGTGCGGCAGCGAGATGCGCTCGCGCTTTTCGTTCCGGATGCGCTCGGCGATCGTGAGCATCTGCTCGTAGCTCATCGGCCACTTCTTCGGCGGCGGCGAGGTGATGAAGGTCTTGATGCGCTCGAACTTCGGCTTCAGGTAGCGCATCGAGATCGTCATCTCGGGGAAGCTGCCATACATGCAGCCCGAGCAGGGCTTGGTGACCTTGAGCACCTCGTCGCGGAAGACGGTGCTGCGGTAGACGTCGGGGAAATTGTCGCCGTAGGTCGGGATGTTCGAGCCGAGGCGGTGGTCGCAGCAGGGGGCGAAGTTGCCGTTGGGCAGCACGGCAAAGTAGAGGTTCGGGCTGTCGCAGATGTTGTTGTTGTGCTGGCGCCAGGTCGTGGCCTGCTCGGCGGCGAAGCGCTTGATGTCGTCGAGATACTGGTCGGAGTCGTAGAGGAGGTAGCCCTCGCCCTTCATCGCGCGGATGCGCTCGATGAGCGCGTTCACGTAGGGCAGCTCGGCCTGCTTCCAGCGCTTGGTCTGGTCGAAGGTCCGGAAATTCATCGGCTTGTCGAAGGACGTGACGTGGATCGGCACGACCGACGAGAACCAGCTGATCTCGGTGCCGAAGCGGATGACGTCCTCGACGTCGCCGAGGTTGTCGCGCTGGATGACGCAGCCGAGGGAGGCGAAGCTGTTTTCCTTCGGCAGGTATTTGGTGAACGACGCCATGGCGCGGAGCGCGTCGTGCCAGGACTTGGCGAAGCCGCCGTTGATGTCGTCCTGGTTGCCGGGCCAGAGCGAGTCGAGCGAGATGGAGATGTCGCGGCCGCCCGCCTCGACGACCTGGTGGATGCGCTCGTCGGTGGCCAGGCCGTTGGTCTGCATGCGGACGTGGATGCCGCGCGACTCAAACTCGCGGATGATGTCCGGCAGGTCCTGGCGGGTGAAGGGCTCGCCGCCGGTCAGCAGGACCATGGCCACGCCCATCTTGGCGAAGTTGTCCGCCATGCGCTTGATCTCGTCTAGGGTCGCCTCGCGCACGTCGGAGTTGGCGTAGATGATGTTGCACTGCTTGCACGTCAGGTTGCAGCGGGCGGTGATATAGAACTGGACGTAGACCGGCGTGTCCTGGAGGAGGGTGGACCGGGCGAGCGTGAGCTTGGAGCGCGTGGAAAACATGGAGACGGGCGGGCGGGATTACTAGCGGCTCCCCGCCCGCCAATGGAAGTAAATTAGCGTCCGGCTGGGGCGGGGGCGTCCGCCGGCGGGCTGGCATCGAGGAAGTCGAGCTCGCTCAGGTAGGCCCAGTCAAAGGCGTTGCTGCCGTGGGGGCCGGGCCCGGTGGTGATCTCAAGTAGGCTGCCTGGAGGGTGATCGGGCAGCGAAAACCGGGCGATCCGGTGGCCGCGGTGGGGCGGCAGGTCGCGCGGACTGAGAAAGGTGCGGAACAGCGGAAGCGGGGGTTCGCCGGGACGCACGAGCGAGGCCGTGAACTCCACGCCGTCGGTGTTTTCGTAGGCGGCGGGCACCAGGCCGTAGCCGAAGGTGACGCCGCGTTCGCGGCCATCGAGGGTCCAGGTGAACTGGGTGGGGGCATGGGCCAGCTGCGCGTTCAAGCGAACCGGCTCGCTGGTGCCGGCCAGGGTGGTGTGCACCGTCTCGATGTTCGAGTAGGTGAACTTAACCAGCGCGGCGAGGTCGGGCCCAGTGGGGGTGGGCGGGCGGGGGATGGCCAGGAACTCGGCCTCGATGGTGCGGTTGAACCACGTGCGGTCGGCGGTGGAGACACGAAGGCTCCGCGGCCAGCGGGCGGCCTGTCCGCCGTAGAGCTCGAGCAGGTCGCGGGTGTTTTCCACCACGGGCCCGAGGAGAAAGGGGGAGGCGGCCATGACCGGGACCAGGCGGTAGCTGTTGGGCTCGCTGATTCCGGGGCCGTGCAGCGCGAGGCGCAGGCGCGGCGCCTTGTAGAGCAGGTTGCGCAACCGGCCGGCCAGGCTGGGCCGCACCACGAAGCGCGCCAGCAGCAGTTCGCCGGGGTTGACCGCCGGGACGGGCACGGTGTCGCCGATCTGGAAGGTCGCGCGCGAAACGGAGCGGGAAACCGGCGGCACCGCCCCGGGCCGGGCGCGAAGCAGCAGGTGGTTCTGCTCCATCAGCACCGGCTCGTAGAGGCTGAACAGATCGACGAAGGCCAGGCCGTCGTCCTGCGCGAGCAGTCGCTCGTCGATGGTCTCCAGGCGCGTCACATAAAATTCCGGGCGGCGCGCGGGATCGCGCAGGAAGTCGCGGTTCAGCTGCATCAGCGCGGGGGTGTAGACGTTGAACGGCCCGCCGCCCATGGGCCGCGGGCGGTAATCCAGGCCGTTGAGCGTCAGGCGCGCGTGCTCGAAGCCGAAGTGATCGACGCGGCCGGCGCCCACGGCGCGGCGCGTCAGCGGCATCGCATAGAGGGCGCGATTTTCGGCCAGCTGACGTTCGAACGCGGTCCGGGCGGCGGGCAGCGCGCGCAGCTGGGCGAAATTGGCGGTGACGCGCCCGCGCAGGCGGGGCCCGGCGCCCGCCAGGTCCGGCAGCATCGATTCGCGCGGGCGCAGGCTGCTCGCGCCGAGGACGGCCAGCAGCAGGACGAGGCCCGTGATCATCGCGGCGCGGCCGGATCGCCTTTCCGCCCACGGCCAGGCGATCACCTGGACCGCGAGCGCCGCCACGATGGCGAAGTGAAAATAGATGAAGGCGTGGCCGTCGGCGCGCACGAAACCGTGTTTCCACTGCGTGAACGCGTGGCCGGCCACGAGCAGCAGGCCGGCGACCGCGGGATAATCCTTCCGCCGGCACCACAGTGCCCAGCCGAGGGCGGCGAGCAGCGCGACCGACACCAGGACGCCGCGGTTGAAGACCGAGGCGGTTTCCTCCAGGCCCATGGCGGCGTTGTAGCCGCGCGCCAGTTCCAGCATGTCCGTGATGTAGGCCGGCAGATGCAGCGGATTCTGGCGGGCGAGGAGCCACCACAGCAGCAACGCCCCGGCATAGACACCCGCGAGCCGGCCCGCGTGGGTCCAGCGCCGCAGCGAGGCATGGCCGGCCAGCACCACGCCGAGGGTGGCGCCACCGAGCAGCAGCTGCGTTCCCTTGACCAGGGAGAGGAAGGCCAGCAGGGCGGTGGCGAGCCACACGGCCGGCTGCCACCCGGCCCGCGGCGGCGTCTGCACCAGATACAGGCCGGCCAGCAGGAGCGTCCATTCCAGCAGCAGGTCCTCGTGGAACGGCGTGAAGGCGACGTGGGCGGCAAGCCAGGCCCAGCCCAGCCACGACCGGCGGTTTTGCAGGAAGAACCAGAGGCTCAGGGTCGCGAGCGCCGCGTTCAGGAGGAGCTCGCAGACCGTGCGGACCCAGAAGAGATCGCCGCTGTAGATCCACCCATAGAGGACAAAGCCGTAGGGTCCCGCCATGGGCACGACCTCCGAGCCAAACTGGAAGCCATGCGCGGTGAAATACGCATAGGAGGCGTAGTTGGACGGATCGAGCGCGGCGCTGACCGCCTCCCGCACCGGCGAATGGAAACAAAGGACCAGCGCGAGCCAGAGCAGCCCGAGCAGGCCCCGGCCGGCGAGGCGGGGCCAGGCGGCAGGCGGGGCAGGGGGCGCACTCGTTGCAGCCATGGCCGGTCAGTCGAGGACGACGCGGGAAAGATAGGTCCAGCCCCAGCTCGCGTTGCCGCCGGGGATCGGCGCGGTGCGGACCGACAGGACATCGCCCGCCGCGATGCCGGCGAGGTCGACACTCGCGGTTTGCGGGCCGCGGTCGGCGGGCACCGTGGCCGGCTGGAGCCGGCGGAGGAAAATTTCGCGCGGTGGCTGCCCGGCGCGGGCGACCTCCACGATGAAATCGCCCCCGGGGGTCTGGCCGCCGTTGGTATAGGCGCCGGACAGGAAACCGAACTGCAGCGTCAGCTTCCGCTCGGTGCCGGCGAGGTTGAACCCGACCCGGCCCGGCACGTGCAGCATCAGGGCGGGCGCGCCGTCGGCCTCGATCGCGGCGGCGTTTTCCGCCTCCGCCGAGTCGGGCACGCGGTTGAAGCCGGGAAAGAGGTCCGCCGCGTAGGGGCCCCCGCCGGTGAGGGCGATCCGGTTCACCCAGGCCCAGTCCCAGGAGTTGTCGTTGAATTCGCCCGGCCCGGTCCGCAGCACGAGCCGGCTCCCGGGGGCGAAAATCGGCAGCACGATGTGGGCCGCCTGGTCGCCGCGGTCGGCCGGGTTCTGGCGCGGCCGCAGCGACCGCTGGAAGACCGGCCGCACCCCGCCCGACGGACCACGGAGCTCGACGATGAAGTCCACGCCGTTCGTCGTGCCGCGCTCGTAGGCCTCGGGGTCGAGGCCGAAATGGAAGCGAAACTCGCGTTCCGGGCCGGTCAGCGGCCAGACAGCCTCGGACGGAGCGTGGAGGTAGCGGGCGATCCCGGAGAGGCGGAAAGGGGGGGTGATGGACTCGGGCTCAAGGTTGGCGAACGGGAAGCGCAGGCGGGCGCGCACCGCCGCCAGCGCCGCCGGGGTCATGACGGGTCGCGGCACGGCCAGAAACTCGACATCGATGAGCGGGGCGAAGAAGAGATCGTTGGGGGTGGCGAGGAGAAACTGGCCCACGGGGCGGCCGGCGCCGGCCTCGTAGAGGTCGACGAAATCCCCCGGGGTCTCGAGCAGCGGCGAGAGCAGGAAAGGGGAAGACGCCATCGCGGGCACGATCCGGCGTTTGCCGAGGGGCTGCCCCTGGCGGTCGGCCGCTTCAATGAAAACCGGTGGCAGCTTGTAGAGGGCGGCGCGCACGGTGCCGCGCCAGTTCTGGCGCACCTTGAACCGGGTAAGCAATAGCTCGTGGTCGGCCACGACCGGCACGGGGATTTTTTCATCGAAACGCACGCTGGTGCGGTGGATCAGGCGGGTCTCGCCGGCGGGGGCCGGGCCGGAGGCGGCCAGCAACAGGTGCTCGTGCTCGACCAGCACCGGTTGGTAGTGCCGGATGATCTCAAGGAGCGCGAGTCCGTCGTCGGCGGCGACGAAGCGGTCGTCGATCGATTGCGGCTTGAGCAGGTAGAAATCGGGCCGGCGGGCCTCGTCGCGGAGGAACCGGCGGTTCCGCTCCATCAGCCAGGGCGTGTAGACATTGAACGAGCCGCCGCCCATCGGGCGCGGCCGGTAGTTCAGCCGATTGAGCGGCAGCAGGCCCTGTTCATAACCGAAGCCGTCGATCGGACGCTGGCCGACCGCCTCGCGCACCAGCGGCAGAGCTTGCCGGCTTTGTTCCGCCTGCAACGCACCCTCGAGGGCGAGACGGGCCTCGCGCAGGTGGAGCAGATGGCGGGCGTTGTCGGTGAGGCGCCGGAGCACGGTGCGCGGGGCGGTTTCCCATTGATCGAGGAACAGGCCGACGGTGCCCCAGTTGGCGAGGATCAGGGCGACCGCGAGGAGACCGCCGCCGCGCCAGGCCACCAGGTCGCTGACCCGGGCGCGCGGCATCCCCCACCCGGCCAGATGGATGACGAGGGCGGCGACAATGGCGTAGTTGAAATAGATGAACACATGCGTGTCGGAGCGGACAATGCCGTGTTTCCACTGGACGAATGTGTGGCCGGCGAGCAGCAGGAGCACCGCCACGGAGGTCGCCTCGTTCCGGCGATACCACAGGGCCCAGCCGAGGCAGGCCGCCAGGCTGGCGGAAAGCAGCACCGCGCGGCTGAACGCTTCCGGCGGGGTCGGGATCGACATCGCATCCGTGTAGCCGCCGCCGAGCTCGAGGATGCCGCGCAGATAGGCCGGCAGGTGGAGCGGATTCTGCCCCGCCAGCAGCCAGAGCAACAGCAGGGCGATCACGTAGGCGGCGCCCAGCCGGAGCAGGCGCGGCCACTGCCGGTGCCAGGCGAAACACCCCAGCACGACGCCCACGGTGGCGAAACCGAGGATGAGCTGGGTGCCCTTGACCAGCGAGACGAGGGCCAGCGCGGCGACGACGAGCAGGTCGCGCCAGCCGGCGCGGGCTTCCGCGGCGGGTCGCAACAGGTAGAGGCCGCCCAGCAACAGGATCCATTCCAGGGCCAGGTCCGCCGCGAACGGCGTGAAGATGACATGGGCTGCGAGCCACGCCCACCGCAGCCAGGAACCGCGCATCTGCCGGAAAAACCAAAGGGTCAGCGCGGCGAGGGTGGCGTTCAGCAGGAGTTCGCCGATCACGCGGGCCCAGAACAACTCCCCGCCGTAGACCGACCCATATTGGATGAAACCGTAGGGCCCCGCCATGGGCACGACCTCCGTGCCATATTGGAAGCCATGCGCGGTGAAATACGCGTAGGAGGCGAAGTTCGAGCCATCGAGCGTGGGCGTCATCACCTCGCGGACCGGGGTGTGAAACTGGACCGTGAGTGCGAGCCACGCCAGGACCAGCCCCGCCACACGCATTGGCCGGGGCCAGCTTTCGGGGGAAAGGGGTTTGACCCGCAGTTGGGAAAGAAAGGAGTTCACTCGATGGTCAGGCGGGAAACATAGGTCCAGCCCCAGCTGCCGTTGCCGCCGGGCGCGGGGGCGGTGCGCAGGACCAGCCGGTCTCCCGCCGTGATCCCGGTCAGGTCGACGCGGGCGGTATGCGCCCCGCGGTCCGCCTCGGTGGTGACCGGACGCAGGGTGCGGCGGAAAACCTCCCGGGCCGGCTGCCCGGCGCGGTGCAGCTCCAGCACGTAGTCGGCCCCGGCGGTGTTGCCGCCGGCGGCATAGGCCCCGGGCAGGAAACCGAAACCGAAGGCGACCTGCCGTTCGTGGCCGGAGAGGTCAAACTGGAGCTCGGTGGGCACATGCAGCAGGGTGGCCTTGCCGCCGTCGACTTCGAGCACCGCCACGTGTTCGCCGGCGGCGCGGTCGGGCAGGGGACTGAAGCCGGGAAACTGCTCCGGGGCAAAGCGGCCCTGGCGGAAATCGATGTTCGTGACGTAGGACCAGTCCCAGGCGTTGTCGCCGTATTCGCCGGGGTCGGTGCGCAGGATCACCCGGCTGCCCGCAGCGTAGACCGGCAGCTGCACCCGGACTTTTTGAATACCGCGATCGGCTTCCACGGTCTTCGGGCGCAGCAGGCGGCTCCACGCCTTGGTGACGCTTCCCGACGGCCCGCGCACCTCGACGATGAAGTCGACGCCGTTGGTGGTGCCTTCCTCGTAGGCCCGCGGGTCGAGCCCGTAGTGAAGGACCAGCTCGCGCTCCTCGCCGCTCAGCGGCCAAACAATCTCGGAGGGGGCGTGCACGTAGCGGATGACGTTGTGCGTCTTGAAGGCCGGCGTCATCGATTCGGGCACGATGTTCGCGAGCGGAAAGGTGAAACGGACCTTGAAGCCCTGCAGAAGGTAGGGATTCAGCGCGGGCGGACGGGGGACGGCGGAGAACTCGACCGTGATCCGCCGGGTGAAGGCACCTTCATCCGGCGTGGCCAGCACAAATGAGCCGACCTGGCGGCCGGGCGCGCGGCCATACAGGTCGAGCAGATCGGGCGTCTCCTCCACCAGGGGCGAGAAGATGAAAGGCGAGGCCGCCATTCGCGGCACGATGCGGCGTTCGCCCAGGGACGCGCCTTCGCGGTCGCGCAACGCAATCATGACCTGCGGCTGCTTGTAGAGCGCGGCGCGCACGCCGCCGGACCAGCTGTCGCCGATCACAAAACGCGCGAGCAGCATCTCATCGTCCTGCACCGCCGGCACGGGGATGGATTCGCCAAAATGAAACACCTGTTGGCCAAGCGGGCGCGGTTCCGGCGCGACCGCTCCGGGGACGGCCCTCATCAGCAGCAGATTTTGTCCGATGAGCTCCGGGCGCCAGCCCTGCAGCAATTCCTGCAGGGCGAGGCCGTCGTCCTGGGTAACGAAGCGATTGTCGATGGAGCCGGGCTTTACGAGGTAGAAATCCGGCCGGCGCGCCGGGTCGCGCATGAAGTCCCGGTTGAGCCGCATCAGATAGGGATCGTAGACGTTGAACGTGCCACCGCTCATCGGCCGGGGCCGGTAATTGAAGCGGTTCAGCATCAGGATGCCCTGCTGGTAACCGTAATAGTCGATGCGTCCCTGGCCGACGGCGTCGAGGATCGCCGGCAGCTGGTTGAGTTCGCGCTCGGCGGTGAGCTTCTGCTCCAGCTCCTGCCGATGCTGAACGGGCTGGAGCAGGTTCAACGCCCGGAAACGGAAGGACGGCCAGGCGTTGGTGGCGAGATAGCGGAGGGGCGGTCGCAACGGATGATAGGAGCCGGCCAGGGCGGTCAGCAGCAGGCCGGCGGCGAGGGTGAAGGCCCCGATGCGGACCCAGCGCGGGGTGGCGGCATGCCTGGTGACAAAGTGGAGGTGCCAGGCAACCACGGCCACCGTCGCGAAGGAAAAGAAGATCACGACATGGCTGTCGGCGCGGACGAAGCCGTGCTTCCACATCACAAACGTGTAGCCGGCGACGAGGGCCAGGCCGCCCACCGCGAGGCATTCGCGCCGGCGCCACCAGGCGGTCAGCGCCAGCGCCGCGAGGAAGCCGCCGGTGAGGACCGCACCGCGCAGGAATATCTCCGCCGGCTCCTCCAGCGACATGGCGCTGTTGTAGGCGCTGGCGAGATGCCACGTGCCGGCCACGTAGGCGGGCAGGTTCAGGGGATTCTGCCCGGCCAGCACCCAGAAGCCCAGCAGGCCGCCGAGCCAGGACGCAAAGATCAGGGCGGCGCGCCGGAGATCGCGCTGCCAGATCCACGCGCCGGTGATGACGCCGATCGTGGCGAACGAGAGCAGCAGGTGCGTGCCCTTCCACAGGGCGAAGAATCCGAGCAGCACCGCCAAGGCAGCCTGCCAGCCGCGGGCCGTGCCGGCGGGCCGGTTCTCCAGCAGGAAAAAGCCGGATAGCAACATGGCCCACGCCACCGTCAGGTCGGAGATATAGGAGGTGAACAGAACCTGGACGGGAAACCACAGCCAGCGGGTCCAGGACCGTGCGGGCAGTTGCAGGAAAAACCAGAGCTGCAGCGCCGCGAAGATGCCGGCGAAGACCAGCTCGGCGGCGAAGCGCAGCCAATACAGGTCACCGCCATAGAAATTCCCATACATGATGAACCCATACGGGCCCGCCATGGCCACCACGTCGGAGCCGAACTGGAAGCCATGGGCCGTGAAATACGCGTAAGCGGTGAAGATGGACGGGTCGAGGTCCCCATCGAGCACCCGGTAGGCGGGCTCACAAAAGGCGACCGTCAGCACGAGCCACGCGCCCAGCAGCATCCCTTGACGCAGCCGGACCGGCCAGGAGCTAGCCGCAGGGGAAGTCGGGGATGAGGCGTTCATCGACAAAGATCGTCACTCGATGCCGCAACGGGAAAAATATGTCCAGCCCCAGCTGTTGCCGGCGCCCCGGACCGGCTCGGTGCGCAGCCGGATGCGGTCCCCGGCCTCACCGGCGGGCAGATCGACGACGGCGGATTGCGGTCCGCGGTCCCCGGTCCGCGCCACCGGATCCAGGGTGCGGCGGAAAATCTCGCGGGCCGTGCCGCCGGCCCCGACCAGCTCGACCACGAAGTCGGCGCCTGGCGTGCGACCGTCGCCGGTATAGGCGCCGGGCATGAAGCCGAACTCCAGTTGCACGCGGCGGTCACCCGCCGCCCGAGCGAAGGTGATGCCCGCGGGCACATGCAACAGCGTGACCGGCCGGTCCCCGATGGCCGTGGCCACGGGGGCGTTGCCGGACAGGGCCACGGGCACGCGGCTGAATACCGGATCCGCCCCGCGCGCGGCCAGGCCGGACTGGAGCAGCACATGCGTGACATATGACCAGTCCCACGAGTTGTCCCCGAACGGGCCGGGGTCGGTGCGCAACACGAGGCGGCTGCCGGCCAGATGCGGTGGCAGCGTCACGCTGGAGCGCAGCGTGCGGCGCTCCGCCGGGTTGCCGGCGGGATTGATGAGCCGTTCGAAGAGTTTCTGCGGGGGCGCGCCGGGAGTTTCCAGCTCGACGATGAAGGCGACGCCGTTGCCGCCGCCCCTTTGCCAGGCTTCCGGGAGCAGGCCGTGATCGAACACCAGCGCGCGCTCCGTGCCGGTCAGGGTCCAGGTGATGCGGCCGGGCGCATGCAGCGGCTGGATCCGGTCCTTGCCGAGGTAGATCGGCTGCGTCGCGGGTGCGACGATCGATTCGGGCGCGACGTTGAACATCTCCGCTGCATGGGCGAGCAGCGCCTCGGCATCGGGCGACTGCAGCGCGGGCGGGCGCGGCATCGTGTAGAACTCGACGATGCATGGTTCGCCGTAGGCCCAGGGTGCGGCGGTCTGCAGGGTGAAGTCGGCGACGCTCTTGCCGGGATCGGCGGAGAACAGGCGGGCGAAGTCGGCGGTGTCATCGAGGGTGGGGCTGAAGAGGAAGGTCGAGACCGCCATGGCCGGCACGAGCCGGCGCACCAGCTGGTCCCCGCTCTGCAGCCGCAGGGCGATCGTGATGACCGGCGGCTTGTAGAGGAACTTGCGCAGCGAGCCGGGTGTGCTCGGCGGAATCTTGAAGCGCGCGACGAGCAGCTGGCCGGTCGCGACCGCGGGCACCGTCACGCGCTCACCGAGGCCGAAGGGCAGCTTCGCCAGCGGCGTGAGCGCCGGGGCGGAGGAGCCCGGGGATTCCTGCAGCAGGAGATACCCCTCCTCCAGGCGCACGGGGCGGTAGCGGGCGATGAGCTCGAGCAGGGCCAGTCCGTCCTCCTGCGGGCCGAGATGATCATCGAGCGGCTCGAGGCGCATCAGGTAGTAGGGCGGCCGGCGCGCGGGATCGCGGAGGAAGTCCCGGTTCAGGCCCATGAGGTGGCGGTTGTAGACGTTGAACGAGCCGCCGCCCATCGGGCGCGGGCGGTAAGCCCAGCCGTTCAGCGGGATGATGCCGTGCCGCACGCCGAACAGATCCACCGGCCGGGTGCCGACCTCCTCGCCGATCAGCCGGAGCGCGCTCACCTCGCGTTGCCTTTGCAGGCGGGCGTCCAGCTCCGCCTTGGCGCGCGCGGGCTGCAGCAACTGCGCGAAGCCGGCCTTGATGCCGGACAGCGACCGCGAGCCGACGAGGCGCGCCGGCGTCCACGGCCCGAGCTCGGGGCTGTCGATCCACAGCCCGGCGGCAAGCGCGGCGACCATCAGCCCCCGGGCCACGCCCCGGCCCGCGCCCGGCGGGGCGAAGGCAAAAAGAAACCACAGCACCGCGGCAATCGCCACGTAGTGATGGAAGATCCCGATGTGCCCGTCCGCCCGCACGAAGCCGTGCTTCCAGAACACGAAGGTGAAACCCGCCAGCAGCAGCGCTCCGCCCAGGACCGCCGGCTGGGTCCGGCGCTGCCAGCCGCCCCAGGCGATCCCGGCACCCATCAGCCCGAGCGCCAGCAGGCCGCGCTGGAAGACGCCGGTCGTTTCCTCAAGGCCCATGGCGGCGTTGTAACCGCTGCTGAGCGAGAGAATCCCCTGAAGGTAGGCCGGGATGTTGCGGACGGATTGTCCGGCCAGCATCCAGAAAAACAGGAACGCGACGATGTAGGCGCCGGCCAGTTCCAGCACGAGGCGCCAGCGCCGTTGCGCACCGTGGGCGAGGACCAGCACCCCGAGGGTGCTCAGCGCGAGGAGCAGGTGCGTGCCCTTGAGGAGCGAAAAGAAGGCCAGCAGCGCCATGACCGGCACGGTGCGCGCGGGCCCCGCCGGTTCCAGCAGGAGCAGTCCCGCCAGCAGGATCGCGAGCACATAGGGCATGTCGCCGATGGCCGGGGCGAGCGCGAGCGTCAGCGCGAGCCAGAGCCAGCGCACACTCGAGCCGCGCTGGCGGTGGAGGAACCACAGCACCAGCACGGCAAATCCGGCCCCGCCGACGAGCTGCCCGGCGTAACGCGCCCAGAACAGGAGGCCGTTGTAGGCGGTGTCGGGCAGGATGAAGCCGAGCGGGCCATACATCGGCACGACCTCGGTGCCATACTGGAAATGATGCGCGGCGAAGTAGGCATACGACGCATAGTTCGAGGCATCGAGCGACGGCTCCAGGACCCCGGTCAGCGGCGAATAGAAAAACGCCGTGAGCAGCACCCCGGCGGCGAGCCAGCCCAGGGCGCGCAGGGCGCCCCGCGGCCGCGCCGCCGGCTGTCTGGTGGTGGAAACGGACATGCGGGTCAGTCGATGTTTACGCGGGAAAAATAGGTCCAGCCCCAGGCATTGCCGTGGCCGTCGCGCGGGGCCGTGCGCAGCAGGAGCTGGTCGCCGGCGGCGACCTCCGGCAGCGCCACCTCGGCGGTGAGATGGCCGCGGTCGCCGGGCACGGTGAACGGCTGCAGCGAGCGGCGGAAAAGCTCGCGCGGGGGACGGCCGGGCTGCACGAGCTCGACGATGATGTCACCGCCGTCCGTGCGGCCGCTGCCGGTGTAGGCGCCGGGGAGAAAGCCGAACTCCAGGCGCACGCGCTTCTCCGTGCCATGCAGGTCGAAGGTCAGCGTCCCGGGCATGTGCACCATCACGACCTTGCGGTCGCCGAGGTCCATCGCGCCGGCGTCGGCCGGCACGACCGCGGAGGGCTCGCGATTGAAAACCGGGAAGCGGGCCGAGGGGAAATAGCCCTGCTTCAATTGCACGCGCGTGACGTAGCACCAGTCCCACGCGTTGTTCCCGTAGGGGCCCGGATCGGTGCGGAGCACGAGCCGGTCGCCGGCGCGGACGGCCGGCAGGGGCAGCCGGGCGTGCAGGTTGCCGCGGTCGGCCGGCCGGCCGGCCGGGTCGACGAACCGGCGGAAGAGCTCGCGCGGCGGGCCGTCCTGCGGCCGGAGTTCCACGATGAAGCCGGCCCCGTCGCTGTCGCCGCGCACCACCGCCTCCGACAGGAAGCCGAAGTCGAAGACGAATTCCTCCTCGACGCCCTCCAGCTTCCAGGTGATCTCGCCCGGGGCGTGCAAGGTCTGCAGCAGCAGGCCCTCGACGTGCATCTGCTGGCTGTTCTCGGCCCGGATGCCCTCGGGCGGCGTGTTGAACACGGGGAAGCGCGTGCCCGTCAGCAATTCCTCGATGTCGGGATTCGCCGGGACGGGCGGGCGCGGCGCGGTGTAGAACTCGACGGTGAGCGGATCGCGGTAGCACGCCGGGTCGTGGCTGTAGATGAAGAAGCCCGCGACGCGCTTGCCGAGCTGGCGCGTGTAGAGGAGCGCGAAGTCCGCGTTGTTCTCGACGGCCGGGCTGAAGAGGAACGGCACCGACGTCATCGCGGGGATGAACCGGCGCGATTCCGGCTGCTCGATGCCGTCGCCGTTGAGCGAGATGAACATCAGCGGCGCCTTGTAGAGGAAGTTGCGCAGCCGGCCGCGCAGGCTCGGCTGGATGTCGAAGCGCGCGAGCAGCAGCTGGTCGTCCGCGACCTTGGGCACCGGCACAAACTCGCCGAAGCGGAAGGCCTGGCGCGAGAGGAGGCGCGGCTCGGCGGTCTGCGGCCGGTCCTGGAGCCGAAGCAGCAGGTGGCCGCGCTCGATCAGCACCGGCTGATAGTGGGCCAGGATCTCCCGCAGCGTCAGGCCGTCGTCCTGCGCGGCCAGGCGGTTGTCGATGGTCTCGTAGCGGAACAGGTAAAAATCCGGCCGGCGCGCGGGGTCGCGGATGAAGTCGCGGTTCATCCCCATGAGGTAGGCGTTGTAGGAGTTGAACGCTCCGCCGCCCATCGGGCGCGGCCGGTAGTTCAGGTCGTTGAGCGGGATGATGCCGTGCTGCACGCCGAAGAGGTCGATCGGCCGCTGGCCGACGGCCTGCTTCGTCAGCGTCATGACCTGGATGTCGCGGGTCTCGGCGAGCTTCCGGTCGAGCCGGGCCTTGGTGGCGAGCGGGTGCAGGAGCTGGTCAAGGTTCATCCGGATGTGCTCGGCGTTCCAGGTGACAACCAGCCAGCGCAGCCGGAGCACGCTGATGCGGTTGTTCTCGATCCAGAAGCCGGCGAGCACGCCCAGCACCATCAGGCCGACGGCGACCAGGCGCGCGGGCCGCGCGACGGCGGACGCGGAGGGCAGCGCCCAGGCGGTGAGAAACCAAAACACGGCCGCGACCGCGGTGAAGTGGTGAAAGATGTAGACGTGGCCGTCGGCGCGGACGAAACCGTGCTTCCACTTCACGAAGGCGAAGCCGGCGAACAGCAGCGTGGCGGCGAGCAGGCCGGCCTCCCGGCGGCGGTGCCACCAGCCCCAGCCGAACGCCGCGAGCAGCAGCGCGGCGGCCGTGAGGCCGCGGAGGAGTGCGCCGCGATCCTCGTCGAGCGCCATGGCCTCGTTGTAGCCGCCGGTGAGCGCCCGGATGCCCTGGATGAACGACGGGATGTGGCGGGGATCCTGCCCGGCCAGGATCCAGCAGAGGAGGAAGGTCCCGGCGTAGGCGCCCGCGATGAGCGCGATGCGGCGCCACTCGCGCCGCCAGGCATAGTCCGCCAGCACCACGCCGAGCGTGGCGACGCTCAACACGAGGTGCGTGCCCTTGATGAGCGACATGAAGCCGAGCAGCGCGGCGACGAGCGCGATCCACCTCGGCGCGGGGATCGCGGGCGAGCGTTGCAGCAGGAACAGGCCGGCGAGGAGAATCACCCATTCCAACGGCAGGTCTTCGATCACCGGGCTGAGCAGCATTAGCAGCCCCAGCCAGAGCCAGCGCCACCCCGACTCGCGGCTGCGCTGGAAAAACCACAGCACAAGCGCGGAGAGCGCCCCGACGCAGGCCAGCTGCAGCCAGAGGCGCGTCCAGTAGAGCAGGCCGTTGTAGACCGAGCCATACATGACGTAGCCATACGGTCCGGTCATGGGCACCACCTCGGGGCCGTATTGGAACTGATGTGCCGCGAAGTAGGTGTAGGAGGCGTAGTTCGACGAATCCAACAGCGTGTCCATGACGGACGACACCGGGGAGAAAAAGAAAACCGTCAGCCCGACCCAGGCGAGCGCCAAGAGGGCGCACCGCACGGCCGGTTTTCGCGAAAATGGAGTCGGGGACGGCATGCGCTATTCAATGACCACATTCTGCCAGAAAGCCCAGTCCCACGCCCCGCTGCGCCAGGGCGGATTGAAGGTGCGCAGGAGCAACCGGCCGGCGGTGGCGTCGGGCAGGGCGAGATCGAACTCCTGCACGGCACGGTCCCCGGCTTCCAGGGCTGGGTTCAGGTAACGGTGGAACAGGATGCGGTGGCGGCCATCCAGCCCGAGGAACTCGATCGAGAAATCCACGCCATCCGTCTGCCCCGGCTTGCCATAGGCGCCAGCGGCGATGCCGAATGACCCCCGGATCCGGCGGTCGGTGCCGTGCACGGCGAATTCCAGCAGGCTGCCCGGGTGGACGAAGCAAAGGGCGTCGGGGTGTTCGGAGGCCGACTCGACAAAAGGTATCGTGTAGGCCGAACCCACGGGACCGCGGCTGAAAGCCCGGAAGGCGACGCCGGGCGCGTTGCGGAGCGCGCCGCCCGCCAGCTGCAGTCCGCTCACCTGATAGAGCCGGTAGGTGAACCGGGCCGGCCACAACCAGGCGCCGGCCGGCGGGACGACGACCGCGACCTCGCTGACGCGGGGCGGTTGCTCGCCACGCTGCCAGCGCTGGAACTCCACGTTGCCGCGCACCAGCGGATCGATGAGGAAGCCGCGCGTGGCGGTGGCCGGGGGTAGGACGTAGCGCGCCATGCGGTCGTCGTCGTGGCGGACGATCAAACTTGGCGCGGTGAGCTCGTCGACGAGGCCCCAAGCGCGACCGGGAATACCCGGATGCACGTCCAGTTCCAGCCAGTAGGCCATGTCCGCGCCGGCGGGCAGTTTCAGTGACTCGCCAAAGGCGAGGCTGCCGGTGGCGATCTGGACGGGGGCGGCGGTCCCGGCGGACCGACGGCGCCACAGCAGGACGCCCGATTCCTCCGTCTGCAGCTCGTAATTCCGGTAGAGCGCCAACTGCGCCGGGGCATCAACGAACGCCGCGGGTTGATCGACCGAGGCGGACATCCGCTGCACGACGAACTCGGGTGCCCCCGGCCCGGTCCGGGTGCTGGCGGGATAAACGACCGCCAGGTTGTTGAGCAGGGCGCGCGGCAGTGCATCGGCGTCGGCGCCGACGGTGGCGCGGCCGATGATCGCCTGCAGCCTCGGCCAGCCATGCGCGTTGCGGAGGGCCGACACCTGCGCCCGCAGATCGGTGCGGAACTGCGGGCCGCTGGCCAACTGGCGGTAGTTGAAGACCATCTGCCGGTTGAAATGTCCCAGGGCGCCGGGCAGGAAATCCGGGTGGCCGCGCGCGAGTCCGGTCAGCCCGAGCACCAGCAGCGCGGCCGCCCAGCGGGTCCGGCAGCCGTGGTGCCAGAGGATGAATCCGGCCAGCATGATGGTGCCGAAGAAGATCAGCGGCTGGCCGTAGGCCTGAAGCGCGATCGTTTTCCACGCGAGCCACCCCGCGACCGCGAGGAAAAGCCCGCCGGGCAGCGAGCGCTGGCGGGCAGGGGCCGAAACGTGGCAGCGGATCAGCACGGTGACGAAGCCGAGCGCGCAGACGAAGGCCCAGGGGGCGAAGGGCCCGACATCGGCGGGCCGCAAGGCGGCCGAGGTGGCCCAGAGGGCGGGCAGCTGGCGCCCCACCCAGAGCGCGAGCCCCGGGAGCGGCTGGCCGACAATGATCCAGCCGCCAGCCACGCCGAGCAGGAAGGCGGCGGCGGCGAGGGTTTTCGCCAGCGGCGGCCGCGCCGTGAAAACGGTGAAACCGATCGCAGCGCCGGCCAGCAGCAGGTGCCCGGCGGAGAAAAGCGCAAGGAAGCCCAGAATGGCCGCGCCCGGCAGCACCGCCCACGGCGCGCGGTCCCAGGCGCGGATCAGGTCATGACCGAGGACGACGATGACCAGCCAGGGCGCCAGTTCCGGCCAGCGGGACAGCACACCGGCGAGGCCGGCCAGCGCCCAGGTCCGCTGCGACCACGGCAGCCGCCAAGCCGCGGCCACGAGCACACCTGCGAGCAGCAGGTTCCCGGCGATCTGCCACGTCAGCGCCATCCAGATGCTGCCGTTGAGATAGGCCGGGGTTTGCAGCGCGGTGAGCGGGCCCTCCGGTGTGGCCATTTCGCCCCAGTTCAGGCCGCGGCGGAAACTTTCGTAGAGTTGGGCGCGGTGGGCGGAGAGGTGATCCACGTCCATGGGCACCGGCATCCGGACCATCGCCAGCGTCAGCATCAGGCCGCAGAGCACCGGCAGCAGGAGGCGGCGGGCGGGCGAAGGCGGAGCGGAGGCGTCGGGGCTCATTTGATCTCGAGGGCGGTCCAGTAGGTCCAGCCGAACGCGGTGTTGCCGGTCGGCCCGGCGGCGGTGCGCAGCCGGAGCTTGCCGTCGTGCCGGCCGCCGAGGTCCACGGTGAGGACCTGGCGCGGGCGGTCCTCCGGCCGCCGCTTCGGGTCGAGGAAGCGGGAACCGAGCCGCTCGACGCGGCCGTCCGCGCCCACCCATTCGACGATGAAGTCCACGCCGTCGGTGCCGTCGGGCCGCTCATACGCGTCGGGGCTGAGGAAGCCGATGGTGGCGCGCAGCGAAGTCACGGGAGCGGTGACATCGAATTCCATCAGGCTGGGCGGATGCATCTGCAGGAGGTGCTCGCCGGCGAGGAAAACATCGATGGCCGGCACGGTGGTGGCGAGGCGCGACGGCACGCGGTTCATCATGCGGAAGCGCCAGGGCGTGTCCGGCTGCAGGCCGTGGCTGGCGCGCTTGAAGGGCCGGATCGTGCGCAATTCGACCGCGATGGCGTCGCCGTGGTAGTTTTCGCCGCCGGGCATGGTGTGCAGGCTGAACCAGCGGATCTTCCGCGCCGGCTGGCCCAGCTGGTAGGCGATCAGGTCCTCGCCCTCCGGAAAGAACGGCTGGAGGATGAAGCCCGCTTCGCCCATGGCGCGCACGAAGAGCATGTCGCGCACCTCGCCGCGGTCGTCCTCGAAGTGGATGCGCAGGGTGGGCGGCTTGTAGAGGAACTGGCGCACGCGGCCGGCGAGATTCTGCGGAATGCGGACGGTGGCCCAGACGGGCAGTTCGCCGGTATCGGGGACAACGACGCGCTCGCCGAAGCGGACGGACTGTTGCAGCACGGTCTTTTCCTCCGTCGGGTCGGGCGGGGGCAGCTGGGCGGGCTTCTCCCACAACAGCAGACCGCCTTCCTCCATGGCGTAATCGTAATGCTGGTAGAGCAGTTTTTGGGTCAGGGAGTCGTCGAGGGCGGGCAAACGATCGTCGATCGATCCATAGCGTTGCAGGACGAACCGCGGGCTGCGGTCGGATCGGAAGAAGGATTCGTCGAGCCGGTTCAGGGCGGGGGTGTAGGTCGTGTAACTCTGGATCGCCGGGCGCGGGACGTAGTTCAGCCCGTTCAGCAGAGTGATGGACTGGTCGCTGCCCAGATGGTCGACGGTCTGGCCGGCAATGTATGCCTTCAGGCCCGGCCGGGCGACGTCGTGGGCGGCGTCTGTCAGCATGGTATCCAGCCGGGCACGATAGCGTCGAAAGTCGAGGAGGTGGGTGGCGACCCCGTGCAGCCGGTCGTTCCAGAAGGCCGGCGCCTCGGAGGTGCTGGAGCCGGAGACACCCTGGATGCCGCCGAGGCAGGCGAGGGCGGTGACCAGCAACACCGCATTCTTCAGCTGGTCCCAGCGCCGGGCGTCGAGCGTCAGCCCGGGATAAGTGCTGGTGAGCACCAGCACGCTTACAAAGTGCGCCAGCACATGGCCGTCCGCCCGGGTGAAACCGTGCTTCCAGTTCATAAAGAGCGAGGCGCCGAGCATCAGGACGAACGCCCCGGCGAGCCGCCGGTCGGTGGCCGTGAAGAAATAAAGCGCCAGATACGCCAGCGCGCCGCCGGCCGCCGCCAGCCCGAGGGCCAGGGTGCCGGCACTCTCGTAGAGGGCCATCGCCCCGGAGTAGCCGAAGCTGAGCTGCAGGCTGTAGTAAACGTAGTCCGGCAGGTTGCCGGCGGATTGGCCGCACCCGAGCCAGCCGGCGAGAAACACGCCGAGGAACACGCCAAGCAGCAGGACCGCCGCCCGGTGGTTCCGGCTGGCCGCGAAGTAGGCGGTGAGCACGGCTACGATCACACCGCAGACCATGAAATGGGTGAACTTGATCAGCGAGAGCACGGCGAACAGCGCCGCCACAACGGTGATCAGGGCGATCGGGCGCCGGGAAGGCTGCAACACCATCGCGCCCGCAATCATGATGATGCACATCTGCATCGCATCGACATACATCATGCCGAACCAGCACAGGAACATGTAGTAAGCGGCCTGGCGCCAGCCGGGCAGTTGCCGGCCGAAGCGGTAAAGCAAGGCGGCGACCAGCAGCGCGTTGCCGGCCTGCCACGCGAGATACAGGCCGAGGCCGTGGCCCGTATAAACGCCGGTCATCAGGTGGCCAAGGGGGCCGTAGGTGAAGACGATCTCGCGGCCGTGCTGCAGGCCGTGTTCGGCGGCGTAGCCGAGCGCCATCTGCCAGGACGCGTCCAGGCCGATGTCCGGGGCCACCGGGAGCCGGAAAATGCTCAGCGCGAGCAGTCCGTAGAGCACCGCCTGACCCAGCCACCAGGACCACGGGCGAAGGACCGGGGAGGAGGCGTTACCGGAGGCGGGAATCATTGGAACAAGGCGAGGCGGGTGGCCCGAGGATTTTCGCGATCCTGGCGGTGGGCAGGCAAGACATTTGCCGGCCTACTTGATTGTGATATAGCCGAGCGTCGCCCAGTCCCGCGCGCCGTTGCCGGCCGGGCCCGCATTGACCCCGAATTCCAGCTCGGCACCGGCGGGCAGCTCGAAGGCCCAGTCAATGGGTTGGCGGCCACGGTCCTCGGGGCGCACACGGGGGAAAAGGTAACGGCTGTGCAGGCGTTCGCGCCGGCCGTCCGGGAACACGGCGTCGGCCGTGACTTCGACGCCGTCGCTGGCATCCGGGATCGGCACGCCCTGCCAGGAGGCGTCGAGGATCTCGATGTCGGTCTGGATCCGGTGGGCACCGGGCGTCAGGGCGAACCAGAGCTTGGTGTCGGAATGGGCCGCATAGCGTTCCTGACCGGGCTGGTCGTCGTTCCACAGCTCCGGGCCAAAGGTCGAGAAGAAGCGGATTGGCCGGGGGGTCATCACGCGGAAGTATTTTTTGAACTCGGGCAGCAGCTGCGCGTAAAGGTAGGGCTTGCCCACGAAGGGGCTGGGTTCAGGACCGGTGGCGGGGACGGCGGTCGCCTCATGGAAGCCGCGGCGGTTCAGGATCGTCCGGGCGTTCGGGCGCAGCTGCCGGTCGAGGTAGACGGTGGCGGTCTGGTCGCCGTGCGCCCAGGTCAGGATGGGGCGGGGATCGAGGTCGAAACGCGCCAGCGCCAGATCGAGCAGCGCGGTGTTCTCCCGTTCCGGTCCCATCAGGACGAGCGCGGCCACCTGGGCATCCTGCATCTTGGCAAAGGCCTTTTCCAGGTATTCCGGCCGGTGCGTCAGGTCGCTGCGGATCATCAGGGCCCGGCGCTCGGCGTAATAGGGGATGATCGAGCTCCAGTCGTTGCCGGCGATGATGAGGGACCGCTCCTGGTCGGTGAATTCCTGCAGGGCGGACGCGAGCCCGCCGCCGTTGCCGGGGATGCGTTGCTCATCGTATTGGTGGGTCAGAAAGAAACGGACCTGCGTGGCGAGCACGATCAGCCAGGCCGCCAGCGGCACCCAGCGCGGGAGCCGTTTGTCGAGCAGGCCGCTGAGGGCGAAGCCGAGGCCGACAAACAGGGTGAACGCGCTGGCCACATAATAGTAGCTGTGGAACGCATACAGGACCGGAAAGATCAGCTGCGAAACAACGAAGAGGCCGAGCGCCGCGAATGCATGCCACCGCCAGCGTCCGGCGAAGCAGGCAAGGCCGAACGCCGCCCCGAGCACTCCCAAGCTGCAGATGGTTTCCGTGATGTTGCCGTGCCACGCTGCCCAGATTTTAGGATCGAAGTGGCGGCCGTAGCCGAAATTGAAGGCGGCCAGGCCCGCGGAGGTCAGGCTCACGCCGCTGGGGTTCAGCGCCTTGACCGCGTCCGCGTATTTCACCCAGCCGATCGTCGCGGCAAACGGCACGGCGTGCCCGGCGGCGAGCCAGCCGAACATCCGGGCCAGGGACCAGCGGTCCGCGGCGCCCACCGCCGGCCGGCACTGCCACAACCACCACACGCACCAGCCGAAGGCGGGCACGAGGCAGACGATGAACGTCGTGACCTTGACCAAGCCGGCGCCGGTGCCGGCGAGCGCGGCCACGGCCAGCCAGGCCCCGCTGCGGCGCGCGACCGATTCATGCAGCGCCGCCAGATACCACACCCCGAACATCAGGGCCATGGTCTCGATCAGGAAGGCGCGGCTGTAGAAAATGTAGAGCGGGCAGGTCAGCACCAGGCTGAGGGTCACCGCCCGTTGGGTCCCGCTGAGGCCGAGCCGGCGCAACCACAGGGCCAGCGCCACCAGGAAGCCATAGAAGCACGCCACACTCACCGCGCGCGCGGCCTGGACCAGGGGCAGGTGGAAGGTGTTGCTGACGACCGCGACCGTCCACTGGTAGAGGGGAAACTCGAAGGGCACGGACCAGGGCTTGCCCAGCACCGGCGTCGGGTAGGCCAGCGAGAAGTTGCCCTCCCGCTGGATGAACATGGCCGAGATGCCGGTCTGCGCCTGCCGGAACTCGTGGCCGGGCAGGTTGATGTTTTTCCAGCCGACCGAGACCCCCCAGGCGTGGAAGCCCAGCGCCAGCACGAAGATCACGGTGGCCAGCCGGCGCACCCAGGAATCTGAAGAAGCGGTATGTCCCGTCATGGAAGCAGGGGATTATTCAATCCGGACGGGCCCAAGCGAGGACCAATCGCGGGCGCCGTTGCCCGAGGGACCGGCCGTGACCTCGAGCAGGAGTTCGGCGCCCGCCGGCAGATCGACCGACCAGTCGACGGCCAGTCCGTCGCCGGCGGCGGGGTTGGCGAGCGGGTTGAGATGCCGGCGTTGCAGGATTACCCGGCGGCCATCCTTGAACGCCGCGGAAGCGATCAACTCCACGCCATCGCTGGCGTCGGCGGGGGGCACATCCCGCCAAGCGCCCGGCGCAAGGGTGAGGTTGGTGAGAATGCGATGTCGGCCCGCCGGCAATGCGAACCACAGCTTTGTCTCGGGGTGGGCGGCGAACCGGTCGCCGGAGGTGGTATCCCCCAGCCAGATCTCCGGTCCGAACGTGGAATAAAAGCGCACGGGCCGCGGCTCGAAGAGGCGGAAAAGTTTCTGGTAGGCCGGCAGGAGAGCGGCGTATTCGGTTTCGTTCCCCTTCAAAGGGTCTTCCGCCGTGGCCGGCGAGGGCAGGGGGGTGACTTCGTAGAATTGGCGTTCCCCGAGCAGCTTTCGGGCGTGCGGCGCGGCCTGCCGGTGCAGATAGACGACGGCATTCTGCTCCAGATGCTGCCAGGACAACACGGGGTGGACCTCGAGGTCGAAATACTGGCGGGCGAGGCTGAGCAGTTTGCTGTTCTGCCTTTCCGGGCCCAGCAGGACCAACGCGGAGACGTGGGCGTCGTGCATCAGTTCAAACGCCGGGTTCAGGTAGTCGGGTTGGTTCGGCAGGTCGCCGCGCAACATCAGGGCCCGGCGCTGCGCATAGTAGGGCAGGATAGAGCTCCAGTCCTCGCCGGCGATGATGATCGAGTCGTCGGGATCGGTCATGGCTTGCAGCGCCTCCGCGAGACCACCGCCGTTGCCCCGGGCGTGCTGCATCGAGTAAAAATCGGCGAGATAATGCCCGCCCTGCCCGGCGCACAGGCCGGCCACGACCGTCAGGGCCAGCCAGCGCGGCAACCGTGATTCCATCAGTCCCGCGGCGGCCAGGGCGATGGCGCCGAGCAGGAGCAGGGTGCTCGCCACGAAATAGTAGGCATGGAAGGCATACAGCACGGGAAATACCAGCAGCGCGGCCACGAATATTCCCAGGCTGAGGGCGGCCAGCCGCTGCCAGCGCCCGCTAAAAAACAGGAGGAGGACAGCCCCCGCCACCAGGATGGCTGGTCCGGCGATATTCCCGGTGATGTGGTGCCACCAGCTGGACCAGACTTCCGGATCCAGCCGCCGGCCGGTGCCGAAGTTGAAGCTCGTGAGTTGGGCCGACGTGAGACCTGCGCCGCTGGGATTCAGTGCCTTCACCCGGTCCGAAAAATTCACCCACCACCACGCGGCGGCGAAGGGCAGGAGATGCACGGCGGCGAGGGTGGCGAAGACGCGGGACAACCGTCCTGTCGTCCCGGGCTTGCCCGGGACACGGGCCGACCAGAGCCACCATCCGCACCACAGCGCCGCGGGGATCAGCCAGACGAGGAACGTGGTTACCTTGACCAGGCCGGCGCCGATGCCGGCGACCGCGGCCAGCACCAGCCAGCGGGCCTGCCCGCGTTCCATCCCTTCGACCAGCGCGCAGAGATACCACAGGCTGAACATCAGCGCCATCGTCTCGATCAGGAAGGCGCGGCTGTAGAAAATATAGAGCGGGCACGTCAGCACCAGGCTGAGCGCCACCGCCTGCTGCGGCCAGCTGAGGCCGAGGCGCCGGAGCAGCAGGCCGAATGCAATCAGGGCCAGGTAAAAGCAGACGGCACTCACCCCGCGCCCGGCCTCGACCAGCGGCACGTGCCCCAGGTTGCTGACGGTCACCACGGTCCATTGGTAGAGCGGGAACTCGAACGGCACGGACCAGGGCTTGCCCAGCACCGGCGTCGGGTAGGCCAGCGAGAAGTCAGCCTCGCGCTGGATGTAATACGCGGAGATCGCGGTCTGCGTCTGGCGGAATTCATAGCCGGGAAGGTTAATGTTTTTCCAGCCGACCGAGACACCCCACGCATGGAAGCCCAGCGCCAGTGCGAAAATCACAGTCGCCAACCGGCGCACCCAGGAATCGGAAGAGATAGTATGTCCAGTCATGGAGGGAGGGGATTATTCAATCCGGACGGGCCCAAGCGAGGCCCAATCGCGGGTGCTGTTGCCCGCGGGCCCGGCGGTCACGGCGAGTTCCAGCTCGGCGCCGGCGGGCAGGTTGAAGGTCCAGTCCACGAACTGGGGGCCGCGCTCGGCGGGATTGGCCGCCGGGTTGATGGTGAGCTCGTGCAGGGTTTCGGTGCGGCCGTCGGGAAAATGGGCGCGGGCGACCAGGCTGACGCCATCGCTGGCATCGGCCGGCTTCACGTTTTCCCAGGCGCCGGGCGCGAGGTCGATGTCGGTGCGCAGGCGGTGGCGGCCGGGGGGGAGGGCGAACCAGAGTTTCAGGTCGGGACTGGCGGAAAAGCGCTCCTTGCCGGGCTGGCCGGGGTTCCAGAGGTCCGGACGGAACCAGGAATAGAAACGCACGGGCCGCGGATGCATGGAAGCGAAGTAGCGCTGGTGGCGCTGCAGCAGGGAGGCGTAATCCGTCACCCGGCCGGCCAGGGGATTCTCGACGGGCAGGGCGGCGGGGTTGACTTTCAAATCGGCAAAGCCGTTCGTGCGGCCGAGTTCCTCGAGGGCATCGGGCTGGATCCGGCGCGGCAGATAGGCGACGGCCCGCCGCCCGCCGTTGCGCCAGCGGAGGAGCGGCTGCGGGCCGAGGTCGAAGGCCCCGCGGGCCTGCCGGATGAGCGGTTCGTTATGCTCCTGGTCCTCGAACAGCACCAGCGCGCCGACATCCTCGCCCTTCAGGTCCGCGAAGGCCGCGCGCAGGTAGTCGCCATTGTTCACCAGGCCGCTGCGGATCATGAGCGCCCGGCGTTCGGTGAAATACGGTAAGATCGAGCTCCAGTCGTCGCCGGCCACGACGATGACTTCGTCCGGCCGGAGCACCTCCTTGAGTCCTTCCGCGAGGCCGCCGCCGTAGCCGGCCTCCCGGTATATCGGATAGTGGAAATTCAGGAAAGTCAGGGCCTGGCTGGCCAGCAGGCCGAACCAGAGTCCGAACGCGAGGGCCCGGGGCAGGCGGGCGCTTTGAAAGAGGGCGGCGGTAGCCAGCCCCAGCGCGAGCATCGGCAGAAAGGCGGCGGCGACATGATAATAGTCGTGGAGTGAGTAGAGGAGGGGAAAGGTCAGCAACACGCCGGCCCACAAACCGACGAGGATGACGATCGCCCAGCGCCGGTGGGGTGCGAGGACGGCCGCGAGCGCGCCGGAGACCAGGACGCCGGGCGGGGTGATTTCCTGCGAAATGATTTTCCAGATGCCCGACCACAGCTCGGGGTCGAACCGGCGGCCGGTGCCGAAATTCCAGCTCGTCAGGCCGGCGGACTGGAGGTCGCGGGCCGAGAGGTTCAGCGCCTTGGCCGCGTCGGCGAAGTGGATCCACCAGTAGGTGGCCAGGAAGGAGCCAGCATGGGCGGCCGCCAGCCAGCCGAAGGTGCGCAGCAGGGGCCGCCAGTCGCGGGGGGCCGCCGCGGGCCGGGCCAGCCACAGCTGGTGCAGCGACCAGGCAAACGCCGGGGCCAGGAAGACCAGGAAGGTGGTCACCTTCACCAGCCCCGCGCCGGCGCCCGCGGCGTTGACCAGCAGCAGCCAGCCCGGCCGCCGTCGCTCCAGGGCGAGCGGCAGCGTCACCGCATACCAGCAGCCGAACATCAGGGCCATCGTCTCGATCAGCACCGCGCGGGCGTAGAAAATATACAGCGGACAGAGCACCACGAAGCTCAGCGCGACGAGGCAGTGGGCCGGGGCGACCTTCAGCCGGCGCAGCAGCAGGTAGAGCGCGGGCAGGGTGAGATAGAAGCACACGATGCTCACCAGCCGGCCGGCCTGCGTGATGGGCAGGCCCGTCGCGTTGCTGGTCACCACGACCGTCCATTGGTAGAGCGGGAACTCGAAGGGCACGGACCACGGCTTGCCCAGGATGGGCGTGGGATAGGCGAGGGAAAAGTTGGCCTCCCGCTGGATGAAGGCCGCCGAGATGGCGGTCTGCGTCTGCCGGAATTCGTGGCCGGGCAGGTTGGCGTGCCACCAGCCGGCCGCGACCGCCCAGCCGTTGAAACCCAGCGCCAGCACGAAGAGCGCGGCGATCAGCCGGCGCACCCAGGGTTCGGTAGAATCGGCAGGCCCGGTCATGGAGGGGAGGGATTATTCAATCCGGACAGGTCCAAGGGAGGACCAATCGCGGGCGCCGTTGCCCGCGGGCCCGGCGGTCACGGCGAGTTCCAGCTCGGCGCCGGCGGGCAGGTTGAAGGTCCAGTCCACGAACTGGGGGCCGCGCTCGGCGGGATTGGCCGCCGGGTTGATGGTGAGCTCGTGCAGGGTTTCGGTGCGACCGTCGGGAAAATGGGCGCGGGCGACCAGGCTGACGCCATCGCTGGCATCGGCCGGCTTCACGTTTTCCCAGGCGCCGGGCGCGAGGTCGATGTCGGTGCGCAGGCGGTGGCGGCCGGGGGGGAGGG
>JAYRXZ010000024.1:0-45281 GCA_041917235.1 Lacunisphaera sp. | reverse complement strand
CCTGCCACCGACCGGCACATCCAGTCCATCGAGCGGCCCGACAAGGCGCTGTGGACGTATTACCTCCTCAGCGCGCTCGTCATCCCGCCGCTGTTCCCGGTGCTCGCGCCCTTCTTCTGGTTTCGCTACAGCACGATGCGCTACAAGTTCACCGACGACGGCATCTCGATGAGCTGGGGCATCCTCTTCCGCCGCGAGGTGATCGTGAACTACGCGCGCATCCAGGACATCCACCTGCGCTCCAACTTCGTCGAGCGCTGGCTCGGCCTCGCCCGCATCCTCGTCCAGACCGCCTCGGGCAGCGCCTCGGCGGAAATGACCATCGAGGGCATCAAGGAATTCGAGGCGCTGCGCGATTTTCTCTACTCCCGCATGCGCGGCGTGAAGGACCACGCCCACCACCCCGCCCCGGCGGGCGCCGGCTCTGCGCCCGGGGTCACGGCCAACCAGGGCGAACTCGCCGCGGCCCTCCGCGAGGCCGCCGCCGAGCTCCGCGCCGTCCGCGAGGCGCTGGCCAAGCGCGGAAACACCTGAACCAAACCAACCATTTGCACAGGAGGTAACGGAGATAACCGAGCATTCGGAAACCAGAAAACCATGAACTCCTGGCTCCTGGTTTTACGGCTGCTGAATTCTCCCACCTCCGTTCTCTCCGTTGCCTCCTGTCAAATCATCAGGCCTCTCCATGTATAACCGCTACAGCTCGCTCGTCCTCCGCTGGCTCAAGGTGCCGCCCGAGCCGCATCCGCCCTTCGGCGACCCGGCCTCGCTGCGCGTCTTCCGCGCCGGGAAAAACTATTACCGGCTCCGCATGTTCGGCTGGGCCGCGGCCGAATTTTTCGCCTTCCTCGGCATCCTGTTCTGGGCGCTGGTCTTCGTGCACGTCGAGGAGACCGCCCGGTTCGAGAAGGCCCGGCGCGCGGCCACGGCGCAGGTGGTGGCCGACCACAAGGCCACGCTGGCCGAGCAGGCCCGGCAGACCGCCGAAAATCTCAAGAGCGCCGGGGAAACCGCGCTGAAAAACCTGAAGGACGAGGGCGACAAGTCCGCCGCCAAAAAGCCCGTCAAGCGGCGCGCCCGCTCGGGCGGCGGCTGGAACGGCTTCATCTCCGGGCTCGTCGAGATCGCCATTATCATGCCGCCCTGGGCCTTTCCCATCCTCTGGGGTTTCAAGATCGTCGGCCTTGCCGCCTACCTTGTGCAGCTTCCGCTCACCTACGCCGTGCGCCGCCTCGACTTCGAGATGCGCTGGTATGTCGTGACCGACCGCAGCCTGCGCATCCGCACCGGCGTGTGGAGCGTGCAGGAGAGCACCATGAGCTTCGCCAACCTGCAGCAGGTCGAGGTCTCGCAGGGCCCGCTCCAGCGGCTGCTCGGGCTGGCCGACGTGAAGGTCCAGTCCGCCGGCGGCAGCGACAACCCCCACGGCAAGCCGCAGGACGACCTGCACACGGGCCACTTCCACGGCGTCGACAACGCCCACGAGATCCGCGACCTGATCCAGGACCGCCTGCGCCGCTTCCGCGAGAGCGGGCTCGGGGATCCCGAGGAGGCCCGGCAGGCCGCGCTGGCCGCCGCCGCGCAGCATCACGCCGTGATTGCCGCGACCGCCCCAGTCCCGGACGACGCCGACGTGCTGGCCGCCGCGTGCGAACTGGCGGCCGAAGCCCGGGCGCTGCGGGTGGCGTTGAATTAAAATGCAGGGCTGGCGCTTGTCGCCGTGCCTCAGGTCCGCCGGCGAGCGGCGACCCTACATCAAGAAACCGTTTACTTCCCCTCGTTCACGCGCCGCCACTGGACGTGCTTCGTGTCGATGGAGCCGACGCCGAGCTGCTGCGCGAAGTCGAGCATGCGCGCGTCGTCGTCCGTCACCGGGTCGAAGCCGTTGCGCTTCCGCACGGCGTTGATGCGCTCGAGCATCAGCGAGTCGATCAGCACCGGGTCGGTGCTCATCAGGAGGCGCGGCTCGGAGGCGGTATAGAGCGAGTTGAAATACGGGCCGCCGATGAACTGGTAGAGCTGCAGGCTGGCGAAGGTCAGCGCCCAGCTCTCGCGGAGCTCGGGGATGGCCGCCATCTCGGCCACGGCGGCGGGCGCGGTGGCGGGGCTCTTGAAGAAGCGGAAGGTGTTCGAGGCGTTCCAGAGCGTGGCGTTGACCAGCGCGCCGTTGATGCCGAGCACCGGGTGGTCGGTGTAGACCGGCAGGTTGATCCAGAAGTCGGCGTCGAGGAACAGCGGCGTGGCGAGGAAGCTCTTGCGGTCCTCCTCGGTCGTGGTGTTGGCCTTGCCGCCGGCGGCGTTCTTCACGGCCTGGTCGTTCGAGATCGGGTCGAAGCGCGACGGCAGCGGGCTGTCGTAGAACCAGGCCGGGTCGTAGAACTTGCCCGACTCGAGCACGTAGACCGGGTGGCCGGGGAACGGCAGCACGCCGGCCGAGAACGACGGCAGGTAGCCGGTCAGGCGCAGGCGCAGCGGGTTCAGGCCGACCAGGAAGATGTTCTGCTTCTCGAAGCCGCGCTTCTCGAGCGACGCGATCAGGGCGCGGACCAGGCCGAACGGCGTGGCCAGGCCGGGGCCGGAGTCGGCGTAGATCTTGAGGCCGACCTTTTTCCTGGCCCCCGGCACCAGTTTCCGGCCGGTGTTCGCCTCGTAGTCCTGCAGCACCTGCTCGACGGCGTAGCGGTAGTCGGCGTCGCTGAAATCGGTGAGCTTGTGCTCCCAGACCGGCGATTCCGGCTTGGCCGGGGCGGCGGCGCGGACCGCGGACGCGGCCGCCAGGAGGGCGAGGACGAGGATGGTTTTCTGCAGGAGGGAACGCATGGGTGGAGGGCGCGCGGCAGTCCGGATGGACCGGGCGCGAAACGTGACAGACCCCAATGGCGGTTAAAAGTTTAATCTTCCCGCACACGCTGGACAATTTATGTCAGTTGGCCTCCCCTGTCCCCTCCCGTGCCCGTCATCAAAGCCAACAGCCTGCGCGACCTGAAGAACCGCGTGAACATCCACGACGTCGTGGTGCGGGTGGTGGCCCTCAAGAAGGCGGGCGGCGGGCGGTTCAAGGGCCTGTGCCCCTTCCATTCGGAGAAGACGCCGTCGTTCAACGTCTCCGCCGACAAGGGATTCTACAAGTGCTTCGGCTGCGGCAAGGCGGGCGACGTCATCAACTTCGTCATGGAGACCGAGGGCCTGCAGTTCACCGAGGCGGTCGAGGCCATCGCCCAGCGCTCCGGCATCACGCTCGAATACGAGGAGGGCTCCGGCGGACCATCGAAGGAAACGCGCTCGCTGCGGCAGGAGATCTTCGACATCCACGACCTCGCGGCCGACTACTACCGGCAGGCCTTCCTCGCGGCGACGCCGCACGGCGACTTCATCCGCGACTACTGGGTGAAGAACCGGAAGTTCACGCCGGAGCTGGCCGAGGAATTCAAGATCGGCTTCGCCCCGCCGGAGGACAGCGGCCTCGCCGCCGCGCTGCTCAAGCGGAAGTTCACCGAGGACGCGCTGCGCCAGTGCGGCCTGTTCTTCATGCGCGACGGCGCCCTCCCCACGCTCGGCACGATGCGCCCGCGTTTCCGCGGCCGGCTCATGATCCCCATCCGCGACCACCAGGGCCGCGTGGTGGCGTTCACGGCGCGTCAGCTCGAGCTGACGCCGGCCGACGACCCGGCGCGCGAGGCAAAATACGTCAACTCGCCCGAGACCCCGATCTTCACGAAGAGCAACCTGCTCTTCAACCTGGACCGCGCGCGCTCGCACGCCGGCGAAGGCCACCCGTTTGTCCTCGTCGAGGGCCAGCTCGACGCCCTGCGCTGCTGGAGCGTCGGCCTCAAGACCGCCATCGCGCCGCAGGGCACGTCGATCACCGAGGGCCAGCTGGCGCTGCTCCGCCGCTACCACCCGCAGGTCGAGTGCTTCTTCGACAGCGACAGCGCCGGGCAGAAGGCCGCGCTGCGTTTCCTGCCGATGGCGCTGAAGGCCGGGCTCGAGGTGCGCTTCCTCATGCTCGCCGGTGCGGAGAAGCTCGACCCGGACCTGCTCTTCCTCGAGAAGGGCCTCACCGCCTACGAAGAGGTGAAACGCGGCTCGTTGTCCGCCATGGACTTTGCCTGCCGCTCACTGCTGCCGAACGCGGCGACGGCGTCCGCCGAGCAAAAATCCCGCGCCGCCACCGAGCTCTTCGCCATCATCGTGCAGACCGACTCGGACGTGACGCGCACGTCGTTCCTGAGCGAGATCGCGGGCTTCCTGCGCGTGGCGCCCGGTGCGCTGGAGCGCGATCTGCGGGCCTTCCAGGCAAGGCAAAGCGGCTCGCGTTTCGCCAACCCCAACGCCGCGCCGGCCCCCGCGGCGAAGCCCGTCGCCGACGCGCACGGCAAGGCCACCGAGGCCCACCTGCTTTTCCTGTGCCTGCACCACGAGTCGCTGTTGCACGCGCTGGCCAGCCAGCTGCCGCACGAGTGGATCGACACCTCGCACACCGCCGGCAGCCTGCTTGACCGCATCCTGGCGGAGGCCGCCCACAACGGCTGGACCGGCCGCGACAACCTCGACCAACTCCTTGAGACAGAGGAGGAAAAGACGCTGGTGGCCTCCCTCTTGTTCGAGGCCGCGGCGGACGACGATCTGGTCAAGATTGCCAACGAGGGACTGCGCTCGTTGCAGCGCCGTTTCCTCGAGCCGCGCCAGAGGCAAATAGAACTTGAAATAGCCTCCAAAGGCACGGATGTTGAATCTGACCTACTTTCCCTCTTGAAACAGCGCGCCGAAATCACCCGACAGCTCCTCAATCCGCCGAAGCTTTCGCTGGGTTCGTAAAGCCTCCACCCTCTCCGCTGTTTCACCGTAACTCATCACGGGATACCTTACTTACGTTATGCCGAGCAAATCCAAGCACGCCGCCTCGTCCAAGAAGTCCCTGAAGGACCACGGCCACACGAAATCGCATCACAACGAGCCGGCCAAAGCGCAGCATGAACCGGCCGCCAAGGCCCATGCCGCGCACCCGCACGCCGCGCCCGCCGGCAAGCACCCGGAGCCGACCAAGAACAGCGCGCCGCTCGCGCTCGCCGCTGATGCGACCAAGGAATTCAAGGAGAAGGCGCTCGAGAATCTTTCCGGCGACCTCAACGACAAGATCCGCTACCTGATCCGCCTGTCCAAGGAACAGGGTTACCTCACCTACGCCGACATCAACGAGGCGCTCCCCGAGTCCGTCGACAATCCCGAGGACATCGAGAACGTCATCTCCGTCCTCCAGAACCTCGAGATCGACATCCTCGATCCCCAGGAAGTCGAAGGCTACAAGCAGCGCCAGGAAGAGGCCGAGGAGGAGGAATCGCGCACGTCGAACAACGACATCCTCGACGACCCGGTCCGCATGTATCTCAAGCAGATGGGCCAGGTCCCGCTGCTGACCCGCGAGCAGGAGGTCGAGATCTCCAAGCGCATCGAGACGGCCGAGATCAACGCCCTCGCCGCCCTCTTCGCCCTCGGGCCCGTCGGCAAGCACCTCGCCGACCTCGGCGAGAAGCTCATCCTCCGCACCGAGCGCTTCGACCGCCTCGTCATCGACAAGAAGATCGAGAGCCGCGAGGCCTACTTCAAGAACCTCGACAAGCTCGTCAAGACGACCCGCGACAACGACGCCATCGCCACCGAGGCCTGGGCCGACGCCCAGAAGGCCAAGGATGAGAAGGCGAAGAAAAACGCCCTCATCCGCTTCAAGAAGCGCGACAACGTCCTGCGCGCCGCCTACGTCAAATACTACTTTAAGCTGAAGGTCTTCGAGGACTTCCTCATCGAGCTGCGCCCCAAGATCCACGAGGTCGAGAAGGCCATGCACGACCTGCACCGGGCCAAGCACCCGAAGTCAAAGAAGGACGCCGCGATCGACGTCCGTGCGGTCAACCACAAGCTCAAGCAGCTCGAGCTCGAGATGCGCATCACGCCGCAGGCCCTGCTCGAGTCGCTCAAGACCGCGCGCGGCTTCATCCGCGACGCCCACAAGGCCAAGACCGAGATGGTCGAGGCCAACCTGCGCCTCGTCATCTCCATCGCCAAGAAATACACCAACCGCGGCCTCTCCTTCCTCGACCTGATCCAGGAGGGCAACATGGGCCTGATGAAGGCCGTCGATAAGTTCGAATACCGCCGCGGCTACAAGTTCTCCACCTACGCCACGTGGTGGATCCGCCAGGCCATCACCCGCTCCATCGCCGACCAGGCCCGCACCATCCGCATCCCGGTCCACATGATCGAGACGCTGAACAAGGTGATGCAGGTCCAGAAGCAGCTCCTCCAGGAATTCGGCCACGAGCCGACGCCGGAGGAGGTCGCCGAGGAGATGAACCTGCCCGTCGAGCGCGTGCAGCAGATCATGAAGATGGCGCAGCAGCCCATCTCGCTCCAGTCGCCCGTCGGCGACGGCGACGACACCAGCTTCGGCGACTTCATCGAGGACAAGTCCGCGGACAATCCCTACGACATGACCGCCTTCTCGCTCCTGCGCGAAAAGATCATGGACGTGCTCGACTCGCTCACCGAGCGCGAGCGCCGCGTGCTCACCCTGCGCTTCGGCCTCGTGGACGGCTACAGCCGCACGCTCGAGGAGGTCGGCAAGCAGTTCAAGGTCACCCGCGAGCGCATCCGCCAGATCGAGGCCAAGGCGCTCCGCAAGATGCGCCACCCGACGCGCATCCGCCAGCTGCACGGCTTCTTCGACGCCGAGCAGATCGACAACCCGCAGAACCTGCTCAAGAAGCCGCCGGCAATCCCGCCGCAGTTCATCAAGCAGGGCGGCCCGCTCGGCAAGGCCCTCTTTCCGCAGGACTGAGGCCGCTTTCGGCCTTTACTCAACTTCCCGCCAAACTAGCCTCCCTTCACCATGACCCACTTTTCCGAACCCGTTGCCGGCATCTTCGGCCTCGGCGGCACCGAGATGATCGTCATCCTGCTCATCGTGCTGCTGCTCTTCGGCGGCGCGAAGCTGCCCGCCCTCGCCAAGGGCCTGGGCCAGTCGATCAAGGAGTTCAAGAAGGCCGCCAAGGAGGGCGACGACGAGGACAACAAGTCCGAGAAGAAGCCCGAGACCAGCCAGAAGCCCGGCAACAACTGAGCGGTTCGTCCGCCTCCCTTTCAAGCCGCGTCACCCGACGCGGCTTTTTTGTGCCTTTCTCCCTGCAGGGCCGCCGCTAGTCGGCGCGCCTCGCCCGCTGCAAACCACCGCCTGCCATCAGGCGCTTTGTAGGGCCGGCGCTTGCCGCCGCGCCTGTCAGTCTGTGCCTATGCCCTTTTACGACCGCCAGACTCCGCGTCTCCGGCGCGGAAGGATATCTTCCCCGGGCGCCAGCTATTTCATAACGCTGTGCACCAAGAACCGCTCTCCGGCTCTGACGGCAGCGGGCACCGGCAGGCGCGTGATTGAAACGCTGTTATCCATGCATGGGGCAAATGACATGGAGCTGCTCGCGGCAACAGCCATGCCCGATCACGCTCATCTCCTGCTAAACCTCGGGAACCGTCTGCAGCTGGGTCAAGTGATGGGTAAATTTAAAACCCAATCACGCGATCAAGGCCGGGCCTACTGGCATTGGCAGGAGGACGGATTCGAACACCGGCTGCGCAATATCGAGGCAATTGAAGATTACGGTTTCTACATCTTCATGAACCCCTATCGCGCCGGATTGTGTCCCTTGAATCTCCCTTGGAGATGGTGGCTTTGCCCAAATCGATCGAACTTCCGTTTTCTTTCACAACTGGCCGCCGGAGAATCCGTGCCAAGCGAATGGTTAGGATTATGCGATCAAATCGCGGCCCAGATAACCCCACGCAAGAATTAGGCACGGCGACAAGCGCCGGCCCTACAAACTGAAGCTGCATTCACCCCTGCTGGGGATACGGCCGCGCCCCGCCCTCGTTCCGGATGCTGGCCTTGAACGCCGAGATCTGGTCCGGGCTGCCGAGCACCAGCAGTTCGTCCCCGGTGAAGAGCTTCTCCTCGCCGCGGGGATTCGGAATGCGCAACCCGGCGCGGCGGATGCCCGCCACCTGCAGGCCGTAGTTCCGGCTGAGCGCGAGCTCGGCGAGGCTCTGGCCGTGCAGCCCGCAGCCGGGCGGCAGCTCGATCGCCTCCATGCGCACCTCGTCGAAGTTCGAGACGACTGCCGCGCCCGAGGCCTGTTGGAGGAACTCCTTGCCGGCCGCCACCTGCTTCGGGTCGCCGAGCAGCAGCACCTTGTCGCGCGGGTAAAGGATCATGTCGCCGGTCGGGTTGCCCACCATCACGCCGGAGCGCTCCACGCCGGCCACCGTGCAGCCGAACTTCGTGCGCAGCGCCAGGTCGCTCAGCGTCCGGCCGCGGGCGTCCGCCAGGTCGGGCAGCACGCAGTCGCCGAGCGTCAGGTTCCACTCGCTGTGCGCCGCCATCCACGGCGCCGTGGTGCCGGTGAACTTCTGGTCGCCCTGGTTCAGCATCACCTCGAGTTCCACCTCGAGCACGCTGTGCCAGTAGATCAGCCGGCGGCGCAGGACGAAGAAGCCGATGAGCAGGATCGCCACCGCCATCACCGGCAGCCAGCGCGTGACGTTGCTGACGGGCAGGATGGCGCTGAGCCAGAGGAGGAGCAGCAGGGCCGCCCCGCCCTTCAGGCCGGCCTCCGCGACCGGCGCGAGCTTGGCCGCCTTGGGATGGCCCTGGGTGCTGACTTGGGCGTAAAGCAGCGACAGGGCTGAAATATTGCGCCAGATGGCGATCAGCGGCGCCAGCGCCAGCAGGGCGAGCACGCTCCAGAACAGGATCTCGGCGCCGCGCGGGAAACTGCGGTCCACCGGCAGGTAGTCCTGCACCAGCGCGAACACCTGCTCGGAGAACACCAGCAGGCCGGTGACCAGCAGGATCTCGACGCCGATCTGGATGAAGCGCTTCTTGCTCATCTGCCAGAGCATACTCTTGCGCTCCCGCTGCTGCATCCGTTCCAGCCAGCGGTGGTAATACCCCTCCCAGTCCGCCAGCCATTGGGGCTGCTTGGCCGCGACCCACCCGCTGATGGCCTCGGACCGCTTGGTCAGCAGCGGGCCGACCAGCGTGGTGATCAGCGACACGCCGACCGCCAGCGCCTGGAACTTGGCGGGGATGACCCCGGCCACGACGCCCATCTGGGCGATGATGAAGGAAAACTCACCCAGCGGCGTGACCGAAAGGCCGACCCGCAGCGACTCGCGCGTCGAGCCGCCGATCAGGATCATGCCGGCGGTCACGGCCACGGGCCGGGCCACCAGCACAAACGCGCCGATCCCGAGGATCATCAGCCACGAGCCGCCCACCGCCTTCGGGTCGATCAGCATGCCGATGGAGACAAAGAACACGGCGCTGAACACGTCGCGCATGCCCTCGAACGCACGGCCGATCTGCGTCTTGTGCGGCGTCTCGGCCACGATGGCCCCGAGCATGAAGGCGCCGAGGGCGAGGGAGAACCCCGCCCGGTCGGCGAGAAAGGCCAGCACGAACAGCAGGCCGGCCACGACGATGGTCGGCAGCTCCTCGCCGGCGGTGAGGCTCATCTTCTTCAGGAGCCAGGGCACGACCAGCATGCCGCCGATGCCCGCCAGCACGATGAAGGCCCCGAGCATGCCGAGCGTGGTGCCGATGGAGGCCTGCGCCCCGCCGATGGAGGCCACCGAGCTGAGGAGCGTCAGCATCACGATCGCCACGATGTCCTCCAGCACCGAGACGCCCATCGCCAGCTGGCCCGACTTCTCGTGGGTCGCGCCGCTCTCGACCAGCACCTTGTTGATGATGGCCGAGCTGGACACCATGAGCATCGCCGCGAGGAAGGCCGTCTCCACCGGGTTGAAACCGATGGCCCCGCCCAGCGCCCGGGTCAGGATATACATCACGATGGCGCCCGTGAAGGTGGCCAGCACCAGCGAGAGGCCGAGGCGCCGGAGTTTGCGCAGGCTCAGGCCCATGCCGATGGAGAACATCAGGAAGATCAGGCCGACCTGCGCCAGCGTCTCGATGCTCTCCCGGCTCGACACCAGTGCGAACGGCGGCGTGTGCGGCCCGATAACGAAGCCCGCCGCGAGGAAGCCGACGACCACGGACAGCCCGATCCGGTGGCAGGCCCAGCCCACCAGCCCGGCCACGAGCATCACCACCGCGAGGTCTTTGATAAAATCGATTCCGTGCATCGCGCGGCTATTAAGTCGGCGCTAGCGCTGCCGCGGTCAAGCCCGCAGCCTGTCCGGCCCAAAGCCGGCTTGCCTCGGCCAAGTTGCCCGCAGAGAAATCCGGCGGCGCCAACAGAACTTGTCCCATGCCAACCCTCGTCCTCCGCCCTTGCGCACGTGTCCGTGCACATCCCTTCAAACCAATGAGGCCAGCCGCGGTTGCGATCATCCGGTTGTAAGGCCGGGCCACTCCCCTTTTCCTGCGCCCGAACCCGGATAATCCGGATGAATCCGATCTCCGCCGCCGCTCCCGCCCCACCCGCCGTCCACCGGATGGCGGTGGCCCTGCTCGTGCTGGCCGCCGTCCTCAACCTCTGGTTGGCCACCCGCAACTGGCACGCCAATCTGCTCGAAATCCATGATCTCCGGCAGGTGCAGACCGCGCTCACCGCCTATTACCTCCGGCAGGACGGCGTGCGCCTCGACTACCACACGCCCATCCTCGGCGCCCCCTGGGCCATCCCGATGGAATTCCCCACCTACCAGGCATGCGTCGCGTGGCTCAGCCGGGGCAGCGGGCTGCCGCTTGAACAGGCCGGCCGGCTCACCAGCCTCCTCTTCTTCTATGCCGGACTGCCCGCACTTTTCCTGCTGCTGCGCCGCTGGGCGGTCACGGTCGAGGCGGCGTGCTGCGCGGTCGCGGCGGTGCTGACGAGCCCGCTCTACATCTTCTACAGCCGCACCTTCATGATCGAAAGCACCGCCCTGTGCTTCTCGCTCTGGTTCCTGCTCGGCTACTGGGATGTCCTCCACGGGCCGCGCGGCCGGGGCCTCGCCCTCGCCTGGGTCGCCGGCACGCTCGGCATCCTCACCAAGGTCACCACGTTCGCCGCGTTCGGCGTGTCCGCGCTGCTCCTCGGGCTCGCCGCGCTGCGGGCGGACTGGCCGGGACCGGCCCGCTGGCGCCGCCTCGGCTGGAGCGCCGTGACAGCCCTCCCCATCCTGCTGGCGGGCGTGTGGTGGGTCCGGCACAGCGACGCGCTGAAACTGCTGAATCCCTACGGCGCGTTCCTCACGTCAGCGAACCTCAGCACCTGGAATTTCGGCACGCTGGCGCAGCGCCTCTCCGCCGAATTCTGGTCCGCCCTCTACGGGAACATCTCCCAGCACATCCTCGGCGTGCCGGCGCTGCTGCTGCTGCTGGTCGGCTGGCCGCTGCTGGCCCGCCCCGGGCGGCTGCGGGTGCTGTGCTGCCTGATCGGTTTCTCCGGGGGCTTTCTCCTCTTCGCCAACCTCTACTTCGTCCACGACTATTACTATTACGGCAGCGCCGTCTTCCTGCTCGCGGCCTGCGGCATTGTGGCCGGCGGCGTGCTGCACGGGCCCCGCCTGCCCTGGCTCATTCGCGCCCTCTTGGTCGGCGGAACGCTGCTGGTCGGCCAATACATCGCCTTTTACCGGAGCTATGGCGCGTTCTCCCGGCAACCCGGCATGGAGCCGCCGCCCATCGCCGAGGTCCTCCGGGCGACCACCGAACCTTCCGACGTGGTGGTGGCGTTCGGCCTCGATTGGAACGGCCAGCTCCCCTACTACAGCCAGCGTCGCGCCCTGATGGTGCCGCACCATATGATGGACGAGGATGTGGCCTACGCCCGGGCGCTGGCCAACCTCGCCGGGGAACGGATCGCGGCCGTCGTGGTGGTCGGATCCCTGAAGGAATCCCCGTATTTTCTACCGCCGCGCCTGCAGCAGCTCGGGATGGAGGGAGCACCCATCGCCGAGACCGGCAACCTCGCGCTCTACCTCCGCTCCGAGGTGCACGCCAGGGCCATCGGACTGCTCCGGGGCCGCCATTACCCGGGCGTCCAGCTGATGCTCGAGCGCCGGCCGCTTGCGCCGGACCTGAAGGAGATCCACCGCCTCGAGCCCGAGACCTGGCGCGAGCGTCTGGGCATGATGTCGCCCGCGCCCTACGGCTACCGCAGCGACTTCGGGTTCGCGCTCATCGAGCTCGGCGGCACGCCGGTCGTCAACGTTCACGCTCCCGGCGAGCTTTATTTCCAACCGCCGGCGGGGGCCCGTCACATCCGCGCCGAGGGCGGTCTGCTGCCCTCGGCCTACACCGCCGGCAACACGACCGATGGCATCATCCTGCAGGTCCTCGAGGAATCCGCCCCGGGCCACCGCCGCCTCCTCTTCGAACGCGCGCTCCACCCCCTGGACCGGGTCCTTGACCGCGAGCCCGCGGTCATCGAACTGGACGCGGACCGCCCCTTTGTCGGTTCCCTCGTCTTCCGCATCGACCCGGGGCCCAAGGGCAGCGTGAATTTCGATTGGGCCTACTTGAGCCGCGTCGAAATCCGTTGATTCCTTTCGCCCACGCCGGGATATCCGTCGCGGGCGTGGTCCAAGGAAAAGCGACCCATCATGCCGGCCCCTGCCCGATTGCAGGCGGAAGCCGGACCGGGCCCAATCCGCGGCATCAATTTGTCGCGGGGCCGGGCGTCCTCCCCGCCCTAAATCGTTTTTCGCCAGCGAGTTTGCTTTTGACAATTTCGCCGGCCGCCCGCTTGTATTCCGCAACCCCCCGCCACCGCCACAATGTTCAACCAACTGCTGGGACTTTTCTCCAACGACATCGGCATCGACCTGGGCACGGCCAACACCCTCGTCTATGTGAAGGACAAGGGCATCGTGCTCCGCGAGCCGTCCGTCGTCGCGGTCCATACCGCCTCCCGCAAGGTGCTCGCCGTCGGTGACGAGGCCAAGAAAATGCTCGGCCGCACCCCCGGCAACATCACCGCCATCCGCCCGATGAAGGACGGCGTCATCGCCGACTTCGACATCACCGAGGCGATGCTCCGCTACTTCATCAAGAAGGTGCACAACAATTCCAAGGTCGTGTCGCCCCGCGTCGTCGTCGCCATCCCCTCCGGCATCACCGAGGTCGAGAAGCGCGCCGTGAAGGAGTCCGCCACCCACGCCGGCGCCCGCGAGGTCATCACCATCCTCGAGCCCATGGCCGCCGCGCTCGGCGTCGGCCTGCCCGTCGACGAACCCGCCGCCAACATGATCGTCGACATCGGCGGCGGCACCACGGAGATCGCGATCATCTCGCTCTCCGGCATCGTGTTTTCCAAGTCCATCCGCGTCGCCGGCGACGAGTTCGACCTCGCCATCATCAACTACATGAAGCGCGCCTACAACCTGCTGATCGGCGAGCGAACGGCGGAAGAAATCAAGGTCACCATCGGCTCCGCCTACCCGCTCGAGACCGAGCTGGCCATGGAGGTCAAGGGCCGCGACTCCGTCGCCGGCCTGCCCAAGACCATCCACATCACCTCCCAGGAGATCCGCGAGGCCATGGCCGACACCGTCGGCGCCATCGTCGAGGCCGTCCGCGCCGCGCTCGAGCGCTGCCCGCCCGAGCTTTCGGCCGACCTCGTCGACCGCGGCTTCGTGATGGCCGGCGGCGGCTCGCTCATCCGCGGCATCGACAAATTGCTCTCCGAGAAGACCGGCCTGCCGGTCACCGTGTCCGACGACCCGCTCTCCGCCGTGGCCAACGGCACCGGCGTGTTCCTGACCAACATCGACGAGCTCCACCGCATCGCCGCGGACTTCTGACGCCTGGCCATGGTCACCCGCGAACAGCTGGAACAATGGGGACGATGGCGCTCGATGGGGCGTCCCCTCTACACCGTTCTGGTGGCTGGAATTTGGCTGCTCGCGTGGACGGTCCTCACCTGGCTTGTCGGCGGTCTCTGGCGCCCAATCACCCTGCCCCCAGGAACACTCCTGCTCATTTGTGCAGTCTGGGGGTTTGCCGCGCAGCTTTTCTGGAACTCCAATGAGCGGCTCTACGCAGAATTCCGCAAGACGGGCAAAGTTCCCGCGTCGATTTTCAGCCAAGCCGGTTGATTAACGGCTGTCCGCCCGCCGTGCTCCCCAAACGTTTCGACCAGACCCGCCCGTTCCTCATCCTGGGCGTCATCCTGCTGGTGTGGCTGCTGCTGCCGCTGGTCGTGAAGACCCTCACCCGCGCGACCTTCTTCGCCATCCAGGCCCCGCTGGCCGTGGCCGATTCCTACGTGCAGGACCTGCAGACCTTCTGGGCGAACCGGCTGCACTCGAAGGATGAGCTGCTCAAGGCCGGCAAGGATCTCTCCGGGCTGATCGCCCACTACGAGTTCAGCGTGCAGCAGAACAAGGAGCTCGAGGCCGAGATCCTCCGGCTCGAGAACCTGCTCAAGCTGCCCTCGATGCCCGCCTTCCGCTACGAGCCTGCCCGCGTGGCCCGGCGCGACTTCTCCGGCTGGTGGCAGCGCCTGACCATCCGCAAGGGCGAGAACCACGGCATCCCGGTCGGCGCCCCGGTCGTCTTCGCCGGCGGCGTCGTCGGCCGCGTCGTCGAGGTGCACCGCTACACCGCCGTGGTGGACCTGATCACCAGCCCCACCTTCCGCCTCGCCGCGACCGTCAGCGGCGACAACAAGCCCATCAGCTACCAGGGCGGCCTGAACACCTCCTTCAAGTCCCCGCGCGGCACGGTTGAGTTCGTCCCGCTCGACATCTTCGCCACGCCGGCCGCGCCCAAGCGCCTCGTCACCTCCGGCCTCGGTGGCGTCTTCCCGCCGGGCCTGGCCATCGGCGACATCACCAGCCTCGAGCCCAGCACCGACGGCCTGTTCAAGACCGGCGAGGTGGCCCTGGACGAGCGCCTCATCTCCCTGACCGAGGTCACCGTGCTCGTGCCGCTCAATCCCGAGGAGCTGTGACATGCGCCGCTACGACCCGCGCTGGCTCATCGTCTTCGCCGCCAACCTCCTGCTCTGGTGGCTGGTCGGCCTGGCCAACAACTACCTCGCGGCCTCGGCCATCCATCTCTATGTCGGCGGGCTCTTCGTCGTCTACTCCGCGCTGCGCCTCGATTCGCGGCACGGCCGCATCGCCGTCCTGCTGACCGGCCTGCTCATCGACGCCGTCGAGCCGGTGCCCTACGGCACGAGCATGCTGCTCCTCGGCCTCGTCCACGCCACCCTGCTCTACGGGCGCCGGCGCTTCCCGCGCGAGGGCGCGGTGTTCGGCATCGTGGTGGCGCTGTTCGCCAACCTCTTCCTCGTCATCGCCCTGTCCTTCCTGCTGGTCGGCGCCAGCCCGCGGCCGGCCTCGGCCTGGCTGCGCATCTTCGTCGACCTGCTGGCCTCGCAGCTCCTGCTGCTGGTCATCACGCCCTGGTTCCTGGCCCTGCAGGACCGGGTCATGGCGCTGGTGTCGATCCACCCGGAGACCGGCCGGCGCGTGAGCCTTTGATTTTCGCCGCGACCTGCCTTCCTTTGCCGCCGTGAGCCGCACGATCGAAACCCACAGCGCCCGCAACCCGCGGCTGCTCCTCTTCCACGGGATCGTCGTCATCCTGCTCGCCGTGCTCGTCGGCGGCATGGTCTACCGCCAGCTGCTGCAGACCGTCCGCTACAGCGAGCGCGAGCGCCAGCAGAACCAGCGCCGCGTCGTCGTGCCCGGGCCGCGCGGCCGGATCCTGGACCGCGACGGCAACGTGCTGGTCGACAACCGCGCCCGCTTCGCGGTGGTGCTCAACCTCGCCGAGCTGCGCAGCGAGTTCCGGGCCGAGTATCGCAAGGTCGAGCGCAACTACGGCGGCATGGAGCGCGCCGAGCGCCCCAACAGCGACCAGCTCTCGCGCATCGCCCGCACCGCCGTCGCCCAGCGCTACCTCGACAAGATCAACTTCATCCTCAACCGCCACGAGACCGTCCGCACCGCCGACCTCAACCGCCACGTCAACCAGACCCTGCTGCTGCCCTACGTGCTGCTCGACGACCTTGCGCCCGAGGAATACGCCCGCCTCATCGAGCGCCTGCCGGTCAACTCCCCCCTGCAGGTCTATGCCACGAGCAGCCGCTATTACCCCTACCAGAACGCCGCCGCCCACCTGCTGGGCTACACCAGCGTGGACAGCGATCCCGAGGTGGAGGATTTCCCCGGCGAGGACCTGCTCACCTTCAAGATGAAGGGCGCCACCGGGCAGACCGGGCTGGAAAAGGTCTTCGACGACCAGCTCCAGGGCGAGACGGGCGGCGCCATCTACCTCGTGGATCCCGCCGGCTACAAGGTCGACCTGCCCATCGAGAAACGGCTGCCCGTGCAGGGCAAGAGCATCACCACGAGCATCGACATCGAGCTGCAACAGGCGGCCGAGGCGGCGATGGAGGGCCGCACCGGCGCCGCCGTCGCCCTCGACATCCGCACCGGCGAGGTGCTCGTCCTCGTCTCCAAGCCGGACTACAACCTCAACGACTTCGTGCCCCGCCTCTCCTCGGACACCTTCAAGGCCATCCAGGAGTCCGGCGGCTGGCTGAACCGCGCCATCCAAGGCCAGTATCCCCCGGGATCCACCTTCAAGATCATCACCGCCATCGCCGGCCTGCGGGCCGGCACCATCGAACCCGGTGTTTCCCGGGTGAACTGTCCCGGTTACATCATGGTCGGCAACCGGAGTTTCCCCTGCGCGCACCGGGCGGTGCACGGCGATGTCGACCTCGTCAAGGCCATCTCCCAGTCCTGCAACGTCTTCTTCATCAAGCATGGGTTGGACACGACACCCCAGTTCCTGGCCACGGAGGCCAAGCGCTTCGGGTTCAACCACCCGACCGGGATCGAATTGCCCGCTGAATTCAAAAACCCGCGCGTGGCCGACCCGGAATGGCGCAAGGAAAACTGGCGCTCGGCCAACCTGCCCGACGGCATCTGGCGGGGCGGCGACACCGCCAACATCTCCATCGGCCAGGGCGACACCCTGATCACGCCGCTGCAAGCCGCCTGCATGGTCGCTTCCTTCGCCCGCGGCGAGACCGAGACCAAGCCCACGCTGTTGCACGATCCCCGCCGGCCCGTCCAGCGCACCACTCCCATCGGCTTGTCCCCTTCCGACTACAATGCCGTCCTCCGCGGCCTCGAGTCGTGCTACCAGATCGGCACGGGCCGGCTGGCCAAGGTGGAGGGCCTCACCGGCGGCGCCAAGTCCGGCACGGCGCAAAAAGGCCGCATCGAGCTCGCCTGGCTGGTGGCGTTCGCCCCGTCCGAGGATCCGCGCATCGCCGTCGCGGTGGTGCTGGAGGGCGGAGAGGACCAGAATTTCGGCGGCGGCCTCTACTCCGGCCCCGTGGTCAAGGCCATCCTCCAAGCCTGGAAGGACAAGCGCGACCGCCCCCCCGCGGCGCCGCCGGTGAATTTCAAGATGGAATGATTCAGCGGGAGCGCGCCGCGCGCCGCGCCTGCTTCGCCCTCTTAAACACCCCGCGCGGCTCCGGCCACGTCTCGCGCCGTCCGTAACGCAGCCGCCGCAGGTCGTGGATGACTTCTCCGTCCTCCGTCCTCGGTGATCTGTCCTCCGCCGACTGGCGCATCCGCGCCAGCCAGCGCCCGGCCTTCTGCCGGATCGGGTCGAACGACTGCGGCCGGCGCCACATCCGCCAGCGCAGCCAGCCCCACTGTCCCAGGCGCACCAGCAGCCAGCCCAGGGCCGCCACGCCCGCGATCAGGCCCGCCGTCCGCCCGGCCCGCGCCGCGTCCCAGGGTTGCTGGAGCCACGTCTTGAGCCGCTTGGAGAATTCGTCGAAACGCGCCCGCAGCGCCACGCCCGAGTCGGTCGTGAAGGTCTTCACCGAATCCAGCATCTGCACCTGCGCGCGGGAGTCGAAGTTGACGATGCGCCGATACCAGAGCACGCGCAGGCTGTCCACGCGTGCCGACCAGCTGCTGTCCTGCTCCTGCCGCGCCGCCTGGGCCGCGACCTCCGCGGCCGTGTTCACCGCGCCGGGGGTCGGGTCCGCGCGCACCCAGGCGGCCTTGCCGTCGTAGATCTCGGCCCAGGCGTGGGCGTCGGAGTTGCGGATCATGTAATAGTTCTCGAAGCCGTTCAGCACGCCGCCGTGGAAGCCGGCGACCACCCGGGCCGGGTGGCCCGCCGCGCGCGCCAGCACCGTCAGGCTCGCGGCGAAATACTCGCAGAAACCGGGCTCGTTCGAGTCGAGCCAGCGGACGATGTCGTCCTTGCCCGGGCCCGCCGGCAGCCGCGCCGACAGCGCGTAGGCATGCCGCGACTGCAGCCAGACGATGGCGCGCCGCGTGAACTCCTCCGCCGGCAGTTCCGCCCCGCCCGTGATCTCCGCCACCACGCGCCTAAGCACGGCCTCGTTCGCCTCCCCCGTCGGGCCGCGCAGGTTCACCAGCGGGTCGTAGCGGTATTGCCCGTTGGCCGCCGGCGGGTTTTCCTGCGCGGCTTTGAGCAGCTGCGGGAACCGGGCGTCGTTGAGCTGCGGGGTCAGCTCCACCTCGTCGAGCTGGAACGCCGTCATGGTCATCGGCTCGGTCCGCAGCGCCACGACGCGGTGCCCGGCGCTGAACTGCAGCGGCGACACATCGCGCATCCGCAAGGTGCCGTAGCTGCCCGGCAGCGGCAGGAACCGGCTCACGCCCGGCTCGATGTAGAAGGTCCAGGTGCCGCCGACCGTCCTGACCTCGCGGCCCAGCTGCCGGCCGCGCAGCTGCTGCACCACCCGCTGGCCGCGGATGAGTTCGCCCTTGAGCCCGGGCGAGACCTTGAATCCTTCCGGCGTGTATTCGTCGAGGACGACCAGCCGCCAGTAGGGCGACTCGCGCAGCCCCGTGGTGTCCGTCAGGTCCACGCGCATGGCCACGCTCTCGTCCCGGATCAGCTCGGTCACGTCGCCGAACTTCACCGTGTCGGTGAAGCCCGTGCGGCTCTTGCGCGTGATGTAGCGGTCGAGGAAGAAGCCGCTCGCCAGCTCGAAGCGCGGGATGATGAGGAAGAGCAGGCCGGACATCGCGACCACGGCGGTGAAGAGCGCCGCGGCGAACGCCAGCAGCCGCCAGTCCGCCACGCCCCGCAGCCGGGCGAGGAAGCGGCGCCAGTCCAGACGCGTCCAGGCCGTCTCGGCCTCGGGCGTGCGCGAACCCTCCGTCTCGGAGGCGTCGATCAGCGTGATGACAAAGAGGAAGCCCAGCCCGCAGGCCGTGAACAGCAGCAGCAGGAAGGCGAAGCCGAGCGCCGAGGTGAGCACGCCGGCCACCACCACGAGGAACATGCTGAGCACGATGAGCTGCAGGTCCTCGCGCTTCCGCCGGTAGGACACGGTGCGGTAGAACACCAGCAGGATGGCCAGCCGGATGAGCACCGGCAGCGTGTCCGGGCTGAAATAGAAGTCCGCCGCCATGGCCGCGATGATGGCGGGCACCGCGAGTTTCCAGACCAGCGCCGGCACCCGGCCCGGCAGCTGCGGCCAGACCAGCGCGGCCAGGATCACCGAGCCCGCCACGGCCACCAGGCCGAGCGCCTCGACATCGAGGAAGAAGACGGTCCACAGCGAGACCAGCGACATGGCGCCGCCCAGCAGCCATTTCAGGCGCCGCAGCTCGTCGAGGTTAAGCTGACGCGGTTTGGCGGCCGTCGACATGGGCGGTGACTCCGCGCGCTCCTTCGGGCGCGAATGTGATGACGTTCTTGCTCGCTTCCTGCTCCCTGCTCCCCGCTCCCTGCTCTGCCACCGGCTGCAGCCGGGCCAGCTCGTCGAGCACGGCCTCGAGGTCGCGGATGCGCCGCGTTTCCAGCAGCGGACCGCCGTTGAGGGTGATGCCGCGCAGGCGGCCGCCGGCATAGAGGTCCTCCGCCAGCGTGCCGGCGAAGCTGCATAAAAGCTCGAATTGCTCCGGCCGGGTCCAGACTGCCGCCGGCGTGTCGAGGCGCAGCACGTAGCCGTCGTGGCTCTCGGCCGCGAACTGCCGGATCATGAGCTTGCCCAGGCGCGCGCTCGCCTTCCAGTGGATCAGCCGGTGCGAGTCGCCCTGCTCGTATTTGCGGAGCGCCAGCAGGTCGTCGCCCGTGCCGGCGCGGGCGGTGCGCTGGCCCGAGGCCCCGGCGTGGTCCGATACGGCGCCGGTCCACTGGTATTCCACCTGCGCGGGCCAGACGAGCACGGTGTGCTTCAGCGCCGTGCCGATGTTCTTGCGGAGAAAACCGAACGGGAAGAGCGAACCCACCGCGCCGAGCTCGACCACGGCCTCGCCGCGCCGGGTGGGCTTCACGCCCCAGTCCAGCGTGGCGGCGCCGCGGGGCTCGAGGCGCTCGCGGAGGAAGATCCGCCCGCGGGTGATGTGCTTCTCCGCGGCCGCCAGGATCTCGCGCATCTTCATCTCCTTCTCCGGCTTCTCGGGCGGCGGCAGGTGCCGCGGCTGCGTGGCCAGCTCGAACCACAGGCTGTAGCTGGGCAGCCAGCTCTTCCGGTTCTCGACCTCGATCGTGACCAGCGTCTCGTGGCCGGCGCGCCAGGCCCCGGACGGGCGCAGGCGCCAGCAGGTGCCCATGAAGTTGAACCACGACAGCAGGCCGCTGAGGAGCAGGCAGGCCAGCAGCAGCGAGAGCGTGATGAACAGGATGTTGCTCGCCGTGTTGTAGGCCGCCGTGCCGATGCCGACGGACAGTCCCGTCAGGAACAGCCCGGGCACGGTGAGCGAGATGCGGTGCCGCTTCGGCGGGAAAACGAGCGACCAGAGCAGGGTCCGCCATTCGAACACGCGGCGTTTGCGGTCGGCCGCGCCGGGACCGTGCCAATCGGCGGCCGCGACGGCCGAAACATTGAACGCTGAACGCTCAACGTTGAACTTCGAAGGCAAAGCCGTGGGTTGAATGTTCAAAGTTCGGCGTTCGAAGTTGAATGTTCGAAGTTCAAAGTCAGGCGGATCCGCCTGACCTCACTCCGGCGTCGGGATGGACGCGATGATCCGCTTCAGGGCCGCGAGCACCGTGCGGCGTTCCTCGAGGGCGTCGGAGGTCTGCCGGGCCAGCGACAGGCGGTGCGCCAGCACCGGGCCGGCCGTCTCCTGGATGTCCTCGGGGATGACAAAGTCGCGGCCGTGCACCAGCGCGCGCGCCTGGGCGGCGATGCGCAGCGAGAGGCCGCCGCGCACGCTGACGCCGGCCTTGAACTCCACCTCGGTGCGCGTGGCGGTGATGATCTTCAGGATGTAGTCGAGCACGCTGTCCTCGACGAACACCCGGCCGGCCAGCGCCTGCATCTTGAGCACGTCGGAGCGCGTGACGACCGGGTTGAGCGCGATGGCGTCGTAGCCGAGCCGCGGCGAGCGCAGGATCTCCAGCTCGTCGCCGGGCTGCGGATAACCCATCTGCAGACGCATCAGGAAGCGGTCCATCTGGCTCTCGGGCAGCGGGAACGTGCCCTCATAGTCCACCGGGTTCTGCGTGGCCACGACCATGAAGGGCGAGCCGACCGCGTGCGCCTCGCCGTCCACCGTGACCTTGCTGCGGTCCATGACCTCGAGCAGCGCCGACTGGGTTTTGGGTGTGGCGCGGTTGATCTCGTCCGCCAGCACGACGTTGGCGAAAACCGGGCCGGACTTGAAGATGAACTCCTTCAGCGTCTCGTCGTAGATGGACACGCCGGTGACGTCGGTGGGTAGCAAATCGCTCGTGAACTGGATGCGAGAGAACGCGCAGTCCATCGACCGGGCCAGCGAGTAGGCGAGCGTGGTCTTGCCGACCCCGGGCAGGTCCTCGATCAGCAGGTGGCCGCCGGCCAGCAGGCAGACCAGCGACTGTTCGATGACGTCGTCCTTGCCCTTGATGGTGAGGCGCATGTTGGCCTTCAGGCGGGTCAGGGCGTCGCGGGTGGAAGCAACTTCGGCGGCGGGTGCAAAATCACTCATGTCTGGCATCCTACTGATACGATTGGGCAGGGCAAACGGTTTCACGGGGACTTGAAATGTGGGGCCGTCGCTTGCCGACGGACCTAGGCACGGCGACAAGCGCCGGCCCTACATGAATTCGCCCTACAGCACCGGCGTCAGCGGCGCGCCGATGGCCTTGTAGATCCGGGTGAGGATCTCCTTGTTGCTGAGCGCCCCCTCGGCGCCGGGGAAGGACCCGACCTCGCGGTAGTTTTTATAGAATGCCGGATCCCCCGGCGGCACCTCGGCGGCGCCCGGCCGCAGCTCGAAGCTGCTCGTGTTCTGGATCGGCCAGACGTCGATGGGGCTGAGCGAGAGGACGCCCTCGATGAGCCCGTTCAGGGCGTCGAGCTTCAGCGGGATGTCGCGGCGCGCGATGACCCAGCTGTTCTCGGGCCGCATGTCGCGCGCGATGTCGGCCTGCAGTTCCCGGGCAAAGGCCTCGTCCTCCACGATCAGGCCGACCTCGGTGTTCAGGTTCTCCGAGCGCGGGTCCAGGTTGTAGGAACCGACGAAGGCCAGCCGGCCGTCGACGACCAGCGACTTGGCGTGCAGGCACAGGAAGGGCAGCCGCTTCTGCCGGCCGGCGGTGATGCGCTCCTGCGCGCGCTCCGCCATCAGCTCGTATTGCGGGAAAATCTCCGGCAGCGCGGCCGGCCGCGGCTTGAACTCGTGCACCTGCAGCTTCAGGTCCTCGACATAGTTGTTCCGGAGGCGGTAGTTCGCCGAGTAGGCGAGCAGGTTGTCGGTGGAGGCGAAGCTGTTCGACGAGATCTGGATCCGCAGGCCGGGGTTCTTCTCCTGCATCTCGCGGATCAGGACGCGCGCCGGCGGACTGAGCACCAGGTAGGGCGTCTGCATGACGACGCTGGACTTCGCCTGTTCCAGCGTGCGGCGCAGCTCCCGGGTGATGCGGGCGGTGCGCGAGAAGAAGCCGCGGGCCTTGCCCGGGGCGTCGGCCACGAACGCGACCCTGGCCACCGGCTTCAAGCGGGAGACGAACCGCGCGGCGATGAGCGCCGCGTCGCCGGCCTCGCGGTCCAGCGCCGTGAAATACCCGCCAAAGTCATAGTCGGCGCGCGTGGCGTAGTGCGTGAACCTGCCGCTCGCGATGAGGGCCCCGACGTCGGCCAGCTCCCGGCTGGCCACCGCATGCCGGTATTCCCAGTAGTGCTCGAAGGAGTCCGCCGCGTCCCGCGCGACCGGGCCCACGGCCAGCACGTCGCGGTCGCGGAAGTTCAGCTCGGTGGAGTGGTCGAAATAGGTGTTCTCGATGTTGCGCCCGCCGGTGAGCATGATGGCGTCGTCAAAGACCATGAGCTTGTTGTGCATGCGCTGGTTCGTCCCGTGGAACGACGTCAGCGCGGCCAGGGCGGTGTGGACGAGCGACGGCTTCATCCGGGACATGGCGGGCCGGTAGTGCTTCACCTCCAGGTTCGGGTGCACCGTGGCCAGGAAGGCCGCCGTCGCCGGGTCCTGCGCCGAGACCATGTGGTCGGCGATGATGCGCACGTGGACGCCGCGGCGGGCGGCCTCGATCAGCTCATACATCAGCAGCCGGCCGCTCTCGTCGTTGGTCCAGATGAACGTCTGCACGACAATCGAGCTCTTCGCCGCGCGGATGAGATGCACGCGCAGCAGGAGCGCGTCATACCCGCCGTTGACCAGGGCCAGCCGGTTGCCGGACCCGTCATCCTTGCCCCCTTCCTCCCCCACCGTCGCCGCGACCGCGGTGCCGAACGGCGAGCCTGCAAACGGCAGCTCGGCGCGGGCGGACAAGACGCCGCCCAGCAGGAGCCACAGCAGCGGTTGGAGCACTCGGCGCATCGGGTCGGGACGAAATATGGATTTACGCTGCCACGATCGGTGATGGGATGGGTCCGTTGACCCCTGCACTAACAATCCGTCCGCGCCCTGAGACAACCCGAAAGCTGGGCCGCGTCTGGCAGGCGGCCTTTTCCGCCCTGGCGCTCACCGGGGGCGGCTGCGCCACCTCCGGCCCGAATCACGTCTACCTCACCACGGCCGCCAGTCCGGCGGTGCATGATCTCGGACCATCCGCCCGGAACATCCCCGGGATCATCGCCCCCGGCGAGGAGGTGCTGGGCCTGGCCTATGATTTCAACACCGACCACCTCTTCGTCCGCGTCGCCCCGGCCCAGGTGATCCGCGTCATCGAGCGGCCTTCCGGGAAAATCCTCCGCGCGATGCCCTTGCCCGCGGAACTGCGCGCATCCGCCTCCGCCGACCTCGCCATCCGCTCCCGCGACCGGCACCTGTTCGCGGTCCATCCCGACGGCCGGTCCGTCGTGGAGCTCAGCTTGTTGGGCGAAACGATCCGGCGCATCGCCTTGGCCGGACTCAGCGGACCGATCCGCGGACTCGCCTACGACCAGCGCGGGGACCGGCTGATCCTCCTCGGTGCGACCGGAGACCGGGCGCAGGTCGGTGCGGTCGGCCCGGCGGGGGATGTCTCCTATTACGTGACATTGGCCGCGGCGGTCAGCCCGGTCTCGCTCGGTTACGATTCGGACACCCAGCGCTATTTCGTGCCGCTGGCCGATGGTGTCTCGCTGGGTGAATTCGACGCCGGGGGCGGCCTGGTCGGAACCCACCCCGCCGCCGGCGCGGGTGCCATCACCGCGATCGACGCCGGCCCGCGCTCGTTGGTGCGCGTGTTCTAGCTCAATCCGTCCAGGCGAGCGCCTGGATCTTGTTCGCCAGGGCCACGTCCTTCGCCGTGACCTTGCCACCGGCGTCATGCGTGTTCAACCGGATGGCGACGCGGTTGTAGACGTTGGTCCAGTCGGGATGATGGTCCATCGCCTCGGCCTCAAAGCCCACGCGCACCATGAACGACAGCGCCTCCTTGAAGCTGCCGAACTTGAATTCCTTGGCCAGCGCGTCGCGCTGCAGTTTCCAGCCGGGTAGCGCCGTCAGCGCCGCTTTGATCTTCGCCGGGGTCAGGGGTTGGCTTGGCATGGGGGAAAGCAACTAGGCGCCTTCACCCTTGTCAAACTCCCTGCCGACAACCTGAATCGCACTCACGCATGTCGTCACCCGGTCCCGCGAAAATCCCGCAGCACGTCGCCATCATCATGGACGGCAACGGCCGCTGGGCCCAATCCCGCGGCCTGCCGCGCCTCGAGGGCCACCGCCGGGGCGTCGAGACCGTCCGCACCGTGGTCGACGCCGCCCGCGAGATCGGCATCCGCTACATCACCCTCTACGCCTTCTCGGTCGAGAACTGGAAGCGCCCGTCCGAGGAGGTCTCCGGCCTGATGGGCCTGCTGGACTACTTCCTCAAGCGCGAGCTGAACAACCTCATCAAGGAGAAGGTCCGCCTCCACACCATCGGCCGCACCGACGCCCTCCCCGTCAACGTCCAGCGCGAGCTCAACCGCGTGAAGGACGCCACCAGGCACTTCACCGAGTGGAACCTCGTCCTCGCCCTCAACTACGGCGCCCGCACCGAGGTCGGCGACGCCGCCCGCGCCTACGCCGAGGCCGTGCAGGCCGGGAAGGAGAAACCCGCCGACGCCTCGTGGGAGACCTTCAGCCGCTACCTCTACACCAGCGAGCTGCCCGACCCCGACCTGCTCGTCCGCACCTCCGGCGAACAGCGCGTCAGCAACTTCCTGCTCCTCCAGTGCGCCTACGCCGAGATGGTCTTCACGCCGGTGCTCTGGCCCGACTTCGGCAAGGCCGACCTGCAGGCCGCGGTCGACGAATACGGCCGCCGCGAGCGCCGCTACGGGCTGACCACCGAGCAAGTTAAGTCTGGCGCCAAATAATCCCGCCCCGCCTACTCTCCCCGTGCTTTCCCGCATTCTCAGCACCCTCGTCCTGTGGACCGTCATCCTCGGCAGCCTGTGGCTGTTCGGCGCCCACGCCGCCGTGACCCTGGCGACGCTGCTCGCCGTGCTCACGCTCCACGAGTTCTACGGCCTGACCGCCAAGATGGGCGCCAAGGCCTTCCATGTGATGGGCCTGGTCTTCGCCGCCCTCATGATCGCCGGGCCCTACTACCTGGCCTACTTCACCGACGAGCCCGACGCGGCCGGCGGCCTCGCCATCAGCCTGCTGGTGCTGGCCATGGTGGTCTCCTGCATCCGCGTGCTCGGCGAGCGCAACACCGCGAACCGCGTCGAGACCATCGCCGCCACCGTCGGCGGGTTGTTCTACATCCCCTACCTGCTCCATTTCCTCGTCCGCATCCTGATGCGCGAGGCCGACAGCGGCGAAAACCTCGCCATCTGCCTCTGGGTCATCGCCGTCTCCAAGTTCTGCGACGTCGGCGCGCTGCTCAGCGGCCTGGCGTTCGGCAAACACAAGATGGCCCCCGAGATCAGCCCGAAGAAGACCTGGGAGGGCGCGGTCGGCGGCGTGCTCATCTCCGCCGGCATCGGCGCCGGCATCGCCTTTTTCTTCTCCGAGCGGCTGCCGGTGAGCCTGACCCCCGCCGTGGGCGCGCTCGTCGCCCTGCCGCTGGCCCTCATCACCATCGTCTCGGACCTGATCGAGTCCGCCATCAAACGCCGCGCCGACACCAAGGACACCGGCCACCTCATCCCCGGCATCGGCGGCGCCTTCGACCTCACCGACAGCCTGCTGCTGACCGCACCGGTCGCCTATTTCATCTTCCTGTTCCTGGAGTGATGGCCGGTAATCCAACAGGCGGGAGGGGCTTTGCGCCCCGACTTCTTACTGGCGCGGCGCACCTTGTCGGGGCATAAAGCCCCTCCCACCCGTGCCTACTGCATCAAAGAAACGCGTCGTCCTCCTGGGCGCCACCGGCTCCATCGGCGAGAGCACGCTGCGGGTCATCGCCGCGCAGAGCGACCGGCTGGAGCTCGTCGGCATCGCCGCCCACGGCAGGCACGCCCGCCTCGCCGAGATCGCCCGCCAGTTCGGCGTCGGCCAGGTCGGCCTCTACGACCCGGCCGCGCTGGCCGCGGCCCGGAGCAGCGGCGCCTTTCCGGCGGGCACCACTTTTCACGGCGGGGCTGACGGCCTGAGCCAGCTCGCCGCACTGCCGGAGGCGGATGTCGTGCTCGTCGCCGTCGTCGGCACCACCGCCCTCCAGCCGACGCTCGCCGCCATCGCGGCGAAAAAGACCATCGCCCTCGCCTCGAAGGAAATCCTGGTCCTCGCCGGCAAGTTCGTCATGGCCGCCGCCCGCGCCAGCGGCAGCCGGTTGCTGCCGGTCGACAGCGAGCACAACGCCGTTTTCCAATGCCTCGAGGGCCATCGCTCGGCGGATGTCCGCCGGCTCGTGCTCACCGCCTCGGGCGGCGCGTTCCGCGACTGGCCGATGGAGAAACTCCCGCAGGTCACACCGGCCGACGCCCTCAAGCACCCGAACTGGGCCATGGGCCCCAAGATCACGGTCGATTCCGCCACGCTGGCCAACAAGGGGCTCGAGCTCATCGAGGCCCAGTGTCTCTTCGGCCTGCGCGCCGACCAGTGCCACGCCGTCCTGCACGCCCAGAGCATCGTGCACGCGCTGGTCGAGTTCACCGACGGGTCGATGCTCGCCCAGCTCTGCCCGCCGTCGATGACCTTTCCCATCCAGCACGCCCTGCTTTACCCGGAGCGCGCCCCGGCCGGCACCGACACCGCCCTGCCTCTGGACAAGGTCTTCGCCCTGGATTTCCGGCCCGTCGACGAGACGCGTTACCCCTGCCTCCGGCTGGCGCGCGAGGCCATGGCCGCAGGCGGCACCGCCCCCGCGGTGTTTAACGCGGCTAACGAGGTGGCAGTCGCGGCCTTCCTGCAAAACCGGGTCCCCTTCCTTGCGATTCCGCGGATTATTGAACACACTCTGGCTGCGGTTAAATTGATTGAACCCAACACGCTCGATCAGGTCCTAGCCGTCGACGCCGAGGCCCGGCGCATTGCACAATCCTTCCCCACCTGATGCCCTCCGATTTCCTCACCTCGCTGTTCAGCAGCATCTGGTCGATCTTCCTGATCGTCCTCTTCTTTGGCGGCTCCATCTTCGTCCACGAGCTCGGCCACTTCCTCGCCGCCCGGCGCCGCGGCGTGAAGGTCACCCGCTTCTCCATCGGCTTCGGCCCCGCCATCTGGAAGCACACGGCCAGGGACGGCGTCGAATACCGCCTGTCGTGGATCCCGCTCGGCGGCTACGTCGCCCTGCCCCAGCTCGCCGACATGGCGGCCATCGAGGGCGAGTCGGAGCAAAACGAGCCCCTGCCGCCCATCAGCTACAGCACGCGGATGATCGTCTTCGCCGCCGGCGCCTTCTTCAACGTCCTCTTTGCCTTCGCCCTCGCCAGCATTCTCTGGGTCGTCGGCCAGCCAACCAGCGAGGAACTCTCGACCACCCGCATCGGCTACATCGCCAAGACCATCACCCTCGCCGACGGCACCACGGTGCCCAGCCCCGCCCTCGCGGCCGGCCTGAAGGTGGGCGACACCATCCGCGCCATCGACGGCACCAAGGTCAATGACTGGCCCGAGCTGCTCCAGACCCTCGTGATGAGCTCCGGGGTCTCGGAGGACGGCCAGCGCCGCGCCGTCTTCAGCATCGAGCGCGACGGCCAGCTGATCGACCTGCCGGTTTATCCGCGCCTCTCCGGAGAGGACAACAACCGCCGCGTCGGCATCAGCTTCGCTTTCACTCCCATCGTCGCCAGTGTCCCCGAAAAGTCCTTTGCCCAAGTCATCGGTCTGCAACCCGGCGACAGGTTGGTCGAGCTGGACCGGCAGCGCCTGCTCAACCTCGCCACCCTCCTCGACGCCATGCAGGAGCAGCCGGCCAAGGCCCTTACCCTCGTGGTCGAGCGTGGCACCGAGCGCGTCGAGCTCAGGATCCCCGCCGAACGGCCCAAGGACACCCCGGCCTGGTTCGGCGCGGTCTACCGCACCAGTTTCGGCCTGAAGCACACCAACCCCTTCAGCCAGCTCTCCAACCAGGTCGTCATGACCGTGCGCACCCTCTGGAGCCTCGTCCATCCCCACTCCGACATCGGGATCTCCAAGCTCAGCGGCCCGATCGGCATCGGCAAAATCTACTGGGACGCCTCCGAGGCGGGTTTCCGCTACGTCCTCTGGATCGCCATCCTCGTGAACGTCAACCTGGCCATCTTCAACCTGCTGCCCATCCCCGTGCTCGACGGCGGCCACATGCTGTTTGCCACCATCGGCCGCATCCGGGGCAAGGCCCTGCCGGTCAACTTCATCGCCGCGGCCCAGAGCATCTTCATCGTCCTGCTGTTCACCATGATCATTTACGTGAGCGTGTTCGACGTGCGGCGTATCGCGCGCGACGTCCGCACCGACGCCCAGGCCAAGGAAGCCGCCGACGCGGCGAAGAAAGCGGCCGAGCCGGCCAAGCCCTGAGCGATTGTTCATACGTCATTTATCATCGGTCATAGTTCATTTCCGAAATGACCGTTGACCAATGGGCAATGGCCAATGACCAATAATCCCGTGTCCTACTGCGCGTCCCGCTACCACACGCTCCGCCGCCGCACCGTCGAGGTGATGGTCGGGGGCGTCGGCGTCGGCGGCACCAACCCCGTGCGCATCCAGTCGATGACCACGAGCGACACGCAGGACGTCGCCGCCACGGTCAAGCAATCCATCGCCCTGGCCGAGGTCGGCTGCGAGATCGTCCGCATCACGGCGCCCAATGTCGCCGCGGCGAAATGCCTGAAGGACATCCGCGCGCAGTTCTCCGCCGCCGGCTTCGGCCACATCCCGCTGGTCGCCGACATCCATTTCCTGCCCTCCGCCGCCATGGAGGCCGTCGAGCACGTCGAGAAGGTCCGCGTCAACCCGGGCAATTACGCCGACAAGAAGAAGTTCGCCGTCAAGGAATACACCGACGCCGACTACGAGGAGGAACTGCAGCGCATCCACGACTCCTTCTCCCCGCTCGTGAAGCGCAGCAGGGAGCTCGGCCGCGCCATGCGCATCGGCACCAACCACGGCTCCCTCTCGGACCGCATCATGAACCGCTACGGCGACACGCCGCTCGGCATGGTCGAGAGCGCCCTCGAGTTCCTCCGCATCGCCCGCAGCCACGACTACCACGCCATCGTCCTGTCGATGAAGTCGAGCAACCCGAAGGTCATGATCCAGGCCTACCGGCTGCTGGTCGAGCGCATGGCCCGGGAGGACATGCACTACCCGCTGCACCTCGGCGTCACCGAGGCGGGCGACGGCGAGGACGGCCGCATCAAGTCGGCCATCGGCATCGGCAGCCTCCTGCTCGACGGCCTGGGCGATACCATCCGCGTCTCCCTGACCGAGGATTCGGTGTATGAGATCCCCGTGGCCCGGGCCATCGCCGACAAGGCCATGAGCCTGTGGCGAACATCGAACGCTGAACTTCGAACTCCGAACTCCGAAGGGTCGGGTTCTGCTGCCTTGGAAGTTCAAAGTTCGAAGTTCGATGTTCGGCGTTCCGGGCTGCTCCTGAGCGACACGATCGATCCTTATCATTTTACCCGCCGCGAGACTTCCGTCTTGAAATTCAGTGACCGCTGCACCGTCGGCCCCGAGCAGCCGCCGCGCGTCATCGTCCGGACCACGCTGGCCGGCCTGGCCGACGCCGCCCAGGCCCTGGCCGCCCCGAAATTAAAGGACACTCCCGCCGAGGGCCTGCTGGTGCCGGTCGCCGGACCGGGGGATCTGGCCGCGCTCTGCGAGACAGTGGCCCGGACCCCGCTGCCGGTTGACTTTCTTGCCCTCGAACTGGCCCCCGGGCTGACCCCGGACGTGCTCCAGCCTTTGCTCGCCATGAGCAAGGGGCGCTTGGTCCTCGTCCGCAGGTTCGAGGCCGGCGAGACCGGCCAGCTCACCGCCTTCGCCGAACTCGTCCGCCGGCACGGCCAGTTCCTGGCCGTGGAGATCGATCCCGAGCATTTCGTCCCCTACGAGGCCGTGGTGCGCAAATTGGGTGATGACGGGCTGTTTTTCACCCTGTCTACGCTGCGGCCCGACGCCATCGCCGCCCATGCCATCGGCGCCTACCGCCGGTTGCTGGAACACCTCAAGGCCGCCGGCTCGCGCGCCCCGGTCTGGATCCGCAACACCGCCGGCACGGCCGTGAAGGGCGACAACAGCTTCCTGTCCAAGCTCCTTGAGGCCAGTTTCCTGACCGGCAGCCTGCTCTGCGACGGCATCGGCGACCTGGTCAGCATCGAAACCGAGTCCGACCCCGCCCGGGCGACCAAGCTGGCCTACAATGTCCTCCAAGGCGCCGGTGCGCGCATCTCGAAGACGGAGTTTGTCGCCTGTCCCAGCTGCGGCCGCACGCTGTTCGACCTGCAGACGACCACCCAGCGCATCCGGGCCCAGACCGGACACCTCAAGGGCGTAAAAATCGCCATTATGGGCTGCATCGTCAACGGCCCGGGTGAGATGGCCGACGCCGACTTCGGCTACGTCGGCGGCGCCCCGGGCAAGATCAACCTCTACGTCGGCAAGAACTGCGTCCAATACAACATCCCGCAGGCCGAGGCCGACGCCCGGCTGATCGCCCTGATCCGCGAGCACGGCAAGTGGGCGGATCCGGAGCCGCATCAGCTGGCGAACGCCTGAGAGAGGTGGTGTGCCTTGCTCGGAGGTGGAACCTGGCCTCTGGACAGGTTTGTTCAACGTGCGCCCTGAAAACCCGTCCGGAGGCGGGTTCCACCACGATCATTCGTCACCATCTCCACGCTCCGCTTCGAAATATTTTCGATGCCAAATTCATCAGTGAAATTCGCGGGCCTCAGCCCGGCCGGTTAAGTCCGCGCGCCGCCGCTCCGTCGTTTTCCGTGTTCTCCGAGGGAAAATCGCACCCCTGAGCCGGCCTTCATTTCGCAACACCAAAATGGGAAAAGTTATCCGCCTGCGATGTGTGAACAACATGTCGGAAAGTTGCCCTTGAAACGCATTTTTTGATTCACGTTACTCGCAAAGTAATTTTTAAACGTCCTTCTCAGCGACGGTTCTTTGCCAACTCCATAGCGCACACAGTGCACCGACTCGACCAGGGCTTCCTTAGACACTGGCCATTAGTCACTTTACCGCCGGCCCACGCGCCCCGGAAAACTGACGGCCCGACCTCCCCTTTTCCCTCCCGAGTAGCAGGCGCACGACAGGCATTACGGGGTTATTGGCAAAAGCAGTTGCTGAGTTGTTAATAAACCTGTCACCTCACCGCTCTGTCATGCCCCACCCCGTCCTCCAGGCCAGTCTCTGGGAAACCGTCAAATGCGACCTCAAGGGCCTTTTCCCCGAGGACGTGTTCTCGATGTGGTTCGAGCCCATCCGCTGCCTGGAGACCACGGAGGATTCCCTCGTCCTCGGCGTGCCGAATGACTTCGCCGCGATCTGGATCCACGACAACTACCTCGACCTGATCTCGCAGCGCCTCCGCCTGACCGCCGGCCGCATGGTCCATGTCAGCCTGAAGAAGGTGACGGACAACGGCGCCGCCGCCACCCGCGTGCCCGCCGTCGAGCCCAAGGGCCGCACCGCCGCCAAGCGCGCCCCGCTCCGCTACGACGAGCGCATGGCCGCCGCCAGCTCGCTCAACCCGCGCAACACCTTCGAGAACTTCGTCGTCGGCCAGAACAACCAGCTCGCCCACGCCGCCGCCCTCGCCGTCGCCCAGGCGCCCGCGCAGGCCTACAACCCCCTCTTCCTCCACGGCGCCACCGGCCTGGGCAAGACCCACCTGATGCACGCCATCGGGCACAGCATCCTCCAGCGCAACCCGGAGGCCAAGGTCGCCTACCTCTCGACGGAGAAGTTCACCAACGAGTATATCCACGCCATCCAGGAGAACGCCCTGACCAAGTTCCGCCAGCGCTACCGCAGCGTGGACGTCCTGCTGGTCGACGACGTGCAGTTCCTCGCCGGCAAGGAACGCATCCAGGAGGAGTTCTTCCACACCTTCAACGACCTCTTCGAGTCCCAGAAGCAGATCATCATCTCCAGCGACCGCCCGGTGACCGAGATCGCCACGCTCGAGGCCCGCCTCGTCTCCCGCTTCCAGTGGGGCCTGTCCGCCGACATCTCCTCGCCCGACCTCGAGACCCGCGTCGCCATCCTCCGCACCAAGGCCGCCACGCTGAAGATCGACCTGCCCCCCGCCGTGCTGGAGTTCATGGCGCAGCACATCTCGAAGAACATCCGCCGCCTCGAGGGCGCCCTGATCAAGATTTCCAGCTACGCCGCCCTCACCGGCAAGGTCCTCGACCTGGCCACCGCCGAGCACCTCCTCAAGGACGTGCTGATGGAGGAGGCCCAGAACCGCCTCAACATCGAGGGCATCCAGAAGCGCGTCGCCGACCACTACCAGATCCGCCACTCGGACATGACGAGCAAGCGCCGGCCCAACGCCATCGCCTTCCCCCGCCAGATCGCCATGTATCTCTGCCGCCAGCTCACCCGCCACTCCCTCCAGGAGATCGGCGAGGCCTTCGGCGGCCGCGACCACGGCACCGTCATCCACGCCGTCAAGACCGTGGAAAACATGATGGAACAGGACGATTCCGTCCGCGGCAGCGTGGACTTCCTCAAGACGCAGCTCACGAAGTGAGCAGCGGCGCATAAAATAGCCTTATCGGCCCGGCCTGCGCCGGGCCTTTTTATTGGTAGGGCGCGGACTCCGTTCCGCGCCTCGGCGGTCAGCGGAGTGACCGCCCTACCGCCTGCGGCACATGATTTGACTCCCAACCCTCAACCATTAACTCTCAGCTTCCGCCCATGTCCCTCACTCCCGAACAAAAGCAGACCGTCGCCGGCTGGGTCGCCGCCGGCGACAACCTCTCCGCCGTCCAGAAGAAGCTCGCCGAGCAGTTCAAGATCTCGATGACCTACCGGGACGTCCGCTTCCTGGTCGACGACCTCAACCTCGAGCTGAAGGACCCGGCGCCCAAGGTCGACGCCTCCGACGTCAGCAAGACCCCGCCGCCCCGCCCGGCCGCCCCCGAGAAGAAGGGCCTGATCGACAAGCTGAAGGAAAAGGTCGGCATGGCCCCCGGCGCGGTCGAGGAGGACGACCTGCCCCCCGAGGACCTGCCCGAGGCCGCCGGGGACTTTCCGGCCGAGCCCGCCGGCGCCGGCAGCCTGACCGTGGACCTCGACCGCATTGTCCGTCCCGGCTTCATGGTCAGCGGCAACGTGACTTTCAGCGACGGTGTCAGCGGCAAGTGGGCCCTCGACCAGATGGGCCGCCTGATGCTTGAGACCCCGCAGAAGGGCTACCAGCCCAGCCCGGCCGACGTGCAGGCCTTCCAGCGCGAGTTGCAGGCCCAGCTGGCCCGCCAGGGCTTCTGAGGTAGGGCGGCTTATCCTTAAGCCGCGGCGGCGCGTTAAGGATAACGCGCCCTACCCCACGCTCCCCTTCCATCGGGCACGCCTCTCCAGAAGGGATCTTCGGTTGCACAGGTTAGGGTCCCCTCTTGAGAGGGGTGGCGCCCTGCGCCGGGGTGTGTAGAACGCGGCGCAATGCATCTCAAACCCCGCCATTGACCCGCCCTCTTGCGGCCATATCCTGCAGCCACCCGGCGGACATTCCGCCCGCCGGACCACCCCTACCCCGGAGGCTGTTCCCATGGAAAAGCTGCGTCAGTTCATCGACTGGGCGGAAGCCCATCCCAAGGTCTGGCTCGATTGCATCCGCATCTATCTCGGCCTGGGCCTTTTCATCCGCGGCGTCATCATCATCACCAACACCCGGGCCGAGTTCATGCGCGAGCTGATGTCGCGCCTGGAGTTCCCGTGGCTCGTGGGGGCGGCCCTGCTCCACTACATCGCCCTCGCCCATCTCGTGGGCGGCCTGATGCTCACCGTCGGCCTGCTGACCCGCATCGCCGCTTGGGTGCAGATCCCCATCCTGGCCGGCGCCGTCCTGGTCCATCGCGGGGAGGGCCTCATGAACGGCGGGCAGTCGCTGGAGTTCTCCGCCCTGGTGCTCGTGCTGCTGGTCGTCTTCGCCATCAGCGGCACCGGCCCCCTGTCGGTGGACAACGGCATGCCCAAGCTGAAGCCGAGGATCACGCCGTAGGTCGATCCGATTTTGACCACTAATGGGATTCATCAAGAGATGAATCCTACGAAGTGTGTGGTGACTAATCGTCACCACCAATTGGTTCGTGGGCCTGCTAATCGCAGGCAATTTCTGGTCTGCGATAAGCAGACCCCTCAACCAAATCCGCAGGCGATTAGCCGAAGGGGGGCTATAAAGTTTCGCCTGTGGCGAAACCCCATTAGTGGTTAAAAAATCGGACTTGGCTAACCCTTCACCATCTTCAAAAACTCCGCCTCGTCGATCACCGGCACGCCGAGCTCCTTCGCCTTCTCCAGCTTCGAACCCGCCTCGGCGCCGGCCAGCACATAGCTGGTCTTCTTGCTGACGCTGCCGCTGGCCTTGCCGCCGGCGGCCTCGATCATCGCCGTGGCCTGCTCGCGGGACATCGTCGGCAGTGTGCCCGTCAGGACAAAGGTCTTGCCCGCAAACAGGTCGCTCGTCGCCGTCTTCGCCGCCACCTGCGGCTCGACCCCGGCCTTGAGCAACGCCGCCACCGTGGCCCGGTTGCGCGGCTCCCTGAAGAATCCCGTGATCGCCTCGGCCATCGTGGCGCCGATGCCCGAGATCACGCTCTCCTTGTTGGCGATAAAATGGTCCGTCGTCGCGTCGGCCAGCTGCCCGATGTCGCGGAAATGCGCCGCCAGGTCCTTCGCCGCGGCCACGCCGACATGCGGGATGCCCAGGCCGTGGATGACGCGCCACAGCTCGCGCTTCTTGCTGGCCTCGATCGCGGCGAGCAGGTTGTCGGTGGATTTCTCGACGCTCTTGCCGAGCGTCAGCAGGTCGTCGCGCCTGAGCCCGTAGATGTCGGCCAGGCCCTTGACCCAGCCTTTCGTCACCAGCTCGTCCACCATCGCGAAGCCCAGCCCGTCGATGTCCATGCAAGCCTTGGACACAAAATGGCTCAGCCGCCGGCGCACCTGCACGGGGCAGTCGTAGTTCGGGCAGCGCAGCGCTACCTCGCCCTCGATCTGGATGACTTTCGTGCCGCACTCGGGGCACTGCTCGGGAAATTTGTAGGGCTGGCACTCCGGCGCGCGGCGCTTGGTGTTCACCTCGATCACCGCGGGAATGATCTCCCCGGCTTTCTCGACGAGCACATAGTCGCCCACCCGGATGTCCTTCCGCTCGATCTCGTCCTTGTTGTGCAACGTGGCGCGCTGCACCGTCGTGCCGGACAGGATGACCGGCTCCAGTTCCGCGACGGGCGTCAGCACGCCGGTGCGGCCGACCTGGATGGTGATGGAATTGATCCGCGTCTCGGCACGCTCGGGCTCGAACTTGTAGGCGATGGCCCAGCGCGGCGCCTTGCTGGTGCTGCCGGATGCGCGGCGCAGCGCGAAGGAGTCGAGCTTGGTCACGGCGCCGTCGGTGCCGTAGGCGAAGTCGTGCCGCATCTTGTCGAGCTGGCCGACGGCCTTCCACGCCTCGTCGATGCCGTCGGCCGTCCAGAACTTCTCCACGGTCGGCAGGCCCCACTGCTTCACCAGCGCCAGGAACTCGCTCTGGGACTCGGCGACCTGCGGCTCGCAGTAGCCGATGCCGTAAAGCACGATCTCCAGCTTGCGTCGGGCGACCTCGCGCGTGTCGAGCTGCTTGATGGTGCCGGCGGCGAGGTTGCGCGGGTTGGCATAGACCGGCTCGCCGGCCTCCTCGCGCTCCTGGTTGATGCGCTGGAATTCCCCCGTGGTCAGGTAGATCTCACCCCGGATCTCGATGATGTCCGGCACAGGGAGTTTCTTGCCGGCCTTCAGCTCGTGCGGGAGGGAGTAAATGGTCTTCGCGTTGACGGTGATGTCGTCGCCCTCCTCGCCGTTGCCGCGGGTGACGGCGCGGGTGAGTTTGCCCTTCTCGTAGGTCACACTGACGGCGAGACCGTCGATCTTCGGCTCCACCACATAACTGAGCGCGGCGCGCTCCAGCTGCTTGACCAGGCGCTGGTGAAAGGCGCGGTATTCCTCCTCCGAGTAGGTGTTGTCGAGGCTCTGCATCGGCTGCCGGTGCCGGTAGGTTGTGAAGCCCTCCAGCCGGTCATCGCCCACCTTGGCCGTCTGTGAATCCTGCTCGGCGAACTGCGGGAATTCCTTCTCCAGGTCGGCCAGTTCGCGCTCCAGCTTGTCGTAATCGCGGTCGGAAATCTCCGGCTTGGCCTGCCGGTAATAAAGCTCGGCATGACGAGCCACTTCGGCACGCAGTTCAGATATCCGTTTCTTGGCCTCAGCGGGGGTCATTCGAGGCCTAACTTGTGTAAAACCTCGCGATTCGTCGCGAGGAAAATGGTCGGGCTGGTGAGATTCGAACTCACGACCTCTTGCACCCCATGCAAGCGCGCTACCAGACTACGCTACAGCCCGATGATTCATCGGAAGGGCGAAGAAGCCCGATGCCTCCCCCCTAGGCAAGCCCTTTTCGGCCCGTTTTTAAACCGGGGCGCTACGCACCAAAACCGGCTTTGAACCACGAAGACACGGAGACACAAAGTCCGGACCCCCGATCCTTGGATTTCCTTCTGCCTTAGTGTCTTCGTGCCTCTGTGGTTAAACAGTCTGGTTCAACCCATGCCCGGGAAAAGTGCTGCAATCAGGCCAAAGAGCCTCCATCTAACTGGCCGGATTTGTCCTCGTAGCTCAGCTGGATAGAGCATCGGTTTTCTAAACCGACGGTCCCGTGTTCGAGTCACGGCGGGGACGCCACCCTTCGCTCGCCTCCCCTTGGTCGGCGAGCTCCGGGTGGCACGGCCACGGCCTGAAAAATTAGCATTTACTCCGTCCGGGGCGTCCTTCAATTAAGCCGTTCCTCTTGGGGGGCAGTAGCTCAGTTGATAGAGCGCGTCGTTCGCAACGACGAGGTCGTCGGTTTGATCCCGATCTGCTCCACCATCCTTCGCAAGCGTAGCGGGAACGAAGGATGCCCTCCGTAGCTTTGGCGAAGGAGGGCCTTACGCTCAGGCCGGCGGCCAAAGCCTGCGCCAGACGTCGATGAAGCCCAAAAAGCCCGCTGGCTTACCCCCTTGCCCAGCGCGACTTAACACCGTCACCCAATTGGCGCTTAAATTGCTATTGCAGCGGATGAACCCAGGGCAAAAGACAGCCCTCCCACCTTTAACTTGAAAAAGAAAACCACCATGAAAAAGACCACCAAGAAAGCCGCGCCCGCCAAGGCCGCGCCCGCGCCCAAGAGCGCCCCCAAGTCCGTCAAGGCCCCGGCCAAGAAGGCCGCCGCGCCCGCCAAGAAGCAGACCGGCGAGCCGCCCGTCACCTTCATCTCCGCCTCCATCGACATCGGCTTCGGCAACCACCTCTTTCTCCGCGGCGAGGGCCCGGGCCTGAGCTGGGACCATGGCATCGCCATGGACTGCACCGGCGCCGGACTCTGGACCGCCAGCGTCAAGAACGCGTCGGCCCCCGTCGTCTTCAAGGTGCTGGTCAACGACCTCTCCTGGAGCACCGGCAACGACTTCGTCGTGGCCCCCGGCCAGAGCATCACGGTCACGCCGAGCTTCTGAGGATCGAATCGGTAGGGGCGCTTGCCCTCAAGCGCCCGGGCCGTTGAGGGCAACGGCCCCTACCCGGCGCGGAAGGATGTCCGCGCCCTACCGGTCCGGGTTGATCGCCAGCAGCGCCGCGCGCACCTGGTCGGCGTCGAGCTTGGTGCCGTCGGCGTTCCTCGCCGGCAGCACCGTGCAGCGCATCCTGACCCGCGTGAACGGCGCGGGGACATAGAACCGGTCCCAGCTGCGCAGGCGCTTGCACGGCCCCATGAACTCCGCGCCCATCAGCACCAGCGGGGCGTTGTTGCGGCGCGTCACCACCAGCACGCCGGGCTCGACCGTGTAGAGCGGGCCGCGCGGGCCGTCGGGCGTGATGCCGATGTCGTTGCCGGCCTTCATCAGCTCGATGAGCTGCCGGCCGGCCTCGCGGCCGAAATTGCTGCTCGAGCCGCGCACGGGCACGAGCCCGATCATCCGGTAGAACGCGGCCAGCCACGCGCCGTCCTTGCTCGCGCTGACCAGCCCGTAGAGCGGCCGCCGCGACCGGTAGCGCCGGAAGATCTCCGACGAGAGGAACAGCCGGTTGTGCCACAGCACGAAGGCGATCGGCTCGTCGCTCTTGCTCAGGCGCGCGACCGTCTCCGCATCCGCCTCGAAACGCAGCGTCCGCACCCAGAGCCGGAGGGTCGTCGCCAGCCCCCACAGCAGCAGCCAGCGCCAGCCGGTGACTTCGTTGACGGAGGGTGTGGGCGCGGTTTGCAGGCCCACCGTTATGCGCGAGGAGCGCCCCGCCCGCCAAGTTAAACTTGAGCCTTCCGTGCCCTGTCCTCTGTCTTCAGTCCTCTGTCCTCCACCGTCCCCCTCCCTCCCTGCCCCCACCTGCCGCCGGCGCCGGCCACGATGAGCGCCCGCGCCCTCACGGCGCACGGCGACGGACGCGACGCCGGCTTCTACCTGACGGCGCTGACCTACGCCCAGTATCTCTGGCAACAAGGGCAGGTCGCGCGCGCCATGTTGAAGGTCGACCGGGCGCTGTTGGCCGACGTGCGGGCCGGCGACGCGGTGCTGCGCGACTGGCCCCTGCCCTACGCGGCCATGGCCTGGTTCCTCCGCCACGCGCCGGCCGGCGTCTTCATCGGCAACCCGCGCGTGCATTTCCAGCACCTCGCCGACCGGATGAACGAGCCCCGCCGCGAGCAACGCCGCTGGCGCACCTGGGCCTGCTGGGCGATTTGCCGCGCCGTGCGCCCGGAGTTTCCCGCCGACCCGAAGCACCGGGTCGAGGAGCCGAGCCTCGAGCTCATCGCCCAAAAGCTCACGACCCACGGCCTGCCCGGCGAAACGGAGCAATGGCAGGCGGTGCTGCAGCGGGCCGCACGGTAGGGCGCGGACTCCGCTCCGCGCCAAGGCGGTGAAGGGACTCACCGCCCTGCCATCGGAAAATGCCGCTGCCGGGTAACACCCCCCGGCAGCGGCCGAACTGACCACCCAACACTAACTGATAACCTAACGAAACGGCCCGCTGGCGACTTTCAGAAACCTTCCAAAGGGCGCTTGACACCCCCCCGACGGATTCTACTTTTCGGCCTCTTTCCCGTCTCACGGGGTGGTAGCTCAGTTGGTTAGAGCGTCTGCCTGTCACGCAGAAGGTCGCGAGTTCGAGTCTCGTCCATCCCGCCATTTCAAGCCTCCGGATCACCGGAGGCTTTCTTTTTTATTCCCCAGCCCCTGAGCTACTTCTGGAAGAATTTCAGGGCGTTTTCGCGATCCCGGCCGATCTGCAGCCGCAGTTCCTCCACGCTGCCGAACTTGCTCTCCGGCCGCAGGAAATGGAGCCACTTGACCGTCAGTTTGTCGCCATAAGTGAGGGACGAAGTCTCCAGCAAATGCACTTCCAGAAGGGGCCGGGCCGCCTGCTCCACCGTCGGCCGCAGCCCGTAGTTGGCCACGCCTTTCAGGGGCTGTTTCCCGGCCGTCTGGACCTCCACCGCATAGACGCCATAGGCCGGCCTGAGCTCGGGCTCCCAAGCCAGGTTGAGCGTCGGGAAACCGATGGTCCGGCCGAGCTGCCGGCCGCGTTCCACCACCCCCTCGGCAAAATACGAATAACCCAGCAGCGCGTTCGCCTCGGCCACCGCGCCGCTGGCCAGCAACTCCCGGATGCGCGAGCTGCTGATCGGAGCCCCGTTGTGGTTGAGCCGCGGGGCGCTGAAGACCGCGAGACCGACCTTGCGCCCCTCCTCCACCAGCAGGCTGATGTCCCCCGCCCGGTCGCGCCCGAAGCGCCAGTTCTCCCCCACATACACCGCCGCCAGCTGCGGCAGGTGCCGGCGGAGGAACGTCACGAACTCGCGCGCGTCGATCCCGGCGAACTCGCGGGAGAAATTCTGCTCCACCAGGAAATCGATGCCCAGGCCGCCCAGGACCCGGCGCTTCGTGGCCGGCGACATCATCAGCCGCGTCGGCTGGTCGGGCCGGAAAAGCACGCTCGGGTGCGGCCAGAACGTGAGCACGCCGGCCAGGCCGCCGCTGCGGCGGGCCGAGTGGATGGCCGACTCGATCACCGATTGGTGGCCAAGGTGGACGCCGTCGAACATCCCGATCGCCAGGTGCAGGGGCTTCGCCGGCAGCGTCGTCCGCTCGAGGCCGTCGAACTGGAGCAGCGCGCTCACTGGGCCACGCGGGGCGCCGCCTCGTGGACGGGGATCAGGCGCTTCTCGATTTCGGGGAGGGAGAGTTTCTCGATCTCGTCCAGCGGCAGGCACTGGGCGATCTTGAACTGGCCGCTGCCCGTGCGGCGCAGCGCGGACAGGTGGGCGCCGCAGCCGAGCTTCTGCCCGAGGTCGTGCGCCACGGTGCGCACGTAGGTGCCCTTCGTGCAGTGCAGGTCGAAGGAGATCTTCGGCAGGGCGAACGACAGCAGGTCGAACGCCGTCACGCGGATGAACCGCGGCTCGCGCTCCACTTCCTCGCCCTTGCGGGCCAGGTGGTAGAGCTTCACGCCGTCGACCTTGATGGCCGAGTGCATCGGGGGCGTCTGGTATTGGTCGCCCATGAAGGTCTTCATGACCTCGCGCACCTTCGCCTCGGTCAGTTCGGGCACGGGGCGCGTCTCCATGACCTCGCCCTCGGCGTCCTGCGAGTCGGTGATGACGCCGAGCGTGGCCTCGCCCTCGTAGCTCTTGTCCACGCTCATCAGGTATTGGGAAATGCGGGTCGCCTTGCCGATGAGCATCACGAGCACGCCGGTCGCCATGGGGTCGAGCGTGCCGGCGTGGCCGATCTTCTTCATCTGCAGCTTGCGGCGCAGGCGGTAGACCACGTCGTGCGACGTGAGGCCCTTCGGCTTGTCCACGAGCAGCACGCCTTCCATTTCCTTGGCCTGCTGGAGACTCATTGGGGCTGGGCGTCCGCCTCGGCGAGGCGCCGGTTGAGCGCGGCGAGCAGCTTCGGATAAAACTCGCCCAGGGTCGACGGGCAGTTCAGCCCGGCCGCGCTGGCGTGCCCGCCGCCGTTGAACTGGGCCGCGAGCGTGTCCATGCGAAGGCCGCCGTGCTTGGCGCGCAGGCTGGCCTTGATGACGCCGGGGCGCTCCTCGATGAGCACGCCGATCTCCACGCCCTCGATGGAGCGCGCGTAGTCGACCAGCCCCTCGGTGTCCTCCACCGTGGCGCCGATCTCCTCGAAGATGCCGTTGCGCAGCACGCCGATGCAGGCCCGGCCGCCGCACTCGAGCTTCAGTGAATTGATGTAATACTGCAGCAGCTTCAGCTTGCCGAAGGACTCGCGCTCGTAGAGTTCCTGCCCCGCCAGCGCGGGCTCCGCGCCGCGGGCAACCAGCTCCGCCGCCAGGTGGAAGACCCGCACGGACGTGGAGGCGAACCGGAACTGCCCGGTGTCGGTCATGATGCCGGTGTAAAGCGCCTGCGCCGTCGTCTTGTCGATGGGCAGGGCGGCGTCCAGGAAAAGGCCGGTGAGCACCTCAGCCGTGGCGGCGGAGGCGGTGTCCACGAAGTTGTGCCGGCCGAATCCGTGGTTGGAGAGGTGGTGGTCAAAGCAGCCGAACGCCTCCGGGTAGAACTCCTTCATGCGGTCGCCCGCCCGGCCGTGGTCGGCGCAATCGGTGTAGATCGCCAGGCGGCCGTCGTGCTTGATCTCGTCCCGCTGATAAAACGGCGTGTCGCCGAGGAGGAAGCGGATGCGGCGGGGCACCTTGTCGGGATTGACCCCGATGGCGTCGATCCCCTTGGCGCGCAGCACCCGGCACAGCGCCACCTGCGAGCCGATGCAGTCGCCGTCGGGGCGCTGGTGGCCGATGATGACCACGCGTTTGCCCTTCAGCTCCTTGAGCAGGTCGATGAACTGGGCGGCAAACTGCGGGTAGTGCATCACGACGACTTGGTCTCGCGGTCGATCTCCCCCAGCAGGGTCTCGACGCGCAGGGTGCGCGGGGCGTGGTTGTCGTGCACGAAGGCCAGCAGCGGCACGTGGCGGATGATGACGTTCTTGGCCAGCATCTCGCGGATCTCGTCGCGGTGCCTGACCAGCCACTTGCCGGCCTTGGCCGCGTCGTCGTCCTGGCCGAGCACGGAATAATAGACCTTCGCCTCGCGCAGGTCGCCGGTGATCTCGACGCTGGTGATGGTGATGCCCACCGTCTCGGCCCCGTGCTTCTTGCGCAGGTGCGCGCTGACCTCGCGCTGCAGGAGCTCGTTGACGCGGAGGAGGCGGTTGCTGCTCATGGCGTGGGCGGAACGGGATGGGACCGTGGCCGGGTGGTTATGGCAGGCTTACAGCGAGGCCCGGACCTTCTGGATTTCGAAGCACTCGATCTTGTCGCCCGGCTGGTAGCCGTCGAAACCGTCGAGGCGGATGCCGCACTCGAGGCCGGCGCGCACCTCGTTGGCGTCGTCCTTGAAGCGGCGCAGCGTGCCGATCTTGCCCTCGTAGACGGATTCCTTGCCGCGGCGGACGCGCGCGGTGATGCCGCGGTTGATCTTGCCCTCGGTGACAAGGCAGCCGGCGACGAAGCCCTTGGCGACCGGGAAAACCTGGCGCACCTCGGCGCCGCCGAGCTTGTTTTCCTTGAGGTCCGGGTCGAGCAGGTCGGCCATCAGCTCCTTCACGCGGTCGCCGAGCTCGTAGATGATCTCGAAGCTCTCGATGGTGACGTTGTGATGCTTGGCGAGGGCGGTGACGCCGTTCTCCTGCTTGGTGTTGAAACCGATGATGACGGCCTTGCCCGTGCTGGCCATGAGGACGTCGTTCTTGCTGATGACGCCCACGTCCGCCGCGACGATGTCGAGCGAGACCTTGGTGCTCTTGATGCCCTCGAGCACGTTCTTCACGGCCTCGAGCGAGCCGAACACGTCGGACTTGAGCACGACGCGGAGCACCTTGGCCTGGGTGGCGGCGATGTTGGCGAAGAGGGCGTCGATCGACACGTCCTTCGGCACGGCGTCGGAGGTGACGGTGGTCTTCTTGAGCAGGTCCTCCGCCTCCTCGGCGAGGCGCTCGGCCTCGCGGGCGTTCTTGACGGTGATGAACTTGGCGCCGGAGTCCGGCGAACCGGACCAGCCGATGACGCGGACGGGCATGGCCGGCGGGGCCTCCTTGATGGCCTTGCCCTGGTCGTCGAACATGGCGCGGACCTTGGCGTAATGCGGGCCGCACACGAGGGCGTCGCCCACGCGGAGGGTGCCGCGCTGCACGATGACGGTGGCAAGCGGGCCGCGGCCCACGTCCACCTGGGACTCGATGACCACGCCGCTGGCCTCGGCCTTCGGGTTGGCCTTGAGCTCCAGCACGTCGGCCTGGAGGAGGATCATGTCGAGCAGCTCGGAAATGCCCTGGTTCTTGATCGCGGCGACCGGCACGGTGACGGTCTCCCCGCCCCAGTCCTCGGGCGCGATCTGGCGCTCCTGCATCTGCTGCTTCACGCGGTCGAGGTTCGCGCCCTTCACGTCCATCTTGTTGACGGCGACCATGAGGGCGACCTTGGCGGCCTTGGCGTGCTGCAGCGCCTCGTCGGTCTGCGGCATGAAGCCGTCGTCCGCCGCGACCACGAGGACCGCGATGTCGGTGACGGAGGCGCCGCGGGCGCGCATCTTGGTGAAGGCGGCGTGGCCCGGGGTGTCGAGGAAGGTAATCTTGCGGCCGTTGTGCTCGACCTGGTAGGCGCCGATGTGCTGCGTGATGCCGCCCGCCTCGCCGGCGGCGACGTTGGCCTTGCGGATGGCGTCCAGCAGCGAGGTCTTGCCGTGGTCGACGTGGCCGAGGATGACGACGACCGGGGGACGCGGGGCGAGGTTCTTGATGTCCTCCTCGCGCGCCTTCTCCTCCTTGTTGATCTTGGCCTTCTCCGGCGTGACCGCCGGGGCCGCAGCCTCGCCGCGGTGCTTGATGTCGAGCAGGAAGCCGTGCTTCTCGGCGACCTTGGTCGCGACGGCCTCGTCGATCGACTGGTTCATCGACGCAAAGATGCTCATCTCCATGAGCTCGGAGATCAGCTTGAACGGCTTGAGGCCGAGCGCCACGGCGAACTCGCGGACGATGATCGGCGGCTTGAGATGGATGATTTTGACGCCGCCCTCCTCGGTGACGGTGATGTTGCTCGCCGACGGGGCGGGCACGGCGGGGGCCAGCGGCGGGGCCTTGGAAATCTGGGGCGACGGCGCGAGCGGCGGCCGGGCGGACAGCGGCACGGGCGGCGGCGCGACCGGGGCCTTGTTCATCGGCGGCGGCACGACCGGGGCCGGGCGGGCGGCGGGCGCGGCGAAC
>JAYRXZ010000023.1:0-50948 GCA_041917235.1 Lacunisphaera sp. | reverse complement strand
GTGTGCTAACTACCAGATCATAGACACAGAAACGTGAGTTAATTGGGTAACACTCCAAAGCGAAAGGAGTGTTACCATGGAAACGAAAGAGACAGTGGAAAGGAAGGAGGTCCGCGAACCGCGGACCGGTCGGAAGCGGCGCAGATACCGCTTCGAGGAGAAGCTGAAGGCGGTCCGGCTGCACCTGCAGGAGGGGTTCAGCCGGGACCTGGTATGCGAGGAGACGGGGGTGGCCCCGACCACGCTGACGACATGGCTGAAGGGCTACCGCGCGCATGGGGAGGCCGGCCTACAGGGGCAGGCGGCGCCCCGGCCGGGGCGCCGTCTGCCCGCGGCGATCACGGAGAAGATCCTGCAGTTGAAGCGGGCGAACCAGTGGTATGGGGTGAAGAAAATCGCCCACGCCTTGCAGCGGCTGTTCATGCTGCCGGGCAGTCCCGAAACCGTGCGGCGCCGGCTGCACGAGGCGGGCCTGATGGAGTCACCGCCGAAGGCGCGCCGGAACATCACCCGGCCGCGCTTCTTCGAGCGGGCAACACCGAACCAGATGTGGCAGAGCGATCTGTTCACGTTCCGGCTGGGCGGGAAATACGCCTACGTGGTGGCGTTCATGGACGACTACTCGCGCTACATCGTGGGGCTCGATCTTTACCGCTCGCCGACGGCGGAGGCGGTGATCGAGACCTACCGGGTGGCGGTCGGGGAATACACCCCGCCGAAGGAAATGCTCACCGATCGTGGCCGCCAATACACGAACTGGCGGGGCAAGAGTCGCTTCGCGGTCGAGCTGCAAAAGGACCGGGTGGCGCACTTCGTGTCGCGGCCGCAGCACCCGATGACGCTGGGCAAGGTGGAGCGGTTCTGGGCCTCGATGTGGCAGGAGTTTTTGGTGCGGGCCCAGTTTGACTCGTTTGAATCGGCGCGGGAACGCCTGCGCCTGTGGGTGAAATACTACAATCACCGCCGGCCCCACCAGGGGATCGGCGGGCTGTGCCCGGCGGACCGTTACTTTGAGATCGCGAACGATCTGAAGCAGACGCTCCAGGCGGGGATCCAGGAGAACCTCCTGGAGCTGGCGCTGCGCGGGCAGCCCAAGAGTCCGTTCTACCTGGTCGGCCGGTTGGACGGGCAGTCGGTGGTGCTGAAGGCCGAGAAAGGAAAACTAAAACTCAGTGTGGATGAAAAGGAAATGACCTATGAGCTCGAAAAAGGAACCAGTGGTAACGGCGGCGAAGGAAACCCCGAAGCGCAAGGCGCGGACAGCCACCAGCCTGAATGGGCACACGGCGGCAGAGAAGGTCCAGGCGATCCTGGCGGTGTGGACGGAGCGGGTGAAACCGAAGGAGGTGATGAGGGCGATGGGGATCAGCTACCCTGTCTTGCAGCAGTGGCAGGACCGGGCGATGGAGGGGATGCTGCAGGCGCTGGAAAGCCGGGTGAACCTGGCGGATGGGGCGGCCCTGAGCCCGCGGCTCAAAGCGCTGCTGCAGAAGCGCCAGTTGGCAACGGGGCGCGAGAAGCTGACAGCCCGGCTGGAGCGCATCCAGGAGGTTGCCCCGGCGGGCGCTTCGGCCTCGAATGCCTGAGCCATGCAAGCGAAGGAGACGGCGCGGCAACGCGCGGAAGTGATCATGCAGGTCAGGTCGGGGAAGCTGACGGTGAAGGCCGCGGCGGCCCTGTTGGGGGTCTCGCGCAAAACCTACTACGAGTGGGAGGCGCGGGGGTTGGGGGCGATGCTGCGGCAGTTGGAGGACCAGACGGTGGGCCGGCCGCCGAGCCCGGTGTCAGCGGAGGAAACCGCCCTGCAGGCGAAGGTGGCGGAGCTGGAGCGGAAGCTCGCCGCGGTGGAGCAGACGGCGGAGATCCGCGCCGTGCTCCGGGCGATGGAGCAAGCCGGGGCTAAAAAAAAGCGGCCCAGATAACGCAGATCCTCCCCATGATCGAAAACCTCCAGGAGCAGTCGCACTTGAGCGCCCGGGAAGCCAGCGAGGCGCTGGGGCTGGGCTATCGGCGGCTCCTGCGTTGGCAAAAACGAGCCGGGGCGGGTGCGCCCGCCCTGGCCAGACCGGGCCCGAAGAAGACGGGCCCGTTGCCGCTGGAGGCGGTGCGGGCGGAGGTGGCGGCGCTGCGGCATCACCGTTGTCGCAGCGAGGGCACCACGGCGCTGTATGAGCGTCATCAAGGCGTCATCTCCCGCCGGGAGCTGGCGCGGCTGGTAGCCGAGGAGCGGGGGCGGCAGGAGCAGGCCCGGCGCCGGCTGTATCGCCGGATCGAGTGGCATGTGCCGAACGTGGCGTGGGCCATCGATGCGACGGAGCGAGGCCGTGACCGGCTGGGCCGGAAGCTCTTCGTCCATGCCGTGCAGGACCTCTGCAGCCGGTATCGGTTTGAGCCGCTGGTGGCACTGGAGTCGAAGGGCTCGGCGGTGGCGGATCATCTGGCCAAGTTGTTCCGGCGGCACGGGCCGCCGCTGTTCCTCAAACGCGACAACGGCAGCCCGCTCAACGCGGCCGAGGTGGATGCCGTGTTGGCGGAGTATGGCGTCATCCCGCTCAACAGCCCGGCGTATTACCCGCGCTACAATGGCGTGGTTGAGCGTGGCATCCGGGAAATGCAGGAGGCGCTCGGCACGTGCCTGCCGCGGCCCGCGCGCTGGCAGCCCAAGGCGCTGTTGCCTTACATCGTCGCGGTGCATCACGCGCTAAACTGCAAGCCCCGCCGGGTGCTGCATGAGCACACCGCCAGCGAGACCTACCATCACCAACCTCACGCGCACTACGCCAAGCGCGAGCGGTTGGCCATTTTTGAGTGGATACGCGTCCACGCAAAAGACAGGATACAGCATCAACCGGAGAAGATCGATCAACGCAGCGTGCGTGCCGCTTGGCGCCGCGCCGCGGAAACCTGGCTCCGCTGCCAGGGCCTGATCACCGTCTCCATCAACCAAAAAGTGTTACCCAATTTACCGCGAAAATATGTCCGGGATTAGGTGGGACGCACAACCACGTCGGTGGTGAAGGCGCCATCTTTCACCGTCAACGGCGGCATGGTGACGGGGAAAACGCTGCTTTTTCTGCCATTTCCCGGCGGACACCAGCGTTTCCATGTGCTCTATGATCAACCCGACAGCAATGTCCCCAACAGTGGATATTACTGGATGGTCGGCTCGCAGGCGGTTGATTCGATGACCAAATACGGGGAGATTCCCGACGGGCTGTTCAAAAGCGCGTTGCAACACCGTTATCGCATGGTGCTCTATTTTTCCAAGAACATGGTCGATTGGTGCTTTGCCGGTGTGGTGGCAGCCACGAACGACCCGCAGCAATCGCGCAGTGAAGCGAGCATGGCGGTCCACGGTGCCGACTTGGTGTTTCTGGCGCGCAGTGCCGACGCCAATGCCTCAAGCGCCCATGACAATAACATGATCACCTTCCACCGCGTGCAGGGCTTTCGCGATCTTGTCTACTGACCCCATGCGATCGAACCATCGATCAGGCCAACTGTTCCTGAAAAACTAATCTTATGAGAAAACTACTCGCTTTCTGTTTTTTCGGGGCCTCCGCCTTGCTGGCGGCTCCCCCTCCTTGGGGCCAGTTAGTGGCCGGCAGTGCCGTCACAGTTGCGGAATCCATCTATTCGGTTTCGTCGCCATTGAGCTCTCCGAGCATTGTGCGGCTTTCCTCCGGCCGGTTGGTCGCCAGCTATCAGCAGGCCGGCACCTTGGGTGATGACTCCAACACCGCAGGCAATGCCCCGACTTCCTATGTGCTCACGTCGGATGACGGGGGAGTTACCTGGGTGCAACGCCTCAGCACCACGAAGGTTTCGGCCGGGCGGGTGTTCGAGGCGGGGGGCAACGTCTATTTCTTCGGCAAAGCGACCGCCGTGCTCGATTCGGCGCAGGCTTCGCTGGCGGCTGCGAAATCAGACGACCAAGGTGAGAATTGGAACACGCCCGTAGCATTGGCGTTGGGCGCTTCATGGAACGGAGCAGGAGGCAACATCTGGCACACCCCGGATCATGTCTACTTGGTGGTGGACAAGACTGCGGCCTCCAGCATGTCGTCGGGCACTTGGGCGGTCGGTGAGGTGATGCCTACGCTCATGCGAGCCAGCATAGACGACGATCTCACTTCAGCCGCAAGTTGGACGTCCGCGACGGGTGCCCGGTCATTTGCGGGGACCTCTTCCTCTGACGAGCTTCTCCCCGGTTACCGGGCAAACTTTCCTATACTTTCCGGCCAGAACTACTCCCAGTTCGATTTCTTTGGATTGCCGGCTTATCCCCAAAGCTATCCCGGCTACACCAACCTTCCTGGCGCGGCCACTTTTTCCCCTATGGGATGGCTGTCAGCGAATGTGGTGCAGATCCATGATGAGAAACATTTCTGGTATGCAGACACGGCAACTTCCAGAACCTACTACTTGTTTTTACGGGCGAATACCGGGATGAGTGACTACGCCGCGATTGCCAAGGTGGTGGAAGAGGGCGTTGAAGACGGAGGAGATTGGGTTCCGGGGACGACAATGACGACGTCTTTGGTAACAACCCCCGACTTCACCGGAGCGACCAGCGTCACTGCCAAGGGGAAGACCATGCTGTTCCAGCCATTCCCCGGCGGGCAGCAGCGATTCCATGTGCTCTACGATGCGAAGGATGATCGTGTTCCTAATAGCGGTTACTATTGGCTGCTTTGTAACCAAGCCACAAATTCTCTGGTCAAACCAGCCGAAGTTCCGAGCGGACGGATCAATAATGAGCGCCATCGGCTGGTGCTCTATTTTTCGAGAAACATGGTCGATTGGTGTTTTGCCGGCGCAGTGGCCGTGGGCGCCAATGCCGAGCAGGCGCGCAGCGGTGCCAGCATGGATATTAACGGCAATGATCTAGTGATCCTGTCCCGCAGCGGAAACAGCAGTGCCAACAGCCGGGTGCATACAAACCTGATCTTGTTCCATGGCGTGAAAAATTTTCGGGAACTCGTCTACTGATCAACTGCGATTTAAAAAAACACCTGAGAAGTTGGCGACCCCATCGCTTGGCAATCGCGATCCTGGTTACAGCAATACGGATTCCATGAGTGACTGCTTCCCGCGGTCCGAGCGCACGGAGCTAGTGCTCCGTAAATCTCTGCCTGAATACGAACGCCCCGAAGCAAACCCGGTGTGTTTGTTCATACTAGCCTTAACCCTCATCGCCGGGGTGCTCAGTATGCGGTCGATGTGCTGGCAATTCACATTAGACGCGGCCTCTTGGCGCCGATCTGCTGAGCGGTCTAACTTGGGATCTGTCCTCCGGGGCTTGAGCTAGCTTGAGAGCTTTCGCGCCAGACGGCGCAGAAATGGGCGGCACGCTCTCGCAGCCAGTCCCAATCTCCTGCATCGAGCCGGTCAGGCTGGAGCAGTGGACTGCCCAAACCGAAGCCATCGGCGCCCGCGCGCGCATATTCAGGCAGTGACTCGGGGGTGATGCCGCCGGTAGCAAGCAGCGGTATGGAGGATAGTGGTGCTTTCAGATCGCGCACGTAACCGGGCCCGAGCTGGTGGGCCGGAAACAGCTTCACCATGGTGGCTCCCAGCCGGTAAGCCTGGTGAATTTCGGTAGGGGTAAAAGCTCCAGGAAAAACCGGCAGCCCGAGCCGCACGCATTCGACAATTACTTCCGGCACTACCACTGGAGTGACAATGAAACTGGCGCCGGCCGCGTGGGCCTCGTGCAGTTCTGGCAGACTCGTCACGGTGCCGGCACCGACGGCTAGGCGATTCTTGGCACTGGTGACGGCGGCCCGGATCAGCGCTGCGGCCCCCGGGGTATTCATGGTGATCTCCAAGGCACTGAAGCCGCCGTCGGCCAGGGCCTGGACCACCGGGTCGATGATTCCAGCGCGCTGGCCGCGCAGGATGGCGATCAAAGGCATCGCCGCAAAACGGGACGCGCTGAAAATGACCGGTGCAGTCATGGATACGACAAAACCTTGGCATGACCCCACACAGTGGCCGCGGCCAGTTCGGTGGGAGAAATCTGCACCACTACAATATTCGGCAACAGTTCGCTAAGCGCCAAAGCATACTGACTGGCAAGTTGCTCACCTGCGGCCAGCACGATGCATCCGGGATCGGTTTTGGCCAAAGTGGCGATCTCGGCACCGATCAGGACACCACTGAGGAAGGCGCGGCTATGCTTGGCAGCCATATGTCCGAGCACGGAGCGAGCCCGGGTCTGAAACAATGCAGCGCTAAGGCCGTGGGTTTCGCTGGCCTGTGTTCCCGCAACAAAGGCTGTGGCATCGAAAATGGCATCATCGGGAGTTTCCAGCGAACTTTTCTGGCATAGCAGGGCGTAGAGTTCGCCCGTGAGGTAGGTGGTGAATCCCATGATCTGACCGGCGCGCAACTGGACATGCTTGGAGTGGCTGCCAGGCAGGATGACCGTGCAGTTCTCCGCCAGGGGGCGCCGGCTGGGACCGGCAAAAATTCCGATCAATTCCGTTTCCTCGCCACGCATGACGTCACTGGTCGCCTGCAGACCGGACACCAACCGCACCTTGCGCCCGGCTTGGTGGAAATCAAAAAAACGCAGGGTGCGACCATCTATCGGCGCGGGCAGGCAGGCGTAAGGGACAGATTGCCAGCCCAATGTGGACGAAGCCATACCGGACACCACCAACGGGATGTCGGTTTGCTTGCCAGCGCCCAGTGTAGCTATGTTGCGCTCGAGCACGGCCCCCAGAAACTCGCGCCTTCCTTCTTTGGCTGGATGGATCCCGGCTAGGGTTTGGATCCCCTCGTCGGTGGCATACTCAGCCACGATTCGTCGCTGCTTTAGGTCGACCAACCGGAGTCGCAAGCGGGAGGTGCCCCAGTCACAGGAAATAAAATGTGTCATGGTGTCAGGTGCTTCACCATTCAGCAATCGGTCCATCGCCTTGGTAAAACAGAGTCTGTCCTAGGTGTCTTCAAACTACTCGGCCGTGGCTTTTCTAAATGCATGGGCAATGTCGGTTGTCTGGCATAGATAGGCTTCCATGGTCTCTGGAACGCGAGGTCAGCGGCCTAGGCGGCGTGGCCTTTGCGATCAGGACTGCGAATTGCGATGTAACCATGGAAGGAGGTGGTTTGTGCCCCACCAGGATATCGATCCGGGGGTGCAACTACCTCATTTACAGTGCCGTGACCAGACGGCATGAAGCAACGCCTGCAGAAGTGTTATTGTAACATGCCTCTTGGCATCACGACTCTGGTCACCGCGGCCGTATGCTGGGACCGTCCACCCACATTGGGGGAATCAATATCTGTCGAGGTATATCCGGGACGCCATGCTCGTTTTGCATGAGCTGAGTAGCGAGCATGTCCACTGCGGCGGCGGCGACATGGCTCCGGTGATGGTGGATGCCGGCAAAGTTTCGGTGTCGCTCGACCCAGTCGTGCACGACAACTCCGACCTGTCCCGGGAAATTGACCCGGAGTTTTTTGGTCAGCCAGTCCGGAACATAAGAGTCGAATGAGATAATGGCGTCAGGGCGGTGGCGTTTGAACCAGGTGCGGAAAATATCAAACTCATGAGCGAGATTATTTTCAGGAAAGAGGAGTAACGGCACGCGGTCACGCACCGCGATTTGCTGTTGGTAGGTCAGCATGGCGCCGGAGTAAGTATGATCGGAGCGAGCATCGACCCACTGGGTCACGGCTAGGCCGATGCGCCGATAGCCGCGGGTTGTCAGTTCTGCCGTCGCTTGCAGAATGCCACGTGTCATGTTGGTGCTCACCCGGTGCAGGGCGGGTTGGGGTAGTCCGTAGCCAAGGGTAACGGCCGCGAAACGTGAGTAGTCCAGTTCCATGCCGATGCTGTGCGATGATTGTGGGGAAATGATCAAGCCCTCGATACCTCGAGTCTCAAGGATCTGGGCCAGTCGGGCAGCGGACATCCGGTTGCGGTCTAGCAGGAATTCCTCGGCCCGGTAACCGTGCCGTTCCGCCCGTGCGCCGATATCGTGCAGAGCTACGTATTGGTAAGCGTGGTCCAGCAGTTCGTCGCCTGGAATGTCGTCGCGCACGACCGCAATAACCGCCTCAGCCGCGCGTCGCCGGTAGCTGCGCACCCGGGCCATCAACCGCGTCATGTGCGGATCGGGCGAATAGCCGAGTTTCTTTGCGGCCTGCAGAACCCGCCGCCGAGTATCGGCCGCAACACGAGGAAAATTGCGGAGCACGCGTGAGACCGTCATGGTCGACACGCCGGCAGCGCGCGCCGTAGCTTGAAGACTTGATGGGGTAGATGAGCGCGCCATTGTTAGCATAACAGTGATTGCTCTTTGCCTAGTCAATCCGGGACCACGTATACCTCAGTCGTTCAGTCAGTATTACCCAACCCTACCCCAATCCCAAACTAATCATGAACCAACGTGCCCTCCTTTTAGCTGCGGCCACCGCTTTGGTGTCGAGTGGTCTTTTCGCCCAAAACACGAGTCAGTCCCCTTCCAGTCCTACAAGCCTTGAAGATAAAACTGTGGAGCTTTCACCCTTTCAGGTGACGGCGACTGATGACGGGAGCTACGTCGCATCGGAATCGCTCTCGGGCACACGCATTCGCGCTCAAGTCAAGGAACTGCCCTTTAATGTAAACGTAGTGACTTCGGAGTTTTTTCAGGATTTCGATAAATTTGAACTTGAGGACGCTCTTGCGTTCACGAGTTCGGTCAGCAGCAATGACATCACGCCGAGCGCAATAAATCTCCGCGGATTCAGTGCCTCCTCTCCAACGCGCAATGGCATGAGTTTCTTTGGGCTAACGACGCGTTCAAATCTTGATCGTGTTGAAGTGATCAAGGGGCCCTACGCGGCCATCTATGGTAAGACTTTACCGGGCGGTCTGGTGAACATCATTACTAAACGTCCGAGTCCGCGCGCGCAGCATAGCCTTAATCTCACGGTGGGCTCGCTCGATTATTACCGTGCCGAGCTTTCGTTGACCGGCCCGATCACAAAAGACAAGAAACTGCTTTATCGAGTTGATCTCGGGCACAACGAGAAGGGCGGCACGCAAGACTTTTCGAAGTCGCGGCGGTCCGAGTATTCCGCTGCAGTTTCCTACAAGTTTAGCGAACGCACCTCCGCCTTGTTGGAATTGAGCCGTATGGACAACTACGCTAGTCGCCAGTCGCCGGTAGTTTATCTTCGAGATCCTACGACGAATCAATACATAGGCAAACTCACCGAAATGTTTTATTTTAACCGTAGCGGCCCAAGCGGTAACAATCGTGTGCATCAAGACTGGATGACCGATAACATTTACGCCTACGTCGACCACCGCTTTAACGATGTATTTTCGCTACGCGTCTCAGGTGTCTGGTGGGAGCGCAACTCGCCCGCGTTGGCGGCGGGCGGCGGCACTTTCGTCTATACCAACAGTCGCAATATTACGGCGCAAAACTGGAGCCTTTCTGACATCGCTCGCGATAACTTGCAGTTTTTGGCCGACTTGCTTGCCCAATATAAGACAGGCACGGTCGCACACAAAACTCTCATTTCACTAACACGTTCCGAAGAAACGGAATCCACGTGGACGCGTGGCATGAGCGCCGCGACGCTCGCCAACGCATCTCTCGTGAATCGAACGATCAACCTCGACAATCCAGTGTGGAAATACCCGGACTTTAATGACCTGAACGCCTATTCCGTCCTTTCGCGCGACCGGTCGCAGGTTACGACGACGGAAGCACTTTTCGTCAGCCAACGAACGGATGTGTTCGATTCAAAACTGAAACTCTTCGCCGGTGGGCGCTTCGATAAAATAAGCAATCTACTCATTGACCGACTCACATCACTGCAGCAGAAGACCACTTCCGAGGCCTTCACGCCGCAGTTCGGTATCAATTATACGCCGGTAAAACCAGTTTCCTTCTATGCGAACATCAGCAAATCATACTTGCCTCAATCGCAGGTGCGCTCGCAGACACAGGAACTTTATCCCAACGAAGAAGGCGAAGGGATGGAGTTTGGCGTCAAAACCACCTGGCTCGATGGTAAGCTAAACGTCGTGCTCGGCGCCTACGCCATTGAGCGCAATAATGTTCTGCAAACCTTCTTCGATGAAGACTTGGGCATGTCAGTCACCAATATCGACGGTCAGATTAAGACCGATGGTGTTGAACTTGATTTCAACTGGCAGCTGACACCCGCCCTGCAAGTCATCGGAGGATTTGGATATATGGACAATCGCGTTACCAAAAACGACGAGAGCCCTTGGGTGGTAGGGCAACTTGTTGCTCGCGGTCCCTCGTCCTACAATTATGGCATGGCATTCGTTTATCGCTTTCAGGGCACGAGTTTGAATGGCTTATCCTTGCGGGCAGATTTTTCCGGACAGGGGGAATCACTCGGCGAATACGGCGGCGGTCCCTACACGCGCGCGGGAGTGACGTATGCCAATGACGGTCGTATCAACATCAAACAACCCGGTTACACGATCTTCAACGCTGGTGCCAGTTACATCTGGCGCGGGAAAAACAAGAGTTATCGGCATTCTGTTTCGCTCAACTTCAAGAACCTCTTCGATGAGCAGTATTCGCGCGGCAACTGGATTCCCGCTGATGGCTTCTCCTACAGTCTGACCTATTCGATCAAACTCTGACCGGAGACGGCGATCATGGACTTATACCTAAGAATGATGATTCTTGTGCCGCTGCTCGTCGGTGGGCCCCTTCGCGCCGAGACGGATCCGGCTCTGCTGCCGGCGCCGGTTGTCACGGACCCTGGTGCGGCCTACAGCCCCGCAACCCGTATATTCCAAGGTATTCCCGGACTGGCGCGCGCTCCGGGAGGGCGACTTTGGGCTACTTGGTATAGTGGTGGATCGGATGAAGGACCGGAAAACTATGTAATGTTGAGCAGCAGCATGGATGATGGTCGCACTTGGTCGGCTGCTACCGTGGTGATTGATCCGCCCGGGCCCGTCCGGACCTATGATCCGGTGCTGTGGACGGACCCGCAGGGCAAACTCTGGTGGTTTTATGCCCAATCCTACCGCTGGTGGGACGGCCGTGCCGGAGTGTGGGCTGTGACAACGGATAATCCGGATTCGCCGAATCCAGTATGGTCCGCTCCTCGCCGACTGGTCGATGGCATCATGATGAACAAACCGACGGTGCTGAAGAATGGAGAATGGCTTTTCCCTGTGGCCATCTGGGCTGAAGAGCCATTGAAGAACCTGTCTGTCGGCGACCGTAAGTATGTGCCTCCCGAACAGCTAAAATGGCAGGCCGGCAAAGTCGGAACACATGTCTATGCCAGCCAGGACCAAGGTAACACCTTTAGCTTGCGGGGCACCGCACGGTTTCCAAACCTGCAGTTCGACGAGCACATGCTCGTGGAACGCAAAGATGGGGGTCTGTGGCTGTGGGCTCGCACCAAGACAGGTATCGGCGAAAGCTTTTCGGGCGATGATGGGCGCACTTGGACATCCGGCAAAGATTCTAAGATCCCGCACGTCAATTCGCGCTTTTTTGTCCGCCGTCTTGGATCCGGTCGACTTTTGGTGGTGAAGCACAATCCCACCTTGGATGTGGCCTGGCTGGCGGCACCTTCGATTTATAACGCCAGGATGAAGCGCTCGCATCTCACCGCCTACCTGTCTGACGATGATGGGACAACTTGGCGGGGCGGCTTGTTGCTGGACGAACGCCTTTCCGTTTCATACCCGGATGGAGATCAGTCACCGGATGGCCGGATCTTCCTCGTATACGACTACAATCGCAAGGCCGACAAGGAGATCTATTTGGCGGTATTTACCGAGGAGGATATCCTGGCGGGGAAGCTGGTGGATGCCCGCTCGCAGTTGCGAATTTTGGTCAACAAAGCCACCGGGCAGGCGACCCCGTGATCAAACCGGCCTCTAACGCCAAGGTGGGTGGATTCTCGCCGAGCCTGATTTTGGGCGAGGTGTATCCCGAATCCATCCGTCAACTCTTTGCTTCCGCCCGAGCTCTTTGAGACCGTGATGTTGGTCGAGCATACACGCCCGCCCAACGTTTCCGTGCTGCATGAGGCCGGATTACGGCATAGCCTGCGGCTGGCGCTCGCCTCCAATTATTTCCACATATGACTACCTCGTATCATCATTGCCCGACCCCTACTCCCATGTTTGGCCGCCTATTCATCGTTCTAGTTCTGGGTGCCGCTGGCTGGGCCCTGGCCTCTCCCATTCGACCGCTGGCCGATGAACCGCTAATCATCGCCGAGTCGCCTGATGCCAAGGAGCACCCGCTGAACAACCCGAGCATCGTTCGCCTGGATTCAGGCCGCCTGGTAATCACCTACCAGAAGAGCGGGGTGTCGAAGGAAAGCGGTCAGCCCTGGGCTTTTGTGCTGACATCTGATGATCGCGGCCGCACCTGGGCCCAGCGCGCGGCGATGGGCATGACACATGGGCGTCTGTTCACGGTCGGGAAATCGCTTTATTTTCTTGGTCACTCCGGCAATTTGCGAGTGGCTCGTTCCGATGACGAGGGCATGACCTGGACACAGCCGGTCGAGCTAACCGAGCGCCAATCATGGCACCAAACGGCGGCGAACGTCTGGCGGGCCAACGGCAACATCTATCTGGTGATGGAACGGCGCACCGAGAAGAACATCGATGCCTGGCCAGTGGGTGAACTCGCGCCAATATTGATGCGGGCTAGGGAAGGCGATGATCTGACTTTGCGCACTAGCTGGACTTTCGCCGGGGAGCTTACGTTTGCCGATGTTCTGCCTGGCTACAGGCAGAATGAACTGGAGATCGATTACTTCGGGATCCCCTTTTATCCCCAGGCCTATCCCAAACGCACGCCCTTGGTCGGCACTCGCACCTTCTCGCCAATGGGTTGGCTAGAAACGAACGTGGTTCAGATCACGGATCCTAATCACTACTGGTTTGATCCTAGCGGCCATACTTTTCACCTCTTCATGCGGGCCAACACCGGGCGGACCGGCTACGCGGCCCTGGCCAAGGTGGTGGAAATGCCAGACGGCACGATGCAGACGATGTTGGAGACCGCGCCTTCCGGCAAAAAGATGCTCTACCTCCCCTTTCCCGGCGGCCAGATGCGCTTTCATGTGCTCTATGACGAGAAAACGAAGCTCTATTGGATGCTCGGCACTCAGGCCACCGATTCAATGACCCGGGCGGAAGCATTGCCGGCCGATCGTTTCAGCACCCCGGACAACGAACGGCAGCGCATGGTATTACATTTCTCGAAAAACATGGTTGATTGGTGCTTCGCGGGCGTGGTGGCCATCGGTGCGTCTGCCAAGGAATCCCGCCACTATGCCTGCATGGCCATCGACGGTAATGATCTCGTTATCCTGGCGCGTAGCGGTGACAAAAATGCGCACAGCGCCCATGATGGAAACCTAATCACCTTCCATCGCGTGGGGGGGTTCCGGGACTTGGTTTACTGATATGCAGCTGGCACTCCACGAACCGCGCGCTTCCAAACCAAGCCATCCGACGGACAGGCAGATTGACGTGCAGATCATTACTGAGGGCTCCACGAGTTTGGTTCTATGGGCAATGCTATCCCAGGTCCATCTACCTGCCGCTCGCCCATGAAACGCCGCTATCGAGTTCTGTGGGCATGTTCGTTGCTGGCCGTTATCACTTATGTGGACCGCGTGTGTATTTCGGTCGCAGGGACTGTGATTCAGCAGGACTTGGGACTGAGCTTGCAGCAGTGGGGTTGGGTGTTGGGAGCATTCGTTCTCTCCTATGGTTTGTTTGAAGTGCCGGTCGGAGCGATGGCTGACCGTATTGGTCCTAGGAAAGTTCTCACTCGAATCGTAGTTTGGTGGTCGGCGTTCACGGCGTTGACGGGTCTTACGAATAGTTTCCGGCAGCTATTGGTCGTGAGGTTTTTGTTTGGCGCGGGAGAAGCCGGGGCCTATCCGAACATGTCAGTCGTGATCGCACGCTGGTTTCCTCAGCGCGAGCGAGCCCGGGCCCAAAGCGTGATCTGGATGGCCAGCCGGTTGGGAGGGGCCCTGTCACCCTTGTTGGTAATACCCTTGCAGCAGGCCTTCGGCTGGCGGGTGAGTTTCTATGTCTTCGGCGCTATCGGAGTCATTTGGGCCGTGATCTGGTTCTGGTGGTTCCGAGACCATCCCGCTCAAGATGAGCGTATTTCGGTCGAGGAAAAAAACGAGATCGAAGACGGCGTAGTGCCGGGTATTACCCCCCCGACGCCATGGAAGCATCTTTTTGCGCAGCCCAACCTTTGGTGGATCATGCTGATGTATCACGCCAATGCTTGGTGCGGTTTTTTCTACCTGACCTGGTTGCATGTTTTTCTGGCGAACGGGCGGGGCTACAATCCGCAGGAACTCGTGGCCTATTCTTGGCTGCCTTTCGTTTTTGGCGCCGGAGCCAATCTGCTGGGCGGCTTTGCCGGCGACGCTCTTGTTAGACGTATCGGTCTCAAATGGGGTAGGCGCTGGCTAGGCTTTGGCGGTCTGGGCGCTGCCGCTATGTTTCTCGGTGCGACGATCTTTATCGAGGACAAGGTGCTGACCGTATTGTGCCTGGCTATGGCTTACGGGTGCTCCGATTTTGCCCTACCCACCGCTTGGGCCGTGTGCTTGGATGTCGGGCAAGAGCATGCGGGTGTAGTCACGGGGGCGATGAATATGGCGGGGCAGGTCGGATCATTTATGACCACGGTGTTGTTTGGATACTTGGTGGTCGCCTTTGATAGTTATAACGCACCCTTGGTCCCGATTGCGGTTATGTCCTTAGTCGGGGCAATTGCCTGGTTGAAAATAGACGCGAGTAAGTCGGTTGTTCCCCCGAGGCAGCCATGATATCAACTAGAAGACATCTCTATGCGGTGTTGCTGCTGTTCGTTTCGGTTCTTTTGCAAAGCCATGCGATCCACCAAGAGAGTTTGAAACAATTGGCCTACAATAATCCGGGCCTGACGGTGGACCTTGGGGTCGGACTCTGGGCCTGGCCGCTTCCCATGGATTATAATCAGGACGGTCTCATGGATTTAGTTGTGGTATGCACCGGCAAACCCACCAACGGCATCCACGTGTTTCTCAACAGCGGCAAGGTGGATACCGCCACGAAGCTGCCGCTGTTTGCCCCGAGCAGGATTGTGGGTGCAAGCGCGCCGTCACCACAGGTCTCGTATGTCAATGGTCGCGCGGTTGTGACTTCGGCGGGACAGGTGCATCCAGAATTCCTGACCAAGGGTTTCATGCAGCCGGTCAGGCTCGGTGACCCGGCGAAGATACATCCGGAGGAGGGCCGCATCCGCGCCAACGAATGGAAGTTCGTCGACTTCGACGGCAACGGCGTGCACGATCTCGTCGTTGGCATCGATTTCTGGGGCGATTACGGTTGGGACGACGCATGGGATGCGCAGGGCAGGTGGAAAAACGGCCCGCTTCGCGGTTACGTCTACCTTTTGCGCAACTCCGGAACCGACGAGGAGGCGGTTTACGGCGCGCCGGAGATGATACTAATCACCGATGGGAAGCCTGTCGACGTCTTCGGCATGCCGACGCCGAATTTTGGGGACTTTGACGGTGACGGCGACCTCGACCTGTTGTGCGGCGAGTTCCTTGACGGCTTCACTTATTTTGAAAACACCGGCACGCGCACGGCGCCGCAATATGCCGCCGGCCGCCGGCTCTCGGTCGCGGGCCAGCCGCTGAAGATGGACCTGTGCATGATCGCGCCCACCGCCTGCGATTTCGACGGCGACGGCGATCTCGACCTGGTCGTTGGCGACGAGGATGGCCGCGTGGCTTTCATCGAAAACACCGGCACGGTCGCGGCTGGCCTGCCGCAATTCCTGGAGCCGCGCTACTTCCGCCAGCAGGCGGAGAGCGTCAAGTTCGGCGCGCTCGTCACGCCGCACGCCATTGATTGGGACGGAGACGGCGACGAGGATCTCATCGCCGGTGATTCCGCCGGCTACATTGCCTTCATCGAGAATCTCGGCGGCCAGCCCCTGAAGTGGGCGGCGCCGGTTTATCTCGCGGGCGGCGACAAGCTCATCCGCGAGCAGGCGGAGCCCAACGGTTCGATCCAGGGCCCGGCGGAAGTGAAGTGGGGTTACTCGATCCTCAGCGTGGCGGATTGGGATGGCGACGGCCTGCCCGACATCATCACCAACGGCATCTGGGGAAAGATTGTCTGGTATAAAAACATCGGCACCCGCACGGCGCCCCGGCTCGCGCCCGGCCAGCCGGTCGAGGTCGCTTGGACGGGAGCGACCCCCAAGCCCAAGTGGACCTGGTGGAATCCGTCCGGCCGCGAGCTCGTCACCCAGTGGCGCACCACTCCCTATGCCATCGATTGGAACCATGACGGCCTCACCGACCTGGTGATGATGGACCAGGAAGGCTATCTTGCGCTGTTCGAGCGCCGGAAGCTGGCGGACGGCAAACTGGAGCTGTTGCCGCCGCAGCGCGTGTTCGTGGGCGAGGGGACTTCCTCCTTCGACGCCAACGGCGTCGCGCAGAACAAGGAGACGGGCCTGCTGCGCCTCAACGCCAATCCCATCGGCAAGAGCGGCCGCCGCACCTTCTGCATCACGGACTGGGATGGTGACGGCATCCTCGACCTCATCGTCAACAGCAAGAACGTGAATTTCCTGCGCGGCACCGGCCGCGACGCCCAGGGCCGCTGGACCTTCCGCGACGAGGGTGCGATCACGCCGCTCGTCATCGGCGGCCACGCGACCAAGCCCACGACCATCGACCTCACCGGCACGGGACGCCGCGACCTCCTGGTCGGCGCCGAGGACGGTTTCCTTTATATCCTGCCCAGTCCGGCAAAAAAATAACTCCCCAGCATGTCCGCCTCCACAACTCCCCGCAAGGGCATCTTCGCCGCGCTGTGGCTCCCGACCGATTCGGACGGGAACATCCTCCGCGACGAACTCGCCCGCAATCTCGCCTTCCTCAAGCAGCATCGGGTCTCCGGTGTGCTCGCGCTCGGGAGCACCGGTGAGTTCCCGCAGTTTGACCTCGAGCAGCGCAAGGCCGCACTGGCAACCGTGGCCGAGCTGGCGGCGCCGTTGCCGGTCATCGCGAACATAAGCGACATCCGGCCCCACGTGGTTGCCGGGCTCGGCAAGTTTGCCCGCGAGCTGGGGTTGCCTGCAGTGGCCATCATGACTCCGGGATTCTTTCCTTCCTCACAGGACGACGCCCTGGCTCATTTTCTCCACGCGGCGGACAATTCCGGCCTGCCGACCTTCCTCTACAACTTCCCCGAGCTCACGGGCACGCGCATCAACCTTGAGACCGTCGCCGCCTTCGCCGAACGCGCGCCGATGGCGGGCATCAAGCAGAGTGGTCGCGAATTCGCCTACCACGCGAATCTGATAAAACTCGGGCGCGAGAAAAAGTTCTCTGTTTTTTCAGGTTCTGACACGCGGTTGCCCGAGGTCTTCGCACTTGGTGCCGACGGGTGCATAGGCGGCCTTGTCAACATCGCGCCGGAACTCATGGTGCATCTTTACAAGGTTTGCTGTGAAGGCATGGCTGGAGAGATCGAGCCAGCTTTTTCCCAGCTGAAGCAGGTCGGTGCGATCGTCGATCGCCTGACGTTCCCGTTGAACGTTGCGGCTGGCATGGAGGCCCGGGGTTTGGCCACCGGATCACCCAAGGCGCTTGTCTCTCCCGCATCCCGGCAGCTTTACCGTGAAATTGTCACCGACCTCAGGACTCTGTTCGCGCAGCAGAAACTGGCCTTGGCGCCGGTTGCACTGTAAGGCCGTGCGCTAGCACCCCATGTCAACCTCCGCCCACGCTCTGCGTTACGCCTGGCTCGTTGTTCTTCTGCTCGTCCCGGTGGCGGTGCTCAACTACCTCGACCGGCAGATGCTGGCGACAATGAAAGCCTCCATGGTGGCTGACATTCCGAGCATCGCCAACAAGGCGGACTGGGGCCTGATTCTCGGCTGTTTCAAGTGGACGTATGCGGTGCTGAGTCCGTTCGGCGGCTACGTGGCCGACCGCTTTAGCAAGCGCTGGGTGATCACGCTGAGCCTGTTCACCTGGTCGCTGGTCACATGGTGGACGGGGCACGTGGGTTCTTTCCACGAATTGCTGGCGGCGCGCGCGCTGATGGGCCTGAGCGAGGCGTTCTACATCCCGGCGGCGCTGGCGCTGATCTCGGAGTATCATTTTGGTGACACGCGCTCGCGCGCTGTCGGCCTGCACCAGACCGGCATCTACCTCGGTCAAATCCTCGGCGGTTTTGCCGGTTACATGGCGGACTCGCCGGACCACGGCTGGCGCTGGGCCTTCTCGACCTGCGGCATGATCGGCGTGATATACGCGTTGCCCCTCTTGGCCCTGTTGCGCGATCCGCCCAAATCCCCCGTGCAGGCGGAAGCGCCGAAGGAGGCCGCCCGCGGTGTGGTGCGTGGGCTGCTGGGCAATCGTAACTTTATCCTGCTGATGTTCTGTTTCACCCTCCCGGCCATCGCTGGCTGGGTGGTGCGCGACTGGATGCCCGAGATTCTGCGTGAAAAATTCAACCTCGGGCAGGGCAAGGCGGGGGTGAGTGCGATCCTCTATGTGCAGATCGCCTCCATCATCGGCGTTCTCATCGGCGGGACGCTCGCGGACCGCTGGATGAAGCGCACGTCGCGCGGTCGCATCTTTACCAGTGCCATCGGCATGGTGCTGTTCCTGCCGGCGCTGTTCAGCGTCGGAAACGCCGGCACGCTGACCGTGGCGATCATCGGACTCATCATCTTCGGCCTCGGCTGGGGCTTCTTCGACTGCAACAACATGCCCATTCTCTGCCAGATCGTCCGGCCGGAGTGGCGGGCCACGGGTTATGGCGTCATGAACCTCGTCAGCATCAGCTGCGGCGGCTTCGGCGACTGGGCCTTCGGCGCGCTGCGCGACCAGCATGTGCCGCTGAACCTGATCTTCGGCGCCTTCGCCGGCGTGGCCCTGTTTTCCGTGTTCCTCGTGCTGCTGATCAGACCGGTGGAGGAGCGTCGCGTGTGAGTCGTTGCACATGCCGGCATCACTTTAGGTCCGCTCATTATCGTTCCATGGGAAATTTCAATATGTTGATCGTCAGCGCGCCGGACCTGCGTGATGCCGCCATGGCTCTGCGTCAGGGGATCATGCTCGTGGTTTTGCTGTCCGCAGTCACTGTGGCATTTGGCTCAACCGAGAGACAACTTACGTCAGTTCCGCACGGGCATATGCTGACCAACCTCAATGTCTGGTCACCCGACGGACAGTGGATCGTCTATGACGTTCGCACCGGCGACGCTTTTGACGGCGCGCTCATTGAGCAGGTGAACGTGCGCACCGGCGAGGTGCAGCGCCTTTATAAGTCGACTAACGAGGCCAAGTGCGGTGTCGTGACCTATAGTCCAACCGAACGGCGAGTGGTCTTCATTCACGGTCCGGAGAATCCCTCAGTAGAGTGGACATACGGCTTCACCCGCCGCCGGGGCGCTCTGGTCGACTTAAATCAGCCGGGTATTTCCCGTCCACTTGATGCGATGAATTATGCGCCACCGTTCACGACAGGCGCTCTGCGCGGCGGTTCACATGTGCATATGTTCAGCCCTGATGGCTGCTGGATCAGCTATACCTATGAGGACGAGTTGCTGGCCCGGCTTGATTCCGGTCCGAATGCCGTCGCGCACGAACCGAACCAGCGGAATGTCGGTGTCTCTACGCCGGTTGGCCCCGTTTGCGTTAACCGCAACCATCCGCGCAACCACGACGGAGATTGGTTCTCGGTGCTGGTCACACGCACCGTGGCCAGCCCGGTGCCTGGTTCGGACGATATCAGTCGTGCTTTTGAAGAAGGGTGGGTGGGGCAGGAGGGCTACACTCGGACAGATGGTTCCCGGCAACCACGGGCCTTGGCGTTCCAAGGTTTGGTCAGCGCATTCGGCGGACGGCAACATGCCGAGGTCTATATTGTGGATTTGCCGGAAGATCTCACTAAGGAAGGGACGCAGCCGCTAGCGGGATCAGCCACCACCCGACCCGCGCCGCCGCGCGGCGTGCAGCAGCGCCGGCTCACGTTCACCGCTGATCGGAAACATCCCGGGGTTGTTTCCAGTCCACGCCACTGGTTGCGAGCATCTCCGGATGGCTCGCAAATCGCCTTCCTAATGCGGGACGACGCCGGAGTGGCGCAGCTATGGACGGTCTCGCCGAATGGCGGGCAGCCACGTCAGATCACGCGCAACGAGGCGGATATCGCCTCCGCATTCACCTGGAGTCCTGACGGCCGGAGCATTGCGCACATGATGCATGGAAGCGTGTGTCTCACTGAAGTATCAACTGGGCGGACCGTCCGGCTTACCACGCCGCGTGAGGCGGCCGGTGAACTGCAGCCTCAGGCCTGTGTCTTTTCGCCGGACGGTCGCTTCATCGCCTATACTCGCAACGTGACCCAACCAGTCGGAACCTTTGCGCAGATCTTCATGGTCGAGGTGATTGCGGGAGCAGGCCCGCGCTAACAGTCACTTCTGGAATAAACCAATGCATTATTATCTCGGAATCGACGTCGGCACTGGCAGCGCCCGCGCAGGCATCTTTGATCACAACGGCCGCATGGCGGCCTCGGCCAGCCGGCCGATCAAGATGTGGAAGCCGGTCCCCGACCACGTGGAGCAGTCGAGTGATGACATCTGGCGGGCCTGTTGCCTCGCCACGCGGCTGGCGTTGAAAAAATCCGGACTGTCACCGGACGCCATCAAGGGCATTGGATTCGATGCGACTTGCTCGCTCGTCGTGCTCGATGTGGCTGACCGGCCGGTATCCGTCAGCACCACCGGGCGCGTGGAACAGAACGTGATCGTCTGGATGGACCATCGTGCCATGACGCAGACGGAACGCATCAACCGGACCAGGCATGAGGTGCTGCGTTATGTCGGCGGGGTGGTGTCGCCGGAAATGCAGATGCCGAAGCTGCTTTGGCTGAAGGAGAATCTCCCGACGTCCTGGCGCAAGGCGGCGCGGTTTCTCGATCTACCGGACTACCTGACCTACCGTGCGACCTGGGATGACACGCGGTCGCTTTGCACCACTGTTTGCAAATGGACATATCTCGGTCACCGAGGTCCGGACGGCGCGGGATGGAGTAGCGACTTCTTCACGCAGATCGGCCTGGGGGACCTGATGGCCGACGGTTTCCAGCGCATCGGGCAGAAGGTGCGGCCGATGGGCGAGCCGGTGGGGCAGGGGCTCACGGCGCAGGCCGCCCGCGAACTGGGCCTGTTGGCCGGCACGCCGGTCGGCGTGGCCATCATCGATGCGCATGCCGGCGGTCTGGGTCTGCTGGGTGCGACGCTGCATGGCACCAAACCCACGCTCGCGGCACTCAACCGGCGGCTGGCGCTGATTGGCGGAACTTCCTCCTGCCATATGGCCGTCTCCGCGCGGCCGCGTTTCATCAAGGGCATCTGGGGCCCGTATCATTCCGCGATGATTCCCGGCCTGTGGCTCACGGAGGGCGGACAATCGGCGACCGGCGCGCTCATCGATCATGTGATTTTCTCACACGCGGCGTCGGTGCCGCTGCGCGCGGAGGCACGGCGCACGGGCAAGACCGTCTATGAACTGCTCAATGCGCGGGTCGCGGCTTTGGCCCGGGCGGAGAAGGTGGCGCATCCCGCCGAGCTCACGCGCGACCTGCATATGCAGCCGGACTTCCACGGCAACCGCTCGCCCCGCGCGGACCCCACGCTCAGGGGCGTAATCTCCGGCCTCACGCTCTCGGCCACGGTGGACGACCTCGCGCGGCTTTATCTGGCGGCCATCCAGGCCGTCGCCTATGGCACGCGGCACATTATCGAGGAGATGAACCGCAAGGGCTACCGCATCGACACCCTGCTGGTGTGCGGCGGCGGCACGAAGAACCCGCTTTTCCTGCGCGAGCACGCCGACATCACCGGGTGCCGCTTGGTGCTGCCCCGGGAACCCGAGGCGGTCCTGCTGGGCGCCGCAGTGCTGGGGGCGGTGGCCGCGGGGGGCCACGCAACCGTGCTCGAAGCCATGCAGGCCATGAACCGGGTTGCGGATATCATCAAGCCGGCCCCGGGCCGGCAGGCGCGCTACCATCGGGCGAAGTATCGGGTTTTTCACCGCCTGCATGCCGATTATCTGGCGAACCGCCGCCTGATGGCGCCGGTCCTAAATCCCCCGGTCCACGAAGCTTAACGATTTCAGCCGCTGGGGCCTTGCGACGTTCCCCGGGTCTCTCAAAAACTCCCTTCATCCCTTATGTCCAGATCCACCCCCATACTCCTCGTGGCCAATGGCGACCTGCGCCAGTCGGCCAATCAAGTCTGCTGGCCTGCCCAGGCGGCCATGGAAAAGAAGCTCGCCGCCGCGGTGGCCGGTTTCGGCCGCAAACTGGTGCGCGCCCATCCCTACAAGCCGGCGGTCAAGCACGGTTTCATCGCCTCGCAGAAGGAAGGCCTCGAGGTCTTTGCCAAGCTCGATCCCGATGCGCCGCTCATCGTGGCCGAGGCGGTCTGGCAGTATTCGCATCACCTGCTCGCGGGCCTCATGAGCCACCGCGGGCCCATCCTGACGGTTGCTAACTGGAGCGGCACCTGGCCGGGCCTCGTGGGCATGCTCAACCTCAACGGCTCCCTCACGAAGGCCGGCGTCAAATACTCGACCCTCTGGAGCGACAATTTTGACGATGAATATTTCCTGCGCGGCCTCGCCCGCTGGCTGAAGACCGGTGTCACCACGCACCGCACGCCGCATGTGCGGCCGATCGCGAAAGCCCGCGTGCCGGCGAAGGCGAAGACCGTAGCGAGGAAGATCGCCACCGACCTGCGCGTGAAGAAGTCCATCATGGGCATCTTCGATGAGGGCTGCATGGGCATGTATAACGCCATCATCCCCGACGATCTCCTCTACCAGACCGGCGTCTGCAAGGAGCGCCTCTCGCAGTCTGCGCTCTATTATGGTGCGACGCAGGTGACCGACGCCGAGGCGAAGGCGGTGTTCGACTGGTATATCAAGAAAGGCTTCACCTTCCACTTCGGCACCGACGAAAAGACCGAGCTCACGAAGAGCCAGGTGCTGTGGCAGTGCAAAACCTACATCGCCGCCTGCCGCATCGCCGACGAGTTCGGCTGCGAGTCGATCGGTATCCAATACCAGCAGGGCCTCAAGGATCTCCTGCCGGCCTCCGACCTCGTCGAGGGCACGCTGAACTCAAGCGACCGTCCGCCGGTGAAGAACGCCGCGGGCCAGGTCATCCGTCCTGGGCAGCCGATCGTGCATTTCAACGAGGTGGACGAATGCGCCGGTCTCGACGGCCTGTTCACCAATCGCGTCCACGCCGCCCTCGGCCAGCCCAAGGCCAACACGCTCCACGATCTGCGCTGGGGTGATTGGGATCGCTCCGGCACGACGGACGAATACGTCTGGGTGTTCCTTATCTCCGGCAGCGCGCCGGCCGATCACCATGTCGGCGGCTGGGCGGGTTCGGATTCGCTGCGGCAGCCCCCGATGTATTTCCGGCTCGGCGGCGGTTCGCTCCGCGGCATCGCCAAGCCCGGTGAGATCGTCTGGAGCCGCGTGTTTGTCCAGGGCGGCAAACTCAAGATGGACATCGGCCGCGCCAAGGTCATCACGCTCCCGCGCGCCGAGACCGAGCGCCGCTGGAAGGAGACGACCGTCCAGTGGCCCATCATGCACGCGGTCACCTACGGCGTGACCCGCGACCTGATGATGGCCCGGCACCAGGCCAACCACATCCAGGTGGCCTACGCGGAGAACGCCGCCGCGGCCGACCTTGCCGCCTACACCAAGGCGTCGCTCGCCGCGCAGCTCGGCATCGAGGTGTCCTTCTGCGGCACCAAGGCGGACGGGTCGGGGTTTTAGCAAAAAGATCGTGGCCTGGCGGTGGAGGGCCCAGCTCCAGCTGGGCCGTGTGTTCGCCGGTGATATCGCGTTCGCGGTCCAGCTGGAGCTGGACCCTCCAGTTAGATGCCTACGCCCCGAACCACGGCCGCAGCGTGCGGCTGAGTTCGTCGTGCTTTGCCTGCAGGTCGCGGTAGAGCGCGCGGTTCTTCTTGTCGGGCGTGCAGCGCGTGCGTTCGTCGGGGGCCACGGTGGTGGCGGTGAAATCGGTGAGCTTCGCCTTGCGGCCGTCGCGCAGCGCGACGCACCATGCGGCCTGCAGCGCGCCGCCGAGCGCGGCGCCCTCGTCCTCGACCATCGCGACGACGGGCACGCCGAAGATATCGGCCATGAGCTGGCGCCACACGGCGGAGCGGGCGCCGCCGCCCGTGACACGGATCTCGCGCGGCTTGAGGCCCAGCGCGGTCAGCCGGCGCAGGCCGTAGTTCATGTTGAGCGTCACGCCCTCCAGCGCGGCGCGCGCCAGGCCGCCGGGGGTGAGCGAGGCGCGGTTCAGGCCGGCGAGCACGCCGGTGCCGCGCGGCAGGTTGGGCGTGCGTTCGCCGTCGAAGTAGGGGAGCAGGTTCAGGCCGCCCGCGCCGGCGGGGGCGCCGGCCACGGCGTGGTCGAGCCCGGCGTGGTCCCAGTTGAAGAGCTGGCGGAACTGCTCGGTGACGAGCGTGACGTTCATCGTGCACAGCAGCGGCAGCCAGCCGCCGGTGGACGAGCAGAAGGCGGCGATCTCGCCCTGCGGGTCGACCACGGGTTTGGCGCTGTGGGCGAAGATGGTGCCGCTCGTGCCGAAGCTCGCGCTGACCACGCCCGGCGTCACGTTGCCGGTGCCGATGGCGCCCATCATGTTGTCGCCGCCGCCAGCACTGACGACCACGCCGGGCCCGAAGCCGAACTGCCGCGCAAGCTCGGGTCGCAACGTGCCGGCGGCCTCGTGCGAGCCGGACAGCGGCGGCAGCCAGTCGATCAGGTTTTTGTCGATCGCGCGGATGACCTTGTCCGACCACTTGCGCTGCCTGACGTCCATGAGTGCGGTGCCCGAGGCATCGCCGGGCTCCATGAAATAATTCCCGGTCAGATGATAATTGAGATAATCGTGCGGGAGCAGCACATGGCGCAGCTGCCGGTAGTTCGCGGGTTCGTGGCGTTTTAACCACAGGATCTTCGGCGCCGTGTAGCCGGGCAGGAACGGCAGGCCGGCGGTGCGGATGGCGGCCTGGGCGCCGCCGAGCTTCTTCGTGAGCAGTTCGCACTCCTGCGTCGTGCTGGTGTCGCACCAGAGCTTGGCGGGGCGGATCACGGCGCCGGCGGCGTCGAGCGGCACGAAGCCGTGCTGCTGGCCGGAGACGCCGATGCCGCGCACGCGGGTGCGGTCGATCTTCGCGGCGACCCCGGCGATGACCGTGTCGAGCGCGGCGGTCCATTCCGCGGGATGCTGCTCCATGTGGCCGGCGGGCAGGCCGGGGAGGAGCGTGTGCGGAGCGCGGGCCTCGGCGACGACGCGGCCGGTGTCGAGGTCGAGCGCGATGGCCTTGGTGCTTTGCGTGCCGCTGTCGATGCCGAGGAAGATTGCCATGATGAGATTGGGGTAGAGTGGGGCGACGGGATCGGTTAAAGGAAAACAACGAAAGGAACCGGGTCACAACCCCGAAGCAACCACCCATGTCACGCCGCCCCGCGCCCGCCGAATCCGGCCTCGCGCTAATGTTAGACTTAGCGCTCTTTTGATTTCCCCGCCGGGCTTCTGTTGTTTCGCGGCGCCGGCTACCCCCGTTGGCCGTTTCACCCCATCGCCCCATGTGCCTTACCTCCGCACGCCCCCATGGACGCATCCGCGTCGTGTCCCGCCCAGCCTAACCCCACCATGAATAACGTAAGAAAATCCCTGACCGCGCTGGCCTTGGTGGCCTGCGCGTGGCCGTTGGCCGCGCAAACCGCCGCCCCGGCCCCCGCCCAGCCCGCCGCCAGTGACAAGCCTGTGCCGGTTGAGAACCGCCCGGCCGACAACGACACCATCGAGCTCTCGCCCTTTGAGGTGACCGCCACGCAGGACACCGGCTACCAGGCCACCGAGACGCTGGCCGGCACCCGCATCCGCACCAACCTCAAGGACGTGGGGTCCGCGATTTCCGTCGTCACGAAGGAGTTCATGAAGGACATCGGGGCGACCGACAACGCCACCCTGCTCCAATACACCCCGAACGCCGAGGTGGCGGGCACGCGCGGCACCTACGCCGGCCTGGGCAACGGGACCTCGCTGGATGAGACCGGCAGCCTGCGCGCGCCCGGCGGCGCCCAGCGCGTGCGCGGCCTCGCCTCCGCCGACAACACCCGCGATTACTTCGGCACCGACATCCCGTGGGATGGCTTCAACGTGGACCGCATCGACATCCAGCGCGGCCCGAACTCGATCCTCTTCGGCCTCGGCAGTCCGGCCGGCATCGTCAACGCGACGACCCGCAATGCGGATTTCGGCAAAAGCCGCGGCAGCCTGGAGGCCCGGTTCGGCTCCTTCGGCACCGTGCGCACCAGCGCGGATTTCAACCAAGTGGTCATCCCGAAGGTCCTGTCCTTCCGGCTCGCCGGCCTGTGGAACGACGAGAAATACCAGCAGGAGGGCGCCTTCCAGGAGAGCAAGCGCTACTATGCGACCGTGCGCTTCGAGCCGCAGCTTTTCAAGCGCCGCGACTTCCGCACCAGCATCAAGGCGAAGTATGAGCACGGTGACGTCGACGCCAACCGCCCGCGCATCCTCCCGCCCCAGGACAGCATCACGCCCTGGTTCCGCCCGGTTAACACCGCCAGCGCGGACGGCGGCCTGGGCAAGCTGGCCATCACCAACGGCTACACGGTCGGCTCCTCGCCCGCGACCTTCAATCCCTGGCTGAGCGGCGTGGTCAACCAGCAGCAGCCGCTGTGGTTCATCGATGGCGCGAGCAGCCAGCTCTACCGGATCTACGGCGGTTATGTGAACACCGGCGCGCTGAACGCGGCGGGTGTGCCCCAGGGTGCCTCCAACGGCATCATCGGCCTCCGCTTCTCCGATGTGTTCTCCGCCCTGGGCAGTTTCAGCGCCTACGCCAACAACGCCCGGCTGCCCAACTTCCAATACGGGCAATACCGGAACATGTCCCTGACCGACCCGAGCGTCTTTGACTTCTACAACAACCTGATCGACGGCCAGACCAAGAACGAGTGGGAAGGCTGGGATGCCTACAACCTCGACCTGAGCCAGACCGCCTTCGACGACCGCCTGGGTGTGCAGCTCTCCTATGACCGCCAGAAATACGACCGTGGCGGCCAGGCTTTGATCGGCAATCCGACGCTGAACATCGACATCCTGCAGAACTTCCAGGACTACGTCACCGGGTCGGGCAACACCAGCAACCCCGGCGTCGCCAATGCCAACTTTGGCCGGCCGTTTGTTGCCGGCGGCCCGGGACGCGGCAACTCCTATGAGAGCGACCGCGAATATTACCGGGCTTCTGTGTTCGGCGAGCTCCGCTCCGCGGACTTCTTCGACAAGGACAGCTTCCTGGCGAAGCTGCTCGGCAAGCACCGCCTGAACGGCGTCTACAGCAGCGAGAAATACAACACCGAGAACCGTTCGTGGCAGATGACGGCCAACTCCGCCGCCTACGCCTCATACAAGCTGCAGGGCAATCCGGACGGCCTCATCAACCTGCCGCCCACGGCCGTCATCTACCTCGGGTCGTCCCTGGCCGGCGCATCCTCCGCGGCCGGCGCCAATATTCCCGGCATCCGCTCCAACGTCACGCTTCAGGACGGCAACATCTACCAGTTCGACATGAGCTGGCAGAACCCGGCGGGCGTTAATTTCAGCGACCCGTGGAACGTGCCGGCCAACCTGCAGCCATTCTTCAACGGCGCCCCGGTGATCAATCCGGCCACCGGTTTGCCCTACGCGCAGCTGACGCAGGTCTCGAACCCGGCCAATTACCGGGGCTGGAACAGCACCTTCCAGAACACGCTGCTGCGTTACAACGACGGCGCCAACCCGTCGCTGATCACCGCCGCGTCCAAGAGCCTCCGGCAGACCAAGTCCTATGCCGGCTCCTGGCAGGCCTTCATGTGGAAGGAGGCCATCGTCGCCACGCTCGGCTGGCGCTTTGACGAGGTGAAGAGCAAGAACGTCTCCGCCTCGCCGCTCGCGGGCGCCGCCAATCGCGGCGCGCTCAACCTCGACCCGACCGTCTACAAGCTGCCCGACCTGTTCCCCGCCAGCCAGACCTTCAAGGACCACTCGACCGCCGGCGGCGTCGTCGTGCACCTGAACAAGCTGTTCGGCGAGCGCGACCCGCTGCCGATCAACGTCAGCCTCTCCTACAACAAGTCGAACAACTTCCAGGTCACCGACCTCCGCCGCGACATCTACGGCAACTCGATCGGCAATCCGACCGGCGCGACCAAGGACTACGGCGTCCTGCTCTCCACCAAGGACGGCAAGTATTCGCTCAACGTCCGGAAGTATGAGACGAGCGTGATGGGCACCAACACGCAGCTCGATAACAGTGGCATCTACGGCACCATCCGCGACGCCCTCAACTGGCGCAACATCAAGGTCTATTACATGTCGGCCTATGCCTGGTCCACGGCCGGCCAGACCAACCTCAATCCCTATACCGGCCAGCGCTACCTGTGGGATCCGGTCTATGTGGACAACACGACCGGCCGTCCGGTGGCCTCCGGTCAGTCGACGACCCCGCCCGCGAATTCCCGCCTGGAGTCCACCGCCGAGGCGAACACCCGGCGCGACGCGGCGATCAAGGCCATCAATGACATGCAGGTGTTCCTCGCCGCCAAGGGCTACTTCCCGGCTTGGAACTACGGGGCGGGCCCGACGACACAATCGGCCCTGCAGACCCGCGGCCAGTATGAGTCCAGCCCCATCCTGCCGGATCCCAACAGCGTGTATGACTATCGCACGGCCCCCCTCATGCAGGGCTTCGCGGTGACCGCGGATACGCAGTCCAAGGGTTACGAATTCGAGTTCGTCGCCAATCCGACCCCGAACTGGCGCATCAGCTTCAACGCGTCGAAGACCACGGCGGTCCGCACCAATGTCGGCGGCGCGGTGCTCGACGAACTGGTGACCTACATGGACACCATGCTGGCCGGTCCCGCCGGTGACCTGGTCCGGTTCAACTCCGACTACTCCGCCGCCAACGAGCTGCGGGCCGCCTGGAATCCCTGGCGCGGTCAATACACCCTGCTCAAGCTGCAGGAAAACACCGCCGCATCCGAGCTCCGCAAGTGGCGCTACAATGTCGTGACCAACTACAGCTTCCGCGAAGGCATGCTCAAGGGCGCCGGTGTCGGCGGCAGCTACCGCTGGCAGGACAAGGTCGTCATCGGCTACCCCGTCATCCCGGGCGCCGGCAGCCTGGCGAGCTTCGACCTGACCAAGCCCTACTATGGGCCTTCCGAGGACGCGTTTGATGCCTGGGTGAGCTACGAGCGCAAGCTGACCAAGAAGATCAACTGGAAGATCCAGCTCAACGGCCGCAACCTCTTCGGCAAGGACGAGGTCATCCCGATCTCGGTCCAGCCCGACGGCAAGACCTGGGCCTCCGTCCGCATCGCGCCCAACCGCGAGTGGTTCGTGACGAACACCTTCACCTTCTGACCGGCCATCCTTGGGGTATAGTTACCAAGGGCGGGGTCATCTGACCCCGCCCTTGTCGTCTCCACCCGCCGCCAGTAACTTCCGCCAACTCGGCGCCGCCCATGCAAGCCCTCGTCCTCGAGAAAACCAAGACGCTCGCGTTGCGGGACTTCCCGATCGGGGAAACGCTCGGGGCGCACGATGTCCGCATCCGCATCCACACGGTGGGGGTGTGCGGCAGCGACGTGCATTATTACCAGCATGGAGCCATCGGGCCTTTCGTGGTTCGGGAACCGATGATCCTCGGGCACGAGGCGGCGGGCGTCATCACCGAGACGGGATCAGCCGTCACGCATCTGAAGACCGGCGACCGCGTCTGCATGGAGCCGGGCATCCCCGATCCGAACAGCCGCGCGACCCGGCTCGGCCTCTACAACCTCGACCCCGCCGTCCGCTTCTGGGCCACGCCGCCCGTGCACGGCTGCCTGCGCCCGAGTCTGGTGCATCCGGCGGCGTTCACCTTCAAGCTGCCGGATAATGTCTCCTTCGCCGAGGGCGCGATGGTCGAGCCGCTCGCGGTGGGCCTGCATGCCGCCAACAAGGCGCGGCTCCGCCCCGGCGACATTGCCGTGGTGCTCGGTTCCGGCCCGATCGGCCTGGTCACGGCGCTGGCGGCCATTGCCGGCGGCTGTGCACAGGTGATCATCACCGACGTGCAGGCGCCCAAGCTGGCGCTGGCCGCGAAACTCGGCCCGATTACGCCGGTCAATGTCCGCACCGAGGACCTTAAGGCCGTCGTGCACCGGCTGACGGACGGGTGGGGCGCCGACGCCGTCTTTGACGCGGTGGGCCTGCCGCAGTCGGCCAACCAGGCGATCGACGTGCTCGCACCCGGCGGCTGCGTTGTCCTCATCGGCATGCCCGGCGCGCCCGTGCCGTTCGATGTCGTCGCCGCGCAGGTCAAGGAGGCGCGCCTCGAAACCATCTTCCGTTACGCCCACGTCTATCCCCGCGCCCTCGCCCTGATGGGCAGCCGGAAGATCGACGTGCGCCCGCTGATCACCGACACCTACGGTTTTGCCGACTCGGTGGCCGCGTTCGACTACGCCGTGAACATGAAACCCACCAGTGTGAAAGTGCAGATCAACCTTCCCTGAGTCGTGAAAAAATTCCTTCTCCCCCTCTCGTTCCTTCTCGGCCTGCAGCTGGCGGCGCAGACGCCGGTGCCGCCCGGCGAGCCGCTACTCCCCGCCGCCAACGAGGATGCCTTCACCGCCACCGGCGGCGCGGGCAACGGCGATGCGATCAAGCTCACCACGGTGGCCGCCGCGGGCCCCGGCTTCACGCGGGCCCTGCAGATCGAAACCACGCGCGACCTGAGCCCGGCGTGGGCCGTCGAGGCCAAGACCCCGCTGGTGAGGGCGGTGAAGCAGGGCGACACCGCGCTGCTGCGTTTCTTTGCCCGTCGCATCAGCTCCACCGACGAGACCGGTGCCGGGCAGGTGAGGGTGGTGGTCCAGCGGGCCGGTCCCAATTACGACAAGAGCCTGGAGAACACGGTGACGATGGGCGCGGACTGGCAGGAATTCCTCATGCCGTTCACTTTCGCGGGCGACTATGGCAAGGGCGGGCTGGAACTGGGCTTCGGGTTTGGCTTCAAGCGCGAGACGGTGGAGATCGGCGGCATCGAGCTGCTATATTACGGCCGCAGCCTCGAGCCGGCGGCGCTGCCGAAGACGCGTTTCACCTACGCCGGGCGCGAGCCCGACGCCGCCTGGCGGCGCGAGGCGCTGGCCCGCATCGAGCAGGTCCGGAAATCGGGCTTCCTCATCGAGGTCCGGGACGCCGCCGGCCAGCCCGTGCCCGGCGCGACGGTGCGCGTCGAGCAGCGGCGCAGTGCGTTCCACTTTGGCACGGCGCTGCAGTTTGCCCGTTTGGTGAAAGACTCGCCGGACAACCGCATCTATCGCGAGAAGGCGCTCGCGCTTTTCAACGCCGCCAGCCCGGAGAACGACCTCAAGTGGCCCGTCTGGAACGGCGAGTGGCCGGGCGCCTACGACCGGGCGCAGTCCCTCGCGGCGCTGCGCTGGTTGCGCGAGCAGGGGCTGCATGTGCGCGGCCACGTGCTGGTCTGGCCGGGCTGGAAGAACCTGCCGAAAAGCATCGTCGCGCTGAAGGACGGCAAAAAAAACCAGGCGAAAATCCCGCCGCTGGTCCTCGCGCACATCGCCGACATCACCGCCGCCACGCGTGAGTGGGTGCAGGAGTGGGATGTGCTCAACGAGCCCTATGACAATCACGACCTGATGGCGCTGTTCGGTTCCGACATCATGGTCGACTGGTTCAAGGCGGCGCAGGCCGGCGCCGCCCCGGGCGCGCCGCTCTACCTGAATGATTACAGCAACCACGACCTTGTGGCGGACAAGGCGCACTGTGCGGATTTCTTCAAGGTTGCAAAATTCCTCCAGGCGAAGGGCGCCCCACTCGGCGGCCTCGGCCTGCAGGGCCACATCAGCGCGCAACCCAATCCGCCCGAGCGGGTGTTGGCGGCGCTCGAGGTGTATTCCGAGTTCAAGCTCCCGATCCGGATCACGGAGTTCGACATTGATACCGACGACGAGCAGCTGCAGGCCGACTACACGCGCGACTTCCTCATCCTCGCCTACAGCCATCCGTCCGTCGTCGGGGTGCAGCACTGGGGCTTCTGGGCCAAGGCGCACTGGCGGCCGCGCGGTGCCCTTTTTCGCTCCGACTGGTCGGAGAAACCCGCCGCGAAGGCCTACCAGGACCTGGTGCTCAGGCAGTGGCGCACCAAGCTGCAGGGCAAGGCCGGGGCCGGCGGCAAGGTCAGCGGACGCGGCTTCCACGGCGACTATGTCGTGACCGTCGAGCAGGACGGCAGGCGCGCCGAGGCGGCCTTCACCTTGCGTCCCGATGAGGCCAAGACCACCGTCTCGGTCGTGCTGCAGTGATAGTCTGTATTTCCCGCCCATGACGAATCGCCCGCTAACCCTGATTGCCGTTTTCGCCTGCCTGACCGGCCTGCCGGCCCAGGCGGCGCGCGAGCGTCTCCCGCTCAACGACGGCTGGCGCTTTCAAAAGGATGATCCGCTGGGCAACACCGTGCCCTTGCTCTATGATGTGCGGCCGGAGGTGAAGGACGCGCGCGACGACAAGGCGGCCGATTCCCGGCCCGAGGAGGCCGCGCGGCTGGCGGTGGCGGGCAAGGCCGTGCTCAAGCCCTGGATTCTTCCGACCGCCAACGGCTTCATCAAGGATCCGGCGCGCCGGCATGTGCGCCCGGCCGGCGATCCCGGCGTCGACGTGGCCTATGTGCGGGCTGATTTCGACGATCGCGCCTGGCAGCCGGTCACGCTGCCGCACGACTGGGCCATCGCGGGCCCTTTTCTCACCGAGGGCAACCATGGCGGCATGGGCCGTTTGCCGAGCTGGGGCATCGGCTGGTATCGCCGGCAGCTCGACATCCCGGCGGCCGACGCCGGCAAGTCCATCTTCCTCGAGGTGGATGGCGCGATGTCCTACGCCATGGTCTGGCTCAACGGCCGGCTCGTCGGTGGCTGGCCCTTTGGTTACGCCTCGTGGCGCGTCGACCTGACACCCTACGTGATCCCGGGCAAGGTGAACCAGCTGGCCATCCGCCTCGACAATCCGCCGGCATCTTCCCGCTGGTATCCAGGCGGCGGCATTTATCGCAATGTCTGGCTGACCAAGACGTCGCCGCTCCATGTCGCCCAGTGGGGCGTGCAGGTCACGACGCCGCAGGTTGCCAAGGAGTCGGCCATGATCGAGGCGGCGGTCACCGTGGCCAATTCCGCGCCGCAAACCGCCTCCGTCTCCGTGGGCACGGAAATTTACGAACTGGACGCCGCCGACCAATGCATCGGCGCCCCGGTCGCGCAGCTCGCGCCCCTGAACGTGGTGCTGCCCGCCGGCGGACAGGAGACGGTCCGTGGATCGGTCGTAATGCCCCGGCCCAAGCTCTGGGGCCCGCCGCCCACGCAGCAACCGAACCGCTATGTGGCGGTGACAAAGGTCATGCAGGAAGGCCGGGTAATCGACACCTATGAAACCCGCTTCGGCATCCGGGAGCTGCGCTTCGATCCGGCCCGCGGCGTGATCGTCAACGGCGAGCATATCCCGCTCCGGGGAGTTAACCAGCACCACGACCTCGGCGCGCTGGGTGCGGCGTTCAACCTCCGCGCCGCCGAGCGCCAGCTTGAGCTGCTCCGCGAGCTGGGCTGCAACGCCGTCCGCATGAGCCACAACCCGCCGGCGCCCGAGCTGCTCGAGCTCACCGACCGCCTGGGCTTCCTCGTCGTCGACGAGTCATTTGACGTCTGGGAATTGAAGAAGACGCCGCTCGATTTCCACCTGATCTTCCCGGACTGGCATGAGCCGGACATGCGCGCGCTGGTCCGGCGCGACCGCAACCACCCGTCCGTGATCATGTGGAGCATCGGCAACGAGGTCGGCGAGCAATACACCGGCGCGGCCGGCGCCGCCGTCGCGAAGCGCCTGCACGACATCGTCCGCGAGGAGGATCCCACCCGGCCCACGACGACCGCGATGAACTGGGCCAAGCCCGACATGCCGCTGCCCGCGGCGGTGGATATCGTCAGCCTCAACTACCAGGGCGAGGGCATCCGGCAGGAGCCCGAGTTCGAGGGCACGGACCGCATCCGCACGCCGCCGCAATATCCGCGCTTCCGTGATAAGTTTCCGGACAAGGTCATCATCAGCAGCGAGACCGCCTCGGCGTTCAGCAGCCGCGGCGTTTACCTTTTCCCGGTCTCCCCGATGATCAGCGCCCCCGTGCGCGACGGCCGCGGCGGCGACTCGGTCAACCACCACGTCAGCGCCTACGAGCTCCACGCCGTCGACTTCGGCTCCACGGCGGACAAGGTGTTCGGCTCGCTCGCCCGGCATCCGTTCGTGGCCGGGCAGTTCGTGTGGACAGGCTGGGATCACCTCGGCGAGCCCACGCCCTATTATACGTCGCGGAGCTCCTATTGCGGCATCATCGACCTGGCCGGCTTCAGGAAGGACCGGTTCTACCTCTACCAATCGGTCTGGCGGCCGGACCATCCGTTGGCGCACATCCTGCCGCACTGGACCTGGCCGGAGCGGGTGGGGCAGGTCACCCCGGTGCACGTCTTCACTTCGGGCGACACCGCGGAGCTGTTCCTGAACGGCCGTTCGCTGGGTCGGAAATTCAAGGGCCAGTATGAATACCGCCTGCGCTGGGACGAGGTGGTCTATGAACCGGGCACCCTCGAGGTCGTGGCCTACAAGGATGGCAAGGAATGGGCGCGGGACACCATGCGCACCGCGCAGGCCGCCGCGGCGTTGGAATTGAAACCGGATCGCGCGACGATCGCGGCCGATGGTCGCGACCTGGCGTTCGTGACGGTGCGCGTCACCGACGCCAACGGCCTCACCGTGCCGCGCGCGGACCACCCGCTGCAGTTCAAAATCGAGGGTCCCGGCGAGATCGTCGCGACCGACAACGGCGACCCGACCAGTTTCGAGCCGTTTCAACGGCCGGCCCGCAAGGCGTTCAGCGGCCTTTGCCTGGTGATCGTGCGCGGTGTGCCCGGCCAGTCCGGCACAATCCGCCTCACCGCGACCGGCAACGGGCTCGCTCCAGGGACAACCCACATCACCACAGCCCCATGAAGCTACACACTTGCAGGTCTTATGCAGGGGCGTGGCTCGACCACGCCCTTCGCGGGCGGACACAAGGTCCGCCCCTACGCGCCAATCCAAGCATGCGGTGGACGGTATCGCTGGCGGCCTGCCTCTTTGCCTTGGTTGTGGCTCGCGCGGCGATTGGCGACGATCCGATGCTGGTGGCTGCTGGCGTGCCCGGTGCTTTTCCGCTGGTGGACAAAAACCACCCCGCGTCGCTCGTCGTCGCGGACAACGACTGGCCGGGTGTGCGGCGTGCCGCGGGGGACCTGCAGGCGGACATCGAGCGGGTGACGGGGCGCAAACCCGCCTTGGGCGCCAAGGCATCGGGCAACGTTGTCATCATCGGCACCGTGGGGAAAAGCGCGCTGATCGACGACCTTGTCTCCGCCGGCAAGCTCGACGTCGCCGCCATCCGCGGCAAGTGGGAGGCCTTTGTCATCGAAACGGTTGAGCAACCCCTGCCCGGCGTGGAACGCGCGCTCGTCATCGCCGGCAGCGACAAGCGCGGCACCATCTACGGCATCTATGAGATTTCCGGACAGATCGGCGTCTCGCCTTGGTATTGGTGGGCGGATGTCCCGGTAAAGAAGAGCCCGGAGCTTCATCTCCGGCCCGGCCGCACCGTGGTGGACAGCCCGGTCGTGCAATATCGCGGCATCTTCCTCAACGACGAGGCTCCCGCGCTCACCGGCTGGGTCCACGAGAAATATGGCCGTTTCGGCCACGAGTTCTACGGCCGCCTGTTCGAGCTCCTGCTGCGCTTGCGGGCCAACTACCTCTGGCCGGCCATGTGGCTGCCGCGTGCCTTCAATGACGACGATCCGGAGAATCCGCGCCTCGCCGACGAATACGGCATCGTCATGGGCACTTCGCACCACGAGCCGCTGATGCGTGCCCACGCCGAGTGGGGCAAATACGGCCGGGGCGAATGGGACTACTCGAAGAACGACGCGGTCCTGCGCGAATTCTGGCGCGGCGGCGTCGAGCGGTCGAAGAATTACGAGAGCATCGTCACGCTCGGCATGCGGGGCGACGGCGACGAGGCCATGACGGCCGAAACGAACACGAGGCTCCTCGAGCGCATCGTGGCCGACCAGCGGAAGATCATCGGCGACGTCACCGGCAGGCCGGTGGAGCAGACCCCGCAGCTCTGGGCGCTCTACAAGGAGGTGCAGGGTTATTACGAGGCGGGCATGCGCGTGCCGGATGATGTCATCCTGCTCTGGTGCGACGACAACTGGGGCAACCTCCGCCGCCTGCCGCTGCCGGAGGAGCGCAAGCGTCCCGGCGGGGCCGGAGTCTACTACCACTTCGATTACGTCGGCGGGCCGCGGAATTACAAGTGGATCAACGTCACCCCCATCACGAAGGTCTGGGAGCAGATGCACCTCGCCTGGCGGCACGGCGCCAACCGCCTTTGGATCGTCAATGTCGGCGACCTCAAGCCGATGGAGTTCCCTGTCGAGTTTTTCCTGCGCTACGCCTGGGACCCGGCGCGCTGGCCTTACGGGAAACTCGGGGAGTATTCCCGGCAGTGGGCCGCACGTGAGTTCGGCCCGGAGCACGCGGCCGAGGTGGCCGCGCTCATCGACGGCTACTCGAAGCTGAACCGCCGTCGCACGCCCGAGCTGCTCGCGCCCGACACCTACAGCCTCTCGAGTTACCGCGAGGCCGAGCGCATGCTCCTCGAGTGGCGCGAACTGGCCGCCCGCGCCACGCAGCTGAACGAGGCGCTCGCCCCCGAATACCGCGACGCCTTCTACCAACTCGTGCTATATCCGGTCACCGCCAGCGCCGGCGTCCACGAGCTCTATGTCTCCGTCGGACTCAACCGCCTCTACACCCGCCAGGGCCGAGTCGACGCCAACCTGCACGCCGCCCGCGCTCGCGAGCTCTTCGCCGCCGACCGGGCCCTCGCCGCCCGCTACCACCAGCTCGGCGGCGGCAAGTGGAACCACATGATGAGCCAGATCAAGTTTGGCTACACTTACTGGCAGACGCCGGAGATCGATGCCCTGCCGGCGGTCCACGAGGTGCTGCCGCGGGCGGGTGCGTCGCTGGGCGCCGCCATCGAGGGGGCCGAGACGGGCTGGCCCGTCTACGGTGCGCCGCGTGCGGTGCTGCCCGAGCTGAATGTCCTGCAGGGTTCCGCCACCCGCTGGGTCGAGCTCTTCAACCGCGGCAGCGAGCCGTTCGACTTCAAGGTCACCGCCGACCAGCCGTGGGTGAAATTCTCCGCGGCCACCGGCCGGGTCGATGATCGCACCGTGCGCCTCCAGCTCGGGGTGGATTGGGCCGCCGTGCCCGCCGGACAGGTCGCGGCCAGCGTCACCTTCGATGCCGGTGCGGCCGGCCGTTTCACGGTCCTGTTCCCGGTGAACAAGCCCGCCGGACCGGTCCGCGGTTTCGTCGAGACCGACCGCCACATCGCCATCAACGCGCTCAACTTCGACCGCGCCGTGCCGGCCGGGGACGTCGTGTGGCAGCAACTACCCAACTTCGGCCGCACACATGGCGGCATCACCGCCTTCCCGGTGACCAGGCCGGATGTCACACCCGGCGGTGAATCGCCGCGCCTTGAATACAACCTGCACACCTTCTCCGCCGGGGACGTGAAGGTGGAGGTGCACCTCGCCCCGTCGCTCGACTTCCAGTCCGGCGAGGGACTGCGATATGCCATCTCAATTGACGATGAACCGCCCCGGATCGTGAAGGTTGGCACTTGGTCGCCCCAGGCCAATTGGGAGGCGGCCGTCTCGGATAGCGTCCGCCGCGTCGCCACCACGCACCAGCTGGCCGCGCCGGGCAGGCACACGCTCAAGTTCTGGCTCGTCACGCCCGGTGTCGTGCTGGAGCGCATCGTCATCGACCTGGCCCCGGTCCCGTCGGCGCCGCCGACGCGGGGTCCGCGCCCGGCGTCCGGCGTGCGTCCGAGCCATCTCGGGCCGCCGGAAAGCCCGCGGGTGACCGCGGCCGCCCGTGCCGACCAGCCGGCGATGCGCGGTGACGCGAACTCGCAGGTCGTCCACCAGCAGCTGCTCGCCAAGGCGCAGGCCGGCGGCATCTCGCTTTATTTCCTCGGCGACTCCATCACGCGGCGTTGGGGTGCGACCGATTACCCGGACTTCCTGGCGCATTGGAAAAAGACCTTCCACGGCTGGAATGCCGGCAATTTCGGCTGGGGCGGCGATACCACCCAGAACATGCTCTGGCGCCTGGCGAACGGAGAACTGGATGGCGTGAACCCGAAGGTCATCGTCCTGCTGGCCGGCACCAACAACATCGGCAAGGAGCCCGGCGACGACGCCAAGATCGCCGATATCACCCGCGGCGTTGCCGCCCTGGTTAACCTCTGTCGCGCGAAGGCGCCCGGCGCCACCATCATCCTCATGGGCATCCTTCCCCGCAATGACGGTCCGGTCATGCCCACCATCGACCGCATCAACGCCAACCTCGCGAAGCTCGCCGACGGCCGGACCGTCCGCTTCCTGAACATCAACGATCGCCTGGCAGACACGGACGGCAAACTGTTCGCCGGCCTGACCGTGGACCAGCTGCACCTCAGCCTGAAGGGGTATCAGGTGTGGGGCGACGCGTTGAAGCCGGTCCTCACCGAATTGCTCGGCCCGCCGGCCGCGACCGACACCGCGCCGCCGCCGACCGGCGACCCGGGCGCGAAGCGATGAAATATGGCTTCAGCATCGGGTGGGAGGGGCTTTATGCCCCGACCAGGATGTGCGCCGCCGGAAAGTCGGGGCATAAAGCCCCTCCCACCTTGGCTGAACCGCGGCTTTGTGATTTGAAGACTCAAGCTAGCTGCCAAAACAACTCATGAAACTCGGACTGGGACTTTACCGCCACATGCTCACGCCGGAGAACTTCGCGTTCGCGAAGCAGGCCGGCGCCACGCACATCATCGCGCACCTTGTGGATTATTTCCGCGGCGGGGCCGGCCACTCGGCCACCGACGACCAGCCGCTGGGCACCGACTGGGGCTGGGGCCTCGCCGGTGACCCCGACAAACTTTGGACCCTGGAGGAGCTCAAGGGCGTGCGCACCGCGACGGAAGCCGCCGGCCTGAAACTCGAAGCGATCGAGAATTTCGATCCGGCGCACTGGGGCGACATCCTCCTGGATGGTCCGAAGCGCGCCCAGCACATCGAGAACGTGAAGACGATCATCCGCCGCCTGGGCGAGGCGGGCATCCCGATCATGGGCTATAATTTCTCCATCGCCGGCGTCGCCGGCCGCACCAAGGGCAACTATGCCCGCGGCGACGCGCCCTCCGTCGGCATGGAAGGGGCCTACGACCTGCCGATGCCCAACGGGCTTGTCTGGAACATGGTCGTCGATCCCACGGCGCCGTCGCGCAACACCGGCACGATCCCGGCGGCGACGCACGAGCAGCTCTGGTCGCGCCTGCAGCGCTTCCTTGACGAGGTGCTGCCGGTGGCGGAAAAGGCCGGCGTGCGCCTCGCGTTACATCCCGACGATCCGCCGATGCCGTTCATCCGCGGCCAGCCCCGCCTCGTTTACCAGCCGTCGATGTATCAAAAGGTCATCGACCTCAACCCGAGCCCGGCCAACCAGCTCGAGTTCTGCGTCGGTTCGCTCGCCGAGATGACCGAGGGCGACATCTACGACGTGGTCGACCAATATTCGAAGCAGAACCGCCTCGGCTACGTCCATCTCCGCAACGTCCGCGACAAGGTGCCGCACTACAAGGAGACCTTCATCGACGACGGCGAGGTCGACGTGCTGCGCGTGCTCGCCATCCTTAAAAGGAACAAATTCGAAGGTGTCATCATTCCCGATCACGCCCCGCAGATGAGCTGCGCCGCCCCCTGGCACGCGGGCATGGCCTTCGCCATGGGTTACCTCAAGGCTGGCATCCAATCCCTCGACAAAAAATGAACTTCCCCGAAGCCTTTTCCCTCAAGAACGAAACCGCGCTCATCACCGGCGGCGGCACCGGCATCGGCCTCGCCATGGCGCAGGCGATGCATGCGGCCGGCGCCAAGGTCGTGTTGGTCGGCCGCCGCGAAGCCGAGCTGGCCGCCGCGGTCAAGACGCTTGGCCGCGGGGCGAGCCATGTCGTCCATGACATCACCCGGCTCGACGCGGCCGCCGCGCTTGTCGAACGCGTCGCGCGCGAGGCGGGGCCGGTCACCTGTCTCATCAACAACGCGGGCATCCACCTGAAGAAGCCGGCGGTCGAGACGACGCCCGAGGAATTCCAGAAGGTGCTCAACACGCACATCCTCGGGGCCCACGCGCTGACCCGCGCCGTGGCGCCGGGCATGATGGAGCGGAAGCACGGCACGATCCTGTTCACCGGCTCGATGGCCTCGCTCTTCGGCATCCCGCTGGTGATTGCCTACACCGCCGCCAAGTCGGCGATGGTCGGCATGGCCAAGGCCTATTCGACCGAACTCTCGCCGCATGGCGTGCGCGTGAACTGCATCGCGCCCGGCTGGATCGAGACGGAGATGTCGCGCAAGGCCCTCGACGGCGACCCGGCACGCAAGGCGAAGATCCTCGGCCGCACCCCGATGGCGAAACTCGGCGCGCCCGAGGACATCGGCTGGGCCGCCGTCTACCTGGCGTCACCCGCGGCCAAGTTCGTCACGGGCGTCACGCTGCCGGTCGACGGCGGGGCAAGCGTGGGATTCTGAGCCCGATGCGTTTGTCATCTAATAGATGACAAACTGTAGGGTCGTCGCTTGCGACGACCTAACGCGCAAGGTCGCCGCAAGCAGCGACTACAAATGAACAAAGGTCTACTCGATCCTGGCGTAAGGACCGACAAGCGCTCCGGTGAAGTGCAGCCCGCCGCCGGCGGCCTGCACGCTGATCGGGTAGGAATCGGCCTTGGGCAGCAGAGGCTGCCAGGCGCCGGGCGTGAGGGCGTAGTCGAAGGCGAGCGTCAGGCCGTCACCGGTGAGCCGCAGCTCAACGGACTTTGTGTCCGCCGGCAGCGGGAGGGTGACGAGGGTCTCGGGCTTGGGGCCGTTCTGCAGCTCGACAAAGGCGACCAGGCCGTCGGCAGTGCGCCGCACGCCGGAGTAATAATGGTGCGTCTCGTTCTGCATGGCGGCGAGGCCGGCCGACGTGCCGGCGGTGGTGGGCACCTGCAGTCGGAGCGAGGTCTCGAACTTCGAGTGCTGGAGGCGGCGACCGAGGAACGAGGGGTTGTCCTTGCCCGAGAGGAGCTCGGACTGCGGGGTCAGGCTGAGCCGGCCGTCGGTGAGTGCCCACCAGTTTTGCCTGGGCGTGCGGAGCATGATCCAGAGAGGGGAGAGCTTCGCCTGGTCAAAGTCGTCAGTCCACGTGAAGTTGCCGTTGAGCGGGGTGGAACGCGTTGCCCCCAACGCGTTTTCTTTCGAGGCAAGCGCGTTGGGGGCAACGCGCTCCACCTGGGGCGCCTTCATCACATAGGGCACGCGTTCGCCGGGCGGGAGTATTTGCGGCCAGCCGTCGTCTGTCCATTGCACGGGGAGCAGGAAGGTCTCGCGGCCGGTCGCCCAGCGGTCGGGAGCGTAGGGACGGCAGGCGAGAAAGATGGACCACCAGTTGCCGTCCGGCCCGATCACGAGGTCGGCGTGGCCGGTGCAGGTGACGGCGAGCGGCGCGTTGCCGTCAAGGTCGCGCTGCGTGAGGATGGGATTCTTGTCCCACGGCGTGTAGGGCCCGGTGGGTGACTTGCCGCGGAGGATGACCTGCGAGTGCTGCCAGGAGGTGCCGCCCTCGGCGCAACAGAGGTAATACCAGCCGTCCTTCTTGTAGATATGCGGGCCCTCGATCCAGACGGGCTTCTGGGCAAGGTCGACGCCGCCGTTGACGATGATGGAGCGCGGCCCGGTGAGTTTCTTCGCGGCGATGTCGAACTCCTGCACCCAGATTGCGCGGTGGCCCTGATAGAGCGGCTTGTTGTCGGGCGGGTTGCCGTTGTTGACCATCCACGCGCGTCCGTCGTCATCAAAGAACAGCGAGGGATCGATGCCGTCGAAATCCAGCCAGACTGGATCGCTCCACGGACCGGCCGGATCGGTGGCGGTCATGAGGAAGTTGCCGCCGGCATCGACCATCGTGCAGACGACATAGAAGGTGCCGTTGTGGTGGCTGATCGCCGGGGCGAAAATGCCCCGCGTGATGCCGAGGCCATCGTATTTGAGCTGCGTCGGGCGATCGATGACGTGGCCGAGCTGTTTCCAGTTCACGAGATCGCGGCTGTGGAAGATCGGTATGCCGGGGAAGTGGGCGAAGGTGGAGTTGATGAGGTAATAGTCGTCACCGACGCGGCAGATGCTCGGGTCGGGATAATAACCGGCGAGAATGGGATTGCGGAAGTGCCCGGGGGGCAGCGGGTCCTCGAAGGCCGTGTCGCGCCCGGTGTAGGTGAACGAGTCGAAGGCGACGGGCTGGGCGGCGGACAGCAGGGCAGGCACGAGGACGGTCAAGATGAGCGGCGTGGTTTTCATGGGGAGGAAAGAGGCCAATCGTCGGTGCGGAAGGGGGAGGCGGGGAGGCCGGCGCCGTTGAAGAGCGGGGCCGGCGGGTTGGCCTGCCAGGCGTAGCGGACCGCGACGGGATCGGGCACGGCAGGCGAGGAGACAACGACGGTCTCGCCCTCAAGCCGCGCCTCGGCCCAGTGCCAGACGCGATCCGGGCCGGCGAGGGCGAAGCCGGCGAGCGGGCCGCGGGCGACAAGTCCGCCATCCGTGTGCATGAAAAACAACCGGAGTCCGCCGGGGGCCGGTTCCGCCCGCGCGAAGCGCGGGCCGTCGGCCACGACGTCGGTGCGGCCGTAGGTGTGCCGGAGGGCGAGGAGGGCGAGGCGTTCGCCCACGGGCTGCTTGTCCACCGGATGGATGTCGTCGGCGTCGCCGGTGTCGATCGTGATGGCGAGCGCGGTGTGCGGCACGGTGCGGGCGGTGTCGGCCTGGGCCTCGCGGAGTTCCGTCCATGCGTCAGATCCGGGCTGGTCGCGGCGCGCCATGAAAGCGGGCAGGCTGACGATGTAGAACGGGAGTTCGGGCGCGGCGAACAGCGCTCGCCAGTCGGCGATCATGGCCGGGAGCAGCTTCCGGTATTGCTGTGCGCGGGTGAAGTTGGCCTCGCCCTGATACCAGAGGGCCCCGGCGACGGCGAGCGGCGCGAGCGGGCGCAACATGCCGAGGTGCAGCACGGCGGGCATGGTGGGCCAGTTCTCGTAGCCGAGGGGCAGCGGATGGGGCGGACGGGCGTCGACCCCGAGCGCGGCGCGCCAGCCGGTTTCCAGCGGGACCGCGGTGCCGTCGCCGAGCACGAGCTTCAGGCTGTCAGCAGGGGACCGGAAGCCGCCGTCGGCCGCGGTCTTCAGGACGCGGAGGGTGAGTTGGTTGCGGCCCGGGCGCAGGGCGTCGGTGGGGATCGGGTAGGCGCGGGGATTCTCGACCCACGCACTGGCGCCGATCCAGCGGCCGTTGATCCAGGCAGTGTCCATTTTCTCGACCACGCCGAGGAGCAGCTTCGCGGCCCCGGCGGGCAGCGGGTCGGGCAGGTCGACGTCGCGGCGCATCCATGCGACGGCCGGGGTGGATGGCACGCCGAGCCGCGTGAACACATCATGAAGGGAGGTAGGCGCCCAGGCGCGGTCGTCGAGTTCGGCTTCCGACCATTTCCCCGCGATGCCTCGGTCAAACTCGTCATACCAGTGCATGACGAAGTTGCCGTAAGCGGGGGCGCCGCGCTCGCGCAGGCGCGCCATCTCCGCGAGGCCCGGCGCGAATTCGGGAAAACCCTGCAACGCCGCCGGGCTCATCCACGACTCGGCCGGCGTGCCGCCGACGGCGACCTGGACGAGCCCGATGGGCACGCCGGTCCCGGCCTGCACTTTCCGGGCGAAATAGTAGGCCACGGCGGAAAAGCCGCCGGGCTGGGCGAAGGCCGCGGGCTCGCAGCGTCGCCATTCGCCGCGGGGCGTGGAGAGGGGGGTGTAGCCGGGCTGCGGGGCGACGCGGAACAGGCGGATCGACTCGTGCGCGGATTCTTGCATCGCCGCGGCGCCGTTGCGGGAGCGGGCGAGTTCAAACTCCATGTTGGACTGCCCGCCGCACAGCCAGACGTCGCCCACGAGCACGTCGCGAAACTCGAGGTGCTGCGGTCCGTCGAGGGAGAGCGTGTAAGGGCCGCCGGCGGGCGGCGGCGGGAGCTGCGCCGCCCAGCATCCGTCAGGACCGGCGGTGGCGGTCGTGGATTTTCCGGCGAAAGCGGCCGTGATCTCCGTGCCGGCTTTCGCCCAGCCCCAGAGGCGGACGGGTTTGTCCCGCTGGAGCACCATGTGCTCGCCGAAGACCGGGCTGAGCAGCGGCAGCGCGGGCTCGCCGGCGGCCAGCCGCAGCACGAGACACGCGAGCAGGACCAGCGTTCTCATTCCCGGCCGGGGTGGCCGGGCATGTGGCGCAGCCGGAGATTTTGGTAATGATCGAGGGTGTGCGCCGGGGCTTCGACACCGGAGGGCAGCGGGCGCCTGGAGAACTGCTGGAAATAAAGCAGGCACGCGTCGCGCCAGTGAATGGCCTCCCGCTCCTGCCGGGCGAGGCGCTGGGCGACATGGGTGAAACGCTCGTCATCGATGCGGTCGCGGAGGGAATCCCAGTCGCGGCGCAGCGCCCGGACCTCGTCCACGCCCTGCTGGTAGCGCAGGCAAAGCTCGTCCCACAGGATGCGGCCGGACTTCATCCGGTGATCCCACGGGACGCGGTGGAACCAGAGCAGCAGATTCTCCGGGCAGGTCGCAAGATTGCCCCAGAGCTTCTGCCACTCGGAGGCGTATTGGGCGAGGGCGTTGGAACCGGTGGCGGTGCGGTCGAAGCCGATGCCGTCGGCCGCGGCCTTGTGATAATAGACGGCGGTCCAGTCCGGCCGGCCGGCGCCCTTCAGGCCCACCCACGGGCCGGGACCGTAGTGGTGGCCTTCGGCCATGATGTGGGTAAGACCAAGCGGCATCGAGTAGTTCACCACGGTCTCTCGCGAGCCGAGGAGCATTTTGGTGATGGTCGCGACGGTCGTGGGGTCGGAGCCGAAGGTCTGGCGCGTCCACTCGTCCGCGATCTGCGCGGAGCCGAGCGAGTGGTCCCAGGCGAGGCGGCCGAAGGCATACCAGTTGGCCTGCGCGAGGAGATGGCCGGTCCAGTTGCGGTCCGTGCCGGTGTTGGCCACGCCGGCGATGACGGAGGGCGACTGGCGGCGGGCGGTGCCGTCCACGATGGAGGCGACCGTGGTGCCGGGGCCGTTCGCGAAGGTGTCGGTGTCGAGCACCTCCTTCCACAGCGGGGCGAGGTAGGCGAGGTCGGTGGACTGGCCGAGGTATTCCTGGGTGATCTGCAGCTCGGCGGCGAGACGGGTGCGGGGCATGGCGCCGAAAAGCGGCGAGAAGGGCTCGCGCGGCATGAAGTCGAGCGGGCCGTTCTTGATCTGGACGATGACGTTGTCGCGGAACTTCCCGTCGAGCGGCGCGAACTCGGTGACGGCCTGCTTCACGCGGTCGTCGTTGTTGTCGTGGGAATAGACAAAGGCCCGCCACATCACGATGCCGCCGTGCGAGGCGACGGCGTCGGCGAGCATGTTCGCGCCGTCGGCGTGGGTGCGCCCGTAATCCTGCGGACCGGGCTGGCCCTCGGAGTTGGCCTTCACGAGGAAACCGCCGAAGTCGGGGATGGCGCGGTAGACCTCGGCGGTCTTTTCCTTCCACCACGCCGCGACGGCGGGATCGAGCGGGTCGGCGGTCTTGAGGCCGCCGATCTCGATCGGCGCGCTGAACCGGGCGGTAAGGTAGACGCGGACGCCGTAGGGACGGAACTCCGCGGCGAGCGCGGCGACTTTTTCCAGATACGGCGTGGTGAGGATCTGGGCGTTGGCGTTGACGTTGGTGAGGACGGTGCCATTCAGGCCGACCGAGGCGAGGGCGCGGGCGTAGTCGCGGTAGCGCGGGCGGCGGATTTCCGGCAGCTCGAACCAGTTCCAGAGGGAGAAGCCCGCGTAACCGCGCTCGACGAAGCCGTCGAGGTTGTCCCAGTGGTTGAGCAGGCGGCGCGCGATGCGCGGGGCGCTGGTGACATCGAGCCCCGCCAGCGGGCGCCCGGCCTGCAGGTGGCGCAGCAGGGCGAATGTTCCATAGAGCGCGCCGGCGTCGCTGTTGGCGGAAATCTGCACGGTGCCGCCGCTCGTGGCGCGGATGGCGTAGCCCTCGGCTCCGGCATCCGCCACCTCGATCGGCGCCGGCGCGAGGCTCACGGCCGTTTGCGCACCGAACGCGGACCGGAGTTCCGCCCGGGCGGCGGCGATGGTCGGGGACTCGCGTCCCGTGGGGGTCGAAAGCACGACGGCGGCCGGGGCGGCCAGCGAATCGTAGCGCAGCCAGAGCCGGTAGCCGTCCTCGGCGCGGACGAGGCCCGGCAGCAGGAGGAGCAGCGCAATCAGGCGGCGGTGCATGGGCTCAGGCGGGCAGGCCGGCCTGGCGGCGGCGCTCGGTGAGGTCGGCGGCCATTTGGAGCGTGGTCGCCTTGTTCAGTTTGCAGAGGGCGATGGAGAGCGCGCCGCCGGCGAAGAGCAGGCCGACGAAGATCGAGCTGGTCGCGCGGTAACCGGCGACCGCTTGGGCGGCGGTGGGCGCATGGGTCTCGTAGTCGAAGAGCCCGGCCATGAGCCACAGGAAGACGGCCGAGCCGAGGGCGAGGCCGGACTTGAGGGCGAAGCCGATGGTGGCGAAGACCATGCCGGTGAAGCGGCGCCCGGTCTGCCACTCGGAGTAGTCGGCGGCGTCCGCATACATCGCCCAGGCGACCGCGATGGTCGGGGCGTAGACGATCGAGCCGGTGACGGCGAGCGCCAGCATGCCCCAGGTGTTGCCGGGGCTGAGCAGATACATGGCGAAGGCGTTGAGCGCGGCCAGGCCGAAGCCGGTGCCGATGACGGCCTTCTTGCCAAAGCGCGCGGAGAAGGAGGCGGAGAGCATGATCACCACGATGGTCACGGCGGTGCCGACCATGTTGATGATGCTGTTGAACACGTCGGCCACGTTGGAGCTGGCGGCGGTCTCGCGCGTGCCGTGCACGATGTAACCGAGCCAGTCGAGCAGGCCGCCGCTCTTGGCGGCCTCGCCGGTGGTCAGGCCGAGCTTTTCGACGAAGTCGAACATCGCGGCCTTGTCGGCGTAGTGGTGGTAGTAATTGTAGTGGGCGCCGCCGCGGAAGGACAGCATGGCGAAGTTGAACACCGTGTAGGCGACCAGCGCGATCCAGGGGCTGTTCTTCAGCAGGTCGGCGAAGTCCTGCTTCGGCGAGGAATGGGTCTCGGTGACGGGCTGGATGCGCTCCTTGGTGGTGAAGAACGTGACCATGAAGAGCACGAAGCAGAGGACGGCCCAGATGGTCATGGTCATCTGCCAGCCGTGCTGGCGGTCCGAGCCCTCGGCAAACTTGGCGACGAGCGGCAGGGTCAGGCCGCCGACGATGAACTGCGCGATGTTGACCGAGACGAAGCGGTAGGAGTTCAGCTTGGTGCGCTCGTTGAGGTCGCCCGTCATGACGCCGCCGAGGGCGGAGTAGGGCATGTTGTTCATCGAGTAGAGCGTCATCAGCACCGTGTTGGTGATGCCGGCGTAGGCGATCATCATGCCCATGCTCCAGCCCTGCGGCGTGGTGTAGGCGAGCACCATGACGATGGCCCAGGGCACGGAGGTCCACAGGATCCAGGGGCGGAACCGGCCCCAGCGGCTCTTGGTGCGGTCGGCGAGCACGCCCATGATCGGGTCGAAGGCGGCGTCCCAGAGGCGGGGCCAGAGCAGGATGGCGGCGGCGGCGTTGGCGGAGAGGCCGAAGACATCGGTGTAGAAGTTCAGCTGGAACAGCACCATCGTCATGAAGACGAAGTTCGCGGCGGCATCGCCCGCGCTGTAGCCGGCCTTCTCGACAAAGGAGAGTTTCTGCGAGGAATCGCTCATGGGGTAGGGGAAATTGTTTTTTGATTCTCGATTGGCGGAAGAATCAACGCGACGGTCAGAACACTAGTCACCTGTCATCCTGAGTGAAGCGAAGGATCCAGTGCAACGGGTGCGATGCCACGGGTGAACAACTGGATTCTTCACTTCGTTCAGAATGACAAAGGAGGGCTGGTGGCTTCTACAAGACCCACCCTAGGCCAGCGTGATCTCGCCGGTGGCGGGGGCGGCGGCGCCGAGCGCCTGGGCGCGGGCACCGGGCGAGGCCGAGCCGACGACGAGGCGGTAGGCGCCGGGGGCGTGCACATGCTGGCCGGCGGCGTCGACCTGGGCGAAGGCCGCGGCAGGCAGGCGGAACGTCACCTCGACGGAGCCGCGGGCGGGCACGGTGACCTTTTGGAAGTCGACGAGCGTCGCGAGCGGGGCGTCGGGCCACGAGCGCGGCGGCTGGATGTAGCACTGCACCGCCTCGCTGGCGGTCCGGGCGGAGGTGTTGGTGAGCGTGGCGCGGGCGGTCACTTCCTGGCCGGCCGACAGGCGGGCGGTGCTCAGGGCGAGCGGGCCGTAGGTGAATTTCGCGTAGCTGAGGCCGAAGCCGAAGGGATAGAGCGGTTCGGTCGCGGCAAAGCGGTAGGTGCGGCCCTTCATGCCGTAGTCGATGAAGGCGGGCAGGTCGGCGGTGCGGCGGGGGACGGTGAGGGGCAGTTTGCCCGACGGGGAGGCGTCGCCGTAGAGCACCTCGGCGAGGGCGCGGCCGCCTTCGCAGCCGGGATACCAGACCTGCAGGACGGCGTCGGCGAAATCGTGCACCTCGGGAATGGCGATCGAGCTGCCGCCGGTGAGGACGACGATGAGTTTCTTCGCGTGCTTGCGCAGCTCGGTGATGAACTCGAGCTGGACCCTGGGCAGCTCGATGGTGTCGCGGTCGCCGCCGCTCGGGGAGGCCGGGCTGTCGCCCTCCTCGCTTTCGAGCGAGGAGTCGAGGCCGAGGATGGCGATGGTGATCTCGTTCTCCGCGGCGGTGGAGAAGGTGTAGTTGACACCCGGCGACATCGGGCTGAGCAGGGGTGAGCCTAGGCGGTAGACCGTGCGGGTGCTCTCGGGGGCACGGGCGAAGATGCCCTCGGCCAGCGTGACGAGCCGCGGGGAGAAACCATAGTAGTTGCCGATCAGCGCCGTGGTGTTGGCGGCGGTCGGGCCGCAGACCAGGATACTCTCGTGATCCTGCCGCAGGGGGAGGATGCCGTTGTTCTTGAGCAGGACGATGGACTCGATGGCGGCCTCGCAGGAGAGCTGGCGGTGCGGGGCGCTGTCGATGATCGTGGGCGAAGTCTTGGACCACGGCACGCGGTCCTGCGGGTCGAGCAGGCCGAGCTTGAGGCGGGTGGCCAGCAGGCGGCCGAGCGCGGTGTCGATCTCGGCCTCGGTGATGAGGCCGTCCTTCACCGCGACGACAAGGTCGTTGTAGGTGCAGCCGCAATTGAGGTCGCAGCCGTTCCGCACGGCCAGGGCGGCGGACTCGGCGGCGTTCCGGGTGACCTTGTGCTGCTGGTGGAAATCGTCGATCGCGCCGCAGTCGCTGACAAAGTGGCCCTTGAAGCCCCAGCGGCCGCGCAGGATGTCCTTGATGAGGAGTTCGCTGCCGCAGCAGGGCTCGCCGAGGGTGCGGTTGTAGGCGCCCATCACCGACTCCACGCCGGCATCCACGAGCTTCTTGAAGGCGGGGAGGTAGGTCTCCGCGAAATCCTTCTGCGTGGGGATGGCGTCAAAGCCGTGGCGGTCCTGTTCGGGGCCGCTGTGGACGGCGTAGTGCTTGGCGCACGCGGCGGTCTTCAGGTAGCGGGGATCGTCGCCCTGCAGGCCGCGCACCATGGCGGAGCCGAGTTCGCCGGTGAGGCAGGGGTCCTCGCCGAAGGTTTCCTGGCCGCGGCCCCAGCGCGGGTCGCGGAAAATGTTGATGTTCGGCGTCCAGAAGGTGAGGCCCTGATACTGGCCGCGGCGGCCGGCGGCGAGGGCGGCGTGGTGCTTGGCGCGGGCCTCGTCGGCGATGGTGGAGGCGACGCGTTTGACGAGGTCGCGGTTCCAGGTGGCGCCGAGGCCGATGACCTGCGGGAAGACGGTGGCACGGCCGTTGCGGCCGACGCCGTGGCAGGCCTCGTTCCACCAGTTGTAGGCGGGCACGCCGACGCGGTCGATGGCCTTGCTGTCGTGGACCAGCTGGCTGATTTTCTCCGGCAGCGTCAGGCGGCCGACGAGGTCGTCGACGCGCTGCGACAGCGGGAGATCGGGGTCGAGAAAGGGCAGGGGTGCCGCCGGAGTGGCGTGGAGGGGCATGTAGAAAAACTGCGCTCCGGCGGCCGGGGGATCAGCCGTGGAGGTAGGTATTGAGGAGGTTTTCGAGGTATTCCTGCTTGCCGGAGCGGGGCTTGGGTTCGCCGAGCTTGGTGAGCACGAGCTTGTTGAGCTCGCGGAAATTGGTGCGGCGCTTCTCGATGGCGCGGCCGTAGCCCGTGTCGAAGGAGCTGTAGCGCTCGGCGACGAAGCTCTCGAACTTGCCCTCGGCGAGGATCCGGCGGGCGAGCTTGAAGGCCAGGGCGTAGGCGTCCATGCCGCCGATGTGGGCGTGGAAGAGGTCGGACGGGTCGATCGAGGGGCGGCGGAGCTTGGCGTCGAAGTTGAAGCCGCCGGAGCCGAGGCCGCCGGCGCGCAGGCTGG
>JAYRXZ010000022.1:0-51659 GCA_041917235.1 Lacunisphaera sp. | reverse complement strand
TGGAGGGTCCGCCTCAGACGGCGCTGTCGCCGTGCTCGTCGGTGCGGATGCGGATGACATCCTCCAGCGGGAGCACGAAGATCTTGCCGTCGCCGATCTTGCCGGTCTTGGCGGCGCCGGTGACGGCCGTGATCACCTTGGCGACGATGTCGTCGGCCACGGCGATCTCGATCTTCACCTTGGGCAGGAAGTCCACGGTGTATTCGCTGCCGCGGTAGATCTCGGTGTGGCCCTTCTGGCGGCCGAACCCCTTGACCTCGGTGACCGTCATGCCCTCGATGCCCACGGCGCCGAGCGCCTCCTTAACCTCGTCGAGCTTGAACGGTTTGATGATGGCGATGATGAGTTTCATGTTTGGTAGGTGTTAAGGGTTAGCCGATGTAGCCTTCCTCGCCATGTTCGGTGATGTCCAGGCCCTGCGACTCGACCTCGGTGCTGGCCTTGAGGCCGATGACGGCCTTGACGATGTAGGCGATGATCGCGGTGGCGGCCACGCTCCACACGATGGTCAGGCCGACAGCCTTGAGCTGGCTGACCAGGAGGCCCTCCTTGAGCGGGCCGACGACGGAGTTGACCGCCGGGTCGGCGAACACGCCGGTGAGGATGGCACCCATGGTGCCGCCCACGCCGTGGACGCCGAAGGTGTCGAGCGCGTCATCGTAGCCGAGGGCCTTCTTCAGGTAGGAGCAGGCCGCGAAGCACACGATGCCGGCCAGGACGCCCATGATGACGGACGAGGTGGCGGTAACGAAACCGGCGGCGGGCGTGATGACCACGAGGCCGGCCACGATGCCCGAGCAGAAGCCGAGCACGCTGGGCTTGCCGCGGATGACCCACTCGCACAGCGCCCAGAAGAAGCCGGCGACGGCCGCGGCGAGCGTGGTGGTGGTGAAGGCGTTGGAGGCGATGGCGTCGGCACCCAGCGCGGAGCCGGCGTTGAACCCATACCAGCCGACCCAGAGCATGCCGGTGCCGACCATACAGAGCACCATGGAGTGCGGGGGCATCGGCTCCTTGCCGAAGCCGAGGCGCTTGCCGAGGATGATGCAGAGCACCAGCGCGGACCAGCCCGAGGTCATGTGCACCACGGTGCCGCCGGCGAAGTCGATCGCCTTGATGGTGGCGCCCGGGTTGAGCGGGCCGCACATGAAGCCGGTCGTGGACCAGACCATGTGGGCGAAGGGGAAATAAACCGCGAACATCCAGATCGCGACGAACACCAGCACCGCGAGGAACTTCATGCGCTCGGCGATGGCGCCGATGATGAGGGCCGGGGTGATGATGGCGAAGGTCAGCTGGAACATGGCCCACATGGAGTCGCTGATCCAGTAGTAGCCCGCGCCGACGGCGCCGGGGTTGACCCCGTTGAGCATCGCGTAGGACAGGTCGCCGATGAAGGCGTTGCCCGCGCCGAAGGAGAGGCTGTATCCGACCGCCCACCAGAGGATGGTGACCAGGCCGGCGATGCCCAGGCACTGCGCCAGGACGGAGAGCACGTTCTTTTTGCGCACCAGGCCGCCGTAGAACAGCGCCAGGCCGGGCAGCGTCATGAAGAGCACCAGCGCGGTGCTCGTCATCTGCCAGGCATTGTGGCCCGGGCCGGGGCCGGGAATCTTGGAGGCAACATCCGGCGTGCGCGCGGTGTTGTTGACGTAAGCCTCGAGGTCCGCGAGTCGCTGCTCGACGGTGGGCTCGGGCGGGGTAGCCGGGGCGGCCGCTTCTTGGGCCGAACAGGTAAGCGCGGTCAGCCAGCCAAGGCCAATCAGCGCGAGGAGACGCAAGGTTTTGGGCAGTGCATTTTTCATGGGCAGCACCGCTTGAGCAGGAGCAATGCCAGCCCCGAAACCTGTTTTTCCAGCCGTGGCATAAAGGCGGCGAATCAGCCGGTTGCCGGGGGTGGAATCCGGCAACCGGACAGGTTTTCAGGACGCACCCCAACCAAACCCGGCCCGCGGCCGGGTTCCACCTCAGGATCACCAAACAAAAAAGCCGGCCCGTCGGACCGGCTTGGAATCAACAACTTGACCGCCCGACTCAGATCGCCGCGTCGCCGTGCTCGTCCGTGCGGATGCGGATGACGTCGTCCACCGGCGAGATGAACACCTTGCCGTCGCCGATCTTGCCGGTCTTGGCGGCGTTCACGATCGCGGCGACCACCTTGTCCTTGATGTCCTCGCCGACGACGACCTCGAGCTTCACCTTGGGCAGGAAGTCCACGGTGTATTCGCTGCCGCGGTAGACCTCGGTGTGGCCCTTCTGGCGGCCGAAGCCCTTGACCTCGGAGACCGTCATGCCCTCGACACCGACGGCGGTGAGCGCTTCCTTAACGGCCTCGAGTTTGAACGGCTTGATGATGGCGGTGATAAGTTTCATGGGGTAAAGAGGATGGCCGGGAGTTTCCGCGGTTAACCCGCTGGGCGCAAGCCTGCTGTGGCGGGATTCATCCGGCTAATGGCAAAAGTAAGATTCCCGCGGGGCGGGCCGCCTCACTGCTGCGGGATCACCGTCTGGATGTGCAGCTCCTTGAGCTGCTTGGCCGTGACCGGCGTCGGGCTCTGGGCCATCAGGTCCTGGGCCTTCTGGGTCTTCGGGAAGGCGATGACGTCACGGATGCTGGTCGTGCCGCAGAGCAGCGCGCACATGCGGTCGAGGCCGAAGGCGATGCCGCCGTGCGGCGGGGCGCCGTAGGTGAAGGCCTTGAGCATGTAGCCGAAGCGGCTCTCGACCACGTCGGCCGGGATCTTGAGCACGTCCTCGAACACCTTCTTCTGCACCGCGGGCTGGTGGATGCGGATCGAACCGCCGCCGAGCTCCATGCCGTTGAGGACGACGTCGTAATGCTGGCCGCGGACGGCCTTCGGGTCGGTGTCGAGCAGGCCCGTGTCCTCCACGACCGGCGCCGTGAACGGGTGGTGCGTGGCCGCGTAGCTGCCCTTCTCCTCGTCGTAGGACATGAGCGGGAAGTCGACGACCCACAGGAAATTCCACTGGTCGGCGCGCAGCGTCAGCTTGCCGCGCTTCACGAGCAGCTGGGCGCAGTCCAGGCGGGCCCGGCCGAGGATGGCGCAGGCGCGCTCCCACGGGGCGGCGGCGAAGAAGATGATGTCGCCGTTCTCGATGTTGAGGCGCTTGGTCAGCTCGGCCTTCTCGGCCTCGCTGAAGAATTTCACGATCGGCGACTTCCATTCGCCGTTCTCGACCTTGATGAAGGCGAGGCCCTTCGCGCCGAGCGACTTCGCGACCTCCTCGAGGGCGGTGATCTCGCCCTGGGTGATGTCGGCGAGGCCCTTCGCGTTGAACGCCTTCACCGAGCCGTGCGCGGCGACGGTCGAGGCGAACACCTTGAAGCCGGACGTCTTGAAGGTCTCGGAGAAGTCTACCAGCTCCATCGCGAAGCGCGTGTCGGGCTTGTCGACGCCGTAGCGGTTCATGGCGTCCTTGTAGGCCAGGCGCGGGAACGGCGTGGGCAGGTCGTGGTTGAGCACGTCCTTCCAGACCTTCTTCAGCATGCCCTCGAAGAGCGCGTAGATGCCCTCGCGGTCGATGAACGACACCTCGACGTCAATCTGCGTGAACTCCATCTGGCGGTCGGCGCGCAGGTCCTCGTCGCGGAAGCAGCGGGCGATCTGGAAATATTTCTCCACGCCCGCGACCATCAGGATCTGCTTGAACTGCTGGGGCGACTGCGAGAGCGCGTAGAACTGGCCGGCATGGACGCGCGACGGCACGAGGTATTCGCGGGCGCCCTCGGGCGTGCTCTTGAACAGCGCCGGCGTCTCGACCTCGTAGAAACCCTGGGAGTCGAAGTAGTCGCGGACGGACTTCGTCGCGCGGTGGCGCACGGCGAGGTTCTTGCGCATCTTCGGGCGGCGCAGGTCCAGGTAACGGTAGGTCAGGCGCAGGTCCTCGTTGACCTTGTCGCCGCCGGCGTCGGTCAGCGGGAACGGCGGCGTGTCGGAAAGGTTGTGCACGACCAGCTCGGTGGCATCGATCTCGATCTCACCCGTGGGCAAATTCTTGTTCACCATCGCGTCCGGGCGGTTCTCGACCTTGCCCACGATGCCGATCACGGACTCGTCCTTGAGCAGCGCGGCCTGGGCGCGGAGGTTGGAGTCGAACTTCACCTGCGTGATGCCCTCGCGATCGCGGAGATCGACGAAAATGATGCCGCCATGGTCGCGGATGGAATCAACCCAGCCGGCGAGCGACACGGTCGCGCCGAGGTTGGCCTTGGTGAGTTGGGCGCAATGATGGGTGCGTTTCATGGGTGCGGAACGCTCAACCAAACGGCCCGCCCCACCCCGGGGCAACCAGAATTTGTGCCCCTATGACACGACTGTAGGGCGGGGTCCCCGAACCCCGCCTTTCATCGCACGAGGCGGCATTCGGAGATGCCGCCCTACAAAAATCACCCAATCACCAAACTCTCCCCCGTCATCTCCGCCGGCTTGGGCAAGCCCATGAGGTGCAACACGGTCGGGGCGATGTCCGCCAACCGCCCGCCCTGACGCATCCTGGTCTTCCCGGCCGCGAGCCCCTCGCCCACCACGAAGACCTCGACGAGGTTCAGGGTGTGCGCGGTGTGCGGGCCGTTGTTGACCGGGTCCCACATCTGCTCGGCGTTGCCGTGGTCGGCGAGGATGACGGCCTTGCCGTTCCTCGTCGCCAGCGCGGCGAGCAACTCCCCCAGCCCGGCATCGGTCGCCTCGCAGGCCTTGATGGCCGCCGGCAGCGAGCCGGTGTGGCCGACCATGTCGGGATTCGCGTAATTGACGACCACAAGGCCGTATTTGCCCGACAGGATCGCGGCCTTCGCCTCGGCGGTCACCTGCGCGGCCGACATCTCCGGCTGCATGTCGTAGGTCGACACCTTCGGGCTGGCCGGACACGCGCGGTCCTCGCCGGGAAACGGCGTGGTGCGGTAATTGTTGAAGAAGAAGGTCACGTGCGGGTTCTTCTCCGTCTCGGCGCAGCGGAACTGGCCGATGCCGGCCTTGCTGACGACCTCGCCGAGGATGTTCTTCAGCGCCTCGGGCTTGCCCGAGATCACGTGCACCGGCAGGCCGGCCTCATACTCGGTCATCGTCGCGTAGTAGAGATCGAGCTTCGCGCCGCGATCGAACTCCTTGAAGCCGTCGAGCACGAAGGCCTTCGTGATCTCGCGCGGGCGGTCGCCGCGGTAATTGTAGAAGAGCACCGCGTCGCCGTCGGCGAAGGTCGCGACCGGCTTGCCGTCGGCACCGGTGATCCACGTGGCCGGCACGAACTCGTCGCCATTCTGGGTCGGGCTGAGCGGCTTCTCGTAATAGCTGGCGATCGCCGCCTCGGCGCTGGCCGCGGTAGCGAGGGCCTTCCTGCCGGTCAGCATGTCGTAGGCCTTCTGCACGCGCTCCCAGCGGTTGTCGCGGTCCATGGCCCAGAAGCGTCCGCAGACCGTGGCGATTTTGCCCACGCCGATCTGCTTCAGCTGCGCCTCGACCTGCTGGATGTAGCCGAGCCCGCTCTGCGGCGGCGTGTCGCGCCCGTCGGTGAAGGCGTGGATAAACACGCGGCCGGCGAGGCCGTCCTCCTTCGCCTGGCGCAAAATCCCATACAAATGCTCGAGCATGCCGTGCACGCCGCCGTCGGACACGATGCCCATCAGGTGGAGCTTCGCCGCGGGGTTGGCCTTCAGGCGCGCGACGATGGCGTGCCAGACCGGGTTGCGGGCGAGCTGCTTCTCGGAGAAAAGCTTGTTCAGGCGCACCAGCTCCTGGTCGACGATGCGGCCGGCGCCGATGTTCTCGTGGCCGACCTCGCTGTTGCCCATCTGGCCGTCGGGCAGGCCGACGTCGAGTCCGCTGGCCTTGACCAGGGTGACCGGATACTTCGCATGCAGCATGTCATCCGCCGGCTTCCGCGCCAGGTGGACGGCATTGAACTTGTTCTGCTCGGGATGCGGATTGCTGCCCCAGCCATCACGGATGACGAGGAGCACAGGCGGGCGGGTGGAACTCATGGAAGGTGCGGATGGAATCGAACAAGCATAGAATGAACCACCCCGCGGCAACGCCAGATAAAATCCTGCTTCCCTTCGCGGCCGGCACAATTATTGCAGAGGGGCATACCCGCCATGACCCTTGTCATCCGCGACCAACTGGTGTGCCCGCCGACCTGGTTCGCCTCGTATCGCGACCTGACGCTTTACTGCCACGTCCTGCTGAAGCTGGACATCGTCCTCGAGTCCGACGACGCCGACATCTACTACCGCTGGATCAAGCCGCGCGGCGGCATGGACTTCATCGCCGACATCGTCCGCCCGGGCTCGGAGTCCGGCCCGCGGCTCGACCTGGTCCCCGCCGCCCCGCGCACGATCATCACCGACCGCATCGTGCCCGAGAACACCCACCGGCTCATCGCCGCGATCCAGTCGCTCGCGGCCTGAACCCCGGCTTTTCCACCGATTGACATTCGGGGCCTTTGGGCCACCAGTCTTGGACGCACACCATGGCCAAGTCCGCCGTCCTCCTTCTCAATCTCGGCTCCCCTGATTCCACTTCCGTCCCCGACGTGAAGCGCTACCTGCGCGAATTCCTCGGCGACGAGCGCGTGATCGACAAGCCGGACATCGGCTTCCTGCGCTGGTTGCTGGTCAACGGCATCATCATCCCCTTCCGCGCCAAGAAATCCGCCCACGCCTACGAGAGCGTCTGGACCCCCGAGGGCTCGCCGCTGATCGTCACCAGCAAGCACACGCAGTCCAAGCTCCAGGCCCGCACCGCGCTGCCGGTCGAGCTGGCGATGAACTACGGCAACCCGTCCATCCCCGACGTCCTGCACCGCATGGCGAAGCAGGGCATCGACCGCCTCCTCCTCTTCCCGCAATACCCGCACTACGCCATGTCGAGCTGGGAGACCGTCGTCGCCAAGGTCCACCGCGAGGCCGCGAAGATCGCCCCGGACATGAAGATCGAGTGCGTGCAGCCCTACTTCGCCGACGCCGACTACATCGCCGCCCTTGTCGCCAGCGCGAAGCCCTACCTCGCCCAGCCGCACGACCACCTGCTCTTCAGCTACCACGGCATCCCGGTGCGCCACCTGACCAAGGGCGACAGCTCGCACGCCCACTGCCAGGTCGTGGCCGACTGCTGCAACACCTGCTCCCCGGCGCACGCCACCTGCTACAAGGCGCAGGTCACCCGCACCACGCACGAGTTCGCCAAGGCCGCCGGCCTGGATCCGGCCAAGTGGTCCATCTCCTTCCAATCCCGCATCGCCGGCGAGCCGTGGATCGCGCCCTACACCGACCACCTGTTCGAGGAACTGCCCAAGCAGGGCAAGAAACGCCTGCTCGTCATCACCCCGGCCTTCGTCACCGACTGCCTCGAGACCCTCGAGGAAATCCGCGTCGAGGGCGCCGAGCAGTTCAAGGAGGCCGGCGGCGCGGAGTTCACCCACATCCCGTGCCTGAACGACCAGCCCGTCTGGATCGACTTCTTGGAGAAACGTGTTCAGGCATGGCAAAAGACCTTGGTCTCGGCGTGAAGAACAAGCAGACGCGCTTGTCAGCCATAGCCTTGGCGGCGGCTGAGGCGCGCCGGGCAGACCGCCGCCGCCTGAGCGGGCGGCCGGCGGGAGCAACCCCGACCGGCTGGTAAAAGCCTCATAAACCGTGCAAGCTGCGCAAAGGTCCTTCTGTCTGGACTCGCGACTGCTGTTGCTAATTACAAACTCCCGCCCCGCTTGAGCCCCCACTCCACCCAGCACCCCGCCGGCAAGCTGCCGGGCACCGGGAGCAGCACGGTCCTCGTGCTGGACACGGACGGCCGCGTCCAGGTGGCGAGCGCCTCGGCCTGCGCGATCTGGCAGGCGGGCAACGCCGAGCTCGTGGGCGACCTCTTCCCGAATCTCTTCACCTTCGACGTCGTGTCGCGCGACACCGACTGGGTGCAGTCGCAGTGGGAGGTGCTGCTCGCCGCGGCCCAGGGCCATCCCATCTCGCTCCGGCTCCAGCCGAAGGAGGCCGCGGCGTTCGACGTGAACGTCAGGCTCGAGAAGGCCGGCGACAACCCCGCGCGCTACCTCGCCTTCATCACGCTGCCCGCCGCCGCCCCCGTCGCGGCGGCCGGCGCGCCGGCGGACAATTTCCTCACGCAGCTCCACGAGCGCAGCCCGCTCGGGTTCTTCGACCTGAACTTCCAGCGGAACGAGGTCTATTACTCGCCGACCTGGAAGCGCATGCTCGGTTACACCGAGGCGGCGCTGCCCAACACCTACGAGACCTGGCTGAACCTCATCCACCCCGACGATTCCTCCGCCGCGCCCGACCGGCAGGGCCGCGCCGGGGCGACCGGCACCCGGCAGTTCTCCCTCGAGTTCCGCATGCGGCACGCGCAGGGCCACTTCGTGTGGGTGCAGAGCGTGGGCCTCCAGGTCTACGGCCCCAACGGCGCCCTGCAGCGCGTCATGGGCGCGCACCTCGACATCGCCGACCGCAAGGAGTTCGAGGAGGCCACGCTGCGCGCCGAGGACCGGCTCGCGCAGCTCGGCGACCGCGGCCGCGTCGGCCTGTTCGACCTCGATTTCACCACCGGCCTCTACTGGCTCTCGCCGGGCTTCAAGTCCCTGCTCGGCTACAGCGACGCCGAGTTCCCGGACACGATCGAGTCCGTCCTCCGCGCGCTGCCGATGGACGAGACCACCGGCGGGCTGCAGGCCTACTTCCTCGCCCAGCACCCGAGCCAGGTTTCCTACTTCGACACGCTCCGCCTGCGCCACCGCGAGGACCGCGAGGTGCTCGTGCACGCCGGCATCGTGCGGCACATCTCCCGGCGCAAGGAGCTGCAGCGCGTCCTCGGTTTCGCCGTGCCGCTGGCCGAGGCCAGCGCGCTCGAGGCCGGCCCGGGCCTGCCCGCCGCGCACCTCGCCGTGCTGCTCGCCGAGCTGGCGGAGGCCGTCCTGCTCGCCGACGCCAGCGGCCAGATCATCCACCTCAACGCCAAGGCCGAGCAGCTGCTCGGCCGCTCCTGCGAGGACAGCATCGGCCTGCCCGCGTGGGAGCTGTTCCGGATCGTCCACCGCGAGAGCGGCCAGCCGGGCGAGAGTCCCGTGGCCAAGGCCATCGGCACGGGCGAGGCCACGGCCCTCAACACCGAGTTCGCCCTGGACAACGGCACCGGCACGCCGCAGCCCGTGGCCTTCAGCAGCCGCGCGGTGATCGACGCCACCGGCCGGCCCGCCGGCGCGGTGCTGGTGTTCCGCCACCCCGGCGAGATGAGCCTGACGCCGGAGGAGCTCATCCGCTCCAACCGCTTCGAGACCCTTGGCCAGCTCGCCGGAGGCATTGCCCACGATTTCAACAACCTGCTCACGACCATCCTCGGCGGCGTCTCGATGGCCAAGGACGCCCACGACCTGTCCGGCCTCAAGAACAGCGAGGACGCCTGCGAGGCCGCGAAGAGCCTGAGCCGGCAGCTGCTCACCTTCTCCCGCGGCGGCTCCGGCGTGCGCCAGGTGGTCAGGCCCGCCGACATCCTCGGCGAGGCCGTGCGCCTCGCCGCCGCCGGCTCGACGGTGAAGATCGAGCTCAACGTCGCGCCCGACACCGGCACGATCTGCGTCGACCGCGCCCAGATCCTCCAGGTTTTCCAGAACCTCGTCATCAACGCCATCCAGGCCATGCCCACCGGGCAGGGCCAGATCTGGCTCAACGCCGCCAATGCCACGCTGGCCGAGGACCAGGTCGCCCCGCTGCCCGCCGGCAACTACGTGCAGATCGAGGTGCAGGACAACGGCAGCGGCATCAAGCCCGAGCACCTGGAGAAGATCTTCGAGCCCTTCTTCACGACCAAGAAGAACGGCACCGGACTCGGCCTCGCCACCGTCGTCTCCATCGTCAAGCGTCACGGCGGCCAGATGGGCGTCGACTCCGAGGTCGGCCGCGGCACGGCGTTCACCGTGTTCCTCCCGCTGGCGGACAAGCCCGAGGAGGTCGAGGCCCGCCGCGCCCCGAGCCTGCGCTTCGCCACGAAGACCGGCCGCATCCTCTTCATGGATGACGACGAGCAGATCCGTTCGCTCACCAAGGGCATGCTCGAGAGCCTCGAATACAAGTGCGACCTCGCCAAGGACGGCGAGGAGGCGGTCCAGCTCTACAAGCGCTACCTCAACATCGGCCGCCCCTACGACATCGTGATCATGGACCTGACGATCATCGGCGGCATGGGCGGCGAGCAGACCTTCAAGGTGCTGCGCGAGCTGCACCCCGAGGTGTGCGCCATCATCGCCAGCGGCTACGACAACGAGGAGATGCGCCGGCAGTTCCTCGACATGGGTTTCTACGGATATCTGACCAAACCCTACCGCGTCGGCGAGCTCGGCCGCATCATCCGCACCGTCCGCGGCGGCTAGGGCGGATTGACCTGAACCGTAGCCACGAAAGAACACATAGATCGCAAAGAGGAGCGATCTGAAGTGATCGCTTTGCGTCCCTTGTGATCCCTTGTGGCATAATTCTCTGAGCCTGAACTTAAGCTTTTGCCGGAGATCGTGGCACCCGGGTAAAGCGTAAGTTCAAAAAGCCGTCCTTGAGCCTGAAACACTTAACCTGCATTTAGGTGCTAATGCAGCTCCACGAACATACGCTTTTGTCTGAAGCTGAATAACACCGTTAGCCATGAAGTTCATTGTCCTCCTCATCGCCTTGTTGCTCGCCGGATGCGTTTCGGATGAAATCATTGATCTTCCTGATGTGGAGGTGCTCGAAAGCTTCCAGAAAGAAAAGAGCGACGTTCAGAAGTGGAAGCCCTCCCATCCATTGCCGACCAAGCTCGCCGACATCGGCTTCGATGGTCGATTCGAAAGAGTTTATCTGTCCATTTGGACCGATGGAGGTTCTGTCGGCAGCCTGTATCGTGACCAGCGCGGCGTGTTTTTTGCATTTTGCAGTGCATATCCCAAATACTACGACGGAAAGGAGATCGTCTCGGTGGATAGGCGAACCTACTTTGTTGGGGTGATGCATCCCTCGGAAGAAGGAGCCGTTAGGGTCCCGGCCGGTTCGCCCACTGAGCGCTTCTTGGATTCACTATCGAAGAAAAGAACCAAGAAGACGGCTAACCAATGGTCACAGCCAACGTCGCTAACGCGACGTGGCTGAGCTCAAACGTTCGGCATAACCAGACCGCTCACATGTCTTGGTCACTAGGAGAAGACGGGAAGATTAGACGGGGCGTCCGTTTAATCTGCGGGTGCATTGCCGTGTTCATGTTTTCCTCAGCATTGCTGGCGTTGGTTTTTGAAAGGAATTGGAAGCTCCTGATTTCCGGAGGCTCGTTATGCATTATGTTTAGTTACCTTGCAGTGACCGGCCGCACGCCGAACTTCCTGCGCTGAAAGAGCCGAACCAGCAGCCACAGCACAACGCCCTTGCTCTCACCTAAATCGGCAATGATATCTCCGCTCAACTTGGCCCCGTCATTCAAAAGAGATGGCTCGCCCGCCCGGCGGGCGTGGCTGATCTGAAGCGATCGGCAAATGAGCAAACGCGGCATGTGGACGGTTAAAGAACTCATGCGACCCACAGGCTGGCGGGCCTTTGGCGCGATGCTTTTGTGGGCTTTCTATTTCGTTAGCGTCATTCAAATCGCCTTGTTCGCTTTCCGGGCGATAGACGCGTTGTTCTTCGAAAAGAAGCTGTTTTGGGATCGTGAGCTTGCGATCCTGGCAATCAGCACCGTCGTTGTTATCTGCTACCACACCCTCGGAAGGAAGAAAGAGCCGATCCAGTAGGAATGAGAAGGCGTAGAGCGCCTCGCACATAAAATGCGGGGCGGTTACTCTCCGCCTTATGAGCTCGAAGAACATCACCATCGGAATCGACCTCGGGGACCGCCGCCATGCGGTGTGCGTCCTCTCGGCCGCCGGCGACATTGTCGCCGAGACGGAAGTCATCAACTCCCGCGAGTGCCTCACCGCCTTCGCCCAGAAGCACCCCGGGGCCACCTTCGTGATGGAGACCGGCACGCACAGCCCGTGGGTCAGCCGGCTGCTGGAGTCGCTCGGTCACCCCGTGATCGTGGCCAACGCCCGCAAGCTGCGCGCGATCTCGCAAAGCACGACGAAGAACGACCAGGAGGACGCCCGCATGCTCGCCCGCCTCGGCCGCGCCGACCCGGCCCTGCTCAGCCCGGTCAAGCACCGCAGCGAGTCCGCCCAGCGCGCGTTGGTGCAACTCAAGGTCCGCGAGGCCCTCGTGCGGTCCCGCGTCAACCAGATGAACAGCGTTCGCTTCCTGGTGAAGAGCCTCGGGCTCACCGTGGCCCGCGGCATCAAGGCCACCGCCTTTGTGCGCCAATTCCGCGCCCGCGCGGACGCCGCCACTTGCGCGCTCGTCGAGCCCCTGCTCCAGACCATCGACGGGCTCAACGCCCAGATCAAACAGCTCGACGCCCGGCTCGAGCAGATGGCTGATGAGCAATACCCGGTGACGCAGCGCCTGCGCCAGGTCGATGGCGTCGGCCCGCTGACCTCCTTGTGCTTCGTGCTCACCGTCGAGGATCCGGGGCGCTTCCCGCACACCCGTGACGTAGGCGCCTACCTCGGGCTCGTCCCGCGTCGCGACCAATCCGGCCTCACCGACAAGCAGCTGCCCATTACCAAAGCGGGCAACCAGCAGCTGCGCTGCCTGCTCGTCAACTGCGCCCACTACATCCTCGGACCCTTCGGCCCGCCTTCCCACCTGCGCGAGGCCGGAGCGCGCATCGCCCAGCGCGGCGGCAAATCCGCCAAGAAACGCGCGGTGATCGCCGTCGCGCGCAAGCTGGCCGTCACCATGCTCGCTCTCTGGAAAAGTGGCGCCGACTACGCGGCGCTCCCCCACGCGGCATGAGCTCTTTCCCTCCAGGTTCCGTCCTTTGGCCACTGCGATCTAGCGGCAGCATGAGCAATCAATGCGATATCCAGTAGGCAGGGCCAACCCCTCTCCCGGTCCACGGACTCCTCCCTGCACCGGTGGCATTGACGCCACCACCACGAGTGCGTATGGAAGCCTGACCATCCGGGAAGCTGAGGGCCCAGCAGACCAACCAGAAAAATGGTGAACCATTTTAAACAATCCCCTCGACACGCCTTCTCATGGAAGCCACTAGAGCCAAGGCTCACCATCACACCTAAATCGCCTATGTCGTCCCCGCTCTCGACTCCGTCCTCTTTCCGGGTGAGCGTGGTTCACCTTTAACGATGGGCAAAGAATGAACCTCCTCGCGATATTCGATAACGATGGGACGATTTGCGACACGCAGGAAGTCGAGGGTGCATGCTATGCGAAGGCGATTAAGCGCGTCACCGGCCAATCTCTTTCGACGCTGGATTGGACAGCATACGAAGAGCCCACGAGTAGCGCGATTGTTCGTGGTCTACTCGCCGGCGATCCGGCTGCGCTCACGAAGGAAGAAGAGATCAAGCGCGAGTTTGTTCGACTCCTGGAGCAAGAGCGTTCGACGTTTCCCGGCGATTTTACACCTCTGGCAGGCGCGGTGCAGTTCATTACCCGCTTGAAGGAAGAGCGGATCTGCTCTGTCGCGATCGCCACCGGATGTTTCGATATCAGCGCGAGGTTTAAGCTCAGGTGCTGTGGTATTGCCCTCGAAGATTTTCCGCACGCCACTTCAAGCGATACACCACGCAGGCGGGATATTATTCCACTCGCAGCGAGCCGAGCAGGCTTTCCCTTTTCCTCAGTCGTTTATTTCGGCGATGCGCCATGGGATGTTCGAGTAAGCGGCATTCTTGGCATTCCGATGATCGGAATTGGTCGTCGATGGGAGCGATTGCGAGATTTAGGGGCTCAGCATGTATTCCGCGACTACTCAGATGCTGATGCAATCATCCGTGCGCTTTTCGAGCTGAAGAAAATGGAACCCAACCAGTCGTCACAACCAACGCCGCTAACACGACGTGGCTGAGCTCAATCGTTTGGTGAAGAGATGAAGAAGCGCATCACGATCTTACTTCTGGCCGGCGCAGCGTCGGTAGCCGCGGTTGCCGCCGGCTCTTTCTATTTTGTCGCGAAGTCCAAGCCCCAATCCGAAGCAGAATATCGGGCCGAGCGCTCAGCCGAGTTCCAAAAGAGACAGGAAGAAGAGATGGAACGCTTATTTAAAGAGGCGATGTCCAGCGACCGCCCTGAGAAGGAAAGGAGATATGTCAGCTATGAGTATCGTATATTTAAGGAGATGAAGGCCGGCAGACCTATCGAATCCCTGTTTCATCCGGAAGATGGTATCGACGAGTTTGAGGCGCTTCTCTTAGCGAAGGACTATTTTTCGTGGCAGTTCGGCGCATGCGGTGGGATCGAAATGCCACAGAAAGAGTCTGGCATGTGGGTTGTCCGGATATCATCAGGAAGAGAGGGTCGTCCCGAACCCCCTGTTTTCATCGATGCAAAGACCGGATCCCTGCGGTGCGAGGGCCATCCATCCATTTCTGACGCGGTTACGTTCATTCGTGGCCCCAAACCACCCAACCAGATGCCAGAGCCAACGGCCGCAAGCGGCCGTGGTTCATCGTGAACGTTGGGCGAAACGATGAATGCAACGATTGTCCCGCTCCTAGGCGCCGTCCTCTTTCTTTCCGGGTGCGCGACAAAACATCTCACCTATTTGAAGCCAACGCCCTCTCCTAATGTTTACGATGATCGCTGGGGAGCGCACCGCCTTTTCTTCAAGTCTATCAACCCAGATTATTCGCTATTCTTCGCATCTACTGAGCGTTCGAATGGGGACACATTGCTGATTCGCGTAAGCGTGCCCTCCAAAGCGCAATTCGCATATGACGGTGCGCAGGTGAGTATCGAAGGTGAATTTGGAAAGATAGTGAAGAAGCTGAATTTTGAACGTAGCATTTATTCCTCCCCTCAAAGTATGCATCCCACCGATCTACCTGATTGGGAGTATGAATCCAGCGCACCGCGGAATCCAGTGCTTAGCCACCGGGTTTGGGAGGCCAGGGTTTCTATCCCGGCTGCTCCGGGCTTTGCCTTGGAGCTGTCCGGTATTCAGGTAGAAGGTCAGATCCTGCCCACAGAGCGGATCCTATTCACTCGTGAATCCGGGCGATTCAACAGAGGTATTCCCCTCCAATGAAGAAGCCCAACAAGCGGCCAGAGCCAATATCGGTGCTGCGCACCGCCGCAGCTCATCCGTAATGTCAGGCAAAAAAACATGATCGAACTCATCGTCCCCGCGGTCTTCCTGGTCTTCGGCGTCGCGTGTGTGATCCGGCCGCAACCGATCGGCCTGGCGTTTTGCCGCCTCGGCAAGGCCACGTGGCGGATGTCCACCTTCGGGCTGACGGATATGGCGCAATTTTATCCGGAGGACAAAGCCCCCCGAATTTTCCGGCTCATCGGCATCGGTTTCATCCTTTTGAGCCTTCCCTGGGTCTCCTTCGCGTATGCCTCGTTTTCCGGCCCCGGCGCGTTCGCCGCCATGCACGAGTCCAAGGCTTACCTTAAGGAACACTACGGCAGCTCCGCCACGTATGAACTCTCCGCCCAATCGGCCGCGACGCCCGAAGAAGATTATTTCGTGAAGTATCGTTACGGTGCGCGGACCGGAACCTTGCGCGCCACATGGAAAGGCGACCGGTATGTCTTTACCGAGGAAACTCCAACGAACCGCTAGAAGATCGTCAAAGGGACAGGCAGGCCTCCTTTGCATGAGGGAGCATCGGAGAAAATCCCTCCCCTCCACTTTGGCCCACGCCCCAACGCCCGGTTAACCCGTGATTGCGTGCCGGGCGTTCAGGCTGCAGACTGGTCGCCTCAACCGCGACCATGGCCTCCGATCCCAAGCAATCCTCCGACCGACCGGGATACTGGCCGCTGCCTCCGTTGCGGTTCCAGCCGCGGACCCTCGCCCTCTGGCGTCAGCCCTACAGCCGGAAGCAGGCCACGACCGATGTCCTGTCCGGCGTCACCGTCGGCCTGATCGCCCTGCCGCTCGCGCTGGCGCTGGGCGTGGCCAGCATGCCCGCGGGCACCACCACCCCCTTCCCCGCCCCGGCCATCGGCATCTTCACCGCCATCATCGGCGGCTTCATCGTGTCGCTGCTCGGCGGCAGCCGCGTCCAGATCGCCGGCCCGACCGCCGCCTTCGTCACCGTCATCCTGCTGATCGTGGAGAAACACGGCTTCGACGGCCTCCTGCTCGCGACGGTCATGGCCGGCGTGATGCTCGTGGTGATGGGCTTCAGCGGCCTCGGGACGCTGATCAAGTTCATCCCCTACCCGGTCACGAGCGGCTTCACCACCGGCATCGCCGTGGCCATCGTCGCCGGCCAGGCCGCCGACTTCGCCGGCATCCACGCCGCCACGCCGGCCCCGCGCGAGTTCGTGGACAAGCTTCCCTGGCTGGTGACCCACCTGCCGCAGCTCAACCTGCCCACGCTGCTCATCGCGACGGTGTCCGCCGCCTTCATCCTCCTCTGGCCGAAATACCGCGCCCGGTTGCACGCGGAGCGCGTCCCCGGCGCGATCATCGCCATGGTCGTCTCCGCCGGTCTGGTCGCGTGGCTCGGCTGGGACAAGTCCCTCGGCGTCGCCACCGTGGGCTCCCTCTTCGGGCCGGACGCCATCCCGCACGGCCTGCCGCCGCTGGTCTGGCCGGAATTTTCCCTCGAGCGCATCCGCGACCTCCTCGGGCCGGCCTTCACCATCGCCATGCTGGGCGCCATCGAGTCGCTCCTGTCCGCCGTGGTGGCCGACGGCCTGGTCAACGACCGCCACGACTCCAACACCGAGCTGATCGCGCAGGGCGTCGCCAACATCGTCTGCCCGTTCTTCTGCGGCATGCCGGTGACCGGCGCCATCGCCCGCACCTCCGCCAACGTCAAGGCCGGCGGCCGCACGCCCGTCGCGGGCATGGTGCACGCCCTGACGCTCCTGCTGATCGTGCTGTTCTTCTCCCCCTACGCCCGGTTCGTGCCGATGGGCGCCATCGCGGCGGTGCTCATCGTCGTCGCCTTCCGCATGGGCGAGTGGCACGAGCTGACCCGCCTCGGCAAGATGCCGCGCAGCGACGCGGTCGTCCTGGTCGCCACCTTCAGCCTCACCGTGATCTTCGACCTCGTGGTGGCCGTCGAGGTGGGCATGATGCTGGCCGCCGTCCTCTTCATCAAGCGCATGGCCGAGACCACCGAGATCGCCCGCGTCACCGCGAGCGACGAGCTGGAGACCCCCGAGCAGCTCGCGCACGGCAAGGACATCCCCGAGGGGGTCGTCGTCTACCGGATCTTCGGGGCGTTCTTCTTCGGCGCCGCCGAGAAGATGGAGGACGCCCTGCTCCGGGCCGGCACCCTGCCCCGGGTGCTCATCCTCCGCATGCAGCTGGTCCCCGCGATGGACGCCACCGCCCTCAACGCGCTCGAGAGCATCGTCGAGCGCATGCAGGCCGCGGGCGGCACGGTGATCCTCAGCGGCCCGCACCGGCAGCCCCTCGACATGATGATCAAGGCCGGGTTTATCGGCCGCCTCGGCCGGCCCAACATCTGCGCGCACTTTGACGACGCCCTCAAGCGGGCCCGGGAAGTGCTGGCCGGGGACCGTCCCTCCTCCTGACCATGCTCCGTGAACACGCCACCCCCGCCTGGGTTTACCTGGGCGGCCTCGCCCTCACCGTCACCGCCGGGGTCATCAACGCCGTGGGTTTCCTCGGCGTCCACCACCAGGCCCTCAGCCACCTGACCGGCACCGTCACGGTGCTCGGCATGGAGTTGGGCCGCGCCAACTACCCGGTGGCGCTGCACGCGCTGGCCATCCTCGCGGCCTTCTTTGTCGGCTGCCTGCTCAGCGGCATGATCATCCAGCAGGGCCGGCTGCGTCTCGGCCGCCGCTACGGCGTGGCGCTGTCCCTGGAGTCCGCGGCGCTGTTCCTCGCGGTTTATTTCCTGCGCCGGGGCGCCAATACCGGCGATTACCTCGCCGCCCTCGCCTGCGGCCTGCAGAACGCGATGGTCTCCAGCTACAGCGGCTCGACGATGCGCACCACGCACATGACCGGCATGGTCACCGACCTCGGCATCGCCTGCGGCCACTTCCTGCGCGGGGCGGCGGTGGACTGGTTCCGCTTCCGGCTCTACGGCGTCCTGCTGCTCGGCTTCTTCGCCGGCGGTGTGATCGGCGCGCTCGGTTACGGCCGCTTCGGTTACGACACGCTGCTGATCCCCGCGATCCTCAGCGGCGTGACCGGCGTGGGCTACACCGCCTACAAGCACTACGAACGCCGCCACCATGCGCCGCCCGGCGCGGCCGGGACCTGATCACCCGCGCCAGGTGAAGGCGTGGCACAGCGCCACGCCGGCGGCGTCGGCCTCGTCGAAGGCCATCGCCCGGCCGTGGCCGAGCAGCGCCATCACGGTGCGCGCCATCTGGTCCTTGCTGGCGCGCCCCTGCCCCACCACCGCCTGCTTCACGCGCAGCGGGGCATACTCGAAGATCTCCTTCTGCCGCAGCGCCGCCGCCGCGATGGCCGCGCCGCGCGCCGCGCCGAGGATCTGCGCCGTCTGGAAATTCTGCACGTAGATCGTCTGCTCCAGCGCCACGTGCCGCGGGTCGAAGTCCGCCACGAACGCCGTCACCGCCCGGTGGATCTCCCCGAGGCAGACCGCCATGGAGGAACGCGCCGCCACCTTCACCGTCTGGCAGCGCAGCAGCACCGGCGTCCGCCCGGGCGCGAACTCGATCAGCGCCAGGCCCGTGCCGCGCAGGCTGGGGTCGACGCCGAGCACGCGGCCCGCAAACGGCGGCCGCGCCAGCGTCGGCGCCTCCGGCCAGGATTTGGGCGCGAGTTTGCCCTCGAGCTTGTCCTTCCACATCTGCCTGACCGACGTTCGCGCCATAGTTTGGTCCATCGATATACGAACGCCCGGAAAGAAGAAGCGGAATGTTTCGTCCGGCGCAGCTTCCGGCTTGTTTCGAGCGGACCGGCCGGGCCACACTGCGGCCGACGCCATGGAACCGATCCGTCCCAAACCGACCGCCGGACGAACCGCCGCCCCCTTTGCCCGCCGACCCCGGCCGGGCGGGCACCGGCTCGGGCGGCTCGACCCGCGCGAATGGTGGTGGTGGCTGCTCGACGTGTTCGAAGCGAGCCGCGCGGCGCGGATCGGATTGTATTGCGCGGCCTTCGGCGTGGTCGCCGGCGGCGTGGTGTGGTTCTGGGCCTACCCGGCCTGGAACAAACACAACGCCGTCAAGATCGCCCGCAAATGGCTCGACGCCGGCCAGCTGCGCTACGCCGCCGAGGCCGCTCAGCAGGCCGCGGCCCTCGACCCGGAAAATCCCGAGCCCTGGCACATCGCCTCGGAACTGGCCCGGCTGGGCGGCCAGCAGGACAAGTCCCTCGACTACGCCCGGCGGGCGGCGGGGCTTGCGCCCGAGAATCCCGACCTCGTCATCGCCTGGGGCGCCGCCGCCGTCCGGGCCAACCAGCCGGCCGAGGCGGATCGCGCCCTCGACCAGCTGCCGGTCGAGCTGCAGGCCGGCTCGGCCCATGTCCAGCGGCTGCGGGGTGAACTGGCCCGGCGCCAGCTCAACCTGACCGCCGCCCGGGGGTATTTCGAGGCGGCCCTGCGGCTCGAGGGCCCGCTCGCCGTCAACGAGGTGCCGCTGGGCTTGATCCTGCTCCAGTCGACCGACCCGGCCTTGCGCCGCCGCGGCGGCGAGCTGCTGGCCAAGTGGACGGCGGATCGCGAGTGGGGCGTCACCGCCGTGCGCACGCTGCTGACCGATGCCCTTTTCCTCGATGACCGGTCCGCCATGCTCCGCTGGGGCGACCTGCTGCTCACCAGCCCCGGCCGCACCCATGAGGACATGGCCCAGGGTCTCCTCGCCCTGTCCCGCTCCTCGGAAAACCGCTTTGCCGCGGTCCTCGCCCAGCTGGAAAAGGACCACGCGGTTTCCCCGCAGGCCGCCACGCAGTTGCTGGGCTGGCTGAACCGCATCGGGCGCGCCGCCGAGGCGGTCAAGTGGATCCAGACGCTGCCGCCCGCGGCCGTGCGCCGGCCGCCGCTGGTCGTCGCCTGGGCCGAATCGCTCCGGCTCACCGGGGACTGGAGCGCCCTGCGGGACCTGACCGCGGAAGGCGAATGGGGCGGCGAGGTGGATTTTCTCCGCTGGGCCTATGGCCTGCTGGCCGCCCGGATGCTCGGCGAGGAAGTGCCCGCCGACGGCTATGAACGCACGCTCTACAGTCGCGCCCAGCTGAACAGCGTGCACGGCATGTTTGCCGCCTCCAGTCTCTACAGCTGGGGCCGCACGGCGGAGGCCGAGGCGCTGTGGTGGCGCGTGGCGGAGCAGGACAGCCGGCTCGCGATCGAGGCGCTCGGTTCGCTGGCGCGGCATTACCAGATGCAGCGCGACGCCGAGGGCCAATACCGCGTGTTCCGCCGGCTGCACTCGCTGCAGCCGCAGGATCCCGGCATCGGGAACAATTTCGCCTTCTTCGCCGTGCTCACCCAGCGCGAGCAGCGGGTGGCCGAGCGCATTGCCCGGGCCAATCTTGAAGCCGCTCCCGCCAACGCCGCCTACCTCGCGACCCTGGCCTTCATCCTGACCCAGCAAGGCCAGGCCGCGGAGGCCCTCAGGCTCCTGGAACCGCGAAAGACGGAACTCGCGCAATCCCCCGCCCTCGCCTTTGCCTACGGGCTCGCCTTGGCCGGGAACGGCCGGAAGGCCGAGGCCCGCCCGCTGCTCGCGGGCCTGCCACCCGAAACGCTGACCCTCACCGAGGTCGAGCTGATCAAGTCGGCGCTGGCCAACTAGGGGCGCGCCGCTTCCGTTCCTGGAGGGCGCGCCTCGTGCACGCTGCTTCCGTTCCTGTAGGGGCGCGCCTCGTGCGCGCCGCTTCCGTTCCTGTAGGGGCGCGCCTCGTGCGCGCCCGGACGTGGACAAGCCACGCCCCTGCCCGATCAGGCGGGCGCCGCGGCGGGTTTTCTTCGCAGGCGGCGCCACGCGAACAGACCCAGCGCCGCCACCACCGGCAGGATGGTCCCCGCCTCGGGCACCGGCCGGCCGTCGATGGTCATGGCCGAGCCCACCTGATAGACCAGCAGGCCGCTCGGGTTGAGCGCGTTCGAGGAATTGTTGCCGGTCTGGCTGTTGGTGTTGGCCACGACGATGTAGAGGTAGTTCGTGCCGACGACGAAGTCGGCGTTGTCGCCCGCGCCGAAGTTGGCGAGCGTGATGGAACTGGTGTTGTTCCAGGCGTTCGTGCCGCCGCCCGACGACGCCGTGCCGCCGGCGCTGATCACGCCGCTGTTGTTGACGGTCGGGGCGGAGGCGGGATTGACGTAAACCGTGTAGGCGTCGTCGGCCGCGATGGTGAGCGAGATGGAAACCTGGTTGGTCACCCTCGCGCCGCCCGCGGTGCTGCCACCGATGGTGAAGGCCAGCCGGTAGACATAGTAGGCGCTGTTGGCCCCGCTCGTGCCGTTGCCGGGCAGGAAATCGCCGCCGAGGTTGGTGGTGCCGCCCGAGCCGGCCGTGCTCGCGCCCGGGGCCGTGATCCAGCGATAGGTCGAGCTGTTCGGCACCCACGCGCCATCGATGTAATTGCTGCTGACCACGTAGGCCGCCCCGGTGTAGGCGCTTGAGGTCGAGCCCGAGCCGTTCACCCGCGCGTAGGAAACCGACCAGTGGGAGTCGGTGGTGCCGTTGCCCAGGGCGTTGCCGCTGTTATCCACGCCGGTGTAGAAAAGCCCCAGGATGCTCGTCGCCGTGCCGGCATAAGCCGAGCCCGCAAACCACGCACCCAGCATGGTGAGGAGAGCCAGAGCCAGAGGATTGAAGCGGCGAAGCATGATTCGAATATAGGGTATTACTCCTATATATCAATAGGTATAATGTCTAACGACCTATCTCACTAACTGATGATTACTTAACCTGATTTTCCAATCAGAAAAACAGCAATTTCAGGACCGCGAGCCCAGTCAGCAGCAGGGCCCAAAATTCGAATGCGTCCTGATTCACGCGTTTCACGACCCACGGGCCGATCAGGGCGCCCAAGGCCACGGCGGGCAGCAGCCACAGGTTCAGCATCAGGCTCGGCCCGTTGAGCAGCCCGAGCTGGAGACCGAAGGGGACCTTGATCCAGTTGATGAGCAGGAAAAACGCCGCGCCGGTGCCGAGGAACTCGAGCTTGTTCAGGCGCATCGCCAGCAGGTAGAGCGTCATGACCGGTCCGGCGGCGTTGGCCACCATCGTGGAGAACCCGGCCATCACGCCCGCAAACGGCCCGAACCAGGCCGGCACGCGGGCCAGCGCCTCCTCCGGGGTGCGCCACTTGCGCCAGAGATGGAGTCCGAGCATGGCCGCGATGACCAGGCCCACGATGCGCGCGGTCTGGGCATCGTTGACCCGGCCCAGCACGGCCCAGCCGAGCACCACGCCGCCCACCGCCCAGGGCAGCAGCCGCCCGACACGGCCCCATTGCAGGTTTTTCCGATAGACCACGAAGGCAAACAGGTCCGCGAAGATCAGCAGCGGCAACACGAGGCCGGTCGCCTGCCGCGCGGGCATGATGTTGGCGAAGATCGCGACGAAGAAAATGGAGGTGCCCGGTATGCCCGTCTTGGAAAATCCCGCGGTGACCGCGCCCAGCACGAGCAGCACCCATTGCCACGGTTCAAAACTCATGGGGTGGCACCCTGCGGTGAAATGTTCCCGTTGGCCACCTGCAAAACCTGCCACCCGGCCGCGTCCGCCGGCAGGCTCGTGCCGGTCGCGACGACCTGGGGCTCGCCCTCGAGCGACGCCCAGAATTTTTCGCGCCGCCCCGGATCGAGCTCGCCGAGCACGTCGTCGCACAACAGCACCGGTGTGACGCCGCCCTTGGCGCGGAAATACGCCGCCTGCGCCAGCCGCAGCGCGATGACGAGGCAGCGCTGCTGTCCCTCCGAGGCGAACTGCTTCGCGGGCCGGCCGTTGAGCACCAATTCCAGGTCGTCGCGATGCGGCCCGCGCTCGGTGGATTTCAACAGCGTGTCGCGCGGACGGCACTTCACGAGCAGCGCGGCAAACTCGTCCGCCGACGCCACCACCGAGTCGGGCGCATAGACCAGCCCCGCCTGCTCGCCCTCCGGCACGAGCCGGGTGTGGGCCGAGCGGAAGAATTCCCCGAGCCCGGCGACCCCCGCCGTGCGTTTCGCGACGAGGGTAACCGCGTGCGCCGCCAGCTCATGTTCAAAAGCCTCCAGCGCGCCGGCGTCGCGGCCGCCCTGCTTGAGCAGCATGTTCCGCTCGGCCGTGGCGCGGGTGTAGCGTTGCAGCGCCGTGAGGTAGGCGCCGTCCATCGCCGCGAGCGTGAGGTCGAGCCAGCGGCGGCGCAGCGACGGCGACCCCCGCAAAAACTGGTTGTCCTGCGACGAGAACACGACGGTCGGGAACTTGCCGATGAAGTCCGCCAGCCGCGTCACCTTGCCGTGCTCCCACTCCACCACCCGGTCCTGCGGGGTCAGGGTGATCGTGAGCCGGCTCTCGCCGAAGGTCTCGTGCTCCACCGTGAAGCCCAGCCCCGCCTGCGGCGCCCCGAGGCCCAGCAGCGCCCGCGACTCCGCGCCGCGGAACGAGCGCAGGGCGGTCACATAACCCAGCGCCTCGAGGAAGTTGGTTTTGCCCTGCGCATTCTCCCCGCACAGGAACGTGCGCTTCCCCGCCAACGCCACATCGGCGAGCGGCAGATTGCGAAAACTCTGGAGGGTGACCCGTTGGAAACGCACCCAGCCAGTCAGCCCATCGGCCCGACATCTGTCCATTTGGTTCTTCGTGGCCAGGCAAGAACCAGATTAGCCACAAGAGAACGCAAAGAGCACAAAGACCATACAGTCAGACTGCCTCTGTTTTGCGTTCTTTGCGTTCTTTCGTGGCTAAATTTCAGATTGGCCGAGCTGATCTCAGCGTGAAATTGCCCAGCCCGCGATCAGGCCCCCCCGGAACCCGCAGCGAAGGCGATTAGTCGGGGCACACTTCCAACCATTCATATGTTTGTAGGGGCGTGGCTCGTCCACGCCCGAGGGCGCGCACGGGCACGCCTCTGCGATGAGACGAGGTTGGGAACAATCCACCACCTCCGGAATGGGGGTCGGAGGCGCTCCATTTGGTTCTTGCGGAAAGGCCTCCGCAAATGCTTTTTGTGAGCCTTTATGAGCAATGCCTCCACCAACGAAGTCGCCGTGCTGAAGACCAGCTATGGCGAGATCACCATCGGTTTCTGGTCTGATGTGGCCCCGAAGACCGTCGAGAATTTCAAGAAACTCGCCCGCGAGGGTTTCTATGACGGCACGGCCTTCCACCGCATCATCAAGGGTTTCATGATCCAGGGCGGCTGCCCGAACACCAAGGCCGGCGAGACCGGCATGCCCGGCACCGGCGGCCCCGGCTACAAGATCAAGGCCGAGTTCAACGCCAAGTCCCACGTCCGCGGCGTCGTCTCGATGGCCCGCTCCGCCCACCCCGACTCGGCCGGTTCCCAGTTCTTCATCTGCCACGGCGACGCCAAGTTCCTCGACCGCCAATACACCGCCTTCGGGCAGGTCATCAAGGGCGACGAGGTCCTCGAGCAGCTCGCCAACGTGCCGACCAAGTCGGGCGGCGGCGGCGAGAAGAGCACCCCCATCGACCGCGTCGCGCTCGAGAGCGTGACGATCGTGGTGCAGGCGTAAGGCGCCCGCCCCGCTTTCAGCCCGCGCTAACCGCGCGGGCTTTTTTATGTCCGGCCCGGTCAGCGGTTGCCGGGTGTCACCGGTTTGCTGATCTTGGGGGGCGCAACCCGGATCCGGGAGGCCTCAGCCGCGGAGGTCGGCGGCGGGTTCGCTCGCCGCCTGGGCCGGCCCTCGATGTGTGCCCGGATGGCTTCAATGCCATGGGTCTCCCACGCATCCGGCCGCATCGTCTCGAGATCGGCCAGGATCTCCAGGGCCTCCGCGTTGTTGTTCAAACGCACGCGCACGAAAGCCAGCGCCAGGCCGGTGCGTTCCTTCCGGGTCAGATTCGGGTAGGCCCGCTGGACCAAGTTCAGGTTGTTAATCGACGGTTCCTGCGCAAAAGCCTCCACCCAGGCCAACATCTCGTAGGCCGCGGTCTGCTCGGGGTTGTAGGCGATGGAACGCAACAGGTAATCCCGCATGCGCTGGCCTTTTTCCGCGGGGACGCGGTAGGAGACATCGAACTGGGAAAACACCGCGCGGCCCTCCATCAGGCCGAGCTCCCGGTAGATCGCGGGGTTGCCGGTCTGCAACTCAACCGCGCGGCTCCAGCGTTCCCGCGCCCGCAATTCGTCCTGGTCCCGCAGGGCATCCGCACCCAGCACCTCGAGCACGCGGGTATCCGCCGGCTCCTGTTCCACGGCCTGCAGCAGCATCAGTTTCGCTGCCGGCGAACGGCTGACCCGGAGCGCCAGTTCCGCCAGCCGCAGCCGGATCTCGCGCTCCGGCACGGGGCGCCGCGCATAGCTCGCGGCCGGAGGGATGGGCGGCGCCGGGTGCTTACCCCAGAAATATTTTCCACTGGTGGTGTAGGTTTTCAGACGGGCCAGCATCTCGGGATAATCCATGCCGAACACTTCGCGGAAGCCCTGGCGCTGGTGCGCCGCATCCCGGAAGGCATTGGCCAGCACGAGCGCGATGAAGAGACGGCGTCGCTCCGGCTCAATCTTGGAATCGCCGAAAAACAGGTAATGCAGCAGCGCCCAGGACTGCGCGTAAAACACCCCGGTGTGTTCCCCCTGCCGGAAGAGGGGTGAGTTCTGCTCCACCGCGAAGAGCTGCTCCAGCGGCATGAAGGCCGCCTGCTGCAGCTGCCAGAGCCGGCCCGCGGCGGGGCGGCCGAACTCCAGCTTGTGGTCAGAAGTCGGGATGATCGTCGAGAACAGCTCCGCCATCCCCTCGTTCAGCCACGGAGGCGGATTCTGCTCGGCCACCCGGAACAGGTGGTGGATGTATTCGTGGAAAATCAGCTGGCGCGTCGTCGCGGCATCCTCTCCCTGGATCAGGTAGATCACCGCCCGGTCGGCGCCGCCCACATAAAAACCGTCGAACGCGTGCTTCGCGCCATACGCCTCGCTGCCGTAGGTCTTGAAATCCTTCTCGGATTTGAACGCATAGACGGTCACCTCCAGGCGCCGGCGCTCCTTGAGCTTGAAGAAATCCAGGAACATCGCCCGCAACAGCTCGAGGTTGTGCAGCAGCTCCCGGGAATCGCTCTCGCGGATGCGCGAGTAGAGCTCGAAATTGGACGACTTGAAATGCTGCCACTTGTCGTCGGTCCCCGGGAAATCGCCCGCCGCGCCGGGCAGAAGCACGGCGCCGGACAACGCAAACCACAGCCGGAGAAAACGACGCATGCGAAGGGCCCGCCTATCTGGGCAGAAAAAAGCCCGGCCGCAAGTCTGCGGGCCGGGCGAAAAAGCCAGCCGGACGGCTCAGGAATCGAAGCCGACGGCCTTGGCGACGGCGTCGTAGGTGATGCGGCCGTTGCGGGTGTTCACGCCCTTGGCGAGGCCCTTGTGCTCGCTCAGCGCGCGCTCCACGCCCTTCTGCACCATCATGGCGACGAACGGCTCGGTGGCCTGCGTCAGGCCCATCGTCGAGGTGCGGCCGACCAGCGCCGGCATGTTGGGCACCGCGTAATGGATGACGCCGTGCTCCTTGTAGGTCGGCTTGGTGTGCGAGGTGGCCTTGATGGTCTCGATGCAGCCGCCCTGGTCGATGGCGATGTCGCAGATCACGCTGCCGGGGCGCATGCGGGCGACCATCTTCTCGGTGACGACGATCGGGGCCTTGGCGGCCGGGATGAGCACCGCGCCGATGAGCAGGTCGGCGTCGGCGACCTCGTGCTCGATGTTGGCGGGGTTCGACATGAGGGTGACGACGCGGCCGCGGTATTCGTTGTCGAGGGCCTCGAGCTTGCGGGTGTCGAGGTCGAGCACGGTGACGCGGGCGCCCATGCCGGCGGCCATCTGCACGGCGTGCGCGCCGGAGTTGCCGGCGCCGACCACGACCACGTGTCCGGGCATCGTGCCGGGGATGCCGCCGAGCAGCATGCCCGAGCCGCCGAGCTGCGACTGGAGGAAATACGCGCCGATCTGGATCGAGAGCCGGCCGGCGATCTGGGACATCGGCTTGAGCAGCGGGAACTGGCCGTCCACGCCCTCGACGGTCTCGTAGGCGATGCCGAGGATGCTCTTGCGGCAGAGTTCCTTGGCCAGCGCGGGGCCGGCGGCGAGGTGCAGGTAGGTGAAGATCGTCTGACCCTGCTGCATGAGGTCGTATTCCGCCTCGAGCGGCTCCTTGACCTTCAGGATCATGTCGGCGCTTTTCCAGACCTTCGCGGCATTCGGGGCGAAGGTGGCGCCGGCGGCTTTGTATTCGTCGTCGGTGAAGCCGGCGGTGATGCCGGCCCCTTTCTCGATCAGGACCTTGCCGCCCAGTGCGGTCACGCGCCGGCACAGGCTCGGGGTCATTGAGACGCGGGTTTCACCAATCTTAATCTCGCGGGGAACTCCGATAATCATAGGGCGGCTATGACACGGCATTGGCCGCGGCCATGCAATCCTGTAGCGGTCAGCCAAACGGAGCATATGCGGTCGACTTCCCAATCAGGCCGCCTCCTACTGGACTCGACAATCCGGCCAAGGTCTCCTTTCCTAACTTGCTGATGTCCAAGCCACTCACCCTCATTGTCGCCTGCGCCGAAAATCGCGTCATCGGCCGCGACGGCCGGCTCCCGTTCGACATCCCGGAGGACAAGGCATGGTTTCACGCCAAGACCGCGGGCCAGACCGTCGTGCTCGGGCGCATCTGTTTCGAGACCTGGCCCCAAGTGCTCGCCGATGGCCGCCAGCCGGTGGTGATCACATCGCAGCCGGAACGAATCCTGACCGGCGCGGAACGGAGTCCGCGCCCTACCGGTAGGGCGGTCACTCCGCTGACCGCCGCGAACGTCCCCGCCGCCCTCGCCATCGCCCGGACCCTGCCCGGGGAGATCATGATCTGCGGCGGCCAGCGCATCTACGAGGAGACCCTGCCACTCGCCGACCGGCTTCTGCTCACGCTGGTCCACGCCGAGGTGCCGGGTGACACCCTCTTCCCGGAATGGCGCCACCTCCCCTGGCGCGAGACGTGGCGCCAGGAGGGTCGCGACGCGAACTACCGCTACACCTTCCTCCAGCTGGACCGTCAGCAGTGAGGCCGGTCGGTGTAGGTCGTGTCGATGTGCAGGAGCACGTAGAGCGGGCAGAACCCGGTCAGGGCGGAGAGCAGCGGCACGAGGCCGACAAGTCCCCACCAGCTTTCAAAATGCGTGCCGAGGCAGAGAATCAGGCAGCCCACCGTGAAGCGGACCGCGACATCGTAGGAGCCAACATTTGCTTTCATGGGTATTCCGGGATTTGCCCGGATGATACTCCCGGCGCCGCCGTCCGGCTGCGCACTTCTTGCCAAATCCCGCGCAACCCTTCCTGCCCTACCCCCTGAGGCCGGCGTGGGCCCGGGCCACGACGACGTATTTCTCCGCCCAGGCGCGCAGGCCGAGCAGTTCCTTCTCGGTCAGGGCCCGCACGACCTTCGCGGGCGAGCCGAGGATCATCGAGCCCGGCGGGGCGACGAAGCGCTGCGTGACGAGGGCATTGGCGCCGACGATGCAGTGGTCGCCGATCCTCGCGCCGTCGAGGATGGTGGCGCCCATGCCGATGAGGCACTCGTCGCCGATCTCGCAGGCGTGGATGATGGCGCTGTGGCCGATGGTGCAGTAACGGCCGACCTTCACGCCGTAATCGTCGGCGAGGTGCACCATGGCCAGGTCCTGGATGTTCGTGCCCTCGCCGATCTCGATCGAGTTGATGTCGCCGCGCAGCACGCAGCCATACCAGACGCTGCTGTGCGCCCCGAGGGTCACGTCGCCCAGCACCGTCGCGTTGGCGGCGACGAACGCCGCCTTCGTGGTGTCGGGCTTTTTGCCGAGGTGGCGGGCGAGGCGCTGCTTGAGATCCATGCGCCGACGCTAACCCCGGGCCGGCGCGCGCCAAGCCTGCAGTCAGTGCCCGGCTCTGTGCCGCAGCGGCTTGCCGCCGGCCAGCCAGACCATCAGGCCCAACCCCCACATGGCGCTGACCGCCAAGGCGGCTGCAATGCCGCCGAACATCAGGATAAGATCGATCGAGTTCATGTTTTTTGTGGCCCGCTGCTGAGACGATGAACTCGTCCAGCAGTTACCCTGCCAGCTCAAATCGGCCGGCCCGCTGCAAACTGGAGGGCTTTTACCTGAACTTCACTCCGGCGGCACAATCCACCGGGGTAAAACCACCAGCGGCCACCCGGGAATAGTCGTTCAGATGACGATGCCCGCGATGGTCGCGGACAGATACGAGGCGAGCGTGCCGCAGAGCAGCGCCTTGAGGCCGAGCTTGGCGAGGTCGGTGCGGCGCTCGGGCGCCAGGGCGCCGATGCCGCCGATCTGCATGCCGACGCTGCTGAAGTTGGCAAAGCCGCAGATCGCGATGCTCAGGATGAGCAGGCCCTTGTCGGTCACGATCGGCACGCTCTTGTTCGTCAGGTTCTGGAAGGCCACGAATTCGTTGATCGTCAGCTTCTGGCCGAGCAGCGTCGCCACGTTGCTGATGTCGGCCGCCGGCACGCCCATGGCCCACGCCATGGGGTAGAACAGCTTCCCGAAGATCCAGTTCAACGACAGGTTGAAGTTCGGGTTGAACAGGTGGCCCAGGGAAACCAGGGCCCAGTCGATGCATGCGATGACCGCGATGAAGCCGATGAGCATCGCGATGACGTTCATGGCGATCTTGAAGCCGTCGGCGGCGCCGTGGGAGACGGCGTCGATGACGTTGCTGTAGTCGCTCTTCACCTCGAGCTTCACGGTGCCCATGGTCTGGCTCTCCTGGGTCTCGGGGAAGACGATCTTGGCGATGACGAGCGCGCCGGGCGCGGCCATGAGGGAGGCGGTGATGAGCTTGGGGGCGAGGTCCATGCCGGCGGCGGCGCCCATGTTGGCGTAGACGACGAGGATGCCGCCCGCGATGCACGCCAGGCTGCCGCTCATCGAGGCGAGCAGCTCGCTGTTGGTCATGCCCGCGAGGTAGGGCCGGATCATCACCTGCGCCTCGACCTGGCCGACGAAGGCGCTGGCGACGTTGCTGAGGGACTCGGCGCCGCTGACCCGCATGACGGTGTTCATCGCCCGGGCGATGAGCGCGACCACCCGCTGCATGATGCCGAAATGGTAGAGGATGGCCACCAGCGCGCAGACCAGGATGATCGTGGCCGTGACATTGAAGGCGAAGACGAAGCCGCCGGAGAGATAGTTCCCCGTCTTGCCGAACTGGTCGACGATGATGCCACCGTAGACGAAGGCCGCGCCCTGCCGGGCGAACTCCTCGAGCTTGCCCATGCCGTGGCCGAGCAGCGAAAAGAACCGCGCCACCGGGCCGACCTTGAAGATCAGGAGCGCGATCACCGTCTGCAGCGCGATGCCGGTGGCCACGAGGCGCCAGTTGATCCGGCGGCGGTTGTTCGAACAAAGGATCGCGATGCCCAGGATGAGGGCGACGCCGAGCAGGCCATGAAGACGGTCCATAGGGGGAGTTTGGGTGCGGGTTGCGCGGACACTGCGCGAGCCGGCCCGTGAATTCAACTCCCTTCAGAGCGGGTGGAACCCGGCCTTCCGCCGTCGCGGAGGCTATGGCGGAAGGCCGCGCTCCCCCCAATCAAACTCCGGGATTGAAACCGCCCCGGTCGGCGCGCTTTAGTCCCCGTGATGTCCCTGCGCCTGTTTCCCGCACCTGCCGTCCTCGCCCTGCTGCTGCTCACGGCCTGCACGACCACGACTCCGACGCCCGCCGGATCACCCGCCGGTCCCACCGCCCCGGCCACCGGATCGGCGCCGACCCCGCCGGCGGCCGCGGTCGTGGCCGACATCCGCCCGGCCACCATCCGGGGCTCCGAGGAGACCAGCACGCTGCTCGACAACTTCACCGTGTTCATCACCGCGCTCGACGGCCAGCCGATCGGGTCCGGCCGGAAGGGTTGGAACCAGCCCATCACCTTCGTGCCGGGCCATCGCCGGTTCGCGGTCGAGTTCATCCGCGGCACCTTTACCGCGCGCACCGAGCTGGCGCTGGAGGCGAAACCCGGCGCGGCCTACGAACTGCGGCACGCGAGCGATGCGCAGGTCTATGGTGACCACACCTTCTGCGACTTCTGGATCGTCGACCTCGCGACCGGCGAAAAGGTCACGGCGCCAAAACGCACCGGTCTGGGCAAGCTGACCCCGGGCGGCTGAGGCCGCCTTACTTCTTCTTCCAGGCGCCGGCCTCGTCCTGCACCCAGACGCCGGAGCGGCTGCCGGACGCAATCTGCTTGGCGCGGGCGCGGCCGACGGAATCGGCCGAGGCGCCGGTTTCCTTGGCAATGAGGGCATAGACCGCCTCGCGGTCGCGGTTCTCGTCGGACACCACGCCGGCGGCCCCGGCGGTGCCGCTCTTGCGCTCCTCGAGGAAGCCGCGGTTGTTCTCGCCGAGGACCTCCTGGGCCTTCAGGGCGTCGATCTGGGGCAGGCGCTGCTCCATGCGGCGGCGGATGTCGGCGGCGCTTTCGGCGAAGGCCGAGACGGTCAGCAGGCAGAGGGCGGCGAACAGGGTGAAGATGCGGGCTTTCATGGTCATTTGGTCTCCTCGTGGGCGATGGTGGCGGACTTCTTGTCGAGGTCGCCGAAGAAATCCTCCAGCGCGCGCTCCACCTTCACGTTCACGTCCACCGTGATGTGGATGGGCTTCACCTCGATGGGGGCGGTCTTGACGTTGAGGCAGCCGCCCAGCAGGAGCGGCCCGAGGGCGGTGGCGGCGAGAAAGAGTCGGCGGTTCATGCAGGGGAACAGGTTTAGTCAGCGGGCGCGGCGAAAGGTTTCAAGGTTTGGACCCGAAACTCAGGCGCGAGTCGAGCCCGAGGTTGATCAGCCGCTCCAGCGGGCCGTTGACGTTGAGGTCGAGGATGACCGGGGCCTTGACGTCCGGGTCCACCGGCTCGCCGGCGAGGTGGAGCTGGGCGGAGCGGCCCGGCGGGGCGTTGGGCGGGCGGATATCGAGCCGCAGCTCGCTGATCTTCAGCTTGAGCAGGCCGGACTCGACCTTCTTCAGGACGGCATAGCTGGGGCTGCTGGGCGAGGCCCCGCCGGTGAGCAAGCCGGTGGCGTTGAACTGGATCTCGGCATAGACGCCGGGCTTGAGCTGGAGCCAGCCGGTGCCGAGCCGCACGCCGCTGTCGTCGAGCCGGAGCGGGAAGCGCCCGTTCACCCGGCCCACGGCCTTGGCCGGCAGGTCGCGGGTCAGCGCCATGACCTCCTCGACGTTGATGCCGTCGACCAGCACCACGGTCTCCAGCTCGCGCAGGCTGAGGAAATAGTTGAAGGGCTCGGCGGTCACGGTGCCGCCCAAGGCCTGGAAGGAGACGCGGCTAACGGCGATCTTGTTGGTGCCGCCCAGGGCGACCTCGGCGTCGAGGTCCCGCAGGGCCAGCTGGCCCGTCCGCACCTCGCGGATGCGGAGGGTGCCGGGTTTGGTGAAAACCTCCGCGAAATCGGTGAACTCCAGGTCGGCCTCGATGCCCTCGGCGACGACCGTCCCCTGGGGATTGGCCGCCCGCCCCTCCCGCAGGTGCAGCTGGCCGCTGGTGGTCAGCTCCTTGCCCGCCAGGCGACCCTCGGCGCTGCCGGTGAACTTGCCCGCCAGTTCCCACTGGCCGCCCGGCAACAGCACCAGCCGCTGCACGAAGGCCTGCCAGTCCTTCAGGTCGAGCGCCACCGCCGGCAGCCGGAAGGCCACGGCATCCTTGGCCATGTCGTAATTGAGTTCGCCCTGCAGCGCCAGGCCCGGGCCGGCGGCCTGCACGCGGCCCTCCCAGGTTTTCTGCGGGGTCAGGCGCGCGTCGATCTGCACGGTCAACTCCTGCGCGGGGAGCGCCGCGGCCTGCACGACGAGCTTCCCGTCCACGGAAAGCTCCTCCAGCGGCACCTGCCAGGGCTGGACCGAGCCCTTGTTGCTCTTGTAGGTGGCCCAGGACCACGGATTGGTGTCCGACCCGTCGATGGTGAGCGGCACGCGCGCCTGCTCCACGCGCACGGCCCCGAGCGACGGCGTCCACCAGTGGCTCCGGGCGAAGGTCACGCGCTTGGCGGCGAAGGGCTGCATGCGCACCTGGAAACCGATGTCCTCCACCACGACATGCCAGGGCGAGGCGCGGGCGACGTTGAACTTGATCTCGGAGGCCCCCGCCAGCTGCAGGAGGGCGTTCACGGCCATGCCCGTCAGCGTGAGCCGCGCGAGCAGCAGGCCGAGCAGCGTCGCCAGCGCGAGCGCGCCCGCGCCAAGGAACAGGCGGCGTTTGTTCAGGCCGAGGGTCATGCCGTTAATAGACTCGGCATCCGAGGATGGGTTGCTAGCTTGTCGATGGGCCAATTCCTACAACCCGTATCCCGTTTCGCCATGAAAAAGTCGTTGTTCGCCCTGTCCCTGCTTGCCGCCGCGTTGGTGTCCGCCGCCCCCAGCACCCCGCCGCCCCCGCCGTCGGACGGCAGCAGCGGCCCCCAGCAACCGTCCAAACCGGGCGCCATCGAGGTCTCGTTCTACAACGACGGCACGGTGCTGCTGTTCAAGAAGGAGTGGAATGCCGCCCAGCAGCAGTTCGAGGCGGCGCTGGCCATCAACGAGCGGATGGCCGAGGCGCACAACAACCTGGCCTACGTGCTCCGCAAGCAGGGGGCCGCGAACCACGCGAAGTCGCTTGAACACTACAACCGCGCCATCGAGCTCAAGCCCAAGCTGGCCGAGGCCTACATGTATCGCGGGGCCCTTTACGCCCTGAGCGGACGGCCCGAGCTCGCCCGGGCCGATTACGACCGGCTGGTCAAGATGAAGTCCAAGCTCGCCCCCCACCTGAAGAAGGTCATCGACACCGGCCAGGAGGAGGAGCCCGAGCAGTTCTACGGCGTCGCAAAGAAGCAGAAATAACCGCCCATGCTCCGGCGGGTCCCGCTTCTGCTGCGCGCGGCGCTGCTCGGCGCCGTGCTGTTCGCCGCCCTGCCCGCCGGGCTCGAGGCCCGCACGCGGAAGGTTCCGGCCAAGCTCCGCGAGTTCACCGGCCGCGTCATCAAGGTGAAGGACGGCGACTCGCTCGAGGTGCAGAAGGGCGAGGACATCTACGAGGTGCGCCTGGCCCGCATCGACGCACCCGAGCTGCACCAGCCGCGCGGCGAGCAGGCCCGGGATTTCACGCGCCTCAAGGCCGACGGCCACACCGTGATCGTCCGCGCCAAGACCATCGACCAATACGGCCGCTTCATCGGCGAGGTCACCTACCGCGGCGGCCGGTCGCTCAACGAGGACATCGTGGCCGCCGGCTGGGCCTGGTGGTATAAGCGGCTTTACCCGAAGGACCGCCTTGTGGAAGGCCTCGAGCGCCGCGCCCGCGAGCAGCGGATCGGGCTCTGGCAGGACAGGAACCCGGTCCCGCCGTGGAGCTATCGCTCGGATAACTCGCGCTGACCGCCGCCCAACCCGCGGGTTTAGTTGCCCGGCTTGACTTCCTCAATGACGTTGAGGGGGCCGAGTTTCACCGTGCCGGTGGGCATCGTGGTCTTGATCGTCACTTCCCCTTCCTTGGTCTCCCGGTCAAAATATTTCGCCCCGGCCTTCAACAGGGCCGGCATGGCCAGGTTGAGATCCCGGCCGGCCGGATTGTCGGTCACCATGGACGTCCGCCAGTAAAGGTGCGGCTTCTCGCCCCGGGCCGCCGGGAGCCGCCACGCGGAAACGGTGATGGATAGTTTCTCGGCCTGCGCCCGCTACATTTTTTCCTCGAAGCCGGGCTCACGCCGCTTGAGCGCCTGGCTGGCCGATGTGATGCTCACCGTCGGGCCATCCGCGCCCTGCTCGTCCGTGATGGTGCCGCGCTCCACATGCGGATTGTGCAGAAAGCCGCGCCCGTAGGTGACCGTCAGCACCACGTCGGGGTTTTCCCCGGGGGCGATTTCGCGATACCCGTTCGCGCCGAGCTCCGCGCGAAGCAAACGCAGCAGTTCGTGCTCGTCCACCGGCTTCAGCAGCGGATCCTGGGTTTTCGTCTCCTTCAATGACACCAATGCATAGATTTTGCCGTGGGCCACGGGACCACGCTTGCTCAACCCTTGCCAGCCTTGGTCGACTTCGGCGCGGATATCGGTGTTCAGCGGCACGCCCTCGTCGGTCGGCGTGGTGACAGCGGACAGGCTGGCGAGCAGGACGACGAGGCAGACGGCGTAGCGGTGATATTTCATCGGCGAAGGAATTGGCGCGAACCGGGCGGGGCCGGATTATCTGGGCGGCCGGCCGCAAAAAGGCACCCCCCCGTATCGCGCCCCCACGCCCGCGGATCAGACCTTCACCGGCTTGAGCTTCCAGATCTCCTTCGCGTATTCGCGGATGGTGCGGTCGCTGGAGAACTTGCCCATGCGGGCGGTGTTAAGGATGGCCATCCGCGCCCACTTCGCCTTGTCGCGATAGGCCGCGTCCACCCTCGCCTGGCAGTCGCTGTATTTGCGGAAGTCCGCCAGCACCAGGTAGGGGTCGCCGCCCTGCAGGAGGCTGTCGTGCACCAGCGCGAATGCGCCGTGCTCGCCGGGCGTGAAGAAGTCGCTGCCCAGCCAGTCCAGCACCGCGCGCAGCTCCTCGTCGGCCTGGTAATAGTCCCAGGGCTTGTAACCCTTCGCCCAGAGGGCCGCCACCTCATCGACGTTGAGGCCGAAGATGAAGATGTTCTCGTCGCCGACCTCCTCCTGGATCTCGACGTTGGCGCCGTCGAGCGTGCCGATGGTGAGCGCGCCGTTGAGGGAGAGCTTCATGTTGCCCGTGCCCGAGGCCTCCTTGCCGGCGGTGGAGATCTGCTCGGAGAGATCGGCCGCGGGGATGATCTTCTCGGCGAGCGACACGCGGTAGTTCGGCAGGAAGACGACCTTCAGCTTGCCGCCGATGCGGGGGTCGGCGTTGATGCGCGCGCCGACCACGTTGATGGCGCGGATGATGTTCTTCGCGAGGTCGTAGCCGGGCGCGGCCTTGGCGCCGAAGACGAAGACGCGGGGCACGAGGTCGAGCCCCGGGTTCTGCAGCAGCCGGCGGTAGAGCGCGAGGATGTGGAGCAGGTTCAGGTGCTGGCGCTTGTATTCGTGGAGGCGCTTGATCTGCACGTCGAACAGCGCGTCGGGCGAGACGTCGATGCCGCACTCGGCCTTGATGACGGCCGCGAGGTCCACCTTGTTGGCGCGCTTGATGGCCATGAACTCCTTCTGGAACGCGGCCTCGCCGGCGGCCTTTTCCAGGCCGCGGAGCAGGTCGAGGTCGCGCACCCAGGCGGCGGAGCCGAGCCGCTTCGTGATGAGGGCGGAGAGGCGCGGGTTGGCCTTGAGCAGCCAGCGGCGCGGCGTGATGCCGTTCGTCTTGTTCTGGAATTTGCCCGGATAGAGCGCGTCGAATTCCGGAAACAGGTTCTTCTTGAGCAGCTCGGTGTGCAGCGCCGCCACGCCGTTGACGGCATGCGAGCCGGCGACGGCGAGGTTGGCCATGCGGACCTGCTTGTGGCCGTTCTCCTCGATGAGGGAGCAGATGCGCTTCTTGTCGTTGTCCCCGGGCCACTTCGCCTCCACGGCCTGCATCAGGGCGGTGTTGATGTCATAGATGAGCTGGAGATGTCGCGGCAGCACGCGTTCAAACAGACCCACGCCCCACTTCTCGAGCGCCTCGGGCAGCAGCGTGTGGTTGGTGTAGGCGAAGGTGGCCCGCACGATCTCCAGCGCGGCGGGCAGCGGCATGTTCTCCTCGTCGACGAGGATGCGGGTGAGCTCCACGACCGCAATGGCCGGATGCGTGTCGTTGAGCTGCACGGCGACCTTGTCCGCAAAATTCCGCCAGCTGTTGGCCGGGTTGCGGAGGTGGCGGCGGATGATGTCGCGCAGCGAGCAGGCGACGAAGAAATACTGCTGCATCAGGCGCAGCTCCTTGCCGGTCTCGGTCTTGTCGTTCGGGTAAAGCACCTTCGAGACGGTCTCGCCGATGGCCTTCTCGCGGACGGCCTCCACGTAGCCGCCGCGGTTGAAGGCCGCGAGGTCGAAGTCCTCGGAGGATTTCGAGGCCCAGAGGCGGAGCAGGTTCACCGTGCCGGTGCCATAGCCCGCGGTCGGGATGTCGTGCGGCACGCCGAGGATGGTCTTGGTATCCACCCAGCGCGGGCGGTAGTTGCCGTGGTCGTCAAAAACGTTCTCAATGCGGCCGTAGAAGCGCACCTCCTGGGTGTATTCCGGCCGGGCTACCTCCCACGGATCGCCGAAGAGTATCCAGTTGTCCGGGTGCTCCACCTGGGAGCCGTTGGCGGCGAAGGCCTGGCGGAACAGGCCGAATTCGTAGTAAATGCCGTAGCCCAGCGCGGGGTAGTCGAGGGTCGCCAGCGAATCGAGGAAACAGGCCGCGAGGCGCCCGAGGCCGCCGTTGCCCAGCCCCATGTCCACCTCGGCCTCGCGAATCTTGTCAAAGTCCTGCCCGAGCGACTCCAGCGCCGCCTTGGCGGTGTCCATGAGGTCGGTGGCCAGCAGGTTGTTGCCGAACAACCGGCCCATGAGGTATTCCAGCGAGAAATAGTAGAGGCGCCGGACGTTGTTGAGGTTGTGCACCGCCTGGGTGGCGATCATCCGCTCGTGGATGGTATCGCGCACCGCCAGGGCCGTGGCCACCCACCAGTCCCGCGGCGTGGCCGAGCCCTCGTGGCGCGCCAGCGTCGAGATGAGGTGCCGCTTGATCAGCGAGCGGAAAATAGCTTCGGGACTGTCGGTGTGCGGGCGGCCCGCGCTGGGAGCCGCCTTGGTGGCGGTGGCTTTCGAAGGCATGGGAGGAGTTGAATCACAAGTCGTGCCAACGCGACAGGCAAGGCGGGATTAGCCGGATAAAACCTAGTTCACCCGACCGGAACCTTGGTCAAAAATCTACCGCTGGAACCGCCGCCCCAGCTCCCCTTTGCTCAGCTCGAAATGCGTCGGCCGGCCCGCCGGGCTCGTGTGGGGCTGGTTGCAGGCGAAAAGCCGGGCCACCAGCGCCAGCGCCTCGGCCTCGGTGACCGCCGCCGGCAGCCGCACGGCCTTCTGCGCCGCCAGCCGGGCCAGTTCCTCGTTGGCGAGGTCGGCCTTCTTTTCGTCCAGCCGGCCCTCTCGCATCAAGCCGATGACGTCGCGCAGGAAGGTTTCCGCATCCGCCGGTTCCAGCCAGACCGGCACCGCCTCGATCCGGAAGAAATTCCGGCCGAATTCGGCGACCTCCAGCCCGTGCGCCTGCAGGAATTTCAGCCGGTCCGTCAGCAGCGCGCTGGCGATGGCGTCGAGTTCGACCGGCAGCGCAAACAGCAGCCGCTGGCTGGCGATCTCGCCCCGCGCGAACTCGGTTTGCAACCGCTCGAACCACACGCGCTCGTGCGCCGCGCGCCGGTCCAGCACCACGACCCCGCCCGGCGCCTCGAACAGCGCGTAGTCGCCGTGCGCCGTGCCCAGGAAGCGCCAGCCCATGAGCGCTGACGCGCTGGATTGCGGAGGGCGGAGCGGCGATTGGGGATTGGCCGGAACCGCCGACTTGGTGGAGGCGGGACCATCAGTCCCGCGGGATACCGGGCGAACCGCAGCCGGAAGCTGCGTGAACGGCCGGAACGGCTGCGACATCACGCTCGGCGGCGGCTGGTAGGGCGCGGACTCCGTCCGCGCCGAGGCGGGCAGCGGAGTGCCCGCCCTAACCGCCGGATCGCCCGGCATGACTTCGGAAGACGTGCCCTCCGTAGCCTGGGCGGAGGAGGGCGCCCCCCACTCCCGCAGCGCCTGCAACACCGCGCGGATGACAAAGCCGCGCACCGCGCCCTCGCTGCGGAAGCGCACCTCGCGCTTCGCCGGGTGCACGTTCACGTCCACCGCCGCGGGATCGAGGTCGAGGAACAGCACGGCCACGGGATAACGCCCCTTGGCCAGCGAGGTGGCATACGACTCGATCAGCGCGTAATTCAGCGTGCGGCTGTCCACCGGCCGGCGGTTGACGAACATCAGCATCTCGTGGCGCGTGGCGCGGCTGACCCCGGGCTTGCCGATGAGGCCGCTGAGTTTCAGGCCGGTCTCGGCCATCTCCACCGGGAGCAGATCCGCCGCCAATTGCCGGCCGAAAATCTCGGCGACCCGCTCGGCCAGCGTGCTGCAGCTGGGCGACTGGAACAGCACGCGGCCGTCCTCCACGAGGGTGAAGGCCGTAGCCGGGCACGCCAGCGCATACAGCCGCACGGTCTGGATGATATGCGCCGACTCGGTGGCGTCGCTCTTGAGGAACTTGCGGCGCGCCGGCACGGAGTTGAAGAGATGGGTGACCGTCGTCCGCGTGCCGGGCGCCAGGCCGGCCTCGCGCACGTGCACGAGCTTGCCGCCGTTGATGACGACCTCGGTGCCCGGGCCGTTCGCCGGCCGGGTCTGCAATTCAAAGTGGGACACGCTGGCAATGGACGGCACCGCCTCGCCGCGGAAGCCGAAGGTCCCCAGCCGGTCGAGATCGACCGTCTCGACGAGCTTGCTGGTCGCATGCCGCTCGAGCGAGAGCAGCGCGTCGTCCTTGGTCATGCCGCTGCCGTTGTCCTCGACGCGGATGTAGCTGCGCCCGCCGTGGCGGAACTCGACCTCGATGCGCGTGGCGCCGGCATCCAGGCTGTTCTCCACCAGTTCCTTCACCACCGCGGCCGGGCGCTCGATGACCTCGCCGGCGGCGATCTGGTTGGCAACCCGGTCGGAGAGGATGCGGATGGTCGGCATGGAAACGGAAACGGAACGTGCAGAAAACCGCGGCGCGGGGCGAGCCTATCGTTGCATCAATCCCGGGGCCGGTCCGGCGGCCGGCCGGGCTCGGCCAGCTTGATCAGGTAGCTCACCGTGCGGAACGGCCGCAACAGCCAGCCGCCCTCGAGGAGCGGGTCGACATGGCCGGCCTTTTCCTTGAGCCGGTTGACCAGCACGATCAGCGCCAGCGCCCCGGTGAGGGTCACGACGAAGAACCATTGGAAGGCCGGCAGGCTCACGGAAGGCACCGCGTCCCCGCCCTTCAACACGAGGCCCCACGCCACGGGCGCGAGGCCGCCGATGAAATAGCTGATCGCCCCGTGCAGCGACACCGGCAGCGCCCGCTCGGCCTCGGGTAGGATTTTCGCGAGGTAACTGACGTTGGCCGCCGTGAACATGCCCGTCGCGGCCCCGAGCATCACATACAGCACCGGCATCAGCCAGGGCGTGACCGCAGTCCAGCGCAGACAGGTCAGCCAGCCGCAGGCAATCAGGGCGAAGAGCATAAAGGTGAGGCGGAAAAAAGGCTTGGCGCCCGTCCGGTCGATGCGCGACCGCATGAACCAGTTGCCGCCGATCACGCCGCCGTATTGCAGGATGGTGTAGCCCATGATGCTCGCGGGCGCGATACCCGCCACGGCCGTGAGGTAGTAGGCGCCGAACGGCACGAGCGGGGTCGAGACGACGAAATACAATACCGCCAGCCAGAGATACGGCCGGAACGGCCCGGGGCCGAACACATGGCGCGGCGTGTCCGCGCGGATGGTCGCAAGGCTCATGACCGTGGGCCGCTCGATGTCGGGCAGCGCCTTCAGGCAGCGCAGCGCCAGCCACGCCCCGGTGATGCTGAAGGCATAGAGCACGGAAAAGGCCCAGGACTCAGGCAGCCAGGCAAAACACACGGCACACAGCATCAACGTGCCGACCGACGCCGTGCCGCCCATGATCTGGTCGGTGGACCAGTAGCGGCCGCGGACCGACTCCGGCACCAGCCCCTGCAGCCAGGTCGTGATGGCGGCCGCCCCCACCGAGCGACTGAGCGAGTAGCAGAACATCGCCGCCACCATGGCGTAGACCATCCACGGCGCCACGCCATCGTGGATGAACAACGTGAGTCCGAGCGGCACCAGCAAAAACCAGCTGCGCGCCCCCCACCCGGCAAGCGTGAGTCGTTTGAACCCCAGCTTCGGCAACAGCACCGTCGCGAACACCTGCACCGGCGTGAGCAGCAGCGGCCAGCCGTAGACCAACCCGGTCTGGAACGAGTCCGCCCCGAGGTAGGCCATGAACAGCACCGTCGGCGTGGCCGTGGCGATCTGCCAGTTCAGGGCGTTGTAGAACGCGAAGTAGAGCCCCTGCCGGTAGGGATGCAGCCCGGGGTCCCGCAGCGGGTTGGTAAAGGCCATGGCCCGGGCCTCAGCCGAGCAGCTTTTCCCAACGCTTGAACTGCCGCGCGACCTGCGCCGGGCCGGGCATGCCCGTGCCCGTGCGGCGGGCCATGGCCTTGGTCAGATGGAATGATGTGACCCAGTCGCGGCCGTAGGCCGGATGAATCGCCCTGACCTCGGCGTGCGTCAGCCGGTCGAGCGGCACGCGCTTGTTCTCGGCGAGCTTGACGACGGCGCCGACCGCGTGGTGCGCGGCGCGGAACGCCACGCCCTTTCGCACGAGATAGTCCGCGAGATCGGTCGCGAGCAGCGCCGGGTCCGCCACGGCGGCGGCGCACTTGCTCTTTTCCACCACCATGCCGGCGAAGGTGCCGGCGAGGACCTCGAGACAGAGCACAGTCTGGTCGTGGCTGTCGAACACCGGCGGCTTGTCCTCCTGCAGGTCGCGGTTGTAGGTCAGCGGCAGGCCCTTCGCGAGGACGAGCAGCGTGTGCAGGTTGCCCTGCAACCGCGCCGACTTGCCGCGCAGCAGCTCGGCCGAGTCGGGGTTCTTCTTCTGCGGCATCAGGCTGGAACCGGTGCAGAACGCGTCGGGCAGCTCGACAAACTTGAATTCCTGGCTGGCCCAGAGGATGAGATCCTCCGCCATGCGCGAGAAATGCACGCCGGTCAGCGCGCAGGCCGAGGCGAACTCGATGAACACGTCGCGATCGCTGACGGCGTCCATGCTGTTTTGCGTGACGCGCGGGCGGCCGGCGGCATCGACGAAGCCGAGCACCTTGGCCGTGAACTCGCGGTCGATGGGCAGTGTCGTGCCGGCGATGGCGCCGGAGCCGAGCGGGCACCAGTTGGCATGGTCGGCCACGACGGCGAAGCGCTGGGCGTCGCGCTGGAGCATCTCCAGGTAGGTGAAAAGATGGTGCGCGAGGAACACCGGCTGCGCGCGCTGGAGGTGCGTGTAGCCCGGGATGAGCACGTCGCGGTTCTTCGCCGCAACCTTGAGGATGGCGCGCTGGGCGGCGGTGATCTTTTCGATGATCCCGGCGCAGGCGGCCTTGAAATAGAGCCGCATGTCGGTCGCAACCTGGTCGTTGCGGCTGCGGGCGGTGTGCAGCTTGGCGGCGGCGGGCACGCGCTGCGTCAGCGCCTGCTCGATGTTCATGTGCACGTCCTCGAGCTTCGTCTGCCACTTGAACCTGCCGGCGGCGATGTCGCGCCCCACGGCGTCGAGGCCGCGGTGGATGGCGTCGCGCTCTTTCTTTGTGATGAGGCCGACCTTCGCGAGCATGGCCGAGTGGGCCTTGCTGCCGGCGATGTCGAACGGGGCGAGCCGGCGGTCAAAGGAGACCGATTCGCTGAAACGCAGCATCAGCTCGGCGGGACCCGCCGAGAAACGTCCACCCCAGGTGGCTTGCGCCTTCTTTGCCATAGGGGGCCAAGCAACGGTCCGCCGCCGGCCTTGGCAACGCGTAAATTCCCCGGGCAAATCCGGTTTGCCTGCAACCTTCGCCCGCCCATGGTGAAGTATCAATGATGCGACCGAGACTGTATTTGCTCCTCCTGCTGGGTGCTGTGGCGCCCCTGCGGGCGGACCTCGCCCTCCTCGCCTCGCCGCGCGTGACCGTCGCGCCGATGAAGACCTCGATCTACGTCGGCAGCGTGACGCTCAGCACCACGGATTTCCTGCAGCAGGACGAAAGTTTCAAGGCGACCTACGAGGCCAAGGTCCGGCCCTGGTTTTTCTGGGGTGAGACCGGCCGGATCACCATCAGGCTGCCCGTCACCGACCTGACCCGGCTGGCCCTGGGACAGCCCATCGAGTTCACCGGCGAGGCCGCCAATCACAAAAACAAGCCGCGCACCGTCACCGGACGGGCCCAGCCGGCCGGCCCGACCTCCGGCAAGATCAAGGTCCGCATCATGGCTGACGGCATCGAGCTGATCTTCAACGGCACCTACCAGCTGCTTGCCGGCCAGCCGGCAGGGAATTAATGTAGGGCCGGCGCTCGTCGCCGTGCCATCTGTGTTGCCGAAAGGCACGCCGCAAGCGGCGGCCCTACATTTCGGAAATCAAGCCATCCAGTGGAAAGTGACCGGTCGCTCGATCGCCGGGTGCAGGCTGTGATGCACCGGACAATTGAGCGCCGCCTTCTCCAAGATACCGGCGGGGTCCTTGGTTTTCGGAAACGGCAGCCAGATCTGCGTGGCGATGCGCACGATGCGACGCGGGGCGTCGGCGGACATTTCCTTCGTCACCTCCCACTTCACGCCGGGGATGTCGAAGCCGAGCTTGGTGCGGGCCGCAATGGCCATGGTCGTGACCATGCACGAGGCGAAGGACGCGGTCGTCAGGTCGGTCGGCGAGAATGCCAGGCCGCGGCCGTGGTTGTCCTTCGGCGCGTCGGTCTCGATGAGCTGGCCGGAAGGGCCGTGCGTGAGCTGGCAGTTGAGTTCGCCTTGATAGGTGCCGGTGCTTTTGACCATGGGAGAGGTTATTTGAATTTTCGCAGGCGGGCGGCGACATCGGCGCGCAGGCGGTCGATGTGGCCGAGGGTGAATTTCTCGACTGAGAGCGTATCGTCCAGGACGAGCGGCGTCAGGTCCATCGCCCAGGTCAGCGCGGTGGCGCGGTCGGTGGCGTGCGAAGTGTGGAAGGTGGCGTTGGCCAGCCGGCGCCCGGCGATGGCGAGGTCGTAGCGCTTGCCACCGGCGATCTGCGACTCGAACGCCCCGATGAGTTTCGCCGCAAGCTTGGGCTTGGCCGAGTCGTCGAGCACGTGCTTGTCGGTGTCGAGCAACCAGTCGAGGTTGCGCCAAACCTCGCAGCCGTAGACCTGTTTGGGCCGCTTCGCCCGGGGCAGGCTGCGCAGGGCCTCCAGGCAGCGCAGGAAGACGGCGATGTGGGTGTCGTGCTTGTCGGCCGGATTGTGGAGATAGAGGGTTTCCGGGGTGGTGGCCTTCAGGATCGCCACCAGGTCGGCGCGGACCACCGTCGCCTGGGCGCTCTTCACCACCGCGCTCGGATGCGCCAGCTGGAGGGCGGCCGCGTATTTCCCGAGGCGGGCCGCACGGCGCTGCTCGTCGCGACGGACGACCTTCATCTGCTCGTTCGTGAAATCGGCAAACCGGCCCGCGCGCGGGCTGCCGCCGCCATCGGTCACCACCACGCCGGTGAACCAGCGGTCCTTGCGGCCGTGGCACTCGGCGATGCCCGAGTGGGCCATGATCTCGATGTCATCCTGGTGCGCCGCGATGCACAGGTGCGTCGTGCGCGCGAGCGCCGCCGCCAGCGGGCGGCGGTCCGGCACATAGGCGTCGGCGGCGGGCGAGGAGAATTTCATCACGGCAGCTTAAGGCTAAGCCACTCGAGGCGCGTGGCGCGACCTGATTTATCGAACTCCACCAGGGCGGCCGACAGGCGGTTGTCGCCCGTGGCCACCTCGAAGCGGCGCGGCAGACCGTCGAGGAAGCGGCCGACGACCGGCTCGATCTCGCGGCCGAGCACCGACTCGTGTGGGCCGGTCATGCCGACGTCGCACATGAACGCCGTCTGCTGCCGCAGCAGCGACCCATCCGCCGTGGCCACGTGCGTATGCGTGCCCAGGACCGCCGTGACGCGGCCGTCGAGATGCCAGCCCAGTGCCTGTTTCTCCGAGGTCGCCTCGGCGTGGATCTCGGCCAGCGCGCCGTCGAACTGGCCGGCCAGCCGCTTGAGCAGCGCATCGGCGCCGAGGAACGGACACTCGGCCTTCAGGCCCATGAAGCTGCGGCCGAGCACGGTGAAAACGAGCAGGCGGAAACCGTTTTTCTCCACGATCACATGGTCGCGGCCCGGGTTGCCCGCCGGCAGGTTGGCCGGGCGGCAGACCCGATCGAGCGCGGTGATTTCATGCTCGAATCCCTTCTGGTCCCAGACGTGGTCACCGAGCGTGATGACGTCCACGCCGGCCTCGAGGATCGACTTGCACAGGGTGCCGGTGATGCCGGCGCCGGCCGCGGCGTTCTCGCCGTTGGCGATGACAAAATCAATGCCCCGCTCGGAGCGCACCCGCGGCACCAGCGCACTGGCAATCTCGCGCCCGGGCTTGCCGACGATGTCGCCGATGAAGAGGAGCTTCATGAAACGAGAACGGCAGGGGCCGTCGCGCCCAACGGCCCGGGCGCTTGGGGGCCAGCGCCCCTACCGGATGCTTCGGCCAGAATCACGGCGCCAGGTAGGCGGCGCCGGAGGCGTTGCCCAGCGACGTCGGACTGAGGCGCGTGGCCTTGCCGGACTCGGTGTCGACCAGCCAGAGGCTGCGGGTGTTGGCAGCGCGGAAGGTGCACATGACATGGCGGCCGTCAGCCATCCAGACAGGCTCGATGGCATCGGTCGGGGCCTTCGTGACAATCTTGCTGGCCCGCGCGGCCAGGTCGAAGACGCCGACCTGGTAGCCGCCGCCCATCTTGGCGGTAAAGACGATCTTGTTGGGATTGGCGTCACTCCAGTCGGGCTCGGCGCAGTAACCCGAGATGTTGGTGGCGAGGCGCGTCGGCGCGCCGCCGCTGGCGGGCATCACGTAGAGCTGCGGGCCGCCGGCACTGTCGGAGACGAAGAGGATGCGCGAGCCGTCGGGCGACCACGTGGGCGAGGCCTCGACCGCCGGCGTGTTGGTCAGGCGCCGGATCTGCCGGCCCTGCGCGTTGCCGACATAGACCTCGGGGTTGCCCTCGCCGGAGAGCACCATCGCGACGCGCGAGCCGTCGGGGCTGAAGCTGCCGCCGCTGTTCGTGCCCTTGAAGCTCGCGAGCAGGGAAATGCGGCGGTTGTTCAGCTCGAGCACGTAGATGTCGGGGAAGCTGGTGCGGTAGCTGTTGAAGACGATCTTCGAGCCGCCCGGCACCCAGCGCGGGCTCATGATCTGCTTGCCGTCGCCGGTCCAGCGCTGGGCCTCGCCGAAGAAGAGGTCGGAGGTGTAGATCTCGGTCTTGCCCGTCGCCTCGCCCACGAACGCCAGGCGGCCGGCGAAGAAGCCGCGGAGCCCGCTGGTCTTCAGGACGGCGACGTCGGCGGCGCGGAGCAGGGCGTTGCGCAGGCTGGTGCCGGAGACGGTCTCGCTGTGCACCGGCGTGCCGGCGCTGCCCTTGGTGATGGTGACGCTAACCTGGGTGGCGCCCGCCGGGGCGAAGGTGATGGTGAACGCGCCGCCGCTGGCGACGGTCCGGTAGCGGCCGTGGGCGCCGAAGGCCTTCAGGGCGAGGTTCTGGAGCTCGGGCGACGAGGAGCTGATGGAGATCGCCGTGGTCTGGGTGTCGGCGTTGACATTGACGGTGCCGATGTCGCGCTGGGCGAAGAGGGGCGCGGCGAGCGCGAGCCCGAGGAGGAAGCGGAAAGCGTTCTGCATGGGGGTTGGTCAGGAATTAATGATGAAAGTTCGGGGCCGGTTTTTGTTTTACTCCCGGCAACCTACTCACAAGGTCAAAGCCACTCGTTTTCCAAGCCATTTTCACGACCCATTGTGACCGCCGACACCATCAAGGAAGCCCTCAAGCAGGTAAAATATCCCGGTTTCAGCCGTGATATCGTTTCTTTCGGGCTCGTGCGATCGGCGGCGTTTGCCGACGGCACGGCCAAGGTCTCGGTGGCCATCACGACCTCGGACCCGAAGGTGCCCACGATGCTCAAGGCCGAGATCGAGAAGTGCCTGCGCGCCCAGCCCGGCGTGACGGACGTGATCATCGAGCTCGCCGTCTCGGCCGCCAAGGCCCCGCCCCAGCCCGGCCAGAACACCCCGGGCGGCGGCACCGCGCCCAAGGGCCTCAAGCACTCCGTCGCCATCGCCTCGGGCAAGGGCGGCGTCGGCAAGTCCACCTTCGCCGTCAACCTCGCCTGCGCCCTCGCCCAGCTCCTCGAGGCCCGCGGCCGCCCGGGTCGCGTCGGCCTGATGGATTGCGACATCTACGGCCCGTCCGTGCCCCTCATGATGGGCCTGCAGGGCCGCCCGGCCATCGACGGCGAGTCCCTCGTGCCGCTCGAGCGCTACGGCGTGAAGGTGATGTCCATGGGTTTCCTGGTGGACGACAACACACCCGTGGTCTGGCGCGGCCCCATGATCATGAAGACCATCCAGCAATTCGTCCAAAACGTGACCTGGGGCGAGCTGGACGTCCTGCTGGTCGACCTCCCGCCCGGCACGGGCGACGCACAGCTTTCGCTGGTTCAGACGCTCCCGCTCGACGGCGCCATCCTGGTGACGACGCCCCAGACGGCCGCGACCAACATTGCCCGCAAGGGCGGCCTGATGTTCCAGAAGGTCAATGTGCCGCTCCTCGGCGTGGCCGAGAACATGAGCTGGTTCGAGGACGCCAACGGCAACAAGCAATCGCTCTTCGGCGAGGGCGGCGGAGCCATCACGGCCGAACTGCTCGGCACGGCCTTGCTCGGCCAGGTGCCGCTCTTCGCGGAGATCCGCGCCGGCGGTGACACCGGCCACCCCGTCACGGTCAACAACCCCGACGGCAAGCCGGCGCAGGTTTTCCGCGAGATCGCCGCCGGGCTGCTCGCGAAGCTGAAGGTTTGAGGTGGAGCCCGCGCTCCGCGCCGGTTCCACCTCGTTAAGACACGCCCACCCCGCACGCGGGTTGACACGGGCGCCGCGGGACATCTAGGGTGTTTCTCGCATGACACTGCAGCCGGGCCGCCAACATCTGCCGATGATGAAAATCGGTTGTTTTACCGTTTGTCGCTGAGCCCCACCGTGCCTGCCATGACGCCCTCCCCCACAGAAACCAACGGCAGCCGCGACTTCGTCAAGCAGTCGAGCCTCTACCAGGAGTTCCTGGCAGAGCGGGAGGAGATCCTGAAGCACAAGTGGATCGAGTCGGAGCGCCTGGGATATGACATCGGCTTCGAGCGCGCCCTGCTCGACTGGATCCGGAAGCACCGGGACAGCTGGCGGGCCGCGCGCCGGGCCCAACTCGCCGCCGGGGCCCCCGCCCCGGTCGAGACTAAGAAATCCTGAAAAGCAAAAGGCCGGTCCCGTGAGGAACCGGCCTTCAAAATTTACAGGACAAGCGTCCGGGAGGACTTACTTGATCTCCTTGTGGAGCGTGTGGCGCTTGAGGAAGGGATTGTATTTCTTCTTCTCGATGCGCTCGGTCACGGTCTTCTTGTTGCGCTTGGTGAGATAGCGCGAAGCGGGTTTGCCCTCTTTGCGGGCTTCAGTGCACTCCAGTGTTACGGTTTCTTGCATGGCTTAAATGGGTTGGAAGGGCCGAAGAAAGGCCGCGCTCACTCCGCGTGCAACCTAATTTTCTTAAATGTAAGGTCGGCGCCTGGGCCCACCTGATGCGCGAGGTTGCCGCGAGCAACGACGCTACATCCAATCATTTGAAAACTAAGCACTTACCTTCTTTTCCGTCAGCGGCATCATGACGCCACGACGGAAGAGTGTCACCTGGCCCGAACTCGAGGAAACGACCAAGGCGATGCAATCGGCCGCCACGGAGATGGCCGCCGCGGCCGCGTGCCGGGCGCCCAGCCCGCTGGGGAGGGCGTGGTTGTAGTCCGAGGCTTGGATAAGCGAACCGGCCGCCTCCACCACCCCGTCGCCGCGAATGACGAACGCGCCGTCGATGGACGAGAATTCCTTGATGGTCTCGTCCATGAACGGATTGAGGATGTTCCTGTCCTCCTCCTTGTAGCCGTAAAATGGATTGAGCACGAGCGGCTTGGTCAGCGTGGCCAGCTTCTCGCTGTCGCCCACGACAAACAGGCAGCCCACCGGGCGGCCCTCGCGGCCCTCGACCGCCAACTCCGTGGCCACGGCGATCACGCGCTCAAGCACCTCGGGTTTGACGTCCGGCGGCAGCAGGTCGGCGTGGCCGGTGAGCAGGGTCGAGAACTCCTTCTCCACGTCCACGATCACGATCGAGTCGAACTGGTTGCTGCCCGCCAGGCCGCCGACGCAGCAGATGCGGTCGTTGAAGTTGATCAGGCCGCGCGTGATGCCGACGAGCACCGCGCTGCGCAGCTGCGCCATGCGCTGGTTGGAGAAGGAGCGGACCTGGATGCTGTCGTCAAAGCGCCCCGGGCGGTCCTCGTTCTCCGACAGGTTGCGGGTCACGAGGATGGTCTTGAGCGGACTCGCCCACTTCGGCGCCTTGAAGCTGCCGGCGAAGGTGTCGCCAAAAACCATCAGGCCGGTGCAGCCGCTGCCCACGGCGATCTTTTCGGATTCGCGCAGAATGACCCGGTTAACGCGCGTCTGCGGTGCGGCGACCCGTTTGGCCGCCATGCCGCCGAAACCGGTGAAGAGCCGGTCAAAGAGGGTGTCGAGATCCGGGGCCTGCACGAGGCTGTCCACGAAATCCTGCTCCTTTAGCACCGCGGCAAGGGCGGCGAGCAGCTGCAGATAATCGCGCGTCTTCTCGTCGGCGATGAGCATGAAGACGAGCCGCACCGGCTCGTTCTCCATCGCGCCGTCATAACGGATGCCGTAGTGGCTGCGGCCCACGGCCAGGATGTAGCGCCGGCCCATCTTCACGCGCACGTGCGGCATCGCCACGCCGAGACCGAGGTAGGTCGTCATGGTGTTCTCGCGGCGCAACAGGCCCTTGAGCAACGCGTCCTTGTTCAGGTCGGGGAAGCGCTCGACGGTCAGGTTGAGCAGCTCGACGAGCGCGCCCTCCATGTCGGCGCTGCCCAGGTCGACGACGCGGCTGCGGGAAATGTATTTGTCGAGCCGCATGGGGAATCAGCCTCGGCGGGCGCAGGCCCTCACTTCTCCCATTCCAGTGCGCCCTTCTTCACCTCGTAGAGGAGACCGAGCACGAGCACGAAGAGGAAGAAAAGCATGGGCGAGAGGATCGCGATGTTGTTGGCGAGGAAGTCGCGGTAGACGAAGGTCCACGGGATGAGGAACACGACCTCGATGTCGAAGAGGATGAAGAGCATCGCCGTCACGTAGAACTTCACTGAGAAGCGCGTGTGCGTGCTGCCGTCGGACAGGATGCCGCACTCGTAGGCCGCGTCCTTGATCTTGGTGTGCAGCGCCCGCTGGCCCAGGAACTGGCTCGCGGCGATCACGCCGATGGTAATCCCGGCGGCGAGGGCGATTTGGACCAGAAACGGCAGGTAGGCGGCGTAGCTCATCGCCAGCAAGATGCGCCCAGGAACCGCCGAGCTTCAAGTGGAATTTTCCGTCCCGCACCCGATTGGGCCGGGCCGGCGGGGCGCCGGACGATTTCCCCATTGCGGCGGGACGGCGTTTGAACTGAATCCAAGCCATGTCCGCCTACCAAGCCCCCGTGTTCCTGACCGACCTGCTCAAGGCCAAGTCACCCTCCGGCGCCGAGGCGCAGGCCCAGGCCGTCTACGACCAATACGTCAAGCCGCACGCCGCCGCCTACGCCAACGACGCCCTCGGTAACCGCCTGGCCAGCCTCAACCCCAAGGGCACCCCCACCCTCATGATGGCCGGCCACATGGACGAACTCGGCCTCATCATCATCTACGTCAACAAGGACGGCTTCCTCTATTTCGACACAATCGGCGGGCACGACCTGAGCATCATCTCGGGCCGCCGCGTCATCATCCAGACGGCCAACGGCCCCGTGAAGGGCGTCACCGGCAAGCGTGCCATCCACCTGATGGACGACGACGACCGCAAGAAGGTGCCGAAGAAGCACGAGATCTGGATCGACATCGGCGCCAAGACCAAGGCCGAGGCCCTCACCCGCATCGCCATCGGCGACGTGGCGACCTACGACCACGAGTTTGAGCTGATCAACGGCAGCATCGGCACGGCCCGCGCCTTCGACAACAAGGTCGGCGCCTACATCGTCGGCGAGGCCCTCATCCGGCTCGCGAAGGACAAGGCCAAACTGGCCGCCAAGGTCGTGTCCGTCGCCACCACCCAGGAGGAGATCGGCACCCGCGGCGCGCAGACCTCGGCGTTCGCCGTCGATCCTCACGTTGCACTCATCGTCGACGTCGGCCACGCCACCGATCACCCGGACTGCGACCCGCGCAAGTTCGGCGAGACCAAGCTCGGCGGCGGCCCGATCATCTGCCGCGGCCCGAACATCAACCCGAAGGTCTACGAGCGGCTCGTCGCCACCGCGAAGAAGCTCAAGATCCCCTACCAGCTCGAGGCCGACCCGCGCCCGACCGGCACGGACGCCCGCGCCATCCAGATGGCCCGCGGCGGCGTGGCCTGCGGCCTGGTTTCCATCCCCCTCCGCTACATGCACACGCCAAGCGAGATCGTCGACCTGGAGGACGTGGAGAACTGCGTGAAACTCTTCGCGGCCTTCGCCAAGTCGCTCGGCAAGGGCGAGTCGTTCAACTGGTAGGGGCTGTTGCCCCAACAGCCCAGGCG
>JAYRXZ010000021.1:0-56209 GCA_041917235.1 Lacunisphaera sp. | reverse complement strand
CGCGGTCGGTCAGGAGACCGACCCTCCAAAATAAGAGAATGCTACTTCGCCGCGACCTCGCGGTATTCGCCGAGGGCGCGGTAGCGCTCGTAGCGGGTATCGAGGAGCTTCTCCGTGGAGAGCTTGGCGAGTTCACCGAGGTGGTGGCTCAGGATCTTCCGGAGCGAGGCGGCCGCGGCGGCCGGATCGTTGTGCGCACCGCCGAAGGGCTCGGGGATGACGTCGTCGACGACGGCGAGATCCTTGAGGCTCCCGGCGTTGAGCTTGAGGGCCTCGGCGGCCTTGGGGGCGTTGGCGCGGTCCTTCCATAGGATGGCGGCGCAGCCCTCGGGCGAGATGACGGAGTAATAGGCGTTCTCGAAGATGAGCACGCGGTCGGTGACGCCGATGCCGAGCGCGCCGCCGGAGCCGCCCTCGCCGACGATGATGGCGACGGAGGGAACCTTGAGCATGGCCATCTCGCGCAGGTTGACGGCGATGGCCTCGGAGACGTGGCGGGCCTCGGACTCGACGCCCGGATAGGCGCCGGGGGTGTCGATGAAGGTGAGGACGGGCAGGCCGAACTTCTCGGCGAGCTTCATCAGGCGGAGGGCCTTGCGGTAGCCCTCGGGCTGGGGCATGCCGAAATTGCGGACGATGTTCTCCTTGGTGTCGCGGCCCTTCTGCTGGGCGATGATCATCACGGAGCGGCCCTCGAAGAAGGCGGTGCCGCCGACCAGCGCGCGGTCGTCGTTGAACTGGCGGTCGCCGTGCAGCTCCTGGAAGTCCTCGCAGAGGGCGGTGACGTAATCGAGGGCGTAGGGCCGCTTCGGGTGGCGGGCGACCTGCACGCGCTGCCACGGGGTCAGGTTCTCGTAGATGTCGCGCTTGGTGGCGTCGATCTTGGCCTCGATGGTCGCCAGTTCGGCGGACATATCGATGTTGTTCTCGAGGGACTGCTGGTGGAGGGCTTCGAGCTGTTTTTCGAGTTCGCGGAGCGGTTTCTCGAACTCCAGCAGGTAGGCGGGTCTTTCCATGGGAAAAGGCTACGGGTGGGCGCGGACGGCTGTCAACGGGCCTGTCCGGCGGATGCCGGGATCACTCCTTAATACCTTCACCAGATGTAGTTGGGTTCTTCAACTGGTCCTTCCAACTGAGGATCTTGGCCTGGGCGCCGTATTTCTCGGCGGTGGCCTTGTCGCCCTTTTCCATCCAGATGCGGGAGAGGGTGGTGTTGATGAACAGGTCGTCGGGCCGGAGGGCGAGGGCGCGGTCGGCGGCGGCGAGGGCGGCGTCGAAGCGGCGCAGGGAGAAGTTGATCTCGGCGAGCGCGTGCCAGGCCTCGAAGGCGTCGGGCGCGGCGGCGGAGGCGCGGGCGAGCTTCGCCAGCGCGGCGTCGTGGTCGCCCATGGTGTAGTCGAAGGTGGCTTCCTCGACGAGGGACTGGACTTCGGCGGGCGTCACGGGGCCTTGGGGGCGTCTGGCTTCTGCAGCTTGGCCTCGATGTTGATGCTGAGTTCGACCTCGTCGGCGATGGATCGCTCCGATTTGCCGACGCCGAAGTCGGTGCGGTCGATGGTGGTGACGGCCTCCCAGCCGGTGAGCTTGGCGCCGCGCTGGCCGTCGGCGAAGCCGAGGAACTTCACCTCGAGGACGAGCGGACGGGTCTGGTCCTTGATCGTGAGCTCGCCGGTGACGGTGTAGGCGTCGGGTCCGGACTTTTTCCAGGAGGTGCTGCGGAAGGTGGCGTCGGGGAATTTCTCGGCGAGGAAGAAGTCGGCGCTGAGGAGGTGTTGGTTGCGCGCCTCGTTCTTGGTGTCGATGCCGCCGATCTCGACCGTGGCCGTGATGCTGTTGCGGGTGAAATCGTCGCGGTCGACCGTGAGCGTGCCGGTGAATTTCGCGAAGGTGCCCGGGACCTTGGCGAGGAAGTGGCGGACGTTGAAGACGACGGACGAGTGGGCCGGGTCGATCTGGTAGGTCTCGACGGCGGCGCGGGCGCTGACGGTGAGCGCGGCGAGGACCGGGAGCAGGCGGAGCAGTCTCATGGGACGGGGAGTGTCCCGGCCGCATCGGGCCGGGTCAAAAAGAAAGGACGGCCGGGTGGCCGTCCTTGGGAGATAAGGGGCGTGGAGGCGGGCTCAGCCCTGCTTGGCGCCGGCCTCGATGTTGATCGTGATGGCGACCTCGTCGCCGAGGGCCTTCTGCAGCATCGCGGGGCCGGCCAGGCCGAAGTCGGACTTCTTGATCGTGGTGGTGGCCTCCCAGCCGGAGAGGAGCGTGCCGGGGCGCATGCCGGGGCCGAAGCCGAGGAGCGTGGTCTTGAGGACGACTTCCTTGGTGACGTCCTTGATCGTGAGGTCGCCGGTGATGTCGAAGGTGTTCTCGCCGGTCTTCTTCCAGGACTTGCTCTTGAAGGAGGCGGACGGGAACTTGGCGGTGTCGAAGAAATCGGGGCTCTTGAGGTGCTTGTCGCGGCCCTCGCTGTCGGTGGTCAGGCCGGCCACGTCGATCGTGGCGGTGACGCTGCTCTTCTCGAGGTTGTCGCGGTCGACCGTGATGTCGCCGCTGAGCTTGGTGAAGCTGCTGGTATACTTGGAAAGGATGTGGCGGATGCTGTAATTGATCGAGGAGTGCGTGGCGTCGATCTTGTAGACCTCGACCGCGGCCTGGCTGGTGGCGGCGAGACTGAGGACGGCGAACAGGGCGAGGAGGCGTTTCATATATTGGTAGGGTGGTGGGTTGAAGGGACGAATTCGCGGACAGGGATAGGCCAAATAGTTGCTGATGCAACTACATAGTGGTTGGTCACGGTTTTTTCACAGAATCAGCATGGCATCGCCATAGCTGAAGAAGCGGTATTCGCGCGCCACCGCCTCGGCGTAGATTTCCTTGAGCCAGGCGATGCCGTCCGCCGAGCCGGGCGACAGGAAGGCGGACACCAGGCAGAGCAGGGTGGAGCGGGGCTGGTGGAAATTGGTGATGAGCGCGTCCACGCCGCGGAAGGCGCGGGGCGGGTAGATGAAGAGGTCGGCCTCGCCCAGGAAATCGCGCCCGGTCGTCGCCGAGTGGAGCGATAGGTAGTGTTCGATCGTGCGGACCGAGGTGGTGCCGACGGCGATGCGGCGCTGGGCCGGCTTGAACAGCGCCTGTTGGGTGACGGCGGGGATCTCATACACCTCGCGATGGATCGGGTGATCCTCGACGTGTTCCGTGGCGATCGGCCGGAAGGTGCCCAGGCCGACATGCAGCGTGAGGTCGGCGGTGGTGATGCCCTGGGCGGCGAGTTGGGCGAGCAGTTCCGGCGTGAAGTGCAGGCCGGCGGTCGGTGCGGCCGCCGCGACCTGGTGCGCGCGTTCGGCGTAGACGGTCTGGTAGCGCTCGCGGTCGATGGCGCGGGCCGCGTCGTTGTCGTGGCTGGTGATGTAGGGCGGCAGCGGCATGTCGCCGATGCGGTTGGCCACGGCGAGGATGTCGCCGTCGCGGGTGGCGAACGAGACCCGCACCGGGCCGTCGTCAGTTTTCTCGCGGACCGTGGCGGTGAACACGCCGTCGATGCCGAAGGTCGCGCCGGCGGGGAGCTTTTTGCCCGGGCGCACGAGGCACCACCATTCGTTTGTGACGGCCGTGGGCCGCAACAGCAGGCACTCGACCTGGCCGCCGGTGGGGCGGTTCGCGTGCAGGCGGGCGGGGATGACGGCGGCGTTGTTGCGGAAGAGGCAGTCGCCGGGCTGAAGATATCCGGGCAGGTCGCGGAAATGCCGGTGCTCGATCCGGTGCTCCGCCCGGTGCACGACGAGCAGGCGCGAGGCATCGCGGCGATCGGCCGGTTGCTGAGCGATGAGCCTGTCAGGCAGCGGGTAATCGAAGAGATCGGTCTTCAAGGCGGGCAGGTTTAGGCCCCCGCGGGGCGGACGGCAACAACGGTCATGTGGGTGCCGGACAAGAGTTTCAAAAACGTGCTTGCCTCACCCGGGGCAAATCCGCCGAATGCCGCTTCGATTTTCGCCGCTTTAGCTCAGTTGGTAGAGCGACTCATTCGTAATGAGTAGGTCGTCGGTTCAAATCCGACAAGCGGCTCCACCCTTCGCCGAGCGAAGCGAGTTCGAAGGGTGTCCTCCGTAGCTTTAGCGTAGGAGGACATGTGATTTGCGATGCGAATTGAGTGGCTACGGGTGGCACGGCCAGCCTTCGCCCGATGTCCCTCGGGGACGGGGACGTGGTTCGGGTGGCCTGAGCGGCGCCGCGAAGCCGGTCTCTTTCGTGGCGGCTACGGGTGGCGCCAGCCTTTTGGCAGACTCGTCCTCTGTGCTGACAGACCGCTCAATTGTCCACGATGTGGTCGTCGGAGAGGTGGCCCTGCAGCTTGCGGCGCAGGCGCTGGGCCTCGATCTCGGACTTCAAGGACGCGGCGAACAACTGCAGGCGGCGGCGGGTCTCGAGCGTTTCGAGGAGCTGCTGCTTGATGGCACTGTCCTCGCAGAGGTTGAAGACCGCGATATCGGCGAAGGTGTCGATGTCGTCGATGCTCTCCAGGAACTGCGTCATCCCCTTCGGCGAGGGCGTGCCGAGGCGGCGGCGGACGTTGAGCAGGCGCATCACCTCGAGCCGCAGCACCTCGAGCTCGGCGTGATGGGTGCCGGCGGTCGTGGCGAGCGGTTTCACGGCGATGACGCGGTAGGGATCCTCGCGGACGATTTTCTTCACCGTCACGCGGCAGATGCCCTGGAGGAGGAGGTTGGAGGTGTCGCCTTCCCCTTTTTGGCACGCGCGGATGATACCGACCGAGGCGGTGAGGTGGAGCGGTTCGACCAGCTTGGGATCCTGCTGCCGCCGGGCGTCGAGGTGGGCGACGGCGAACATCCGGTCGCTGGCGAGCACGTCGCGCAGCATCTGCTGGTACCGGGGCTCGATTATGTGGAGCGGGAGCAGCGCCTGCGGAAAGAAAACCGTGTTCGGCAACGTCATCACCGGCACCGTCGCGGGCACATGCAAGGTCTCCATGCGCTGGACCGTAGGTGCGGGGGCGGGTTTTTCAACCCGTGGTTTTGACGGGTGAGGTAGCATGGTTCTGAGGTGGGCCAGCGAGCTTGCTCCCGCGGATTGGTAGACGGGAAAGCGCGAACAAGCTCGCTGGCCCATCTTTCCGCCTCGTGACTCAGTGTGTCACGGCCTCCGTAGAACTGTGACACGGTGGCCCGGAAGCGGGTCAGGAGACAGGTTATGGTTGGGCTATAAAATATCTTAAGTGACTGATGAATAGTGATAAAAGAACCAATCGGGGCCGAGGCACGGGCATTGCTAGAGAACGCGCATGAGCAAGATTCTAGGCATCGATCTGGGCACGACCAACTCCTGCATGGCGATCATGGAGGGTGGCGAGCCGGTGGTCATCCCGAACGCCGAGGGCGCGCGCACGACGCCGTCCGTTGTGGCGTTCACCAAGACCGGCGAGCGTGTCATCGGCCAGGCCGCCAAGCGCCAGGCCGTGACCAATCCCAAGAACACCATTTTTTCCGCCAAGCGCCTCATCGGCCGCAAATTCACCGAGGTCAGCGAGGAGGCCAAGAACCTCCCCTACAAGGTGGTCGCCGGCAAGAACGGCGACGCTTACATCGAGGTCCAGGTCGGCGACAAGACCGAGCAGTTCGCCCCGCAGCAGATCGCGGCTTTCGTCCTCGGCAAGCTGAAGGCCGACGCCGAGACCTACCTTGGCGAGAAGATCACGCAGGCCGTCATCACGGTCCCCGCCTATTTCAACGACGCCCAGCGCCAGGCCACCAAGGACGCCGGCAAGATCGCCGGCCTCGACGTGCTCCGCATCATCAACGAGCCCACGGCGGCCTCGCTCGCCTACGGCCTCGACAAGAAGAAGGATGAGAAGATCGCGGTGTTCGACCTTGGCGGCGGCACCTTCGACGTCTCGATCCTCGAGATCGGCGACGGCGTGTTCGAGGTGAAGGCCACCAACGGCGACACCCACCTCGGCGGCGACAACTGGGACGACGCCCTCATCGGCTGGCTCGTCGAGTCCTTCAAGAAGGAGAACGGCATCGACCTCCGCAAGGACCCGATGGCCCTCCAGCGTCTGAAGGAAGAGGCCGAGAAGGCCAAGATCGCCCTCTCCTCCGCCACCACCTACGACATCAACCTGCCGTTCATCACGGCGGACGCCTCCGGCCCGAAGCACCTCAACCTGCAGCTGAGCCGCGCGAAGATGGAGCAGATCTGCGACAGCCTCTTCGAGCGCTGCATCCAGCCCTTCAAGAACTGCCTCAAGGACTCCGGCCTGACCTCCGACAAGATCGACGAGCTCGTGCTCGTCGGCGGCATGACCCGCATGCCGAAGGTCGTGGACATCGCCAAGAGCCTCGGCGGCAAGACCCCGCACCAGGGCGTGAACCCCGACGAGGTCGTCGCCGTCGGCGCGGCCATCCAGGGCGGCGTGCTCAAGGGCGACGTCAAGGACGTGCTCCTGCTCGACGTGACCCCGCTCACGCTCGGCATCATGACGGCGGGCGACGTGTCCACGCCGATGATCCCGCGCAACACCACCATTCCCTCCAAGAAGGCGCAGGTCTTCTCGACCTACAGCGACAACCAGCCGGGCGTCGAGATCGTGGTCCTCCAGGGCGAGCGCCCGATGGCCCGCGACAACAAAAACCTCGGCACCTTCAAGCTCGACGGCATCCCGCCGGCGCCGCGCGGCATGCCGCAGATCGAGGTCACCTTCGACATCGACGCCAACGGCATCCTGCACGTCTCCGCCAAGGACCTCGGCACCGGCAAGGAGCAGAAGATCACCATCCAGGGCTCGTCCGGCCTCTCCAAGGAGGAGGTCGAGAAGATGACCAAGGAGGCCGAGCTCAACGCCGCCGAGGACGCCAAGCGCAAGGAGGCCGTCGAGACCAAGAACCAGCTCGACACGACCATCTACCAGCTCGAGAAGACCCTCAAGGACGCGGGCGACAAGCTCCCCGCCGACGTGAAGGGCAAGTTCGAGACCGCCATCAAGGACGGCAAGAAGGACCTCGAGTCCAACGACCCGGCGAAGATGAAGGCGTCGCTGGAGAACCTCTCGAAGATCGGCGCCGAGCTTTACCAGCAGGCGCAGGCGGCCCAGGCCGCCGCGGGCGCCTCGCCGGGCGCCACGACCACCGAGGCCGGCCCGTCCGCCGAGCCCAAGGCCGCCAAGAAGGCCGAGGGCAAAGTCGTCGACGCCGACGTCGAGATCGTCGACGACGAGAAAAAGTAACTTTAGTGCGAGCCCGCTCCCGCGTTCCGCGGGGCGGGCTCGTCCTTCTCAACCACCCAACCTTCAACCCCAACCACACAAAACCAATATGGCTAAAGTGAACATCAAACCCATCGGTGATCGCGTGCTCGTGCAGCACATCGAGGAAAAAGAACAAGTCCGCGGCGGGATCATCATTCCCGATAGCGCCAAAGAAAAGCCGCAGGAGGCCAAGGTCATCGCCCTCGGCACCGGCAAGAAGGACGAGAACGGCAAGGTCACGCCCTTCGAGGTGAAGGTCGGCGACAAGGTCCTCATCTCCAAATACGGCGGCACCGAGGTGAAGATCGACGACCAGAAGTTCACCCTGGTCCGCGAGGACGACATCCTCGGCGTCATCGGCTAACCGGCCGTTTCGCACCCAAAACATTAACTCTTAAAACTCAGAAACCACTATGGCAGCCAAACAACTCCTGTTCGACGAGGCAGCTCGTCAGAAAATCCTCCGCGGTGTCGAGATCCTCGCCCGCGCCGTCAAGGTCACCCTCGGGCCCAAGGGCCGGAATGTCGTGATCGACAAGAAATTCGGTTCCCCGACCGTCACCAAGGACGGCGTCACCGTCGCCAAGGAAGTCGAGCTTCCGGACCCCTATGAGAACATGGGCGCCCAGATGGTGAAGGAAGTCGCCTCCAAGACCTCCGATGCCGCCGGCGACGGCACCACCACCGCCACCGTCCTCGCCGAGGCGATCTATCGCGAAGGCCTGAAGAATGTCACGGCCGGCTCGAATCCGATCTACCTCAAGCGCGGCATCGACAAGGCCGTCGAGGCCGCCGTCGCCGAGCTGCACAAGATCTCCAAGAAGGTCTCCGACCGCGAGGAGATCCGTCAGGTCGCCACCGTCTCCGCCAACTGGGACGAGACGATCGGCAACATCATCGCCGACGCCATGGACAAGGTCGGCAAGGACGGCACCATCACGGTGGAAGAGGCCAAGTCCATCGAGACCACCCTCGACGTCGTCGAGGGCATGCAGTTCGACAAGGGCTACCTGTCGCCCTACTTCGCCACCAACGCGGAGGCCCAGGAGGCCGTCCTCGAGGACGCCTACGTGCTCATCCACGAGAAGAAGATCGCCAACCTGCAGGAGTTCCTCCCGCTGCTCCAGACCGTCGCCAAGAGCGGCAAGCCCCTCCTCGTCATCGCCGAGGAAGTCGAGGGCGAGGCCCTCGCCGCGCTCGTCGTGAACAAGATCCGCGGCACGATCAACGTGTGCGCCGTCAAGGCCCCCGGCTTCGGCGACCGCCGCAAGGCCATGCTCGAGGACATCGCGGTCCTCACCGGCGGCAAGTGCATCACCGAGGACCTCGGCCTCAAGCTCGAGAACCTCACCGTGGCCGACCTCGGCCGCGCCAAGCGCATCGTCGTCGACAAGGAGAACACCACCATCGTCGAGGGCGCCGGCAAGTCGTCCGACATCCAGGGCCGCGTGAAGCAGATCCGCCGCCAGATCGACGAGACCACCAGCGACTACGACCGCGAGAAGCTCCAGGAGCGCCTCGCCAAGCTCGCCGGCGGTGTCGCCGTCATCAACGTCGGTGCCTCCACCGAGGTCGAGATGAAGGAGAAGAAGGCCCGCGTCGAGGACGCCCTCCATGCGACCCGTGCGGCCGTGGAAGAGGGGATCGTCGCCGGCGGCGGCGTCGCGCTCCTCCGCACCGTCAAGGTCATCGACAGCCTCAAGCTCGAGGGTGACGAGGCCATCGGCGCCCAGATCGTGCGCCGCGCGGTCGAGCACCCGATCCGCATGCTCTGCGCCAACGCCGGCGTCGAGGGCGCGGTGGTGGTCGGCCAGATCCTGGCCAACAAGGGCAACTACGGCTACAACGTCGCCTCCGGCGAATACGAGGACCTGGTCAAGGCCGGCGTCGTCGACCCCACGAAGGTCACGCGCACCGCGCTGCAGAACTCGTCGTCGATCGCCGGCCTGCTGCTGACGACCGAGTGCATGATCACCGACCTGCCCGAGAAGGAGAAGGCTCCGGCGGGCGGCGGCGGCCACGGCGGCGGCATGGGCGGCATGGACTACTGAGTCCGGGCCTGATCCAACGCATCAACTTCAAGGCGCGCTCCCCGGAGCGCGCCTTTTTTTTGCGCCCTTGCCTCCCGCGCGGCCGCCGGGCTTGAATCGGCCGGATGAAGCATCTTCTCGATTACCGGCGGGTCTTCGTGCGCGAACGCGTGGCCGTCATCAAGCTGACCGACACCTACGACCTCGTCGATCCGGAGAGCAAGGCCGTGATCGGCATCGCGTGGGAGAATGTCAGCGGCTGGATCAAGTTCTTCCGCCTGCTGCTCAACAAATCCCTGCTGCCGACGCGGGTCGAGATTTGCCCCGGGGAAAAGCAGCCCCCGGTGCTGATTCTCAAGCGCAACGTCGGGTTCCTGCGCAAGAAGGTCCTCGTGCTCGACGGCACCGGTGAGCAACTGGGCTACTTCAAATCTAAGATCTTCAGCTTGGGCGGCGGCTTCCTCGTGTTCAGCCCGGACGGCCGGCAGTTCGCGGACGTGAAGGGCGACTGGAAAGGCTGGAACTTCAAGTTCCTCGACAATGCGGGGCAGGAGATGGGCCTGGTCACCAAGAAGTGGGCGGGGTTCGGCAAGGAGCTTTTCACTTCCGCCGACAACTACATCGTGGAGATCAAGGAAGGCACCGCCAACAACGGCCTGCTGCTGGCGGCGGCCATCGCGATCGACACGGTGCTCAAGGAAAAGCAATAGGCGGCGACGGCTCGGGGGCTCGGCCGTTCATTCCGGGTAAGTGAAGTCCCGCCAGCAGGGGGGGTGAGCCCCAGCGGTTCGCCCGTGCCGGCCGGGCGCTCCTTGGATCCGTGGTTGAAAAGCGGGCGCCTGCCCAGACCTGCATGCCGAATCAAAATACCACCGGAAGTCAGGTGGCTTTTTTGCGGGCGGTTCGGGGTCGACGGTCGGGACGGCGCAATGCAAATTTCCCGCAGCACCCGGGGCCACGGGCTAAACAGCAAAAGGCCCCATGAAAACGACGATCCTATTGGTCATGCTAGGCGCGGTTGGGTTGACCGCTTTGACCGGGAGTGAGCCCGCCCCGGCTCTCGCGCAGGAACGGCTTGCCGGCCTGCGCGCGGAGATCGCCCATCACGACGAGCTCTATTTTAAAAAGGCGGCGCCGGAGATCACCGATGCGCAATACGACGCCCTGAAGCGGGAGCTGCGGGCGCTGGAAACGGAATTTCCCGACCTGGCGGCCGCCCCCGGCCCGGGCGATGATCGCACCGGGGAATTTCCGACCCACCGGCATCGCTCGCCGATGCTGGGTCTCAACAAGAGCCACACGGAGGCGGAATTGAAAGGGTTCATCACGGGATTGGAAAAACAGACCGGGCGCACCGACCTCTTGTTCGTGCTCGAGCCCAAGTATGACGGCCTGGCCATCAGCGTGACCTATGAAAAAGGCGACCTGGTGCGCGCCGTGACCCGGGGCAACGGCCTCGAGGGCGACGAGGTCACCGCCAGCCTGCTCGCCTGCAGTGAGGTGCCCCGGCGGCTGGCCGTCGGGAGTGGCGCCCCGCCCGATCTCATCGAGCTGCGCGGCGAGGTTTACATGACACATGCGGAATTTGACCGCATCAACCGCGAGCGCGAAGCGGCGGGCGAGGAGCCTTTCGCCCATCCGCGCAACCTCGCGGTCGGCACGTTGAAACAACGCGGCGGCGAGGGGCGGCGCAGCCTGGCGGTGGTCTTTTACGGGGTTGGCGCGGTCCTGCCGGCGGCGGCCATGCCGCCCACGCAGCAGGCCCTGCATGTCCAGATCCGTTCCTGGGGCCTGCCGGGGGTGGGGGAGTATCAAGCGGTCCAGACCGCCGCGGCGGTGTGGCATGCGGTCCAGGCGATGGGCGCCACCCGGCGGAAGTTGTCGTATCCCGTGGACGGCGCCGTGGTGAAGCTCGACGACCTGCGGCTGCAGGGTGAACTGGGGTCGAGCGCGGAGGCACCGCGCGGTGCGATCGCCTACAAGTTTCCGCCGGAGGCCGTCACCACCCGGGTGACCGGCATCACGTTGCAGATCGGCCGGACCGGCGTGCTGTCTCCCGTGGCCGAGCTTGAGCCGGTGAAGATCGGCGGCGCGACGATCCGCCGCGCCACGCTGCACAACCGCGAACAGATCGCGCGGAAGGACATCCGCATCGGCGATTACGTTTTCCTGGAAAAGGCCGGCGAGATCATCCCGACCATCACCGGTGTCGATCGCGGCCGGCGGCCGGCCGGTGCCGCCGCCTATGTCTTCCCGGAAGACTGTCCGGCCTGCGCCGCGCGGCTGGCGCTGGAGGGTATGACCGTGCGTTGCCCGAATTATGATTGTCGGGCGCAGGTGCCGCGGCGCCTGGAGCATTTTGTTTCCAACGGGGCGGCGGACATCGATGGCCTGGGCCGCACCCTGGTCGAATCGCTGACGCGGCAGGGCTTGGTGAGGACGCCCGCGGATCTTTATACGCTGACCCGGGAGCAGTGGCTGACGGTGACGACCCCCAGGACGGCCGACAAACTGCTGGCGGCCGTCGCCGCCAGCAAAAAGCGGGAGCGCTGGCGTTTCATCCACGGGCTCGGGGTGCCGGACATCGGCCCGGCGGGCGCCAAGGCGATTGCGCAGCGGTTTCCGGACCTGTCCGCCTGGGCCGGGGCCACGGCGGAAGATTTCCAGGGCAGCGGGATCAACGAGACGGTGGTGCGGGCCTCGCTGGCTTTCTTTGCCCGCCCGGGAAACCGGGAGGATGTCCGGGCGCTGCAGCGGGCGGTCACGCCGGACTGACGCCGCTTTGGTCTTCACATGACCGGGGCCCGGGTGTTCCTTGTCGTCATGGAAGTCATCTTCATGGGCACGGGCACGTCGCAGGGAGTGCCGATGATCGCGTGTGACTGTGCGGTCTGCACCTCGGCCGACCCGCGCAACAAGCGCACGCGGGCCAGCATCCATGTCGTGATGGACGGCCTGCACATCCAGGTGGACGCCTCGCCCGAGTTCCGGCTGCAGTGCCTGCGGGAGAACATCCGGCAGCTCGACGTCTTTATCCTCACGCACGGCCACAACGACCACATCACGGGCATGGACGACCTGCGGCGCTTCTGCGACCTGCGCGGCGGCACGGCGCTTCCGATCCACACCACCGACGAGGGCATGGCGCGGGTGCTGGCGATGTTTCCCTATGCCATCGCGGAACGGCCGCTCGCCAAGGGTTACGCGGCCTTCCAGCTGGTGATCATGCCGCCGGTGCTGGAGTTCCCGCAGGGCACGATCCACGCCACGCTGCTGCCGCACGGCGGCCTCAATACGCTCGGGCTCGTCTTCACGGAGAAATCCTCGGGCAAAAAATTCGCCTATTATTCCGACTGCAAGCGCATCCCCCGCGAGGCCGTCGTCCTCGCCACGGGGGCCGACGTCGTTTGCCTCGACGGCCTGCGCGTCGAGCCGCACCCGACGCACATGAACATCGAGGAAGCGTGCGCGGCGGCCGGCGAGATCGGCGCCCCGGTCACCTATCTCACCCACCTGACCCATGGCATCGATCATGAGACCTGGACCCGGAAGCTGGCGGCCAGCCACCGCGGCATCCAGCTGGCGCATGATGGGCTGCGGTTGAAGTTGTAGGGCGGGATCGCCAACCCCGTCTGTTTTTTTGGTGGAGGGTCAGTCTCCTGACTGACCGCGGCCGGCCGGGAGGCCGGCCCTCCAGAAGAGGCGGGATCGCTATCCCGCCCTAGAGTCGGAAGGCCGTTCAGAACGGCCAGACCGCCGGGATGACGTAGATCGCGACGACAAAGCAGATCGCGTTGAGCGGCAGGCCGAACTTCATGAAGTCGGAAAACCGGTAGCCGCCGACGCCGTAGACATAGGTGTTGGTCTGGTAGCCGATCGGCGTGGCGAACGCCGCCGAGGCCGCGATGCAGACGGCGATGACGAACGGCCGCGGGTCCACGCCGAGCTGAACCGCCAGGCTGAGCGCGAGCGGCGTCATGAGGGCGGCCACGGCGTTGTTGGACAGGATCTCGGTGAGCACCGACGCGAGCAGGTAGAACGCCGCCAGCATCACGATGGCCTTGTGCTCGGGCGGCACAAAATGGTTCACGAGCCACAGCAGGCGGTCGACCACGTAGACCGAGGTGCCGGTGTCCTCCATCGCCACGCCGACGGCCAGCATGCCGTAGATGAGGAAGAGCAGGTTCCACTCGATGGCGTCGTAGCCCTCCTTGGGCTTGAGGCAGCCGGTGAGGAACACGACGGCGCAGGCCAGCAGCGCGGACACCTCGATGCTCATGAGGCCGAGGGATGAGGTGAGGATCACCCCCGCGATGCTGCCGAGCACGATGCGCAGGTGGCGGGGCGGGCGACCGGCGGGCAGGGCTGGCCGGTCGACGAGCAGGAGATCCTCGCTGGCGCGCAGGCTCTCGACCGCCTGTTCGGTCCCCATGAGCAGGAGGATGTCGCCGTTTTTCAGTCGCCGTTCCTCGCTGCCGCCGCCGTGCAGTTCCCGGCCGTGGCGGTGCAGGGCGAGGACGACGAGGTGGAAGCGGCGCCAGAATCCCGTCTCCTTCAACGTGCGGCCGATCAGGTCGGAGTTCGGGGCGACGATGCCCTCGACGATGACGCCCTCATGGGCGGAGATCTGGCCGAGGCCGAGCTTGAGTTCCGCGGCGAGGTCGAGGCCGGCGATGGAGCGGGCGTGCGTCACGCCCTGGGGCCGGCAGGCGAGCACCAGGCGGTCGCCGGCCTCCAGGGTCGGAGCCGGGCTTTCCAAGGCCAGGGAGTTTTCATCCCGCACGATCTCCAGGACGCGGATGCCGCGCGCCAGCGTCAGGCCGGCCGCATGGGCGGTGCGGCCGATGATCGAGGCGCCCGGCTGCACGAAGACCTCGGTGATGTATTCGCGCCGGTCCTCCTCGGCGAGGGCGACGGTGGCGGGCTGCCGTTTCGGCAGCAAGTGCCGGCCCAGCAGGCCGATGTAGATGGCCCCCGCGGCCAGCATCGGCAGGCCGACCCAGGCGAGTTCAAACATGCGCAGCGGCGGCAGGCCGCGGGACTGGAGGATGCCGGTCACGAGCAGGTTGGTGCTGGTGCCGACCAGCGTGCAGCACCCGCCGAGCACGGCGGCGTAGGACAGGGGAATGAGGAACTTGGACGCCGGCAGCTTCATCTTGCGCGCCAGGCTGATGATCACGGGCACCAGCACGACGACCACCGGCGTGTTGTTGATGAAGGCGGACAACCCGCCGACGCCGAGCACGATCAGCGTGATCACCGTGAAGTAGCTGAAGCCGGCCAGCCGCTGGAGCAGGGCGGCGAGCCGGTCGATGGCCCCGCATTTCACCAGCGCCGCGCTGAGGATGAACATGGCCCCGACGGTCAGCGGGGCGGGATTGGCCAGCACCCCGAACACCTTGGCCTGCGGCACCACCCCGCTCACCAGCAGGATGACAAACAACGACAAAGCCGTGACGTCGGGAGCCAGCTTGTCGTGCAGGAAACACAGCAGCGCGCCGACAATCAGAAGCAGCACGAAGGCGATCTCCCAAGTCATGCCCCAAAGGTAGGTAAGGACGGTGTCTTTCGCCCAGTTAAAACCTTCGATCGGGCGAAGAACTTTCGGGGCAGGTTTTATGACAAATCCCTGAAATTGAGCTTGCTCTAAATCCTACTAAATTAATGTAGTTATTAATACTGGCCTATGAAACTCTCCAAACGCGGCGAATATGCCCTGCGCTCCCTGATCAACCTCGGCATCGCCGCCAAGGTGGGCAGGCCGTTGGTGCGTGTGACGGAGCTGGCCAAGGCCGAGGACCTGCCGATCAAGTTCCTCGAGCAGGTGATGCAGCAGCTGCGTGAAGCCGGTTTTGTGGAGAGCGAGCGGGGCAAGCACGGCGGCTACCGGCTCGCGAAGGCCCCGAGCCAGATCCACATCGGCGAGATCGTCCGCCTAATCGACGGCCCGCTGGCCCCGATCGGCTGCGTCAGCCAGACGGCCTATGCGCCCTGCAACTGCCCGGACGAGGCCCACTGCGGCCTGCGGATGCTCATGCTCGACGTGCGCAACGCCATCGCGGCCATCCTCGACCGTTACACCCTGGCCGACGTCGTCGAGGTCACCACCCGTTCCCTGGTCCGCGACGGCCTGCCGCTGCCTTTCAGCGTTCCGGTCGAGGTCGCCAAACCCAAGAAACCGCGCGCCGCGGGCGCCAATCCCGCCAGGCGTCTCAGCCCCACCGAAGGTGTCATCCATCAACTGCTCGGAGACTACGCCATATGAGCGAATCCATCATTCCCGCCAATTCCGGCCCCCATCCTGACTGGCTGCGCGTCGTCCAGGACAAGGTCGAGTCCCTCCGCTACGGCGTGGTGCAGCTCGTCGTCCACGACGGCCGCGTCACCCAGATCGAGCGCACGGAGAAGACGCGCATCGCCCCCGGCGTCCGCAAATCGGACTCCGATTAGATTTTAACCTGCCTACCGCCACCCGCGGAGGCACTCCACACCAAGTCCGCCACCATCAACTGACCCGACCACGGGAAGTTCCCATGAAGACAATAAAGACCACCACCCATGAGGAACTCATTCTTCCGCCAAATCGCGCCCGTGCTCACCGCGCTGACGCTCGCCGCCGCCACGCCGGGGCTTCGGGCTGCTGAAGCCGACGAGCTGACGCTGCTGCGCGAACAAATCCACCGCCTCGAACAGAAATTGCTCGTGCTCGAACGCAAACAAGAGATCCGGGACGAGGCCGCGGCGACCGCCGCCCCCACCACGCCCAAGATCACGGTCAACGACAAGGGCGTCACGCTCGCCTCGGCCGACGCCGCCAACTCGCTCCGGCTGCGCGGCCTCGTGCAGCTCGACCACCGCGCCTTCTTCAACGACGGCGGCGCCGCCGCGGGCCTGAACAACAACGGCTTCGTCCTGCGCCGCGCGCGCATCATCGCCGAGGGCGCCTTCGCCAAGAACTACACCTTCCAGCTCGTCTCCGAGTTCGGCGGCAGCGCCGTCAGCATCCTCGACGCGAACTTCAACATCTTCGTCACGCCGGCGCTGCAGTTCAAGCTCGGCAAGTTCAAGGCGCCGATCGGGCTCGAGCACCTCCAGTCCGACACCTTCACCTTCTTCAACGAGCGCTCGATCGCCAACAACCTCGTGCCGAACCGCGATCTCGGCGTCACGGCGGGCGGCGACCTCCTCGGCGGCAAGCTGAACTACACGGTCGGCGTCATCAACGGCGTGGCCGACGGCGCGAGCACGACCAACGCCGACTTCGACAACGAGAAGGACTTCGTGGCCCGCCTCTTCAACACGCCGTTCAAGGACTCCGCCGGCTCGGCGTTGCAGGGTCTCTCCTTCGGCGTCGCGGCCAGCTACGGCCGCGAGAAAGGCACCGCCGGCCGCACGGGCGGCTACCGCACCGACGGCCAGCAGACCTTCTTCTCCTACCTGGCCACGACCATCACCGACGGCCCGAACTGGCGCATCTCGCCCCAGCTCGACTACCGCAACGGCTCCTTCGGCCTCCTGGGCGAATACACGGTGTCCGCGGTCAACGTCCGCCCCTCCGCCACCGGCCTGAAGACCGAGCTCCAGAACAAGGCCTGGCAGCTGGCCGCCGGCTACGTGCTCACCGGGGAGAACTCGTCCTATGCCGGCGTCGTGCCGGCCACGAACTTCGACTACAGCAAGGGCACCTGGGGCGCCTTCGAGGTCACCGGCCGCTTCGCCAACGTGAAGATCGATGACGCCGCCTTCCCGCTCTACGCCTCCGCGGCGGCCAGCGCCAGCGAGGCTTCCTCGCTCGGCCTGGGCCTGAACTGGTATCTGAGCAAGGCCGTCGCCTTCAAACTGGACTACTACCAGACCAACTTTGACTTCGCCGCCGGTGCGCCCGCCGTCCCGACCAGCGCCGTCCTCCGGCAGGACGAGAAAACCTTCATCACCCGCTTCCAACTCGCCTTCTAACCTGAATCCACCCTTTGCCATGAAACTCAAGTTTTCCCTCCTCTCCCTGCTGGCGCTCGGTTTGGCCGCCACGGCCTCCGCCAAGACCATCGAGCTGCTCAACGTCTCCTACGATCCGACGCGCGAGTTCTACGTCGAATACAACAAGGCCTTCGCCGCCCACTGGAAGGCAAAGATCGGCGACGACGTCACCATCAAGCAGTCGCACGGCGGTTCGGGCAAGCAGGCCCGCGGCGTGATCGACGGCCTCCCGGCCGACGTCGTCACCCTCGCGCTGGCGGGCGATGTCGACGCGCTCTACGACCTCGCCAAGCTGATCCCCAAGGACTGGCAGAAGCGCCTGCCGGACAACTCCGCGCCCTACACCAGCACCATCGTGTTCCTCGTCCGCAAGGGCAACCCGAAGGGCATCAGGGACTGGGACGACCTCGTGAAGCCCGGCGTCGGCGTGATCACGCCGAACCCGAAGACGTCGGGCGGCGCGCGCTGGAATTACCTCGCCGCCTGGGAATTCGCCCGCCGCAAGCTCGGCAGCGACGACGCGGCGAAGGCCTTTGTCGCGAAGCTGCTCAAGAACGTGCCCGTGCTCGACAGCGGCGCGCGCGGCTCGACGACCACCTTTGTGCAACGCGAGATCGGCGACGTGGCCATCTCGTGGGAAAACGAGGCCTTCCTCGTGCTCAAGGAGTTCGGCGCCGACAAATTCGAGATTGTCGTGCCGTCCCTCAGCATCCTCGCCGAGCCGAGCGTCAGCGTGGTCGACAAGGTCGTGAAGAAGAAGGGCACGGCCGAGGTGGCCCGGGCCTATCTCGAGTATCTTTACTCCGACGAGGGCCAGGAAATCGCCGCGCGGAATTTCTATCGCCCGCGCAACCAGGCCATCGCCGCCAAGCATCAGGGGAACTTCGCCAAGCTGGAGCTGTTCACCATTGACGAGGCCTTCGGCGGCTGGGCGAAGGCCCAGCAGGACCACTTCGCCGACGGCGGCACCTTCGACCAGATCTACGCGAAATAAACCAAACGGATCCGCGGTGTGCGCCCGCCACCGCGGATCTCCCGCCTGCAGGCGGCACTTTTAACGACAATGGTCACGCTCAATTCAGCCGGACTGATGACACACCCACTGGAGGCAACTTGTTGCGCCGGGCGGTCAATTCTGGCTGAATGTCCGGGCTCCATCGCCCAAGGAGCCAACCTGTGAGCACCGCCGCCATCAGTCTGCCCCGTTTCCGCCGCCGCGTCCTGCCCGGCTTCGGCCTGTCGCTGGGCTTCACCCTGGCGTATCTGGGGCTCATCGTGCTGATCCCGCTGTCGGCGGCGTTCCTCAAGACGGCGGGCCTGAGCTGGGCGGACTTCTGGGCGGCCGTGACGTCGCCGCGCGTCGTGGCTTCCTACAAGGTCAGCTTCGGCGTCTCGCTGCTGGCCGCGCTGGTGAACGCGGTCTTCGGCGGCATCCTGGCCTGGGTGCTGGTGCGCTACACGTTTCCCGGCCGGCGGATCGTGGACGCGCTGGTGGACCTGCCTTTCGCGCTGCCGACCGCCGTGGCGGGCATCGCCTTGACGGCGATCTACGCGCCCAACGGCTGGGTGGGGCAGTGGCTCGACCCCCTGTGGGCGGGCGGGGTGAACAAACTCGCCGGCTGGGTCCCGTGGATCGACTGGCAGAACTGGCTCGGCAGCAAGGTGGCCTTCGACCGGCCGGGCATCTTCCTCGCGCTCACCTTTGTCGGCCTGCCCTTCGTGGTGCGCACGCTCCAGCCCGTGCTGGAGGAGTTGGAACCGGAGCTCGAGGAGGCGTCCGCCACGCTCGGGGCCAACCGGTGGCAGACGATGACACGCGTCATTTTTCCCGAGCTGCTGCCCGCGCTGATCACGGGCTTCGCGCTCTCCTTTGCCCGCGCCCTCGGGGAATACGGCTCGGTGGTCTTCATCGCGGGCAACATGCCGCAGCACAGCGAGATCACGCCGCTGCTGATCATCACCAAGCTGGAGCAATACGACTACCGCGGCGCCACGGCCATCGCGGTCGTCATGCTGGTCGCGTCCTTCGTCCTCCTGCTGCTCATCAACCTGCTCCAGAAATGGAGCCGCCGCTACTACCGCGTCTGACATGGCCCTGACCGCCACCTCCACCCTGGCCGGCAAACCGGCGCCCCGCGGCACCGGCCCGCGCGTCATCCGCAACCCGGTGTGGGTCCGCGTGGTGTTCATGACGATCGCACTGCTGTTCGTGGCCTGCTTCCTCGTGCTGCCGCTGGCGGCCGTGTTCACCGAGGCGCTGCGCAAGGGCTTCGGCCCCTTCTTTCACTCGTTCACGGACCCCGACATGCTGAGCGCGCTCCGGCTCACGCTGCTGACGGCGGCCATTGCGGTGCCGGCCAACCTGGTCTTCGGCGTGGCCGCGGCCTGGTGCATCGCGAAGTTCGAGTTCCGCGGGAAAAGCCTGCTGATCACCCTCATCGACCTCCCGTTCGCCGTGTCACCGGTCATCTCCGGTCTGATCTATGTTTTGGTCTTCGGCGCGCAGGGCTGGTATGGCCAGTATCTCAACGCCGAGGCACCGTGGCTGCCGGGCCTGCAGGCGTGGCTGATCGAGCAGGATTTCAAGATCATCTTCGCCGTGCCGGGCATCGTGCTGGCGACGATCTTCGTGACCTTCCCCTTCGTGGCGCGCGAGCTCATCCCGCTCATGCAGGCGCAGGGCAATGACGAGGAATACGCGGCGCTCACGCTCGGGGCGAGCGGCTGGCAGACCTTCTGGCGCGTGACGGTGCCCAACATCAAGTGGGGCCTCTTCTACGGCGTCATCCTCTGCAACGCCCGCGCGATGGGCGAGTTCGGCGCCGTGTCCGTCGTCTCCGGCCACATCCGCGGCGAGACCAACACCATGCCGCTGCACGTCGAGATCCTTTACAACGAGTATAACTTTGTCGCGGCCTTCGCCGTCTCCTCCCTGCTGGCCCTGCTCGCGCTGCTGACCCTGCTGCTCAAGAGCCTGGTCGAGTGGCGCGCCCACAAGGGCGGCACCTGACGGCGAACATCGAACTTTGAACGCTGAACACTGAACTTTGAAACCATGAGTGCTGAACAATATGATCTGGAGGAGCGTCTGCTGGAATATGCGGCGCGGATCATTCGTCTGGCCGAGAACGTCACCCGTTCGCCGGCGGGGCAGCACATTGCGTTGCAGGTCTTACGCTCGGGCACTTCGGCCTTGCCCAATCACGCCGAGGCCCAGGCGGCGGAGTCCAATCGCGACTTCATCCACAAGCTAAAGATCTGCCTCAAGGAGCTGCGAGAGACGGAGCGTTGGCTGAAATTGATCCAGCGGGTTCCCCTAGTGAAGAAGCCTGAACTCGTTGATGCCTTGCTCAAGGAAACCGACGAACTCATCCGCATCTTCGTCGCCAGCGTCAAAACTGCTCAAAAGAACCAGAAATGAACAGCGAACCTTGAACGTCGAACTTCGAACACTGCAAACATGCATCAACAATCCATGGATTTCCCGATAGATCGCTACTTCAGCATTCGAAGTTCAGCGTTCGACGTTCAAAGTTCAAAGTTCGCCACCGCATGAGCGTTCAAGTCTACAACATCTGCAAGACCTTCGGGCAATACACCGCGCTCGCCGACGTGAGCCTCGCGGTCAAGAGCGGCAAGCTCACCGCGCTGCTCGGGCCCTCGGGCTCGGGCAAGACCACGCTGCTGCGGATCATCGCGGGCCTGGAATACGCCGACGAGGGCAGCGGCCGCATCCAGTTCCACGGTGAGGACGTGACCAATGTCGAGGCCGGCAAGCGCAAGGTCGGCTTCGTCTTCCAGCATTACGCGCTCTTCCGCCACATGTCGGTGTTCGAGAACATCGCCTTCGGCCTGAAGGTGCGGCGGCAGAACCGCCCGCCCCCGGCGGAGATCGCCGACCGCGTGAACAAGCTGCTCAAGCTCGTCCAGCTCGACAACCTGGCCGAGCGCTACCCGCACCAGCTCTCCGGCGGCCAGCGCCAGCGCGTGGCGCTGGCCCGCGCGCTCGCGGTCGAGCCCAAGGTCCTGCTGCTGGACGAGCCGTTCGGTGCGCTCGACGCCAAGGTCCGCAAGGAATTGCGCCGCTGGCTCCGCAAGTTCCACGAGGAGATCCACCTCACCACGCTGTTCGTCACCCACGACCAGGAGGAGGCGCTCGAGATCGCCGACGAGGTCGTCATCATGAACCAGGCGAAGATCGAGCAGGTCGGCACGCCGCAGGAGGTCTATGACCGGCCCGCGACGCCGTTCGTCTACCAGTTCCTGGGCAATGTGAACGTCCTCAAGGCCGCGGCCCTGGCTGCCGGCACCACGCCGCCGCTCCCGTCCGGCGGCCTGCACAGCAACGGCCAGGTGTATGTGCGGCCCCACGACATCGAGGTCGTGCCGCACGAGACCGGCGCGCCGGGCATTCCCGCCGTGCTGCGCTACATCCACGCGGCCGGGCCGCAGGCCCGGCTGACGCTCGAGCAGGTCGAGAACCGCGAGACGGTCGAGGCCGAGGTGTCGCGCGCCGAACTCGCCCCGCTGGACCTCCGCGTCAACAGCCTCGTGCTGCTCCGCCTCCGGCAGACGCGTTCCTTCACGGAGGACTACGCCATTTGATGCCCGCCGGCCCCCGTGCTTTATGACAAGCTCGGGTTTGCCTCGGGCGACGACCCAACTACTTTCACCCAACCGCAACTCAACCCACGACGATTATGGCCAAGATATACAACGACATCACCGAGACCATCGGCAACACCCCCCTCGTGCGTCTGAACCGCACCGCCGCCGCCCACGGGGCCCAGGCGGAAATCCTGCTCAAGCTGGAGTTCTTCAACCCGCTCTCGAGCGTCAAGGACCGCATCGGCTTCTCGATGATCGATGACGCCATCAAGGCGGGCAAGATCACCAAGGACAGTGTCATCATCGAGCCGACCAGCGGCAACACCGGCATCGCGCTGGCCTTCGTCGCCGCCGCCAAGGGCCTCAAGCTCATCCTGACCATGCCCGAGACGATGAGCACCGAGCGCCGCAAGCTCCTCAAGATCCTCGGCGCGCGCGTCGTCCTCACGGAGGGGCCGAAGGGCATGAAGGGCGCCATCGCCAAGGCCGAGGAACTCGCCGCGAAGATCCCGCACAGCATCATCCTCCAGCAGTTTTCCAACCCGGCCAACCCGGCCATTCACCGCAAGACGACCGCCGAGGAGATCTGGCGCGATACGGACGGCAAGGTGGACATCATCGTGTCGGGCATCGGCACCGGCGGCACCATCACCGGTGTCGGCGAGGTGCTCAAGCCGCGCAAGGCCTCCCTGAAGATCGTGGCGGTCGAGCCCGATGCCTCGCCCATCCTTTCGGGCGGTGCCCCGGGGCCGCATAAATTGCAGGGTCTTGGCGCCGGGTTCATCCCGTCGATTCTCAACACCAAGATCTACGACGAGGTCATCCGCGTGAAGGAGGCCGATTCCGGCCCGGTCTCGAAGCAGGTCAACCAGCTCGACGGCATCCCCGTCGGCATCTCGTCCGGTGCCGCCGTCTGGGCCGCCATCCAGCTGGCGAAGCGCCCGGAAAACAAGGGCAAGCAGATCGTGGCGATCATCCCTTCCAGCTCGGAGCGCTACCTCTCCACCTGGCTCTTCGCCGACATCAACGTCGAGAGCGACTCGGTGGACGACCTCATTCCGGCCGGCGCCTGAGCGTCGATCCGAGTCATTCCCAAGCCGGACCTGCGGGTCCGGCTTTTTTATTGGGTAGGGCGCGTTATCCCTAACGCGCCGCGGCGGCTTGGGGATAAACCGCCCTACCATCACCCGCGGCGCAGCTTGAGCAGCCGCTCGCCGGCGGCGTGGAGGGTCTCGGCGCGCTTGGCGAAGTTCAGGCGGACGTAACGGTGCTCCGGCGTGTGGAAAAACACCGAGCCGGGCACCGGGGCCACGCCGACCTCTTTCGTCATCCAGCGGGAGAACTCGACATCGTTGGCCTGACCGAAGGGCGACACGTCGAGCATCACGAAATAGGCGCCCTGCGGCTGCGTGTATTTCAGGCCCGTGCGGTTGAGGTAGCCGAGCAAAATGTCACGGCGTTCCGCATACTCGCGGGCCAGGCTGTCGTAATAGGACCAGGGCAGCTGGAGCCCGGCGACGACGGCATGCTGCAACGGCGCGGCGGCGCCGACCGTGAGGAAGTCGTGCACTTTCCGGCCCTGCGCGATGAAGGCGGCGTCGGCAAAGACGTAGCCCAGCCGCCAGCCGGTGATCGCGAAGGTCTTCGACAGCGAGCTGCACGTCACCGTGCGCTCCGCCATGCCGGGCAGCGCCGCCATATACGTGTGCTGGTGCGGCGCGAAGACGATGTGCTCGTAGACTTCGTCGGTGATGATGAAGACGTCGAATTCCCGGGCGAGCGCGGCGATCTGTTCCAGTTCGGCGCGGGTGAAGACCTTGCCGCAGGGGTTCGAGGGGTTGCAGAGGATGAAGGCCTTGATGCCGCTGGCGAAGACCTTGCGCAGCTCCGCCAGGTCGAAGGTGTAGTCCGGCGGATTGAGCGTCGCGAACACCGGCGTCACGCCCGAGAGGATGGCGTCGGCGCTGTAGTTCTCGTAGAACGGGGAAAACAGGCCGATCCTGTCGCCCACGTCGGCCACGGTCATCACCGCCACCATCATGGCCTCGGTGGCGCCGCAGGTGACGACGAGGTGGCGCTCGGGATCGCAGGGCAGGCCGGTGAAGTGGGTGAGCTTCCGCGCCAGGCCCTGGCGCAGCGCCTGCACGCCCCAGGTGGTTGCATACTGGTGGTTGCTGCCATCCATCTCGGCCTTGGCCGCGTCGAGGATGACTTGGGGAGGGTTGAAGTCGGGAAAGCCCTGCGAGAGGTTGATGGCGCCGTGCTGCAGGGCCACGCGCGTCATCTCGCGGATGAGCGATTCGGTGAAGGTGGCGGTTCGGCGGGAGGTGCGGGGCATGACAGCGAAGAGTGTGGCGCCGCCGCGGTTTCAGGCAACGCAGGGATGCGGCATATAAGCATTGAGGTAGGGCGGACTATCCTTAGTCCGCCGCGTTGTGTCGGCATGCGTCTATTCCGACGGCGCGTTAGGGATAACGCGCCCTACCTTGTCCGCACCGCCCAGCGGAGCTTCGCCGAGGAACTGCGGGGGTTGGAGCGCAGCTCGTCGGCGCCGGCGCGGATGACGTCCTCACTCACGGCCGAGTAGAGGCCGTCGCGCAGGCCGGCCTTGAAGGCGTGTTTCACGCGGCGGTCCTCGCCGGAATGAAAGGTGAGGATCGCGACGCGGCCGCCAGGTTTCAGCGCATAGGGCAGATTACGCAGGAAGAGATCGAGCACGCCGAACTCGTCGTTCACGGCGATGCGCAACGCCTGGAAGACCCGGCGCACGGCCGTGTCGTCGGCCTCCTCACCGCGGGCGGGCTTGGGCAGGCGGAGGATGTCCCGGATGGCGTCGGCCAGCTGGCGGGTGCGGGTGAAAGGCGTGACGGCGCGGCGGGCCACCAGCTCGCGGGCGAGCAGGTCCGCCTTGGGTTCGTCGGCGTTCTCGGTCAGCACGGCGGCGAGGTCGGCCTCGGCCACCTTGGCCAGCCACTCGGCGGCCGAGGGTGGACGCGAGGGATTCAGGCGGAGGTCGAGCGGGCCGTCGGCCTTGAAGGTGAAGCCGCGCGCCGGGTCGTCGATCTGCATCGAGGACACGCCGAGGTCGGCGAGGATGGCGTCGGTGCCGGGCAGGCCCAGCTCGGCCAGGACCTTGGGCATCCCGGCGAAGTTGCTGCGCACGGGGGTGAAGACGTCCTCGCCAAAGCCGGCGGCGCGGAGGCGGGCGATGGTCTTGGGCTGCTCGATCGGATCGACATCGAGGCCGATGAGGCGCCCGCCGGGGGTGAGCTTTGCCAGCATTTCCCGGGCGTGGCCGCCGTAGCCGAGGGTGCAGTCCACGGCCACTTCGCCGGGCTGGAGGGCGAGCACCCCGAGGATCTCGGTCACCATGATGGGGCGGTGGGTGCCGGCGGGGGTCTTGCCGGCGGCGAGGACCTTGGCGACGTCGGCGGCGTAGCGGGCCGGGTCGAGCTCCTTGTATTTCTCCTCGAAGCGGCGCGGGTTTTTTCCCGCGTAGCGCGGCCGGCGCCTGTGAGGGGTGGCACCGGGAGGAGTGGAATCGGGCTCGGTCATCGGAGAAGTCTTAGTCCAGCCAAGGCGATTTAACCACTAAAACACACTCATGGGCCACTAAGGACCCTGAAGGATAGCCACGAAAGAACACATAGATCACAAAGAGAAGGGCAGTTTGTGTGGATGGGCTTTGTGCTCTTTGCGTTCTTTTGTGGCTAAAATTCAGCCCGATTCCGCGCTCTCTGCGGCTACCGGTTAATTCCTGCTTATTTTCTGCCGAGGGCAGGATGATTTTTCTCGGTGGCCTGATACCAGCGGTAGAAGCTCATGCCAAAGGCGATCATGGCCACGGCCATGCCGACGAGCTTCATCATGGCGCCGGCCATGAGCTGGTCGGCGGCGGCGCTCAGGTAGGTGATGCGCGGGGCATACTCGTAGGTCGGGTAGAGGACGTCGGGAGAGAAGGTGATGAAGGCAAAGACCGGGGTCATCGCGATGATCACGGCCGGCAGGTAGAGCATCTGCCAGGCGTAGCTGGCCGGCGGGAACTCCTTGGACGGGCTCAGCAGGGGCCACCAGTAGAACAGGGCCGAGCCGAAGAACATGAAATGCTCGGCGATGTGGACGAGGCGGTTCTGCAGGGCCAGGTCGTAGAGGGTGGGGATGTGCCAGACGGTCAGGGTGGCGGTGTAGACGGCGCCGCAGACCACGGGGTGGGTGAGGATGCCGAGCAACGGGCGCAGGGCCGGGTGGCCGGTGATGGGGCGGACCAGCCAGTCGGGCAGGCCGAGCAGGAAGAGGACGGCGGCCGGGTAGATGATGAGCTGGTGCTGCACCATGTGGGCGCTGAGCAGGTAGCGTTCGCCCGCCTGGTCGAGGGGGGAGCCGACGGCCAGGTAGAAGATGACGAGGCCCGAGTAGAACATGATGGCCTGCCGCCGCGGATAAGGCGGCGGCAGGGAAACCTGAGACCTGAAACCTGAAACCTGAGGATCTAAGTCCGCAGCTGAAGGCTGATAGCTGATCGCTGATAGCTTGGCCCGGAAGGGGCCAGTCAAGAGGGCGTAGAGCCAGCCGAGGAAGATGAGCCCGCCCACGAGGTAGGGTTCATTGTGCCAGTGGGTCCAGTCGATCATGGCCCGCTAACCAAAGCCCGAAGGCGCGGGATGGCCACAAAAAGTCACGAGAAGGTGATAAATACTGTCAGAACTGATGAGCTACAGAACCAATTCAATCTGCCCAAGTGCAATAGGGATATTTTCTAAAAGCCTTAGTTCGGCACGATGGTTTGCTCCAAGATTTCCGTGACTCCGCCTTCTACTTTAATTTTTACTCGAAGTCCCGGACTCAGACGCGAGTATGCCCCCCTTTCGCAAGTTCTAACATGGTAGATGTATTCACCGCTAATCTGCGCACCCACGTCGAAAAAGAACGCGTCCAAGGGTGGCTTCGGATTTAAAACTATTTTCCCGTTTCGATAGACCAGATAACTGAAACCATATTTATGGCGGTCATCTCGGAACCACCGGAGACCCCATCGCTTGTTTTCGGTAGTGTAGGCTTGAAGGTTGATCGGGACAGGCACCTGGTCGCTTTCACTAAGCGGCTGCAAGGCGTTTAGGAAATTGTCGTCTTCAAATCCATCCGGCAGGGCATCCCCATCAGAATCTGGATTGGTTGGGTGAAGGCCACGAAGATATTCAAAATAATTGCTCAGGCCGTCGTGATCGTTGTCGTCTTGATAGGCGTCAGCCACCATGGGATTTAATCCCTCCCTGATCTCCCAACTGTCGGGCAATTTGTCCCCATCGCTGTCAGGTAAGCGACGGCTGAGTGCGGCCTTGGCCGCTTCCCGGCCCAGCCAGTATTTGTTTCCAGACTCCGCGATCTCCTCTATCAATTCTATCGGCATACTCGGATTTGCCATGAGTGTTACCAAGTAGGAGTGGTCCTTCATGTAATTCGCTTTTGCTTCCTCGAAATGAGAAGCAAGGAATTCCGGGCGACAAGCCGGATGTGCGAAGACCGCCCGCTTTAGGCGTGGCGCTATCGCGCTGATTTTCTCCAGTTGATCTGCCGAGTATGGGGTTTGTGGATCTGATAAGGAATCCCACAGGACGCCCTGCCGTTTATGATCCTTGGAAGCATGCCAATGTTCGCGAATTACAATCTCTGGATCGGCTCTCACTTGCGCCTTTAGTTTTGTATAGGCGAAACGATCCTTTTCTCCGAGTTTATCGCCGACACCGTCTGCAGCTGCCAGCACGCCTAGCGCAGCTATTACAGGGGCTTGGACCGGTAATGTTACCACATCCATGGTCAAAGCCTGTCTGCGTCCTTCAGGATCCTTGCCGCCCCATTCGTTCATCCCATGAATCGCTGAAAAACAACCACTCAGAAGAAGGACGCAGCTTAGCAGAATAATTGGAAATGTTAGCCGACATGAAAAGGCAGCGGCAAACTGCTGGTAATTGGCAGCTGGAGGCTGTGGGATTCTTAGAAAGGATTTCATCAACTCCAGTTGCGTGATTGTGTGAATTTATGGCGCTAGATTCGTGAGCGCGGAGTCGTTGTTGTTGGTAGGATTCAGAAGATTACGCTTGGAATCGAATTCAATGTTTCGGGTGCCGTCGGGGTTGAGGTAATAGGTGAAGGCGAGGCCAGACTTTGGCGCACGTGCCCCGATAAACCATCGGAAGTCACCGTGTATTTTCCCATAAAGGGCGGACACAATCTTTCCCTCGTTATCGCGCACAGTCCGGACTCGTATAAAATAGTTCATGCGATTGGAGGCGGTAGAAATTATCTTTCCATTCTCCCTCCCTGACGTGTGCCGGCTTTCCACCCAGGTCTTGCTTGAAACGTAACCGTCATCAGGGGCTGAGTATGGCATCCGCAAGCCCGGTGGATCCGGTTGCTCGATCTCATGCGCCACCAAGCCATCGCCTTCATTGGAAAACCGTAATGTCAGCGTGCCATCATATTCCTGGTCACTCACCACCTTGCGGTCGGCCTCGAATATCAGGTCCGATATCTGTCCCCTGCCATATGGGGCAACCAAGTCGCCTTGCACTAGGTCATACCCGATTGGTTGGTTGAATTCCGGAATCTTTACTTCGACGCGCTTCGCATACATCGGCACCGGATTCTTGATCCGCTTGAGCAAGACTTGAATTGTTGGATTCCATGGCTGCCATTTCCCCTGAACAGGATCTTTCGCGCGATAAGTCATCCATACTCCGTAGTAGCCTTTTTTCTGCACCAGATATCCAGCTTGGCTGGCATTCCATGCTTCCATTTCTCCACTAAAATAACCGCGTTCGTCGGTCGCGCCCTCAACAAAAACTCCTTTACCTCCAGATTCTTCCCCTTTGGGGCGCCGCTCCGCTCCGATGCGAGCTTGGGCTTGCTCGACTGGCGCTCCTTCGTCGTCCACAACATGCAGAGTTAATCGGAATGAGGGGTCGCGTCCGACTAACTGACAACTAGGCAATACCAGTAGAGTTCCCAAAAGAAGAGCTCGTGAGGCTGGATTCATGGAGTCCCTCCCTTCAAGGAGCCTTTATCGACCATGCGTTCGTAGAGCCGACGAACATACGGGTATGCGACTTCTCGCAAATCGCTGTGCCACCAGTTTGGTGTAGGCCGACTAAGTGGCCACGGTGGATTTGGACCGCTGCGGGGGCGGATATCATTTCCGTGCATGTCAAAATTGCGTTCCTCCCCGGCATCAGTGGTGAGTCTTGGCACTGGGATTCGTCCGGCGGCCGGACTCATGGCTGGTATCATCCGTGCGAGTAAAGTGTCACGGTGAACGGAGGCAAACGCCGATCCGGTTGATTGCGCGTAGAGCTGGCGTAGAGGTCCATTGATCCAATAGTTTATTTTCGCTAGGGGGTCATATTTCCATGATCCCACCCGAGTCCAGTAACCCCCCGGCCGGAAGAATGGTTCGGCCTGCAGATCAATATCCAGAAAGTATGGCTCGGCCGCGATGGCATCCTCAGGAGTCATGTCCACCGGAGCAAGTCTGGGGCCTCGACCGTTCTGTGTAGGAGTTTTCTTCAAGATAAAATTGTTAAACCCCCACCCACCGTAGTTGGATCCGAGCACCTTTCCAGTAGTAGTGCGGCCCTTCAACTGCTCTTGATAGATCCATGTCTGGTAGCCATTGGGCTGGCGTAGCTCCCCCGGCTTGGTGATATGCAAATATGTCTTAATCTCGGTGGCCAGCACACCTAAGAGGCTGGGAGTATTTTCTGTGTGTCGCTCATCATAACCCAACACCTCCTCGCCCGTGGAATGGAAATCGTAGTAGTCCGTTTTGGATTGTGGCGCGAAGCGATCCCGCCAAGTAAGCATAGCTCGGGCGTCGTCGGTTGCCGGGTTGCCGACGGGAGTAAGGAATAGTTCATACCAATTACTGGCCCAGAGCCTCGGTGGATATACCTTGCCGCGCTCCTTATTCCACTCGGTGTGAGGCAGGAAAGCCGTGCTGTCATCCGGCTGAACTACATGTCCAACTCCTTTTTCACCGTCGTAAGCTTCCGCCGCCACGGCGGCATTTATCATGAAGAAACGGTCGATCGGAGCATCGTGATCGGAGATCGCAGATGACACCACCAAGTTTCCGAGGCTGTGCGCAGCGACATTGACCTTGGAAACCCCGGTTTTGACACGGAGTTCGTCGAGAAACTGCTTGAATATCGGGGCCGTTCCGAAGGCATGTATCACGTTGAGCTGGTAATTGGGTGTGAAGTGAGCTCCCGGCACCTGGGACTCATATCCATACCAAGTGACACCCCAGAATTGGGCCCTTGAGCCGCTCCACCACAAGCGCTTGAAGATTTCGGCCTGCCAGCCGCGGGCCTGTTTTTGGTTTACGTTGTAACCGTGGACAAAGAGGAAGGCTTGCTTGTCCTCTAACTTCTCAGACCAGTTGGGCAGGAATCCGCGGGGGCCTGTCTCCTCCTTCATGCCAACCGCACCAACCAGGTTGACATGCCGGAACATGGTTTCCACTCCGGCAAAGCTGAGGGGCAGTTCGAGCGAGCTCACCGGGACGTTGTTGCGCCAGACTTCCAGGCGCAGGGGTTGGTTGGTGGCTTCGCGGGCCTCGACGAGGATGATGCCGCCCTCGTTCTGGTTCAGAATCTTGTCGAGAAATGCCCGGCCCAGGGTGGCGCCGGCCGCGGTGATCTGGGTGACCGGGGTGGCGCCCAGTTCCTTGGCATACTCGGCATCGCGGTGGTAGCGACCCGCCGTGGCCGGATTGAGGTCGGTGATGATGAAATTCGCGGCGCCTTTCGCCTGGGTCAGCTTGTAGGTGATGGCGGGATCGGAAGCCGGGTATGCCTTGAGCAGTCCGGCGATATCGAGATGCACGGGGAAGAAATCCACGAGGTCGCGCGTGCCGTTGACCTTGCCGTCGCGGCCGTTGTTGCCGCCGCCGGGGATGTCGTTGCCGTCGGTCTCGTCGGCATCGTTGTCGTCGTTGACCCAGAAAAACCAAGGCATCTTTTGCCGGGCCAGTTCGAGGTCGGGGTTGTCCGCGGCGCTGGAAACGCTGATCTCCCCGTTGCGGTCGAAATCGACCCGGAGCGCGGCCGGCACCAGCAGGAAGCCCAGCACCTGGGCCGGCTCGTCGGGTTTTTCGGGATCGGTGTAAAACCCGAAGCCCGTCACCGCCCCGGCGTCGTTCAGGCCGGTGATCTGGAGCGGGGTCCAGCCGGCCGGCAGGAGGTTTTGCAGCAAATGCTCCGTGTAATCGGTGGTTCCGCCCAGAGCGACGCTGCCGGGCAGCAGGACCGGCAGACCGAAGAAACGCCCCGCCACATCGCCGCGGGAATTCAGGAGATCGGGATAGAGGAGCTGCAGGAAAACATCGGTTCCGGCATTGCTAAGAATGGCGGAGACGCCGTCGTAACCGAGGACCTGCCCGGCATCATTGATCGCGAAGGGTTGGAAATCCACGGGCTGATCCCCCACGAAATATTCCGCGAAAGCCACGCCATGGCGCAGCCGCAGCCCGACCATCACACCCGCCGCATTGACATCGGCGAGCTCGATATACGGCCCGGCCGGCAGCGGGCCGTGATAACCGACCTGCACGGGTGCGGCGCCGGGTGCGTCCCAGCGATGCAAGCCTTGGAAGGCGGAATTATTGCCGGGATCGGCCAGGTAGGGAATGTTTGCCCAGATGCGATTGGCGGGATCGAGCACGCGGGGATTGAATTGCCGCACGTCGGTGTTCTTGTTGGCGCACTCGTCGTAACCCGAGAAGGTGAACGGGTTGTTGATCTCCGTGGCGACGGACTGCCCGGGCGCCCAATACCAGCCCCTCTGGGTGGAGAGGCACGAGAAGCCGGGATTGGCGTTGCGCGAACTGGAGCCGAGGATGGCTCCGTTGCGATTCATGCCCTCGACCGTGAAATTCCCGGTGTCCGGTATCTGCAACGGTTCACTCCGTCCGGCTTTCCATCGCTGCAAGCCGTCGGCCGTGCTCAGCAGGACATCGCCGTCGTTCGATAATCCGGCGGGGAAGACCCCGGGTGCGAAGACCGTCAGGGCCGAGCCGGATGTCATGACGAGCGGCCGGTCGGCCGCCGCACCGGTGATCCTGGTTGCGGTGGAGCCGACGGAAGTGGCGGCCGCCGCGGACGTTTCGCCCGTGGATTGTCCCGCGACGGCGGCGAATCCAAGCCAGCAGCTGGCGACGAGCACCAGGAGCTGCTTCCTGGCATCGGGTGGCAAAGACCGGTTCATGGCTTGGGCAGGGGCTCGAGATAAGCCTGGGCCAACCCGTTGGCGTCAGCGCGCACCGTGAGCTGATGGGTGTATTCCGGGCCGTTCGGGCTGGCGGACAGCAGGCGGTTGCCGGCGCCGGCGGTGAAGGTGATCGGTGCATTCGGCCAGGGGGAGCCGTCGGGTTTTCTCACGATGATGGCCACCTCGCGGTTCGGGCCCTCGCGACCGCCAAATTGCGGTTCATGGACGGGCCGCACCCCATTGTAGACATCCGTGGGATTGGATCCGGCCTGGAATTCCTGCAGGTTGGTCCGGCCATCGCCGTCGGGATCGTCGCCCGGCGCGGCCGGATCCTCCTCGAAATATTTCAACTCCCATTCATCCGGCATGCCGTCGTTGTCCGAGTCGGCCGCCACGGTCGTCACCAGTATCTCGGGGCCCAGGGGCGAGAGGTTGCCGGCAAAATCGAAGGACCGCACCTGGTAGGTGAACTCCTCCCCGTCGGGCAGGTTGGTGTCGGTATAGGTCGTTTCCCGGATGGGCACGTCGGTTTCGATCGGCTGGCCGTCGCGATAGACCAGGTAGCCCGAGACCTTGAGATTGTCCGTGGCGGGCTGCCAGGACAGGGTCACCCGGTCCGAGGAAACGGCGCCCTGCGTCAACCCCGTCGGGGCGGTCGGGGGCTGCGTGTCGGGATTGGGCGTGGTCGGGTCGAGCCCGAGCGCGATCTCATCGCCGTCGTATAGCCCGTCCCCGTCGCTGTCCGGGTTGTTGGGCTTCAACCCGAGCCGGAATTCGACGAGGTTGGACACGCCGTCCCGGTCGTTGTCCAGGTTTGCGTCGTCGACCAGGGGATTCAGCGCATGCGCGGACTCCCAGGCGTCGTCCATGCCGTCCTGGTCCTTGTCGGGAAACGACGGCGGCGCGTCCGGCGGGGGCACGAGCTCCAGCACCGCGTTGCCGTTCACGATCAGCCGGTCGGCGGCGACCATGCCCCGGAAGCGGCTGCCGCCGTTGAGGGTCAGGGTGCCCGCAGGGGCCTCGAGGTGGGCAAACACGGTCTTGTTGCTGGAGAGGGACAGGCCGCCGCCGGCGATCCGGAGCCGCAGCCACCCGGGATGGGCGGCCTCGCCCATCGTGCTGTTGGTGGAGAAACCGCCGTCGAGCGTCAGGACCACGGGCCCGACCACGCTGAACGTGCTGTTGCTGTTCAGCGTCAGGTTCTGGAAGTTGTAGGCGGCGGGTGTTTGCGCCCCGGCCACGCCGAGCACAAAGCCGCTGCCGGAGTTGGCGGTGAAGCTGCCGTAGGTGCCCGGGGGCACGCTGATCGCGCCGACATGGCTGTTGAGCGTCAGGTTCCTGAGGGTGGCGAAATCGCCCGGTGACTGCCCCGCATTGTTCAGCGACACACTGCGGGTGCCGGTGGGCTGGGGCGGCGCGGCGACCGTGGGCAGGGGAACGGGGTTGGTGCGGGTGACGACGTGCCGCAGCCGGGAGCCGCCGTTGAGGGTGATCGTGTGGTTTGCCGGGGTGGCGGCGCCCGGGCCGTCGAGGGTGCCGCCATAGGCCGGTTTGCCATTCTGCCGGACCGTGGGCAGGCCCGGCACCAGCAGGTCGCCCAGGATCTCCGCATTGCCGTTGAGGGTCACGTTCTCGGCGGTCATCACGTGGATCGAGCCCTCGACCTTGCCATTGAGGGTGGGGGCCCGCTTCACCAGCGCCACGCCTTCGGACTGGGCCAAGGCGACCGGGACCAGCACCAGGCCGCAGGCGATAAGCAAGGGGGTTCTCATGGAGCCCACCCTACCGCCGCCCGGCGGGTGGCCGGAGCGGGCAAAGGGCTTTATTTCAGGGCACTAAAATCAGGTGGTCTTTTGAGCCCGGGGCGGGGCGCAAAAAAAAGCCGCGCTTTCGGCGCGGCTTGGAAAACAGACCGGGAGGGACGCTCAGGCGACGGCCAGGCGGGCGGTCTCGAGGGCGGCGGCGGTCAGGGGCTTGCTGGCGTCGGCGCCGAAGAGGTGGAGCAGGGCCCACATCGTGCCGCCGGCGAGCACCAAGCCGATGAAGAACAGGATCGTGCAGAATACCTTGTCCCACCGCAGGTGCATGAAATAGAAGATAACCGCCATGAACTTGCCGGCGGAGAGCACGAGCAGGCTGGTGACGACGATCCACTTGGCGAGCGGCAGGTAGACCAGCACGACCTCGATGCCCGTCACGACGGACAGGATCATCGCGACCTGGATGTAGAAGTGGAACTTGCTCGGCTCGTGGTGGCCGGCGGCGGCGGGAGCGGTGGCGGGGGCGGACATGTTAGAGATACTCCAGGAGGTAGACGGCGGTGAAGATGATGATCCAGACGATGTCGACGAAGTGCCAGTAGAGGCCGATGGCCTCGACATCGACGGCGTTCTTCTCGCCGAACTCGACGGCCCCGCGGCTGCGGCCGAACCAGAACAGCGAGACCAGGCCGGCGGCGCCGACGGCCAGCGGGAGGGCGGCGCGCTTGAAGAGGTCGCCGATCGGCAGGCCGTAGATGACCTCGATGAGGCCGGGGACGAACCAGATGAAGGCGACGCCGAAGGTGACGCAGATGGCCAGCAGGTGGGCGAAGTTCATGAACAGCCCGCCGCCGTTGGCCGGCTTGAAGGTGCGGACATACATCATGCCCAGCAGCAGGACGCCGATGGCGACGTGCGTGCCGTGGGTGCCCGTGAGGGTGTAGAAGGTCGAGCCGAAGATGCTGTTCGACAGCGTCATGTTCTTCGCGTGCACGAAATGCTCGAACTCGTAGACCTGGCCGCCGAGGAAGATGCAGCCGAAGAACATCGTGCCCAGCAGCATGGTGCGGGTGCTCTTCACGTTGCCGCGCTGGATGGCGTTCACGGCGAGGGCCATGAGCAGCGAGGACATGAGCAGGATGAACGTCGAGAAGGACGTGAGCTCGATGTTGAAGACCTGGGTGGGGACGGCGTTGCCCGGGGGCGGGTTGAGCCGGTAGACCATGTGGGTCGAGATCAGCGCCCCGAAGAACATGCAGTCCGAGGCGAGGAAGGCCCACCAGAGGAGCTTCTTGTTCGGAATGCCCGTCGAGGTGGTGTGGTCGTGGTGGTGGTCGATGTGACCGGTGGCCGCGTGGCTGCTCATGAGGTGGAAGATGAAACCTGGAACTTGAAACCTGAAACCTGAGGGTGATTAGTGGTGGTCGCCGCGGGACTCGGTGACCTTGCCGTCGGGACCGATGTGGATGTGGTAGCCGCCGGGGCCCTCGAGGGCCCACAGGTAGAGGGCGCCGACCATGATCACGCCGCCGGTGATGGCGAGCGGGAGGTGGGAGGCGAAGACCTGGTTGCCGAACATGACCACCGGGTGGTGCAGCTGGGCGAAGTTGTAGGCGCCGATCAGGAGACCGATGGCGGAGATGAACGGATACCACGACTGGTCGGGCATGTGGATGCCGCCGTGGGATTCCTCGGCCTTGATGTGCTCGGCCTTCTCCTTGGCGATCTCGTCTTGGTGGTGTTTCTCATACCACCAGGCGTCGCGGGCGTGGACGGTCGGGATGGCGGCGAAGTTGTGCTCCGGCGGGGGCGAGGGGATGGACCACTCGAGGGTGCGGGCGTCCCACGGGTCGTTGCCGGCGACCTTGCCCTTGAAGAGGGACCAGACGAGCACGGCGAAGTAGGTGAAGATGCCGATACCGAGGAGGTAGGCGCCGAGGGTGGCGAACAGGTTGCCCTCGTTCCAGCCCATGTTGGAATCGTAGGTCCAGGTGCGGCGCGGCATGCCGTTCAGGCCGAGGAAGTGCATCGGGAAGAACGTGCAGTTGAAGCCGACGAAGATGAGCCAGAAGGAGACCTTGCCCCAGAACTCCGGCACCATGCGGCCGAAGAACTTCGGGAACCAGAAGTGGATGGCGGCCAGCAGCGCGAAGGTGGCGCCGCCGATGAGCACGTAGTGGAAGTGGGCGATGACGAAGTAGCTGTCCTGCTGCTGGGCGTCGGCCGGGGCGGCGGAGTGCATGATGCCGGAGAAGCCGCCGAGCATGAACATCCAGATGAAGCCGAGGGCGAACATCATCGGCACGCGGGTCATGATCTGGCCGCCCCAGAGGGTGCCGATCCAGTTGAAGATCTTGACGCCGGTCGGGACGGCGATGGCCATGGTGGCGAGGGCGAAGGCCGCGGTGGCGACGTTGCCCAGGCCGGTGGTGAACATGTGGTGGCTCCACACGCCGAAGCCGATGAAGCCGATCGCCACGCCGGAGAACACGATGATCGGGTAGCCGAAGAGCGGCTTGCGGGCGAAGGTCGGGAGGATCTCCGAGACGTAGCCCATCGGGGGCAGGATGAGGATGTAGACCTCGGGGTGGCCGAACACCCAGAAGAGGTGCTGCCAGAGGATGGGCTGGCCGCCGCCGGACACCTCGAAGAAGCTGGTGCCGAAGTTGCGGTCCATCATCACCTCGACGAGGGCGATGGCGATGGCGGGCAGGGCGAGGATGAGCAGGAAGCTGGTGACGAGGGCCATCCAGGTGAACACCGGCAGGCGCATCATCGTGAGGCCCGGGGCCCGCATGTTGATGATGGTGACGATGAAGTTCAGCGAGGCGACGATGGAGGAGAGGCCGAGCACCTGCAGGCCGAGGACCCAGAGGTCGGTGGACAGGTCGGGGGTGAAGGCCTTGGAGGTCAGCGGGGCGTAGCCGAACCAGCCGACGTCCGGGGCACCGCCGAAGCCGGTGGCGGGGAAGGCGTGGGAGATCCAGCCGACGTTGAGCAGGATGGCGCCGACGACCCAGACCCAGAGCGAGAAGGCGTTGAGGCGGGGGAAGGCGACGTCGCGCGCGCCGACCTGGATCGGGACGAGCAGGTTGAAGAAGGCCGCGTTGAGGGGCATCACCGCGAGGAAGATCATCGTGGTGCCGTGCATCGTGAACAGCTCGTTGTAGAGCTGGGCGCTGATGAAGCGGTTGTTCGGCAGCATGAGCTGCGTGCGGATCAGCAGGGCCTCGAGGCCGCCGACCAGGAAGAAGAAGATGGCGAAGCCGCCGTAGAGCATGCCGATCTTCTTGTGATCGACGGTGGTCAGCCAGCTGACGAGGCCGGTCTTGGCCGTCGGACGGGCGAACAAATCGAAGGTCGCTTTCTTGGCCGGGGCGTGCGCGCCGCCGGTGTAAGCGTTTTTAGCCAGTGCTTCTGCCATGGGAGGGGGGAGAGTTGGGAGCTGGGAGTTGAGGGAGGGACCGGCTTACTTGAGGCTGTGCAGGTAGGCGACGAGGGCGTCGATCTCCGCGTCGTTGAGCGTGAAGTTCGGTTTCCAGGAACCGTCCGGGCTCTGCACCATGTAGCCGCCGAAATACATCTTGTTGCCGGGCTTGAAGTGCGCGGGGTCGTGGAGCCACTGGGCGAGGCGCTCCGGGGTGTTCTCGAGCACGCCGGCGGCGATGGTCGAGCGGGAACCGACGCGGGTCAGGTCGGGACCGGTGATGCCGATGCCCTCGTGGCCGCGGACGGTGTGGCAGGAGACGCAGGTCTTTTCCTGGAAGAGCTTGCGGCCGGTGGCGATGAGCGCGGCGTTCTCGGCGGCGGGCTCCTGGAGCTTCTGCCAGGCGGCGAAGGGGTTGGCGTCGAACTCGGGCGAGCCGGCGAGGGCGCGGCCGTCGTTGACCTTGTAGCTGGCGAACTGGACGCGGGGCAGGTCGGCCACGGCGGCGGACTGGGCCGTGACGGTGCGGGCGGGCTGCTTCTGGTTGGCGAGCCACTTGTCGTAGTCGGCCTGGGCGAGGGCGATGACGCGGAACTTCATGATCGCATGCGACTCGCCGCAATACTCGGCGCACTGGCCGTAGAAGTAGCCCGGGCGGTCGGCCTTGAACCAGAGGAAATTGGCGCGGTTGGGCATCATGTCCACCTTGCCGGCCAGCTTGGGGATCCAGAAGCTGTGGATGACGTCGATCGTGCGCAGGTGCACGCGGATCGGGCGGCCGGCGGGGACGACGAGCTCGTTGCCCGTGACGAGGGGGGCCTCGCCGCCGGCGGGGAGCTTCACCAGCTCGGAGGGATACTCGAACTTGAACCACCACTGGTAGCCGGTGGCGTTGATGTCGATGGCGCTGGCCTTCTCGGCCTCCGGGACGTCATGGGTATACCAGATGTCGCGGACGGTGGGGACGGCGATGATGACGAGGAGGGCGACGGAGGCGGCGATGAGGCCGATCTCGATCATCGGGTTGCCGTGGCCCTGCGGGGGCGGCTCGGACTTCTCGGCATTGGCGTCCTTGGCGCGGAACTTGATCTGGGCGTAGGCCAGGACGGCGCCGACCACGACGAAGATAAAGGTGGTCACATAAACGGTGACCATGAAGAGGTCCCACTGGGCCTTGGCGACCGGGCCCTCGGTCAGCATGGTGGATTGCGGCCCGCTGAGGGTGAAGACCTTGTTGACCCAGGCGCAGCCCGTGGTGAGGAGCAGGCTGAGGCCGGCAAGAAAAGCGGCGGCAAAGCGGAAAACTTTGGGTTGATCGGAACGTGTGCGGGTCATGTGTAACATTGGCGGCATCAGCGTGGTGCGCTGCGGCAAGTGTGCAGGGTCAGAGTTTGGAAAAAGGACCCCATTTCAACTACAAAACCGCGCCAAAATCCGGCCTTTGTCCCGGGTATTAACCCCCGCCGGTCCCCTTATTAGTGACGCACAATCTTGAGCTAGGTCATTGCGCGCCGCCGCGGGTTGTGCGATAGTCGGCGCCCATGAAAAAACACCTCCTCCTCCCCGTGCTGGCGGGCAGCCTCCTTTTGGCGGGCTGCGGCCAGAAAGACCAGGCCGCCGCGCCGGTCGCCTCAACCCCGGCCGCTTCCGCCGCCGCGACCTTTGAGGTCACTGCGAACGACACCATGAAGTTCAATATCACCCGCCTCGAGGTGAAGGCCGGCCAGGAGGTCAAGATCACCCTGACCAACACCGGCAACATGCCCAAGGCCGCCATGGGCCACAATATGGTGATCCTGAAGAAGGGGGTCGACGCCAAGGCCTATGTGGACGCCGCGGTCACCGCGATGGCCACCGATTACATGCCCGCCGCGCTGGCCGACCAGGTCATTGCCCATACCAAGCTGCTCGGGCCCAAGCAGAGCGAGGAAATCACCTTCAAGGCCCCGACCGAGCCCGGCGAATACACCTTCGTCTGCACCTTCCCGGCCCACTACCTGTCGGGCATGAAGGGTGTGCTCGTGGTCAACTGAGCTGATACCACATTAATGCGAAAGCCGGACCCGCTGGTCCGGCTTTTTTATTGGCAGGGCGCGTCGTCCCGACGAGCCGCGGAACGGTTCAGGCTCCGGCCGGCCACCACTGGTAGAGGAAAAAATACACCAGCACGCCGGTCACCGAGACGTAGAACCAGATGGGGAAGGTGAATTTCGCCCATTTCTTGTGGGTCTCGAAATCGCCCTTGATCGCGAACCAGAAGGTCCGCGGCACCAGGTAGGCGATGGCGATGGCCAGCACGATGTGGGTCAGCAGCATCGTGTAATAGAAGGCGCGGAGAAAGGCGCCGTCGCCGCCGAAGGGGGTGTGCACGCCGCGCATCAGGACCTTGTGGGTCACATAACCGACCAGAAACAGCGCCGACACCGCGCCGGCGCTCAGCATCGAGACGCGGTGCAGGTCGCGCTTGCCCTGCTTGATGAAGAGGAAGCCCGCCGTGATGAGCACCGTGGCGGTGGCATTGAGCGCGGCGTTGAGTGTGGGGATGTCGGAGACGGTCATGGGGAAGGGTTTGCCACTGTAGGTTGCCCGCGAGCGCGCCACCTACAATCTGAAGATAAGGCGGTCGGCGACGAGGAGCGTCAGCAGCAGCGGCAGGTAGGCGATGGAGATGAGGAACAGCCGGCGCGCCTCGGTCTCGCGCTTCTCCGGGTTCAGGAACAGGATCGCGGAGCGCAGGATCCAGAGTCCGAGCGCCACGGCGAAGGCGAAGTAATACCACGAGCAGTAGCCAAGCAGCGTGGGCAGGCCGCTCGAGGCGACCAGCAGGACCGTCCAGACGAAGGCCCGGCGCGACACGCGGCGGCCGCTGGGGTCGGACACGGAGATCATCTTCATGCCGGCGGCGGCGTAATCCTTCCGGTAGGTCCAGCACAGGGCGAAGAAGTGCGGCATCTGCCAGGTGTAGAGGATGGCGAAGAGCGTCCACCCGAGCGGGTCGTTGGAGCGGCCGGCCGCGGCCCAGCCGATCATCGGCGGGAGGGCGCCGCTGATGGCGCCGATCTCGGTGTTCCAGCGCGACCAGCGCTTCGCCGGCGTGTAGATGGCGAGGTAGGCGACGATGGTGGCCAGCGCGAGGAAGGCGGACATGCCGTTGACCTGCCGGAACAGCACGCCGAGGCCGGCGATGCACATCAGCCAGCCGACGATGAAGGCCGAGCCGGGCTGCACATGGCCCGTGGGAATCGGGCGGTCCGCCGTGCGCTTCATCTTGGCGTCGAGGTCGCTCTCCATCCACTGGTTGAGCGCGGCCACGCCGCCGGCGCACAGGGCCGTGCCGAGCATGACATAAAATGTGCGCACCCAGTCCCAGAAGGGCAGGGCGGCCAGGTAGCCGACCATCGCCGTGATGACCGACATGAAGCTCAGCCGCGGCTTGGTCAGCTCGAGGTAATGCCGCCAGGTCGTGGGCGTGGCGGGGGCGGCGAGGCCGGGTTGGATCTGTTCCTCGGTCTGGGTCATGGGCGGGCCCGCTCAATCGAGCCGCGCTGGGTGAAAAAAGCCACCCCGAAGGTGATCGCGAGGGTCAGGGCGCCGAGGATGACGTGCCCGGTGGTCATGTAGACGCTGCGGCCCGTCCAGATGATCTGGGCGCCGAGGTAGATCTGGCCGGCGACCAGGCCGACCAGCAGCACGCTGGCGGCGCGCAGGGGCGGGATCAGGGACTTTTCGCGCGAGAGAAAATGCCCGTAGACGAGGATCATCACGCCGATCACGGCCGCCATGACGCGGTGGGCGAAATGCAGCACCACCTTGTAATCCCAGTGCGCCGGCAGCAGCCCGCCCTCGGGGGTGGAGAAGGGGAAGGTGTGGATCGCGAGGCCGGCGTAGTTGTGCCGCATGGTCACCGCCACGCCCAGCTGCACGAAGATCAGCGCCACGCACCACCAGCCGAGGCGGCGGACGCGTTCGCCGGGGGTGCCGAGGGCGTCCTCCACCCAGGCCCGGGACAGGCCGGCGACGATGGCGAACAGCACGCAGACGTAGACCTGAGCCAGCATGCCGTGCGGCAGGCGCAGCATCTGGCCGAGGGTCATGTCGAAGCCCGGCACGTTGAGGGAGTCGAGCAGCACGCGCTTGCCGCCGATGAGGCCCTGCACGATGACGATGCCGAGCGCCCACCAGCCGAGCCGGCGCAGCCAGCGGCGTTCCTCCTTCAGGTGCAGCCAGACCGCGAGCGCGATGGTGATGAAGCCCATCAGGGCGCCGGACAGGCGGTGCGAGTGCTCGGCAAACTTGTCGATCTCGGTCAGCCAGCCGTGCGGGTTGACGGAGCCGTTGGACAGCGGCCAGTCGGGAAACGCCATGCCCGCGCCGATGCTGGTGGTGAAGGCGCCGAGCGCCACGAGCACGAACACCCAGCCGCTGCCGAGGGCGGCGAACCAGGCGAGGCCGGGCTTGTAGGTGGAGGTGCGGGTCATCAGGCGGCGTTTTGGGCGGGGAGTCGGCAGGTGATACCCCGGGTGGGGGCAGCGCAAACCTTTTGACAATTCTTCCGGGTGGCAAATGTGTGTGTCGGATGAAGCCCAGTTATTCGCCCCCCGTGCGGCTGGCCGCATGTTTGCTAATGACAGCCGCGGCGGCTTGTCTCCCCGGCTGCAGCAGGCAGGAGGCGGCGAAGGAGGCCGTGGCCGCCGCGCCGGCGGCCCCCGGCGAGAAGCGCTTCCCGATCACGGGGGAGATCGTGAAGGTCGACGCCGAGCGCGACACGCTCCTCGTCCACCACAGCGAGATCAAGGGCTACATGCCGGCGATGACCATGGAGTTCAAGGTGACCAAGGGCGACCTGGCCATCGCCAGGGAGGGCCGGCACATCCGCGCCGAGCTCGTGGACCGGTCCGATGGGTTTTACCTCGAGAAAATCTGGCCGGACGACGCCGCCACGCAGCGCGCGCTCGAGGCCGCCGCCAACGCGCTGGCGCAGGACACGACGATGCGCGGCAAGGAAGCCTACCGCGAGATCGGCGAGAACCTGCCCGAGTTCACCCTGCTCGACCAGGAGGGCCGCGCGGTCGCGGGCAGCCGGTTCCGCGGGAAGCAGATCGTGCTCAACTTCATCTTCACGCGCTGCCCGATCGCCACGATGTGCCCCGCCGCCACCACGCGCATGGCGCAGTTGCAGGCGGCCGCGAAGGCGGCGGGCGCGAAGGACTTCGAGCTGGTTTCCATCTCCCTCGACCCGGAATACGACACCCCGGGCATCCTGAAGGAATACGCGCAGGTGCGCGGCCTCGACACCTCGAACTGGTCGTTCCTCACCGGCCCCGACGCCGCGGTGCGCCACCTGCTCGCGCAGCTCGGCGTCATCCGCGAGTTCGAGGGCGCCACCATCAAGCACACGCTCGCGACCGTCCTCATCAACGAGGAGGGCCGGATCAGCTACCGCGTCGACGGCAGCGTGTGGCAGGTGGACGATTTTGTGAAGCGGCTGAAGAAGGGCTGACATGGCGACCGACGCGCGCACGAACCGGCAGGTGGCGATCATCACCGTCGTGGCGCTGGCGCTGTATCTCGGCGTGCGGCTGCTGCCGACGGGCAGCAACCTCAACCACATGGATTTCCGGATGGAGGGAAAGGGGGCGCTGGAATTCTGCGATCCCGCCAACCCGCAGTTCATCCCGGTCGTGTCCGTGCGCTCGCCGGTGGTGGTCACGCTGCAGGCCGACCGCGAGCCGGCGCGCGACCAGGAAACCCGGTTCACGCTCAGGCTGGCCACGGCCAGCGGCAAGCCGGTGGCGCCCGAGGACCTGCTGGTCGCGCACACGCGCAAGCTGCACCTGCTCATCGTCGATCCCACGCTCAACGACTACCAGCACGTGCACCCCGAGCCCGGCCGCCGGGCCGGCGAGTGGGTGTTCACGCTGACGCCTCGGCGCGCCGGCACCTACCGCGTGTTCGCCGACTTCACCCCGGCGGCGACGCAGCGCGGGCTTTACGCCTCGGCCGACTTCACCGTGCCCGGCACGGTGGCCACCGTGGTCCGCGAGCCCAACACGACCGCGCAGGCGGCGCGTTTCAACTTCGAGCTCGTCACGCCGCCGCTGTTCCAGGCGGGCAAGGTCGCCGACCTGAAATTCCGGATCGAGAGCCAGGGCCGGGACAAGGTGCCCGTGCCGCTGCAGCCGGTGATGGGCGCGTTCGCGCACCTGGTGGCGTTCGACGAGGCCCGCAGCGGCTTCGCCCACCTGCACCCGAACGAGACCGACCTGAGCCGTCCGCCTGACGCTTTGCGGCCGGAGTTGAATTTCAAGGTCACGATCCCATCGCCCGGCCGTTACGTCATCTGGGCGCAGGTGAACCTCGGCGGCAGCGAGATCTTCGTGCCGTTCTGGGTGGATGTGGCGCCGTAGTTTGTGGGAGGCGGGACCATCAGTCCCATGTGGCATGGGTCGCGCATGCCGCAGCCCGCGGGACTGATGGTCCCGCCTCCATGGTTGCCTCACACCGGCTCGCCGGAGAGCTCGAAGGCCTCGCCGCCCTCGGTGGTGAGGAACCGGCCGAGCTCGGCGCCGGGGAAGCTGCCGAAGGTGCCGGGGTGGCAGCGGAGCAGGCCCTCGCGGGCCAGCCGCACGATGCTGCGCTGGTTGCGGACCGGGTCGTTGCAGAAGTAGTGTTCGCGCGCCTTGTTGGGCCACACGAGGCTGCCGCGCAGCACGTCGCCGATGAGGGCCTCGCCGCTGGCGAGCACGACGGAGACGGAACCCGGGGTGTGGCCCGGCGTGGGCAGCACGCGGCCGCGCAGGCCGTAGGGCTCGAGCGCGATGCCTTCCGAGAAGACCAGGTCGGGCTCGAAGGCCTCGAACTGCTCGTCCACGAACGGCCGCAGGAGGCGGCCGAGGGCGTCCTGCACGGCGATGACGCCGTTGCGGCCGGCGCGGGCGAGGGCGGCGTCGCCGGCCTGGATCGCGACCTGCGCGCCGCTGCGGCGCTTCAGCTCCGCGGCGCAGCCGGCGTGGTCGCTGTGGCCGTGCGTGAGGAGGATCAGGGCGAGGTCCTTGGGCGCGACTTTGTGCCGCTTGAGCGCGGCGAGGATGGTGCGCAGGTCGCCGGGCGCGCCGGTGTCGACCAGCACGGGCCTGTCGCCGAGCAGCAGGTAACAGTTGGAGATCGCGCCTTTGATGCGGACGAGCATGGCGGGGACAGATCGCCTACTCGATCAGGTAGATGACGTGAATACTCTCAAAAACCTGCACATCCCCGAATTGGACATCGTGTAGGGCGCCAACCGCGGTGCGCAGATCAGGCGGGAACATCGCTCTCAATATCTCACTAAACTGGGTCGGCGATGCAGCATAGACCTTCGTGATTTTCGTTCCCAGCTTGGCTGCCAGTTCTTCGCCCTTCCGTCGCGCGTCGGCAATAGCCGCTTGGCGCAGTTCCGCCCGGATGGTGTCTTCTTGAGAGGTCATGGGCTCAATTTTTCGCAGTTCCCCCACTTGGATAGTATACAGGCCATCGATCAGTTCGGCGTAGGCGTCCAGCTTGCGGAGGCGCACGGAATATTTTCGGCTGACATCGAACTCCAGTCGGTTGTCTTTGTAGTTCCGATCCGGTCGCACGGTCATTTCAAAGTTAACCACGTCCTGCTCAGGCAGCTTGAGCTTTTGGAAGAGGGCTGAGACGGCCTCGCTCTTCTTTTTAACAAGATCCTTGGCTTTCGTTTGGTTCTCGTCGGCGACGGAGATATCGAAGCTAATTTGAACGGAATCGGGCGTGACGCTGCGAGAAGCGAAGCCTTGCACATAGATGTAGGGCTGACTCGGCAACCCATCGGCTGCACGCGCGGCCAATGATAGGAGAAGGCAGGAAGCGAGAAGTAGTAGTTTCATGCTCAGAACTTCAGGTGCTTTACCGTGACGCGCTTGTTGATGAGCTGCTTCAGGGAATCGATGCCGATGCGCAGGTGCATCGAGACGTGCTTGTCGTCCACGGTCTTGTCGCTCTCGGCGGTCTTCACGCCCTCGGGGGTCATCGGCTCGTCGGAGACGAGGAGGAGCGTGCCGGTGGGAATCTCGTTGGCGAAGCCGGTGGTGAAGATGGTGGCGGTCTCCATGTCGACGGCCATCGCGCGGATGCGCTTCAGGTATTTCTTGAAGTCGGTGTCGTGTTCCCAGACGCGGCGGTTGGTGGTGTAGACGGTTCCGGTCCAGTAGTCCTGCTTGTGCTCGCGGATGGTGGTGGAGATGGCCTTCTGGAGGGCGAACGAGGGGAGGGCGGGCACCTCGGGCGGGAAGTAGTCGTTGCTCGTGCCCTCGCCGCGGATGGCGGCGATGGGGAGGATGAGGCTGCCGATCTTGGCGCGGTGCTTGAGGCCGCCGCACTTGCCGAGGAAGAGCACGGCCTCGGGCTTGATGGCGCTGAGCAGGTCCATGACGGTGGCGGCGGTGGCGCTGCCCATGCCGAAATTGATGATGGTGATGCCGCCGGCGGTGGCGCTGGTCATCGGCTTGTTGCGGCCGTGGACCGGCACGCGGTTCCAGTGGGCGAACAGCTCGACGTAGCGGTCGAAGTTGGTGAGCAGGATGTAGCGGCCGAAGCCCTTGAGGGGCACGCCGGTGTAGCGCGGCAGCCAATTCTCGACGATTTTCTTCTTGGTTTCCATGTCAGGTGCTTTGCCGACAATAGATTAGCCCCGCCGCGGTTTTCGGCGAGGGAAATCTCGCGGGGTCGCGTTCAGGGCGCGCGGCGGCGGGGCGGGACGTAGCCCAGGTCGGTGGCCTTGATCGTGTGGGTGAAACGGGTGACACCCTGCTTGTCGGTGCAGGTGAGCGTCAGCGCGCGGTCGGCGTCCTGGCCGGTGACGGCCACGGTCACGAAGTTCTGGTCGCCGACCAGCGTGCCCGGGATGACGTGCGGATCTTTCGCCTTTGTGCTCTTCTCGACCTCCCACGACGCGCTGGAAATCGGCGAGGAGGTGATCTCGTAGACCCACGGGCCTCCGGCGGAGAGCTGGCGGCGGTAGAGGGCGGAGTGGTGCACGTCCCCCGTGAGGAAGACCACGCCGGTGATCTGGTTCTCGCGGATGAAATCCATCAGCTCCTCGCGCTCGCGGCGGTAGAGCTCGTGCGGCTCGCCGCGCGGCTCGGTCTGCAGCATCTGGTTGCCGGTGGCGATGAACTTGAAGGTGAAGTGCCGCAGCGCCTTGGCCTGCAGGAGCGACTGCTTGAGCCACTCGAGCTGGCGGCGGCCCCACTGGGATTTTTCCGGATGCTTGTCCTGGTCGAGGTCGGCGGCGTCGCGGTGATAATGGTTGTCCATCAGGAAAAACGCGGCGTCGCCCCAGTAGAACTTGGAGTAGACGCCGGCGTTCTCCGGCTCGCCGTAGCTGTGGTTGCCCCAGTAGGCCTGGAAGATCTTCAGCGCCTCGGCCTTGTATTCATAGGACCAGTTCGAGTCGTTCGGGCCGAAGTCGTGGTCGTCCCACACCGCATAGTGGTGCATCGCGCCGAGGAGCTTCTGCATCCCGGGGATGGCGCGGTCGTGCGACGGGCGATACCAGAGGCCGCTGACCGAGTCGAAATCGGCCTCGCGCCAATACCAGTTGTCGCCGAGCCAGACCATGAAGTCGGCGCCGCTGTCGCCCATGAGCTCGAAGGTGCGCGTGGTCTTGCCGTAGCCTTCGCCCGGGCGGTCGTAGACCGGTTCGTTGATGTAGGCGCAGGAGCCGGTGATGAACTTGAAGTCCGGCGGCGGCGTGCGCCATTCCCAGAGCGCCTGGGTGCGGAACTTCGCCGGGGCGGCGGTCTTTTGCGCCACGCCGTCGATGCTCAGCGTGTAGTCATACGTGGCGCCCGTTTCCAGCAGGCCCGGCCGGAACGACGAGATCTGCCCGCCGGCGGGCGTGGCCGTGAGGCTGGCGTGCTCGAGGGTCTTTTTTGTCTCGGGCCGGCCGGAGAGCCAGTAGTCGAGGGTGACCTTTTGGGCGTCCTTTGTCTCGACCCAGAGGAACACCTCGCGGTGGGCCTGGTAGCCGAGCATGGGGCCGGAGACGAGGGTGCCGGCGTAGCCCGGGGACAGGAGACAGATGACGGAGAAAAGCAGACCGAGGGCAGGACGGAGCTTCATCTCTCCAGCCAAACAATCTTCCGCAGCGGCGCAACGCCGCAGAGGTCACAAACCGGTCACGCCGACGCGAGCGTCGGGTTCGTGTTCAGGTGCTCTTCGCCGGTATATTTCGAGGATTGCTCGTCGGCGTGGTAGCTGGAGCGGACCAGGGGGCCGGACTCCACGACGCCGAAGCCGATGCCGAGGCAGAAATCCTTCCAGTGCCTGAACTCGTCGGGCGTCACCCAGCGGTCGATCTTCCAGTGCTGCGGGGTGGGCTGCAGGTATTGGCCGAGCGTGAGGATGTCGACCTTCTCGGCGGCGATGTCGCGCAGGCACTGCTCCACCTCGGCGGGGGTCTCGCCGAGGCCGAGCATGATGCCGGTCTTGGTCGTGAAGCCGCGCGACTTCGCATGGCGGAGCACGGAGAGGCTGCGGTCGTAGCGGGCCTGCACGCGCACGGGCTTCTGCAGGCGCTCGATGGTCTCGACGTTGTGGTTGAAGATGTCGGGCTTCGCGTCGAGCACGGTGTCGAGGTCGTGCATGCGGCCCTTCCAGTCGGGCGTCAGCACCTCGATCGCGCACTGGGGGTTGCGGTATTTGGTGGCGCGGATGGTCGCGGCCCAGACGCTGGCGCCGCCGTCCTTCAGGTCGTCGCGGGCGACGGAGGTGATGACGCAGTGGCGCAGGCCCATCTTGGCGACGGCGTCGGCCACGCGGGCGGGCTCGCCCAAATCAAATTCGGTGGGCCGGCCGGTCTGGATCGCGCAGAAATTGCAGGAGCGCGTGCAGATGTTGCCGAGGATCATCACCGTCGCCGTGCCGCGGGACCAGCATTCGCCGATGTTGGGGCACTGGGCGCTCTGGCAAACCGTGTGGAGCTTGTTGTCCTCGACCAGCCGGCGGGTGGCCTGATAGGCGGGGCCGGAAGGGAGTTTGGCGCGGAGCCAGTCGGGTTTGCGGTTGGTGGGCGTCATTGACCGGCGAAGAATCTCGGCAGCAGGGTCTGGAATTCAAGCGCCAATACGCGTTTCACCTCTTCGGTCGAGGGCGCCCGGCCGAGCTCGGCGGCCATGGAAGTGACTGTGCCGTCGGTGATACCGCAGGGCACGATGCCGGAAAAGGGGGCGAGGTCGGCGTCCACGTTGAGGGCGAAGCCGTGGAAGGTGGTCCATTTCTTCACCGCGACGCCGATGGCGGCGATCTTGCGCGGGCCAAGCCAGATACCGGTCTTGCCCTCGCGGCGGGCGGCGGCGAGGCCGAAGGTGCCGACGGTGTTGATCATGACCTGCTCGAGCAGGCGCAGGTAGGCGTGCAGGTCCTTGCGGGCGGAAAGGTTGATGATCGGATAACCGACGATCTGCCCCGGTCCGTGGTAGGTGATGTCGCCACCGCGGTTGGACTTGAAGACCGCGATGCCCCGTTTCGCCAGCTCGGCCTCGTCCCAGATCATGTGCTGCTCGGCGCCCTTGCGCACGCCGAGGGTGTAGACTGGGTCGTGCTCAGTGAAAATAAGGGTGTCGCCGACCTCGCCGGCATTGCGCCGGGCCACGAGATCCTCCTGCCGCTGCCAGGCGTCCGCATAACCGGTCCGGCCCCAATCAAGGGTCGCGAGGGTTTGGGTGGCGGTGCTGGACATGCCGGCAGTGTGGCCAGGGAGGCGCCCGGCGCAAGTGCGGCAAATTTTCAGCCCGTTTCATTTTGCGCGGGGCCGCTTTGTGCGCCGGACTGCCGGGCATGCCCGCTCCGCTGCCCCTCGGTGATGTGATTCCCGCCGGCGACCTGCACCGCCGCTGTGCGCTGAATTTTTCCCGGCTGCACGACGAACCCTTCCGCTTCGATGCCATGGTGAAGGCCAACACGGCCGCCGAGGCGCCGGGCGACTGGATCGGCCGGGCCATGCTCGGGCTGTCGGTCCTCGGGCAGGCGCTGCGGTTCGAGCCGCTTTACCTGGAGGAGATCATGGCGAAGCTGCCGTCGGCGCTGAACGCCCGCGGCTACATCGGGCCGGTCCATGCGCCCGGCACGGCGGACGAGAACCAGGTCGGCGGCCACAACGGCCTGCTCCGCGGCCTGTGCGAATATTACCTGTGGAAGCGCGACCCGCGCGCGCTGGCGGTCATCCGGTCGGTCGTGGCCAGCCTGATACTCCCGACGCGCGACCTCTACGCCGCCTATCCGGACGAGAAGCTCGCGAAACTCGCCGACGGCCGGCCCATCGGGCTGACGGTGAAGAACGAGGGCGTGTGGGTCGGGTTGTCGACGGACATCGGCACGGTGTTCTTCACCCTGGATGCGCTGACGCAGGTCCACACGATCGATCCGACGCCGGAGCTGCGGGCGTTGATCGAGACCATGATCGCCCGCTATGCCCGGCTCGACGTGCGGAAGATCGGCGCGCAGACGCACTCGACGCTCAGCACGCTGCGCGGGATCTTCCGGTGGTGGGAGGAGGTTGATCCGCGGCCGGAACTGCTCGCGCTGGTGCGGGAGCGCTACCGGCTCTACCGCGAGATCGCCGAGACGGAACACTACGCGAATTACAACTGGTTCGGCCGGCCCGAGTGGACGGAGGCCTGCGGGGTGGTGGACTCCTTCCTCCTTGCCGTGCAGCTCTGGCGCGCGACGGGCGACGCGGACTACCTGCAGGTGGCGCACCGGATTTATTTCAACGCGCTCTGCTACGCCCAGCGACCCAACGGCGGGTTCGGCTGCGACCTGTGCGTCGGCGCCGACGGCCGCGTGCAACTGGCGCCGCATCCGAAGATCTTCGAGGCGCCGTGGTGCTGCTCGATGCGCGGCGCGGAGGGGCTGGCGCGCGCGGCGCAGTTCAACCTCATGACCGACGCCAAGGCCGGCGCGGTGTGGGTGCCGTTTTATTTCGAGGGCGATTACACGCTGCGTTTTCCCGACGGCGAGATCGCGGTGCGTTGCTCCAGCGAATACCCGCATGCCGGCCGTGTGCGGTGGACGGTCCTGCGTTGCACGGCGGGCGCGGCGAAGAAATGGCATTTCCTCGTGCCGCCGGGGGTGGCGCCGCGCGCTATCACGCTGACCCAGGCCGGCCGGGCGGTGGAGCTGCGCGAGGTCGCGGAATTCATGACGGCTTCACTGACGCTGGCGGTAGGCGATGTGCTGGCGCTGGATTTTCCGCTGGCGCTCACGGTCGAACAGCCCGCCACGGCGGCGCTGCCGGCGGGTTACCATCGCTTCTGCCATGGCCCGCTGGTGCTGGCCGCCGAGCGGCCGGACGTGGTCAGCCTGCAGGCGGAGGATGATTTCCTCCCGCTGGGCCGCGGTCGTTACCAATGCCGGCGCACGGGAACGTTGCTGGCGCCGGTGGACGACCTGACTTACCGCAGCGAGGCGGCGGCGCGGGTGCACCGCGCTCAGCTGGTCTTCAGGGACGGACCGGGCTGATCGACGACCGCACCGATCTTGCCCGCGAGGAGCGTCACCCCGAGAAAGGCGATGAGGTGCATGAAGGCGGCCACCGCGAAGACCGGCGTGAAGGAGAGGTTCTGCACCGTCCAGCCGACGGCGGTCTGCGAGAGGATGCCCATTACGCCGCCCATGGCGCCGGCCAGTCCGGTCACCGAGCCGATGGCGCGGGAGGGGAGGAGTTCCGCGGGCAAGGTCATGTTGGCCCAGGCCGCGTGGAAGAACATGGCCACGCTGATGCAGCCGAGCGCCACGGCCGGCACCGTGGCCTGCGCGATGGTGAAACACAGCACGGGCATCGCGAGCGAGGCGACGAGCATGGTGGACTTGCGCGCGCGGTTGACCGTCCAGCCGCGCCGCACGAGCCGGTTCGGCACGAGGCCGCCGGCGACGTTGCCCAGCGCGAGGGCGACGAACGGGATCCAGCTGAACTTGCCGATGTCGGCCAGGTCGAAGCCCTGTTCCTGCTGCAGGTATTTCGGCGTCCAGAAGATGAAGAAATAGGTGACCGGGTCGGTGAGCATGCGGGCGAACACGCAGGCCCAGGTCGCGCGCAGCCGCAGCAGCTGCGCCCAGGGCATCATCGGCTCCGGCGCCTGGTCGGGCGCCTGGCCGTCGAGGATGTGCATCCGCTCCTCGGCGGAGAGGCGCGGGTGGTCCTTGGGCAGGTGATAAAAACTCCGCCAGACCACCACCCAGATCAGGCCGAGCCCGCCGGTGATGATGAACGCCCAGCGCCAGCCCAGCGTGAGGGCGATCAGCGAGACGAGCGGGGCGGCCAGGCCGGCACCGACCGCCGTGCCGGCGTTGAAGAGCCCGACGGCCAGCGCGCGCTCGCGCATCGGGAACCACTCGGAGACGGCCTTCACGCCCGCCGGGAAATTCGCCGGCTCGGTCGCGCCGAGCAGGAAGCGGCACCCGGCGAACTGGAACGGCGTGCGCGCGAAGAAATGCAGCATCGTCGAAAGCGACCAGCCGGTGACGAAGATCGTAAACGAACGCTTGGATCCGAGCCAGTCCACCAGCCGCCCGCTCACCAGATACATCACGGTGTAGCTGGCGAGGAAGGCCGACGTGATGTAGGAATACTCGATCGTCGTGAAGCCCAGCTCGTCCTGGATCGTCTGCGCGAGCACCGACAGCGCCTGGCGGTCGAGGTAGTTGAGCTCCGAGGCCGTCGCGAGCAGCGCGACGATATACCAGCGCAGGCCGCGGATTTTTCCAGGTGGAGGCTTGATCATGGGTGAATGCGCGGAGCGGGCGCGCCGACGGGGCCCGAAGGCCGGCGGGTTGGCAACGTCAAAGCTCGCGCGGTCGGTTTAATTTGACGCGTCCCGCCATTCCTGTGGTTGTGGCCGCCACCGGCGATTTTGGCCGGTGAATATTCACCACATGCCGCTCCTCGTCGACCGCCTGTCCGTCCATCTCCATGCCGACCGCACGCTCATGGGCCGCGTGGCGGCCGTCGCCGCCCACGCGCACGTGAAGGCCGCCGTCGCGGCCCGCGGCCGGGCGCGCGTGATCCTGTCGAGCGCGCCATCGCAGAATGACTTTTATGCCGCGCTCGCCGACCTGGCCGCGGCCGAGCCCGCGGTGTGGCGCGCGGTGGTCGCCTACCACATGGACGATTACGTGGGGCTCGCGCCGGATCACCCGCAGAGCTTCAGCCACTATCTGCAGGAACATTTCTTCCACCGGATCACGGTGGCGGAGTTTCACCCGATCCGCGGCGACGCGCCCGATGCCGCGGCCGAGGCGGTGCGTTACGCCGGGTTGCTCACGGCCGCGCCCATCGACCTCATCGGCCTCGGCATCGGCGAGAACGGCCACATCGCCTTCAACGACCCGCCGGTCGCCGACTTCAACGACCCGGTCGCGGTGAAGGTCGTCGAGATGGACCGCGTGTGCCGCCAGCAACAGGTCAACGACGGCTGTTTCCCGACCATCGACGCCGTGCCGCGGCACGCGATCTCGATCACGCTGCCCGTGTTCGCGCGGGCCCGCATGCTGTCCTGCCATGTGCCGACCGTGCGCAAGGCCGCGGCCGTCCTGGCCACGCTCACCGGTCCGGTCGGCGTGGCCTGCCCGGCGACGCTGCTGCGCCAGCACCCCAACGCGGCGTTGCACCTCGATCCCGCGGCGGCGTCGCTGCTGCCGCCAGATTTGGCCGCGGCCGCCCGCCAAGCATGACCATGGCGCCGTTCTTCGATCTGCAGGTCAACGGGTTTGCCGGCGTTGATTTCCAGGACCCGGCCCTGAGCCAGGCGGACCTGCGGCGCGCCGTCGACGCGCTCGCGCGCCACCGGACCGGCGGGATCCTGCTGACGCTGATCACCGACCGGATCGACGCGCTGGTGGCGAAACTGGCGCAGATCGAGTGCTACCGCGCCGCGGATCCGGTGATCGCCGCGATGGTGGCCGGATATCATCTGGAAGGACCGCACCTGAGCGCGCAACCGGGTTATCACGGGGCGCATCCGCGCGAGCTCATGACGGCGCCGGATCGCGCCGCCTTCGACCGGCTGCAGACGGCGGCGGGCGGGCACATCCGCCTCGTCACCCTTGCTCCGGAGCTGCCGGGTTCGCCGGAATTTATCCGGCACATCACGGCGGCGGGGGTGCGCGCGGCGATCGGACACTCGAACGCGACCCAGGCCGAGCTCGACGCGGCCATCGCCGCCGGGCTCACGCTGTGCACGCACCTCGGCAACGGCGTGCCGCTCGAACTGCCGCGGCACGACAACATCATCCAGCGGCTGCTGGCGCGCGATGAGCTGACCGCGGTGTTCATTGTCGACGGCCTGCACGTGCCGCCGGCGGTGTTGCGCAACTTCGTCCGGGCGAAGCCCCCGGGGAAGGTCCTTTTCACCACCGACTGCATGGCCGCGGCCGGCGCCGGTCCGGGGCGCTACCGCATCGGCCGGCTCGAGATCGAGGTCGGGGCGGACGGTGTCGTCCGCGAGCCGGGGCAGCGTAATTTCGCGGGCTCCTCGCTCACGATGGATCGCGCCGCCGCCAACGCCGCCGCCTGGCTCGGCTGGCCGGCCGAGGCGGTGTCCGCCGCGTGCGGCGCAAGGGTCCGTGCCGCCCTGGGTTTGCCGCCCGCCTGACTCAGGCGACAAACCACCAGCCCGCGGCCCCGCCGAGGGCGGTGAGGATGAGCACGCCGCCGGCCAGCCGGCGCAGCTCGGGCGAGCCGAGCGAGATGGCGAGGCCGGCCTTGAGGAGGCTGTTGCTGATGGCGGCGATGAGGACGGCCTGGGCCGCGAGCGAGAGGGGGATGGTGCCGGCGTTGAAGCTGCCGACCACGGAAAGCGAGATGGCGTCCATGTCGGTCAGGCCGGAGACGAAGCTCAGCGGCAGCAGGCCGGTATGCAGCAGCTCGAGGCTGGCCGCGGCCTTCACCAGGAACCCGATGCCGGCGTAGAGCAGGGCGAATTTGACCGCGGTGAACAGGCTCAGGGGATTGGCGATGGCCGGGGTGGTCACGGCGTCGTGGCCCGGCCGCCGCCGGAACCAAAGCCAGACCCCGTAGGCCACCGCGGGCACGGCCATCAGCGCGAACGGAGCGACGAGATGCCAGGCCAGCTCGCGGTTGAAGACGCCGATGGCGACCAGCACGCGCGGGAGCATCATGCTGCAGGCGGCGACCACCGCCAGGGCGTATTGCCGGGAAAGGGCGGGGTCCTCGCGGCTGCGGCGGCTGAAGGCGAGGGTGGAGGCCGTGCTCGAGGCGAGGCCGCCGAGCAGGCTGGTCAGCACGATGCCGGCCGACGCGCCGAGCAGGCGCATGGCCACGTAGCCCGTGAAGCCGAGGCCGGAGATCAGCACGACCATCAGCCAGGTGGAAAACGGATTGAACGCCCCGAAGGGCCCCAGGTCGCGGTTCGGCACCAGCGGCAGGATCACGCCCGTGATGGCGACAAATTGCAGCGTGGCCCGGATGTCCGCGTCGGTGAAGGCCCGCGTCAGGGCGTGGAGGCGGGCCTTCAGGCCGAGCAGCACCGCCGCCGTGGCGCTGATGAGCACGGCTTCCTGGTGGTGGCGCCAGTAGACCAGCGCGCCGATCAGCACCGTCAGCAGGGAGGCGGCGAAGGTCGTGCTGCCGCCGGGGGCGCCGGCCGGGGCACCCCATTGCCGCGCGGCGAAATACCCGCCGACAACCGCCACGACCACGGGCAGCACGGCCGGGGAGTATTGCGCGGACAGGAAGGCCGCGACGCAGCCCAGCACGCTCCAGAAGGTGAAGGTGCGCATGCCGCTGTATTCCGCGCCCGGCGGCTGTTGCACCTGTTCGCTCCATTGCCGGATCAGCCCGATCAGGGCTCCGAGGCCGGCGCTGGCCATGAGGGCGAGAAGGAGGGGGTTCACATCCTGAAAAGTGCGCATCTGGGCCCGGCCCGCAAGCCGGGGCTGCCGCTTTCAATTTCCATTTGCCCCCGGCGGACCGGTGACCAAGCCTGTGCCATTCCATGAGCGACATCCCTCCGGACATTTCCCACGACCAGTATGCCGTGCGGCTCAAGAAGCTGCAGGACATGCGCGCGGCCGGCACCGATCCCTTCCGGGCCAACGCGGCGCAAACGCACTTCTCGGGCGAGGCGCTGAAAGCCTACGTGGACGGCGCGGACTACACCGTCCCCGTCAAGGTCGCCGGCCGCCTCGTCGTCATCCGCGACATGGGCAAGAGCCAGTTCGTCAAGATCCTCGACCAGCAGGGCCAGATCCAGCTCTACGTGAAGAAGGACCTCGTGGGCGACGACGCCTACGCGGCGTTCAAGAAGCTCGACCTGGGCGACATCATCGGCGCCGAGGGCTCCCTCTTCAAATCCAAGAGCGGCGAGATCACCGTCCGCGTGGACCGATACACGCTCGTCTCCAAGGCGCTGCGCCCGCTGCCGGAGAAGTGGCACGGCCTGTCCGACATGGAGCAGGTCTACCGCCAGCGCTACCTCGACCTCATCGTCAACGAGGAGTCGCGCCGGCGCCTCATGACGCGCAGCCGCATCGTCGCCAGCATCCGCTCGACGCTCGCCAGCCGGAAATTCCTGGAAGTGGAGACGCCCATGCTCGAGGGCGTGGCCGGCGGCGCCGCGGCGCGGCCGTTTGTCACGCACCACAACGCCCTGGACGTGGACTTCTTCCTGCGCATCGCGCTCGAGCTGCGGCTGAAGCGCCTGCTCGTCGGCGGCTACGACCGCGTGTTCGAGATCGGCCGCGTGTTCCGCAACGAGGGCGTGTCGCGCAAGCACAACCCCGAGTTCACCATGCTCGAGGTCTACCAGGCTTACTCGGATTTCCGCGGCATGATGGAGCTGCTCAAGGCCATCTTCGCCGACCTGTGCCG
>JAYRXZ010000020.1:0-56825 GCA_041917235.1 Lacunisphaera sp. | reverse complement strand
CCAGTCGGCCAACCAAGTCTGCTGGCCCGCCCAGGCGGCCATGGAAAAGAAGCTCGCCGCCGCGGTGGCCGGTTTCGGCCGCAAGCTCGTCCGGGCCCACCCCTACAAGCCGGCGCTCAAGCACGGCTTCATCGCCTCGCAGAAGGAAGGCCTCGAGGTCTTCGCCAAGCTCGACCCCGACGCCCCGCTCATCGTGGCCGAGGCCGTCTGGCAGTATTCGCATCACCTGCTCGCGGGCCTGATGAGCCATCGCGGTCCCATCCTGACCGTCGCCAACTGGAGCGGACAGTGGCCGGGTCTCGTGGGCATGCTCAACCTCAACGGCTCCCTCACCAAGGCCGGCGTCAAATACTCCACGCTCTGGAGCGACAACTTTGATGACGAGTATTTCCTTTCCGGCCTCGCCCGCTGGCTGAAGACCGGCGTCACCACCCACCGCACGCCGCACGTGCGGCCGATCGCGAAGGCCCGCGTGCCGGCGAAGGCGAAGACCGTGGCGAGGAAGATCGCCACCGACCTGCGCGTGAAGAAGTCCATCATGGGCATCTTCGACGAGGGCTGCATGGGCATGTATAACGCCATCATCCCCGACGACCTGCTTTACCAGACCGGCGTCTGCAAGGAGCGCCTGTCGCAGTCCGCCCTGTATTACGGTGCGACGCAGGTGACCGACGCGGAGGCGAAGGCCGTCTTCGATTGGTATATCAAGAAAGGCTTCACCTTTCACTTTGGCACCGACGAGAAGACCGAGCTCACCAAAAACCAGGTGCTCTGGCAGTGCAAAACCTACATCGCCGCCTGCCGCATCGCGGACGAGTTCGGCTGCGAGTCGATCGGCATCCAATACCAGCAGGGCCTCAAGGATCTCCTGCCGGCGTCGGATCTCGTCGAGGGCACGCTGAATTCCACCGATCGTCCGCCGGTCAGGAATGCCGCGGGCCAGGTCATCCGTCCGGGCCAGGCCATCGTGCATTTCAACGAGGTGGACGAGTGCGCCGGCCTCGACGGCCTGTTCACCAACCGCGTCCACGCCGCGCTCGGCCAGCCGGTGGCCAACACGCTGCACGACCTGCGCTGGGGTGACTGGGACAAGTCCGGCACGACGGACGAGTATGTCTGGGTTTTCCTGATCTCGGGCAGCGCGCCGGCCGACCACCACATCGGCGGCTGGGCGGGTTCGGATTCGCACCGCCAGCCCCCGATGTATTTCCGGCTCGGCGGCGGCTCGCTCCGCGGCATCGCCAAGCCCGGTGAGATCGTCTGGAGCCGCGTGTTCGTCCAGGGCGGCAAACTCAAGATGGACATCGGCCGCGCCAAGGTGATCTCCCTGCCGCGCGCCGAGACCGAGCGCCGCTGGCAGGAGACGACGGTGCAGTGGCCCATCATGCACGCGGTCACCTACGGCGTGACCCGCGACCTGATGATGGCCCGGCACCAGGCCAACCACATCCAGGTCGCTTACGCCAAGAACGCCGCGGCCGCCGATCTCGCCGCCTACACGAAGGCGTCACTCGCCGCGCAGCTCGGGATCGAGGTGTCCTTCTGCGGCACCAAGGCGGACGGAACGTCGTTCTAAGGAATCATTTTGACCGCTAAAGCTAGGATGTGTTCGTCGCCGTTGCATCACGAGGCAACACTTGATGGGAAACGTTCGATCCGGGAAACAAAGTCTCACGCCATCGCTGAATCAAACAAAGCAAGTCAGCATACTGTGCGATGGAAGGCCCAAACAAATTTGTTGGCGGCACCAAGGCATGGATTGCAAAGGCGTCTTTTGCTTACCCGCAAATACAGTTTGTTTGCTATGCTGCGTTGGTTGATTGCATGTGACTTTGTTGCGGGTGGGAAGCGCGCTAGGAGTAGTCGCTACGCGCATCCGGAGCCGACAACAGGTACGGGATTTAGTCAGAAAAGTCGCCGGTTTCGGCGCTAAAATGACTTAACACTCAAAAAAATGAGCCTTTAAGCATAGCTGCCATCGAGACTTAGCATCCGTACGCGGTGAAAAACGAAAGTCGCCCTAGTATCGAGTTCTCCTTTCGAGAATGCTCTAAGGTGCAAACATCACTAAAACCAACCAACGAAGGCCGCCTCCGCATAAATCCGCCAGTCGGCAAGATAACGATCTCAGCCGACGGAAAAGCGACTGCCAGACTACGAGGGCTAACAAAGAAGCTCGAGAAGCAAAGCCGTTGTAACCCTAAATTAATTGCCGCAGATCAACCGCTCGAGCCGTGGGACTATTGGCAAAAACAAAGTCATTCACTCAATGTAGCTGAAGGACGAGTTCAATTACCTGGCGACTTTGATCCGCAAGCAGGGCTGCTCGTGCGGTCACAGAATCTTTGGCGGAGTCCTTTGGAAATTATTTCCAAGGGTAGGGTGCACATAACCGACATCGCTCCTGGCGATATGCTAAATATCGACGGGTTCGATGGACATAACTGGAAGCTCGTAGCCGTTAAACATTTGTTGGTGATCCACAAATGTCCGGTGTGCGTACGGCTGATCGATGTTGGGGAGGGGTCAGACGCATGGATGCAGTTCTCGAGGTTCAATCTTTGGCGTATATTGCAGGCATTGCATGCTGACGTTGAAGACCGCGCAAACGTAGAAGAGCGAATTGGATATCGTTTAGCTGATGTGCCGCCCGCTTATTTTTTCTTAATGTTACTTCGGATGGCAGACCGACGGATTGTCCGGGGCATGACCTATCCGTCTCCGGTTAATCACCTCGAAGGTCAAGAATTAGGGCCTGAACAAAAGTTGCTGATCGAGTGGATTGGCCGTACCCAACCGAAGTACTACTTCGAGAGGGTCATTCAGCAGGTCGCACAGTGGAAATTATCAGCAGAGAGAAGACACTGTAACGATTGGATAAAGAAGTTGGTGGAGGCTTACGTTCGGCCGCGATTAGGGCGGGCTGGAGAACCTGTGAGAGCAACCTCAACGGGGAATGTGCAATGAGCCAGACACCAAATACCGGACCTCATCTGGGAAATGTCTCCCATTTGATTCGCTGTTTAAAAGCTGCCTACCCAGCAAGTGGAGCAGCGGCTCTGGAGCTCCGCGAACACTGCGAGCGATCCGGACAGTCTTTTGCTGGCTTTTTGCGAAAACAATCGCTTCCGCGCACGACCTGCCAGCGCTTGGCGCACCTGCACGAAAAATTCGGTGGGCTGATGAAAGACATACTCCCTGCCCATGTTCGCTACAATTTAGACCAGGTACGTCTGCTCGACCGCTATGAACCGCCCTACCAAGCCGTCTTCGCAGCGCTAGAGGCGGTCGATGCCCGGACGGGCCGAGTCGTAACAATAGAGCTGCATCAGAAATTAGATGAGTGGGTTTCGGAAGGATTGCTGCGCCGACGGACACGGAAACCCAAATTACCGGGCATGCCACGAATTCGCCGTACCCTCAGGGTTGCGCTTCAAATGATCAAAAAACGGGGCATCGAGCATCCGTTCGTCAACCAGTGCAGTGCATTCATTGCGGAAAGCGAACTGCCCGGCTCTCGAATCGGGGCAGTTTTTCCGTCTTTTCCAAATCTTAGGCGACAATGAAAAGCAAACCGTTCCATCACTCTCCGCCCCGTACCCGCCGCAGGCAAACCCTGGCGGCACTTCGGGACAAAATTCGCAGGATCGACCGAGTAGCCCAGGCACAGCTCACCACCCGCCTGCTTCAAAAGGATTCGCCGTTGAAGTTTCGAATTAGGGCTATCAACGGCACCTTCATTCTGATCTACCTTGAGGGGAAAACGCGTGCGGTGAAAATTGTGATCTGTAGCACTCAGGAGGTCATGCGACTGGGTGCTGCCGAGCGCTTGATACGTATCCTCCGCTATTGGAACCCGCGGTTGCCAAAAAAGCTAATGAAAGGGCTCGTGCCCGATCACAGTCCTTAGCGGAAAAGTTTGGGCCGAATGATATCAAAGATGCCGGGCAAGATGGGCGTCACCGCCCTTCCGATAAGCCGTTCCCGTTTCCACGGGTTTGGGCATCGGTCCCCTAGCGTGAGCTTTCCAGCTCGCGTACACCATTTTGGAACCTCGACACCGGGGGCCTACTGTACGGCGAGTCAATCGTGTCTGCTTTCAACACGAGTCCATGTTAACTTACGCCGCGACGGCATACGCAGTACCGGGCGGAACAATACGGATAGTTTGTCCCGATCGATTGTCGCCCGCGATGCTAACAAGCCTGATCCGCTTGCTAACAGCCTTGGCTCAAGCCGTGCCTCTTAAGCGGCATCTTGAATCCGGGCTAGGTGCTCCTCGGAGATTCCCGGACGGATTGCCCAGAAGGCCTCAGCTACCTCCGGGTCCACGACGGCATCATAGTGCTTTTTCAGAATGGCGGCACTGTGGCCGAGGATTTTGATCGTCAGCTGGGCATCATCGAATGCGGCAGAATGGTAGGTCGCAAAGCTGTGGCGCAAACAGTTCCGTGGAAACGACTGTACGCCCGCGTCACTGCGAAGATCTTTGATCAAGTGGTCCCAGTCGGCACTGGCTACCTTTCCGACGCGGATATCGTTTGGCACGAGCTTGAACCACTCAAGAGCACAGACAAACCAGGGGGTAGGCCCAAATAGTTTTATCACACGTGACACACCGGTCTTCGCCACTTCGCTTCGTATTCTGATGACGGGTTGCCGGGTGGTGAGCCTGATGTCATCCCAGCGGAGTTTCTTGACCTCTTGGGTGCGAATGCCGCAAAGCAAACAGCAGATCAGTCTTGGGAGTAGCCCAAGATACTTCGCGTTGTTCGCCGCAACGGTAAGCATTCGCAGGCAGTCGACGGGCGACAATATGCCGATATCTAGAGGTTCTGCTTCGGGAGGGGTTACGGCGAGCCACGGGTTCAGCTTCGCAAAGCCTAGTTCCGGCTGAACCGCCCAGTTCCAAACCGTCAAAAGATCCTTATGATAGTGGATCTGGGTGTTCGGTTTGGCGGGGAGCGCGAATAGCCAATGGCGGGCCTTTCTGGAATCAATTGTATGGAACAGGTGATTGCCAAACTCACGGGCGAACTTGGCAAGGGATGATTTCATCCCTCGCACGTATGGACTGAGCGGGACGCGCTTTTCGGGAGCCAGGGCCTTCTCCCGCCTGCGTCGATCCTTGGTGGATTCAAATAGGCCAATCTTTCGCCCCAGCGCATCCTCTAGCCATGCCTCGAACACTGCGACGACGGTGCGCTGCTTGTCGCTGGAAGGACAGTGCTGGTCGTAGTAATCCAGCATGTCCGTCAGCTTCTGGAGTGGATTGTCTCCCAATTTCCGCAGTTGCTCTGTGAATCGCCTGATCGAAGAGGGCTCTGGTCGTCCACTGGCTTTCCATAGTTCCGCCAGATCGGGCATGGTACTGGGGGCGCACTCCCCAATGAGGCGATACGTTGTTACAGCAGCGGCGTATTCGTGGGCACTTAGTTCCTTCGCCACCTCCCCAAATCGCCGGATTCGATCCTCGAATTTGGCGACCTCGGTAAGGATCCAGGTAGTAGCCTCGCACTCCTTCTCGAATCGTTTTGTCAGTGGCTTTGCCCCGGTTAGTTTCCGGCCGATCCTAGCCAGAAAAAACTTTCCCTTACCACTCGCCGTATCGTACGGGTTGAAGTGGACTGCGCAGTCTCTGGGAAGTGAAGCGCGCCGGGCCATGTAATCATTTAATCACATTTCTGGTGCTGATTTTCAGAAATCGGTCGCGCCAGTACAGTTTGCTTCGGTAGAGACGATTGGCCCTACCGGGATCTGTAATGGACGAGTAATGAGGCTTTTTCTGCCCCTCCTGCGACTCTGTTAGGTCATGCAGGGCGTCCCGCAAGGGGCGCCCTTCATGTTTATGGGGTCGGAAACCGGCCGGTAAGGCCCATCAGGATTTTTCTGGGAAAGATTCAACGTTTCCAAACGGCCTGCGTCTACCCCCACACATCAGTGCTTCGTTCTCATAGGCGAACATTGTTTGTAGTTCTTACGGTTTGCTTGGTGTTAGGTCATGAATGGCGTCCCGCAAGGGGCGCCTTTCATGTTTATAGGGTCGGAAGATGCCGCCGCGTTACTGGAGGCTGGCGCCACGACAGCCCGCCGGTCATTCTCAGGTCATGCGTTTCCTTCGTGCCCCCTTCTGGCTGGTTCTAACGCTGCTGGTGCTGGTCCGGTCCGCCGTGGCCGGTGTGCCGGTGACCGTCACCCCGGTGGCCGCCCGGCATGGCATGGTGGTGGCCGGGCATCCCGAGGCGACCCAGGCCGGCGTCGCGGTGCTGCAGGCGGGCGGCAATGCCATCGACGCGGCCGTGGCCGTTTCACTCTCGCTGGGCGTGGCCGAACCCTATGGCTCGGGCCTCGGCGGCAAGCTCATGCTCCTCTATTACGAGGCGGCTACCGGCAAGACCTACGCCGTCGACGCCATGGATGCCGCCGGGTCGCTCGATGTCGCCGCCTACCTGCCGCGTCCGGAGGAGGATCGCAGTTACGGCTATGGCTCGGTCTGCGTGCCGGGACTCGCCGCCGGCCTTTGGGCCGCCCACCAGAAATGGGGCAAACTCAAGTGGGCCGACAATGTCGCCTCGGCGATCAGGCTGGCCCGCGATGGATTTGATATCCTGCCCAAGACCCGCGACTTCTTCGCCGAGCAGGAGAAGAAGCTCCGTCGCGGCGACCCCGAGATCGCGCGCCTCTACCTGCCCGGCGGCCAGTTGCCGGCGGCCGGTTCCCGCCTGCCCAACGCCGACCTCGCTCAAACCCTGGAACTGCTCGCCCGGCACGGCCGCGACGGTTTCTACCGCGGCCCGGTGGCCGAGGCCATCGTGGCGGCCGCGCAAAAGGGCGGCGGCGTGCTGACCGCCGCCGACCTGGCGGGCTACGAGGCCCGGCTCACCGAGCCGCTGCAGCTTGATTTCCGCGGCTATCGCCTGCTGGCCAGCCCGCCACCGACCAATGGCGCACCCCTGTTTCTCACGATCATGAAGGTGCTGGAGGACGAGCCATTCACGGGTCCGCTGCGTTCGCCGGCCAACCTCGACCTGATCGGCCGGGTCTGGCGCGAGGTCCAGCCGCTGGTGCAGCGCGGCATCGCCGATGTCCCCGAGGCGGTCTTCAACTATGAGAAGATGGTGGCGCCCGATTCGATCGCTGCGATCCGCGCCAAGGTCCGGGCGGCCGATGTCCCCGCGAAGAAGGTGGCGTGGCTTGACGACAGCGGCTTCAGCGAGGACGTCGCCGCCGCCACGACGCATTTCGCCGTGGTCGACGCCGCCGGCAACATCGTCTGCGCCACCCAGTCGCAGAGCCTGCACTTCGGCGCCGGCGTCGTGCCGCCGGGCACGGGCGTCGTCCTGAACGACTCGATGAGCAACTTCGCCTACGGGGATGCGAAAAGCATCAACTACGTCGCCCCCGGCAAGCGTCCGCGCAGCACCATTTCTCCGACCATCGTGTTCCGGGACGGGAAACCGGTCTTCGCGATCGGCATTCCGGGCGCGGCCCGCATCCCGACGGCCTTGCTGCAGGCGCTGCTTGACCGGCTGGCCTTCGACCGCCCGCTGGCCGAGGCCATTGGCGACACGCGCATCCACTGGGACAGCAACTGGCGCAAGGACGACGAGGTTTCGATCAACGCCGAGCAATCCTATCCGGCCGCCGAGGTGCAGGCCCTGTCGGCGCTCGGCTGGAAGGTCGAGCAACCCGAGCCCGCCGGCACCGGCCGCTATTTCGGCGGCATCAACGCCATCGAGCTGAACGCCAGCGGCGGCTACACCGGTTACGCCGACCCCCGCCGCACGAATACGGCGGCGGGCTGGTGACTCATCGGGTGGAGCGCGGCCTCCGGACGCGCTTTCAGGATGCGCGTATGGCAGAAACCCGTCCGGAGGCCGGGTTCCACCTTAAGACCGCCTAGGCGTGATGCGGCGCCGCCCCGTGCGGGGCCGCTTCCGCGGTCGACTCGGCCTTTTTCCGCCGGTCCTGCGCCAGCAGCGTGTAGAACGCCGGCACGACAAACAGGGTGAAGAGGGTGCCGATGCTCATGCCGGTGGCGATGACCAGGCCGATGCTGAAGCGGCTCTCCGCGCCGGCGCCGCTGGCGCGCAGCAGGGGCAGCACGCCGAGCACCATGGCGGCGGTCGTCATCAGGATGGGACGCAGGCGCACGGCGGCCGCGTGCTCGGCGGCCCGGCGGATCGACATGCCCTGCTCCTCCTGGAGCTTGTTGGCGAACTCGACGATCAGGATGCCGTGCTTGGTGATGAGGCCGACCAGCGTGATGAGGCCGACCTGGGTGTAGATGTTGAGCGTGGCGAAGCCGAAGAAGAGGAACACCATCGCGCCGGCGATCGAGAGCGGCACCGACATCATGATGATGAACGGGTCGCGCCAGCTCTCATACTGCGCCGCGAGCACGAGGAAGATGACGATGACCGCCAGCACGAAGGTCGCCATCAGCGAGCTGCCCTCCTGCATGAAGACGCGGGAGTCGCCGTTGTAGTCGATGGTGAAGCCCTGCGGGAAGAACGTGGCCGCCTCGGCCCGGAGCCAGTCGAGCGCCTCGCCCTGGGCGACGCCGGGGGCGGGGGCGAAGGACAGCGTGGCGGAGTTGAGCTGCTGGAAGCGGCGCAGCTCGCGCGGCTGCACGACGTTCTCCGGCGTGGCGATGGTGGAGAGCGGCACGAGCTCGCCCTTGGTCGTCGAGATATAGTAGTCGCCGAGCTGGTCGGGGTTGAGGCGGGACAGGCGGGTGACCTGCGGCACGACCCGGTAGGCGCGGCCCTCGATGGCGAAGCGGTTGACGTAACCGCCGCCGAGCATGGCGCCCAGGTCGGCGCCGAGCTGCGACATGCTGATGCCCAGCGCCGCGGCCTTCTCGCGGTTGATGAGGAGGTTCACCTGCGGCTGGTCGAACTTGAGGTTGGTGTCGCCGAAGACGAACAGGCCGCTCTTCATCGCGCGTTGGAGCAGCTCGCCGGAGATCTCGGCCACGCGCGGGTGCGACTCGGTGGAGCCGATGACGATCTGCACCGGCAGGCCGCCGGCCGAGCCAGGCAGGCTGGGACGGAGGAAGGACGAGACGCGGGCGCCGGCGATGGCGCCGAGCTTGCCCTGCAGTTCCTGTTGCAGCGCCTGGGCGCTGCGCGTGCGCTGGCTCCAGGGCTTGAGGCGCCAGCCGATGAAGGCGCTGTTGGGCGTGCCGCCGCGGCCGACGATGACGAAGATCTCGGCGGTCTCGTCGGGATAGTCCTTCCGGATCAGCTTGGCGACCTCCTGGCCGAACAGCAGCGTCTGCTCGACCGTCGCGGTCGGCCCCGCCTCGGCGTTCATCAGAATCACGCTCTGGTCCTCCGAGGGGGCGAGCTCGCTCTTGGTCAGCAGGAAAAACGGGATGATCGAGGCGAACACCAGCGCGGCGACGATGAAGATGGCCGCGCGGGCGTTGAGCGCGCCGTGCAGGAAGCCCTCGTAGGCCCTTTGGAGCCGGTCGAACGTGCGGTTGAGGAAGGCCTCGAAGCCGCGCGGGTTCGCGTTGTGCACCAGGATGCGGGAGCACATCATCGGCGACAGCGTCAGCGCGACAAAGCCGGAGATGATGACCGAGCCGGCGAGCGTGAAGGCGAACTCGCGGAACAGCGCGCCGGTCAGGCCGGACTGGAAGCCCACCGGCGCATACACTGCGGCCAGCGTGATGGTCATCGCGATGACCGGCCCGACCAGCTCGTGCGAGCCCTTGATCGCGGCGGCGAAGGGCGTCATGCCCTCCTCGATGTGGCGGTGGATGTTCTCCACGACCACGATGGCGTCGTCGACGACCAGGCCGATGGCCAGCACCATGGCGAGCAGGGTCAGCAGGTTGATCGAGAAGCCCATGGCGAGCATCAGCGCGCAGGCGCCGACGAGCGACAGCGGGATGGCCACGATCGGGATCACGACCGAGCGGAACGACCCGAGGAAGAGGTAGATCACGATGATGACGATGACCATCGCCTCGATCAGGGTCTGCATGACCTCGGAGATGGAGTCGTTGATGAACTCGGTGAAGTCCGCGACGATCTTGCCGTTCAACCCGGGCGGCAGCTGCGCCTGGATGTCGGGGAGCGCGGCGCGCACGCCCTTGATGACATCGATGGCGTTGGCGGTCGGCAGGGCGGAGATGCCGACGAACACGCCGTTCACGCCCGAGAAGATGACCTGCGAGTCGTAGTTCTCGGCGCCGAGGACGACGTCGGCGATGTCGCGCAGGCGGATGATCTCGCCGTTGGTCTCGCGGACGATGATGTCGCGGAAACCCTCGACCGAGCGCAGGTCGGTCTGGGCGGTGAGGTTGACGCTGAGCATGCTGCCCTTGGTCTGGCCGACGGCGGAGAGGTAGTTCTGGGCGGCGAGGGCGGCGCGGACCTGGGCGGCGCTGAGGTTGAGCGCGGCCATGCGCTCGGGCTTGAGCCAGATGCGCATGGCGAACACGCGGCCGCCGAGGATGTCGGCCTTCTGCACGCCGGGGATGGTCGAGAGCTTGGGCTGGACGACGCGGGTGAGGTAATCGGTGATCTGGTTGCCCTGCATCGTCTCGCTGCTGAAGCCGAGGAAGGCGGACGGCGTGGTCTCGCCCACGGCGACGTCGAACACCGGGTCCTCGGCGCCGGCCGGGAGCTCGCCCTTCACGCGGTTGACCTTGGCGGTGATCTGCGTGAGCGCGTCGTTGGGGTCGTAGTTGAGGCGCAGGCGGGCGGTGATGGTGGCGCTGTTCTGGCGGCTGACGGACTCAACGTAGTCGATGCCGTCGGCCGAGGAGATCTCGCGCTCCAGCGGCGTGGTGACGAAGCCGCGGACGAGGTCGGCGTTGGCGCCGGGGTAGGCGACGCTGACGGTGACGACCGCGTTGCTGGTGTAGGGATACTGGCGGACGACGAGGGCCTTGATGCCCTGCCAGCCCGCGATGAGCAGGAAGAGGTTGAGGACCGTCGCGAGGATCGGCCGCCGGATGAAGAGCTCGGTGAAATTCATCGGCTCAGCTCTCGGCGGGTTTCGGCGCGGGGCTGTTGGCGGGCACCACGGTGTTGTTCACGCTGACGGGGGTGCCGGGGCGGAGCTTGCCCTGGCCGGCGGTGACGACCTCCTCGCCGGCCTTCACGCCCTCGAGCAGGGCGATCTGGTCGCCGCGCTTGGGGCCGACCTTCACGAAGCGCTGCTGCGCGGTCAGCCCGCCCTTGTCGTCCCGGGCCACGACATACACGGAGTCGCCGTAGGGGCTGTAGACGATGGCAGTGGAGGGGAGCACGATGACGTCGCGCTCCTCGGGCAGCTGCACCTCCACGGTGGCGAACATGCCGGGGCGGAGGGCCTCGTCGGTGTTGGGCAGCGTGGCGCGGGCGCGGAGGTTGCGGGTGGTGCCGCTGACGCGCGGGTCGGTGGCCTCGATGACGCCGTCAAACGCGCGGTCCGGGAACGCGTCGATCATGACCTTCACGGCGAGGCCGGGCTGGAGCGCGGTGACCTCCTGCTGCGGCAGGGTGAAGTCGGCGTAGATCGGGTTGGTGGCCTCGAGGGTCACGACGGTGTCGCCCTTGTTGAGGAACTGGCCGGTGTTGACCAGACGGAGGCCGAGGCGGCCGGCGAAGGGGGCGACGATGCGCTTCTTGGCGAGGGTGGCCTTGGTGGACTCGATGGCGGCGGCGGCCTGGGCGAAGGTAGCCTCGGCGGCGTCGAGGTCGGCCTGGGTGTTGGCGTTGGTCTGCCGGAGCTCGCGGGCGCGGTGCAGGTTGAGCTCGGTGAGGCGGGCCGTGGCCTCGTTGCTGCGGAGCTGGGCCGTCTCGGCGGCGGTGTCCATCTCGACCAGCAGGTCGCCGGCCGCCACCCGGGCGCCGGACTCGAAGGCCACGCGCACAATGCGGCCCTCGATCTCGGAACGGAGGGTCACGCCCTGGAAGCTCTCCAGCGAACCCACGGCGTGGAGGGTGTTGCGCCATTTCTCCGCCACGGCGGGCGTGGTGGTGATGGTGGCCGGGGCGGGCTTGCGGGCGGCTTGCGCAGCCTTCGCGGCGCGGAGCTGCACAAATTTGAAACCAAAAATGGCGCCGAGGACCCCGAGCGCGACCAACACCGTGAGCAGGATGCGTTTATTCATCGGAAACCGAGGATGTTGCGCCAAAAACCGCCAAGAGCAAGCGGGTCATAGGGGAAGTTTTTCTTGCCTGCCCCGGCGTCCGGCGTATCGCTGGCGGTGCTCGTAGGGGTGTCCTCCGCGGAGGGCTGAGATTGCGGTTCGCACGATCGCTAAACCCTTTGAACCTGAAACGGATCATACCGGCGAAGGAAACAAGCAAGGGCGGCACGTCGCCGCCCCCTTATTTCGACCCGGGAGTCCGATTTGGGTCGGGCATTTTAACCAAAATGCAACTCCCGACACGAATCCTCGCTCTCACCGTCGCACTGGCCGCGCTCACCTCCGGGCGTGCGCAACCGGCGACTCCGACGACGCCCGAAACGGCGCCGGTCGTGCTTGAACCGCTCCGCGTCACCGCGGACCTCTGGGCCATGCCGCTCGCCCGCATCCCGGCCAGCGTCACCGTCTATGACGAGGCCGCGCTCCGTGCCGGCTCCGTCCGGCACTTCGGCGACCTTGCCGACCAGATTCCCAACCTCACCTGGACCGGCGGCACGTCGCGGCCGCGCTACCTCCAGATTCGCGGCGTCGGCGAGAACTCCCAGTTCGAGGGCGAGACCCCGGACTCCGCCGTGCGCTTCCTCGTCGACGACCTCGACTTCACCGGGCTCGGCACGATCGGCAGCGCGTTCGACGTGCAACAAGTCGAGGTGCTCCGCGGCCCGCAGGCCGGGGCCTTCGGCGCCAACGCCGCGGGCGGCGTCGTCCGCCTCGTGACCAACGCCCCCACGCCATTCTGGACCGGCCGCGCCGAGGCCGGTTACGGCGGGGATTCGCTCCGCACCGGCGGTTTCGCCGTCGGCGGTCCGCTGGTTTCGGCCAAACCCGAACAGCTCATGATGCGCGTTGCCGTGCAGCAGACGAACAACGACGGCTTCCGTCGCAACCTCACGCTCAACGAGGACACGAACGCCCGCGACGAATTCACGGCGCGGCTGCGCCTGACGTGGAACCCGAACGAACTCTGGCGCTGGGAGGCGGCGGTGCTCGCCGCCGACTTCGAGAACGGCTACGACGAGTTCGCCCTCGATAACAACGGCCGCTACACCTACAGCGACCAGCCCGGCTTCGACACGCAGGAGTCGCTGGCCGCCAGCCTGCGCGGCACCTACCGCGGTTGGGACGGCGTGCGTTTCACGACGGTCACGAGCGGTGCCCGCACGGATTCGCGCTACGCCTACGACGACGACTGGACCGCGGCGTCCTACATGGGCTTCAGCGACCACACCCGCCGCCGCTGGGTCGTGAACCAGGAGCTGCGCCTCGATTCCGAGCCCGGCGCCGCCGCCGGCTGGATCAACCGATGGACGCTCGGCGCGTTCTATTCGGACGTGGACGAACTCACGCGCTACACCAACACGGATCCCGGCAACATCCGCGGGCTCAAGACCGCCTACCATTCGACCAATATCGCGCTCTTCGGCCAGCTCGGCCACGACTTCACGCCGCGCACGCGCCTGGTCGCCGGCCTGCGCGTCGAGCAACTTGAGATGGACGGCGCCGGCACGAAGACGCGTTACCGCGCCGGCCCGGGCACGTTCGATCCGGTGGTCGTGATCGCCCCATCGTTCGACGACACGCTCGTCGGCGGCAAGCTCACGCTCGAGCATGAACTGGGCGACCACGAACTCGCGTTCGTGTCGCTGACCCGCGGCTACAAGGCCGGCGGCATCAACATCGACGCGCGCATCAACCCGGCCGCCGACCCGCTGACCTACGGCACCGAGACCCTCTGGAACTGGGAGGCCGGCCTGCGCGGGAACTGGCTGGACCAGCGGCTCACGGGCGAGTTCACCGCCTTCTACCTGCAGCGGTCGGACACCCAGGTGCGCGACTCGGCCGGCTTCGGCGGCAACTACCGTTTCTTCACCGACAACGGCGACAAGTCCCACGTCTACGGCCTCGAGACCGCCGGCGCCTACGCGCTGACGAGGAACTGGTCGGTGCGCGGCTCGCTCGCGCTGATGCGTTCCGAGCTGGAGTCCTTCACCCTCGCCAACGGCAACACCGGCGGCGGCCGCGACCTCGCGAACACGCCGCACTACGGCTATACGCTCGGCACGCGCTACGACGCCGGCCAGGGCTTCTTCGGCAGCGCCGAGCTCGTCGGTCGCGCGGAGCAGTTCGACTCGAACAACCAGCACGAGGCGCGCCGCGCCTTCCGGGTCGTCAACGCCAGCCTCGGCTACGCGTGGGCGCGCTGGACCTTCACGCTCTGGGCGAAAAACCTCCTCGATGAAACCTACGACAAGCGCGTGTATTTCTTCGGCAACGCGGATCCGGACTATATCGAGACCCGCTACGAGAACCGCGCCGACCCGCGCCAGATCGGCGGGACGGTGAATTACCGGTTCTGATGGTGGAACCTGCGCTCCGCGCAGGTTTAAGCCCGCGCGGAGCGCGGGCTCCACCCGCCGGCAACAAAATTAATTCGGCCCGCGGCTTTTTCCCGGTTGCGAGCCGCGCCGGAAGCACTGGCATCGGTCTTTTCCCTTCATGGATCTGCCCAACCCCGATCACGTGCTCCGCCTCGCGCAGGAGCTCAACCTCAAGGTCCACCAGGTGGCGGCCGCGGCCCAGTTGCTGGCCGAGGGCGCCACGGTGCCGTTCATCTCCCGCTACCGCAAGGAGGCCACCGGTCTGCTCGACGAGGTGCAGGTGACGGCCATCCGCGACCGGCTGGAGCAGATGAAGGCCATGGACGAGCGCCGGGCCGGCATCCTGGCCTCGCTCAAGGAACGCAACCTGCTCACGCCCGAGCTGGAGAAATCCATCCATGCCGCCACCACGCTGACCACGCTGGAGGATATCTACGCGCCGTTCCGCCCGAAGAAGCGCACCCGCGCCACCATCGCGAAGGAAAAGGGCCTCGAGCCGCTCGCCGAGCTGCTGTGGGCGCAGGACGCGGCCACCAACCCGGTCGCCGCGGCCCAGGCCTACGTCGGCCGCGACTACACGCCCGAGGACGGCAAGAACCAGCCGCAGAAGATCGCGGACACCGAGGAGGCGCTCGCCGGCGCGCGCGACATCCTCGCGGAGCGCATCAGCGACGACAAGAACGCCCGCGCCCGCCTGCGCGCGGTTTACCAGGCCCAGGCCGTGCTTTCCTCCAAGGTGCTCACCGGCAAGCAGGCCGAGGCCGCCAAGTTCAAGGATTACTTCGAGTGGAGCGAGCCGCTCGCCAAGGCGCCGAGCCACCGCGTGCTCGCCATCCGCCGCGGCGAGTCGGAGTCGATGCTGATCATGCGCGTGACGCTGCCCGACGATCAGACCGCCCCGGCCGAGCTCGAGCCGTTGTTCGTGCGGGCGCGCAATCCCGCCGCGGAACAGGTGCGTCTCGCCGTGCAGGACGCCGCGAAGCGCCTGCTCGGCCCCGCGATGGAGACCGAGATGCGCCTCGAGGCCAAGAAGCGCGCCGACGAGGTCGCCATCAAGGTGTTCGCCGACAACCTCCGCGAGCTGCTCTTCGCCGCGCCGCTCGGGCAGAAGGCGGTGCTGGCGATCGACCCCGGTTTCCGCACCGGCTGCAAGGTCGTGCTGCTCGACCGCCAGGGCAAGCTGCTGCACAACGACGTCGTCTATCCGGACCGCCACGAGGCCGAGGCGAAGGAGAAGCTCACGGGCTTCGTGAAGTTCTTCAACATCGAGGCCGTCGCCATCGGCAACGGCACCGGCGGCCGCGAGACCGAGGCCTTCGTGCGCGGGCTCGGCCTGCCGCCGGCGATCCCGGTCGTGATGGTCAACGAGTCCGGCGCGTCGATCTACTCGGCCAGCGACGTGGCCCGCGAGGAATTTCCCGACCACGACCTCACCGTGCGCGGCGCCGTCTCCATCGGCCGCCGCCTGATGGACCCGCTCGCCGAGCTCGTGAAGCTCGACCCGAAGTCCATCGGCGTCGGCCAGTATCAGCACGACGTCGACCAGCCGGCGCTGCGCCGCTCGCTCGACGACACGGTTGTCAGCACGGTGAACGGCGTCGGCGTCGAGGTGAACACCGCCTCGAAGCAGCTGCTCAGCTACGTCTCCGGCCTGAACGCCGCCATCGCGGCCGCCATCGTGGCCCGGCGCAACGAGAAGGGGCCGTTCAAGTCCCGCGCCGAGCTGAAGGAGGTCCCGCGCCTCGGGCCCAAGGCCTTCGAGCAGGCGGCCGGCTTTTTGCGCATCCGCGGCGCCGACAACCCGCTCGATGCGAGCGCGGTCCACCCGGAAAGTTATCCGATTGTCGAGAAGATGGCCGCCGATCTCGGCGTCACCGTCTCGGACCTGATGCGCGACGGGAAGGCCCGCGCAAAGCTGAAGCTGGAAAGCTACGTCAGCGAGAAGGTGGGCCTGCCCACGCTGACCGACATCGTCGGCGAGCTGGCCAAGCCCGGCCGCGACCCGCGCGAGCAGTTCGAGGCCTTCAGTTTTTCCGCCGGCGTGAACAAGCCCGAGGACCTCAAGCAGGGCATGAAGCTGCCCGGCATCGTGACGAACGTCACGGCCTTCGGCGCGTTCGTCGACGTCGGCGTGCACCAGGACGGCCTCGTGCACGTGAGCCAGCTGGCGGACAGCTTCGTAAAGGAGCCGGCCGCCGTCGTGAAGCCCGGGCAGAAGGTGATGGTCACGGTGACCGAGATCGACCTCGTCCGGAAGCGCATCGCCCTCTCGATGCGCAGCAAGCCCGAGCTCGGCGCGCGGCCCGGCAACACCGCCACGGGCAAGCCGGTCACCGGCCCCGGCCAGCTGCGTTCGGGCAATGGTCCGCGGCCGGCCCCCGCCGCGCCGTCCGCGCCGCAGTCGCTCAACGGCGACTGGTTCACCGCCGCGCTGAACAAGAAGAAGTAGATCCTTTTGGAGGGTCGGTCTCCTGACCGACCGCGGCCGGCCGGGAGGCCGGCCCTCCAGTTGATGTGTTCACCGGCTTTGGCATTGCCGCGATGTGCGCGCCTCCGCAGGCTGCGCGCCTCACACACCGGTTCCCATGAAATCATCCCCGTTTGGCTCGGTTGCACGTGGTGCCCTGTTGGCGCTCGGCCTGGCATCACTTTTGAATGGTCCCGCCTCGGCGGCCTCGCGAACCGTCACCACGCCCGTGGAGGGTCTGCGTGACGCCAGCCCCCGGGTCCACGCCCTCGTCGGCGGCCGCATCGTGGTCGCTCCTGGCCAAGTCATCGAGAACGGCACGCTTGTCATCCGCGACGGCGTCATTGCGGCGGTCGGCGCCGGGCTCACGCCGCCGGCCGACGCCCGCGTGTGGGATGTCACGGGCCGCACGCTCTACGCCGGGTTCATCGAGAGCGGCACGACCCTTTTCCTGCCCGAGGCGTGGAAACCCGCCGCCCCGCGCGCCGATGATGCCCCTGCCGCGGCACCGGCACCCGCCGCCCCGCGCACCGGCACCTATTCCTGGAACAGCCGGGTCACGCCCGAGCGGGCCGCCGCCCGTGCGCTGGCGCCTGATGCCAAGGGCGTCGAGAGGCTTCGCGCGCTCGGTTTCACCGCCGTCAACGTCACCCCGGCGCGCGGCATTTTCCGCGGCACCGGCGCCCTCGTCGGCACGGGCACGGCGGGTTTCAACACCGGGGTTGTCCGCCCGGCCACCGCGCAGGAGCTGGCGTTTGAGTTCGGCAATTTTGTCGACCGCACCTACCCGACCTCCCTGATGGGCGCGATGGCGCTCGTCCGCCAGACGCTGCTCGACGCGCAGTGGTATGCGGCCGCGCAGGCCGCCTACGCCGCCAATCCCGCCGGCCGCGAGCGCCCGGAGACCAACGAGTCGCTCGCCGCGCTCGGCGCGGTCGTGGCGGGCGCGCAGCCCGTGCTGTTCGAGATCAGCGACGAGCTGGACGTGCCGCGCGTGCTGGGGCTGGCCGCCGAGTTCAAGCTCAACGTCGCCCTGCGCGGCAGCGGCACCGAATACCGTGTCCGCGACGTCCTGGCGAAGGCGAAGGTCCCGGTCGTCCTGCCGCTGGATTTCCCGGAGGTGCCCGAGGTCGAGGTGGCCGAGAGGGCCGTCGACATCCAGCTCCACGAATTGCAGCACTGGGAGCTCGCGCCGGCCAACGCCGCGCGCCTCGCCGAGGCCGGCGTGCCGATCATCCTGACGACCGCGAAGCTCAAGAAACCCGAGACCGAGTTCTGGGCGCGCGTCCGCAAGGCCGTGGGCCGCGGCCTCAGCCCCGATGCCGCGCTCGCGGCGCTCACCACCACGCCGGCCGGCCTGCTCGGCGTCGGCGCGACGCAGGGCACGCTCGAGGCGGGCCGCGCGGCCAACGTCGTCGTCGCCGGCGGCGACCTCTTCAAGTCCGACGATGCCGCCGTCGAGCTTGTGTGGGTCGACGGCGACCCTTTCGAGCAGGAGGCCTGGGAACGGCTCGATGCGCGCGGCACCTGGTCGCTGGCGTGGACCGGCGGCAAGGGGCCGGCGGAACTCGTCATCACCGGCGCCCGGCCGAACCGGCTGAAAGTGAAGGCCGGCGACAAGGACGTGTCCGCCAGCGTGGGCGACAAGGACATGCTGTTGTTCTTCGCCCCGGCCGAGCTCTTCGGCACCACCGGCGGCACCGTGCGCTTCAGCGCGACCGGCAAGGCCGGCGAGCTCACCGGCACCGGCGAGCTGCCCGATGGGACCGCGCTGCGCTGGACCGCGAAGCGCACCGCCGCCTTCAAACCCGAGGAGCCCAAGCCCGCAGTCGCGGAGAAATTCCTCGCGACCGCCGGCGTCTATCCGGCCGGTGCCTACGGGCGTGCCGCGCTGCCCGCGCAGCCGGCCGTGTTGCTCGTGAAGAACGCGACCATCTGGACCAGCGGCCCGGCGGGCAACCTTGAGGCGGCGGATCTCCTCGTGCGCGCCGGCAAGATCGAGCAGGTCGGCAAGAACATCGCCGCGCCTGCCGGTGCCACGGTGATCGACGGGACCGGCAAGCATCTGACCGCGGGGCTCATCGACTGTCACTCGCACACCGCCGTCCACCGCGGGGTCAACGAGGGCGCCAGCGCCGTCACCGTCGAGGTGCGCGTCGGCGATGTCATCGACCCGACGGACATCGGTCTCTACCGCCAGCTCGCCGGCGGCACGACCACGTCGAACGTCCTGCACGGTTCCGCCAACCCTATGGGCGGGCAGAACCAGGTCATCAAGCTCCGCTGGGGCGCGGGCGCCGACGCGATGAAGTTCGCCGGCGCGAAACCCGGCGTGAAGTTCGCCCTCGGTGAGAACGTCGTCCGCGCCAACTTCGGCGCCACGCGCACCCGCTACCCGATGAGCCGCATGGGCGTGCCCGAGATCATGCTCGATACCTTCAACCAGGCGCGGGAATACGGCGCCGCCTGGGACGCCTTCCGCGCCGGCCGGACCGCGCTCGCGCCGCGCCGCGACCTCCGGCTCGAGGCCGCGCTGGAGATTTTGAAGGGCGACCGGATCATCCACATCCACTCCTACCGCTCCGACGAGATCCTGGCCTTCATCCGGCTGGCCGAGCAGCTGCACCTGAACGTCGCCACCTTCCAGCACATCCTGGAAGGTTACAAGGTCGCCACCGAGATCGCCCGGATCGGCGCGGGCGGCTCGTCGTTCTCCGACTGGTGGGGCTACAAGTTCGAGGTCTTCGACGCCATTCCCTACAACGGCGCGCTCATGAGCCGGGCCGGCGTGGTGGTTTCCTTTAACTCCGACGACGACGAACTCGCGCGCCGCCTCAACACCGAGGCCGCCAAGGCCGTCAAATACGGCGGCATCGCGCCCGTTGAGGCGCTCAAGTTCGTCACCATCAACCCCGCCAAGCAGCTGAAGATCGACGACCGTGTCGGCTCGCTCGAGCCGGGCAAGGACGCCGACTTTGTCATCTGGAACGGCAGCCCGCTCTCGACGATGTCGCGCCCCGACTCGACCTGGATCGACGGCCGCCGCTATTTCGACCGGGACGACGACCTCCGGCTCCGCGCCAGCGCCGCCACCGAGCGCGCCGCGTTGCTGCAAAAGGCGCTCGCCGAGCGCCAGAAGACCCTGACGCGTCCCGGCGGGGGAGGGGACGGACCACCGCCCGAGCCGGCCGCGGTCATGGCACACGCCGACGACCACGACGAATTCCGCTCCATCTACCACAACGGCGGCAACGCCCACACCTGCTCCGCGCAGGATGGAGGTCACCAATGAAAACTTTCATGACCATTCTTAACCGGTGGAGCGCGTTGCCCTCAACGCGCTGCCCGCTCCCGCAACCGATGAAGCGTCTTGGGGGCAAGCCGCTCCACCTGGCCGCCGCCCTGATGTTCTCGGCCACGCTCGCGTGCGCCTCGACCGTCACCCCCGCCAAGCGCCCCGCCGCGCCGGTGCTGCTCAAGGGCGGCGACATCTACACGGTCAGCGGCGGCGTGCTCGCCAAGACCGACCTGCTGCTCGTCGACGGCAAGTTCGCCCCGGTCGGCGCCACGTTCAAGGCGCCCGCCGGCACGCAGGTCATCGATGTGACCGGCAAGCGCATCTACCCCGGCCTCATCGCGGCCTCGAGCCCGCTCGGCCTCGAGGAGATCCAATCGGTCCGCGCCACCGTGGACACGAAGGAAATCGGCACCATCACGCCGAACGTCCGCGCCCAGGTCGCCTTCAACCCCGACAGCGAGATGATCCCCGTGGCCCGCGCCAACGGCGTGCTCACCGTCCACACCCGGCCCGCCGAGGCGAGCGACAACGGGCAGCCGCGCGGCATCATCGCCGGCCTCTCGTCGCTCATGCGGCTCGACGGCTGGACTTGGGAGGACATGACGGTGCGCGCCCGCGTCGGCCTGCAGGTTTACTGGCCGTTGATGCCCCTCAACCGGGGCCCGCGTCCGGCGCCCGGCGCGCGCGACCCGCAGAAGGAGCAGCTCGCCGCGCTGCGCTCGGCCTTCACCACGGCGCGCGCCTACCTGCGCGCCAAGGAAGGCGCCGCCGGCCGGCCGGGGGAGACCGATCTCCGCTGGGAGGCGATGATCCCCGCGCTGAAGGGCGAGGAGCCCGTGTTCGTCCACGCCGACGACCTCAAGCAGATCAGTGCCGCGCTCGACTGGGCCCGCGAGGAAAACCTGAAGCTGATCCTCGTCGGCGGCCGCGACGCCTGGCGCGTGGCCGACCGGCTCAAGGCCGCGGACATCCCCGTGATCATCGACGGCACCCACAACCTGCCGCTGCGGCGCGACGACGGGTATGACGACGTCTACGCCAACGCCGGCCGGCTGCACGCCGCCGGGGTGCGGTTCTGCATCGCCAACGCGGGCGACACCAAGGGCGGCGCGACCAATGCGCGCAACCTGCCCTACGAGGCCGCCATGGCCGCGGCCTTCGGCCTGCCGCCGGCCGAGGCGCTCAAGGCGATCACGCTCTATCCCGCGCAGATCCTCGGCGTCGGCGCCGAGCTCGGCTCCATCGAGACCGGCAAGCGCGCTACGCTGATCGTTACTGACGGCGATCCCCTGGAGATTCCCACGCAGGTGACCATGGCCTTCATCGACGGCGCCCAGATCCAGCTCCACAGCCGCCACACGCAGCTCTACGACAAATACCGCCAGCGCTACGGGAAGTAAGCGGATGGGTTTGCACCGGGCAGGGGCCGTTGCGCTCAACGGCCCATTCCTTTCGGTTTGCTGGAGGGCCGGCCTCCCGGCCGGCCGCGTTCGGTCAGGAGACCGACCCTCCAGTGCCTTGACGGCACCATCGCCTCCAGCTGAGGTCTGGCTTTCACTCTAACATGGCCCGCAAGTCCAAGTCCTCCTCCGTCCCCCGCGCCCTTCGCCGCACCAAGGCGTTCCTCGTCCTCAACCTGGTGCTGTGGGGTGGCATCGGCGGCTGGTATCTGTTCCAGCCGCCGGCGCGCCAGCAGGAGGTGTCGCGGCTGGTGATCAACCTCTTCGACTCGCGCAAGGAGATCACGGCCCTCGATGTCGCCCGGGACCTCTGGCAGCTCTACTACAGCGCCGATTATGTCCGCGCGACGCTGCCGGGCGACAAGACGCATGTCTACGGCGGCGCCCCCGCCGGGGGCGCGGTGCGTTTGCTGGCCAACACGGGTTATGTGGTGGGTTACAGCGACCCGCTGGGCAACCCGCTCTGGGCGGCGTATCGGATGGCGGACGCCGCGGTGCAGGACAGCCCGCCGCGGCCGGAGAATTTCGCGGCGGACCCGCGGACGATCGCGCGGATCGATCCGGCGGTCTACACCCGCAGCGGTTATGATCGCGGCCACCTCGCGCCGAACTACGCCATCGCCACGCGCTACGGGAAGGGGGCGCAGGAGGAGACGTTCCTGATGTCGAACATCATTCCCCAGAAGCACGCCCTGAACGCCGGGCTGTGGAAGACGCTCGAGCAGAAGATCGCCACGAGTTATCCCGGGCGTTTCGGCGAGGTCTGGGTGCTCGCCGGTCCGGTGTTCGGTCCGCGGCCGGAGCGGCTGCAGCGTCGCGTCGCGGTGCCGGAGGCGTGTTACATGATCATCGTGGATGAGAGCGACGGCCGCGTCCGGGCCCAGGCCTTCATTTTCCCGCAGGAGCCGGCGAATCCGCAGCTCGACCGCTACCTCACGACCATCGACGAGATCGAGCGCCGCACCGGCCTGGATTTCCTCAGCGGGTTGCCCGACGACGCGGAGAACCTGCTGGAAGCGCGCAAGGCGGAGCGGGCGTGGTAGAACTGGTGCGGTCAGGGGGAAGAGTTCCTGCCAGTCAGTAGACCAGAATAGGCTCGACGGAACTTAGAGGGGATTGTTCTCTCGGACAGGTGTTACGGGAGCGTCTACAACGTCGGTTTTGGTCGCGAGCTGATACATCCTGTCAGTCGGATCACCCCTTCTCCCGAGTACTCGGTTGTCCCTGACCAGCCATGCTCGACGAATTTTTTTGGAATTCGCTGCTGACGCACATCGAGACCGGCCGGGTGGTGCCGATTGTCGGACAAGGGCTCCTGCAAGTGCCGGTGGCCGACGGGCAGGTCAGTCTGCAGCGATTTCTGGCGGGCAAGCTGGCTGAACACCGGGGCATACCGGCGACCGAGCTGACTCCGGCCACAACCGTGGCCGACGTCTTCTGCCATCCGCGTTTTCCGAAAACAAGGACCGCGCGCAACCAGGCCTGCGCCAATCTGAAAACCTATCTCGACCAAGCGGCGTTTCCGCCGCCCGAGACCCTGCGCCAACTGGCCAGGATCCGTCCCCTGAGCTGCTTCATCAGCACCACGTTCGATAACCTGTTGCCCCGCGCCTTGGAGCTGGAGCGCGGGCAGGGTGTTCGGGCGATCAGCTTCTCTGATCAGGAGAAGGACCTGCCGCCGCCGGAAGCGCGCATGCATCCGGCCTACGTCTACCACCTCTTCGGGCGGGCGGATGGCATGCCTTATTTTGCGATCACCGAGGCCGATTACCTGGAGTCATTCAACAAACTCATCAGCGAGAGCGGCCGTGTGCAGAACCTGACCGACCTGCTATCCCAGTGCGACCTGCTCTTCCTCGGCACCGGGTTTCCCGACTGGCTCTCCCGGTTCCTGTTGCGCTTCGCCAAGCGCGGACCCCTCGGCGAACAACGCGACTTCAACGAGGTGTTTGCCGATACCTCCATCAGCCAGAACAGCCAGTTCGTCTCCTTCATCAGCAATTTCAGCCAGGACACCCTGGTCTATACGGAAGGCGGGGCGGCCGAGTTCGTGGCGGAGCTGGCCCGGCGCTGGGAAGCCAAGCATCCGGTGGTGGCGCCGGTGGCGGACTCCGCTTCCTACCCCCCGTTGGTCCGGGCGGGCGACCGGGGGATGATATTCCTCAGCTACAACACCCGGGCTGATCTGGCGGCGGCCCGGCGCCTGTATGAGCAGCTGACGGCGGCGGGGGCGAACGTGTGGTTCGACAAGAAGTCCGACTCCATCGACAACACGCTGAACCCCGGCGTGGATTATGAACAGGAGATCAGAAAGGCCATCAAATCCTGCTCGATCTTCGTGCCAGTCATCTCCCGGGCGGCGGTAACGACGGAGGAAAGCTTCTTTCGCAAGGAATGGGGCGAGGCGATCCGCCGGCTGCCTTACTTCACGGGCCTCAGCCGCCAGTTCATCTGGCCGGTGATTATCGATGATTCCTCCGTCACGGCCAGGGGCGTGCCGCCGGAGTTTCATCCGTTCCAATACATGCGAGCCCCGGCGGGGGAGCTGACGCCCCAGCACTGCGCGTTTCTCGCCAGCGCCAGCCAGTCGGTCGCGAAAAGTTCGGCGTCATGAGCAATACCCAGTCACCCTTCGCGAAGCAGGTCCTAGTGGACGACCAGAATCCCTGGCCGGGACTGGTCAGCTTCACGGAGGAGGCGAGCGCGTATTTCTTCGGCCGCGGGGAGGAAAAGGCCGAGCTGTTCCGGCTGGTGGTGCGCGAGAGCCTGAGCGTGGTGTTCGGCCAGTCCGGCCTGGGCAAGACCTCGCTGCTGCAGGCCGGGCTTTTCCCGGAGCTGCGCCGGGCGAATTTCCTGCCGGTCTACGTGCGGCTGAACCACGCGGTGGAGGCGCCGCCGTTGGCCGAGCAGGTGCTGCAAGCCCTGGCCGAGGCCGCGCTGCGTGCCGGAGCCCGAGTGCGCAAGGCTGAGCCAGGCGAAAGCCTGTGGGCCTATTTTCAAAGCCAGGACACGGTGGTCACAGACCCCACCGGGGTGATCCTCACTCCCGTGCTGGTGATCGACCAAATGGAGGAAATTTTCACGCTGGGCCGCCGGACGGCTGAGAGGAGCCGGGCCTTACTCGAGGAGGTGGAATGCTTGGTGGAGAACCGCGCCCCGCCCACGGTGCAGGCTATGCTGGTGGCGGACCCGGCGGGCTTCGAGCGGTTTGATTTCGAGCGCCGGGCGTTCCGGCTCGTGCTTTCACTGCGCGAGGACTTCCTGCCGGAGCTGGAGGCGCTGCGTAACCGGCTGCGCGGGATCGCGCAAAACCGGTTCCGCCTGCAGCGGATGAACGGCCGGCAGGCCCTGACGGTCGCGCTCGAGGCCGGGCACGGCCTGATCGACGCCGCGGCCGCGCGCCTCGTGGTGGAGAACCTCGGCACAGAGGGCGGCCCGGACGACGCGGACCTGGGCCGGCGCGTGATCGAACCGGCCCTGTTGTCGGTGGTGTTGCGCGAGCTGAATTTCCGCCGCCAGCGCGAGGGCGCCGCCGCGATCAACCCGGAAATGGTGACCGTGGCGCAGGACATCCTCCGGGATTTCTACAACGACAAAATGGGCGATGTGCCGCCGGCGGTGCGCGCCACCCTTGAGGATGCCGTGCTCAGCGATTCCGGGCGGTTTCGCGTGCAGGCCGCCTTGGACGACCTGGCCGCGGCAGGCGTTTCCACGGACCTGGTCGAGCAACTGGTCAACCGGCGCATCCTGCGCTACGACGAGCGCTATGGGGCGAGGGTGGTGGAGTTGACCCATGATCGCCTGGTGCCGGTGGTGCAGGAGAGCCGCCTGCGGCGTGCGCAGGAAAAGAAGGACCGGGAGGCGACCGCGGCATTGCAGGAGACGGCGCGCCAAGCCTTGGAAAAGATTCAGGAAGCGCAGCGATCCTATGAGCGCGCCAGATTGCTCTGGCGGGAGTTTCTCGATACCGGGGCGACCCAAACCGACGACTGGCGCTTCTCCCGGTTGGCGGAGATCGAAGACGTGCTGGCCGGAGCCGTGGCACTCAACCCCGCCCTCACCGAGGCCTCCGCCATGTTGGCGGACGTGCGGCGCGTTTTCGTGGAGGCGGCGATCCGGACCAAGGATCTGAACCTGGCCTCGATTTACCTCCAAAAACTACAGACCGGCGGAGGCGGCGGGCAGGGGGCGCAAGATCTCGCCGCTGAACTGGCGCAATCCTGGGCGGCGGTCGATCCCGCTCGCAACGAGAATGTGCGACGGTTGCGAACCGTGTGCCTGAAGGGTGCCTGGCTGGCCCTGATTTGGGGCATTGCCCTGATGATCTTCTCGCTCGCCAACGATTACGACATGTCCCTTTACGTGGCCCTGACCTCGATGCTGGTCATGATGGGGGCGAGCTATTGTGCGGTGCAGGCGGCCCTGGTTTCGCTGGGGGACGGGGCCGCGGTGGAGCGGGTCAACAGCATCGCGGGAGTGACCTTGCTGCTGAGCATTCCCGCGTTGAATCCATTTACGGCGGTCGTGGCGATCATCGCGCTCAGTTGCATCGATCACATCACGTCCGGCGGGCTCTACTGGTCGCAATCGCAGCTGAAGGAAAAACGCCGGACGGGGGGCGCGAAAAGCCAGACGGACGAGCTGGCGCGAAAATTCGCAGCGGCGGGTTGGGAGAAGCTGCTGGCCCAGGCGGCGTCGCTCACCCGCTTGAAGGAAGTGTCCACGATCTGCCTTTATTTGAATGGGATGATTTTGTTCGCGGTCACCGTGTTCACCGCGGTGGACCTGGTGCGGGGTTACTCGGCCAATCCGCTGCCATATCGGCTGGGGGCGCTGCTTTCCCTGAATCCCGCCGTGTTGCTGGTGACCTGGGCGTTGTGGGGGACGCTCTTCCGTTTTTTGCGGAAATTCCGCCAGCGTGAGATTCCCGAATTGGATAAACTGCTGGCCGGGTTTCCCCGCCTGCTCGGCCTGGGCATCCTACTGCCCCTGCTGGCGGGAGTGGGCTGGTCGTATTACCTGTCGCTTTTCGACAAAGGGGGAATTGGCGGCTTGGAATTGGGTGCGCTGCAGCGGATTCCCCTGCGTTGCCTCCTGCCCTGTCTGCTCGTGAACCTGTTCCTTTATGCGGTGCTCCGCGCGCATTTGCGCCCCGCCCGGGCCGAGTTGGCCGCGCTGGGAACGCGCGGATAAACCGCGCTGCTCCCGTGACTCAACCGCCGGCCAGGCGCGCCTGGAGTTTGTCGCGCAGGTCAATGCCATCCCAGTAGGGTTCCGGGATTCTGCGATAGCTCGGCATCCAGTAGGCGACCAGGGCATTGCCCAGGAAGTTGCGGATGTGCGGACCGCTGGCCTCCTGGTAGAAAGCAAGGTGCAAAGCCTCCGTTTCCGGAATTTTTCGCCGGCTCCAGCGCGCTTGTGTTTCCGTCACGAGATCGCCGCATTGGTTGATGGTGCGGTGCGGATGATAAAACAGCGGACTGAGCCGGTTCAGGAGGAAGACCAGCGGGGGATAACGGTGGTCCGTCAGCAGCGCAAAAAGGTCGCCCATTCTCAGGTCCTTGCTGGCGGCGGCGGCAAAGACGAAGTCGATTTCGGCGATATGCCGGATCGCGATGGCCCGGTCTGGAGCACGGGCGAGTGCGGCGGCCAGTCGGGCACGCATGGCGGGCGAAACCGCCGCATGGTCGAGGACGAAGAACGCGGTTTTCAGCATGACTTTCTCGGAAACCACGGCAATCAGGCTGCGAATTTTATTCCTCGAATGCACCGGCAGTTTCTGACTGACCTCCAGCAGGGGCAGGAGCATGGCAATGGCGGCATCACCATTACCATCCAGCGCCTGAAGTGAGGCCATGGCAGCGGTGCCATAGGCGAGTTGCCGCCAGACGTTATAATTCACATGGTCATATTTTCTGAAGTCGGGTTCGGTGAGGTCGCCCAAGCGCTCATAGGAATTCAGCTCCGCGAGCCACCGGCGTTGCGGGGCCAAGGCGGCCCAAGCCGCTTCAATTTCCGCACGGCTGAGGACAAGTTTTCGGTTCCAAACGAGGCGATTATCCAAATAAAAATCGGTCCCCAGTCCCATGGGACTACCCTTCCATCGTTCGTCCAAGGCTAGAAAAGCCAGGGCCTCTGGGGAAGGATGCTTCCTTGAATAGCGCATGAGCACGGCATGACTGCGCTCGTCGCCGGGTAAGGCTGGAGCCATTGCTTCCAACGTTGGCGAATAGCGGAGCGGTTCGTCTCCGAGCAGATGCATATAGGCCACGGCAACCACGGCGTAACCGGTGAGGATCCATGCCCACGAGCGAAGTCGCAGCCACCAGGCGCCCAGCAGCAAGACGACGGGAAAGAGCAGGACGGCGAACAGGTAAAACATGCCGACGCCAAATTCCATGCGCCGGTCGAGGTTCATCTCCCGCAGGCCCTCTTCGACGGACACACCTTGGAGCGCCAGTCGGGACCAGTCGGGACCAATCGCCATGCAGGCCAGGCTGATCAACGGGATTAGCGCAATGGCCAGTCCAATCCAGGCGAGGCTCCGGAAAATGCGGAGGGGCCACGGTTCCATTTGGGCGTGAACTCCCCGCGGGCGGGAAAATCCGGAAGGGAGGGCTGTGGTCGTGGTCATGGCTCAGTGCTTTTCCAACAGGGCGGTCAGTTGGTCGCTCAACAGGACTTTCGCATCGAGTTGCCGGGCGGCGAGCCCATCAGCCTTGGCCATGGCTTGATTACCCACCCGGAAATAAGCATCGGCCCGGGAAGCCAGGAGAAGCGCTTTACCCAGCAGGTCCGGGGCAGTGCCTTTGGGGGCCCGTTTCATTTCGGATTCCCAGCGTTGCAGCGCCTGGTCGTAGGCCACCACCGCCCAGCCGAATTTGCCCATCGCCACCTGCACATCGCCGAACTGGTTCCACGACACTCGGCTTTCAAGCAGCCGCAGAGCTTTCAACGCGGCGCTTTCGGCTTCGGCCAGATGTCCCGTCTCCTGGAGATAGCGCGAACGAAGATGCCAAGCATAAGCGCTCTTGGGATCGGTCTCGACAGCCATGCGGCTGAGCCAATCGACGTCGTCCAGTTTGAACGCCGCAGCCTTGACCGGATTCGTGAACCGACGCACGTCGCGTTCCATGAAGCGGAGATTAAAATATAGTTTCAACTTCTGGTGCGCGGCTTCGGTGTAAGCCGCTGCGCGTTCCCGCACATTGGTGGCGGTGAATTCCGTCAGCAGCTTCCCGTCGAACCGGCCATCCTCGGCGATCGTGCGCAGCATCAGCGCCTTCAGCTCGGCAACCGGGATCCCGGGTTGGGCGTGGCGCACGTAGGCGGCGGCACCGGTGAGGCTGGAAGCCGCGGTGGACAGGGCGTGTGAACGCGTGGGCGAATCCGCCGCCGCCAGGGCGCTGATTTCGAAATCCGTCCATCCGTTGTCGTTGCCTCCCCAAAGCGCGCCCTTCCCGTCAACCGCGGCCAGGCACACGACGTTGGGCATGATGCGGGCGAGGGTGGCGAGTGAAAGCTCGGCCACGAAGTTGCCTTCCGCCGGAGGAACCACGAAAAGCACCTCGGGATTTTCATAAGCCAGCAGCAATGCCCAGGTCAGGGTGGCGAAATAGAGATCGCTTCTCAGCCAGCCGGTTTGTGGCGCAGACTCCGGTCGGCGGCTGGAGGACTCGGCTTTCGAATAGGCATGCGCCAGTTGATCAATTTCCTCCTGGGTGATCCGGGAGTCGGCGTCCGGATCAAGGTAGACGATACCGGTTCCGCTGGCGCGAATTTGATCGCTCAGCCGGCGACCCCTGGCCACCGCGCTCTCCAGCATCTGGGCGCGGATCGGTTGTCGGAAGGAAGTAAAGCCGCGCACCATCCTGGCGCCTTCGTTCGCCAGGCGGATCATTTCCGCGATTGGTTTTTCATTCGGCACCGACTGGGAAAGCCAGGCTGGCTGCGCCGTCTGCCGGCTGGCCTGGCGCATGATGAGGGTCAAATCGGACCTAAGCCAGGGCTGCCCGGTGCGTGGCTCGAAAAAAGCCACGCTTTCCGGCCGGGCCGGCCGGCCGGCCGGTGGCCGGGCCTGTTGCCGGAGAATGGCGTAGGCCTGCATCAGGAGGGCGGTGCGGGCGTCGGGATCCGTGGGACGCCGCAGCAGCATGCCAAGAGCGGTAAGACCTCCGGGAGTGGTCAGCCGAGGATCGGCGCCCATCTGCAGCAGGTTTCGCAACGCGTCTTCATGGCCTTTTATTGCCGCATGCATCAACGGCGTGAGACCGGCCGCGTCTGGGATATTGGGACTGATGCCAGACCGGACGAAAGAGTGCACGGCCGGAACATCATTTTGGCCGGCGGCCTCCCAAATAGTGGCTGGCGGCTCTGCGGCGGTCAAAGATGATCCAATCCCCAAGACAGCCAGGGCAAACAGGACTTGAAGAGTCGCGGGCATGAACAGGCGCAAATCCGTTTGGCCGGTAAGCTCGCCGATTGCGACCTTGAAGAAGAGAATTTCAGGGCGTCTGGCCATGGCTGGAGCTGCCTGATGGGAGAGGTCCGGACGCCAGCTGGCGGATCCATTCCGCATCTGTGAGGTGGTCGGGGTAGGTGGGGGTGTCGAGTTCGATGGCGCGGCGGGCGATGGTTGCCGCGGCCTTGGCGTGGGCGGCTGGGTCGGGGTCGGCGAGTTGGAAGAGGAGCTTGGCGTTCAGCTCGGCGCCGCTGGCGACGGAACGCGTCAGGTATTGGTCAGGCCTGGCGCTGTAGATGAGCAGCTTCTTCATCTGCGCGGCGGTGAGGTCGGGGCGTTGCTTGCGCAACCAGGCGGCGGCGCCGGCCACCGCCGGCGTGGCCATCGACGTGCCGTTCATCATCACCGAGGCTTCCGGGATCACCGTGGACAGAATGTTCACGCCGGGCGCGGCGAGGTCCACCGACAGCGGTCCGTGGTTGCTGAATCCGGCGAGACCCCACAACTCGCTGGCGGCGGCGACCGTGATCACATTGGGCAGGAAACGGCTGAGATAGGCCGGCGACTGCAGGGTCTCGTCGTTGCTGGCGCCGTCGTTGCCGGCGGCGATGACGAACAGGACGTCCGGGTTCTCGAAAGCGGGCAGGAGCGTCCAGATCGAGCCGGCAACATAGAGTTCGAAGGCCGCCGGCTGCAGCGCCCGTAACAAATCCTCTTGCTGCGTCGCGGTCAGTTCGCGTTGGTTGACCTGCATGTAGGTCGTGGCGAGCCGGCGGACGCTTTTGACGACGCTTTCGAAGTTCATCCCCATGCTCAGGTTGGCCACTCCGGCGCCAGTGGTCCGCAGGTAATCGCTCAGGCGTCGGCCGGACGCCAGCGACTCGGCCAGCACCTGCGCGCGGCAATGCTCCAGGTATTGCAGGAAGTTGTCGGGGTATTTCCGGGCCAGTTCGCTGGCGGGCAGTAGCTCGGTCAGATCCTTGCTTTCGCCAAAGGCCTTCCAGGAGAGCGTGTGCAGCTGGGCCTCGCCCCGGCTATGCTCAAGAACGATGCCGGCGACATGCGAGCCGTGGGCCAGGCTCATGGCCTGATCGAGGAAGTCGCCGTCGGTCTGGCCTGCGCCCTGGCCGAAGATCCTGGCGAAGGGGTTGGTGAACCCGCCGCGCACCTGTCTGTAGGCCTCTTCGGACAATTTGCGGCGCTTGTAGTCGTTGTGGGCGGTGAAGAGTTTCGCGGCGAGGTCGCGGTTTTCCAGATAGAGCCGGTATTGGAACGGATTGATCGTGTGCGCCTCATTGGCGTCGAGGTTCCAGCCGTAGATGTCGTCGATGAAACCGTTGCTGTCGTCATCGACGCCCGGCTGGCCGTCACGCTCCGCGGTATTGAGGTAATAGGACTGGGCGATGCGCGGATGCAGGTAGTTGACGGTGGGCTCGAACAGCAGGACGAGGTTCGGTCGGGCGGGCCGGGCCGCGGGCGGGCGGGCGTTTTTCCGCAGAAAAGCGTAGGCCCGGAGAAGAAGTGCGCAGGGGCGGGACTCGGGCTGGTCGTCGGTCACGAAATCCACGGCGAGATCGCCGCGCGGTGTCGCGAGCGCGGGATCGGCGCCGGCTTGGAGGAGCGTGCGGAGCGCATTGAAGCGGAGGTGCTGCGCGGCATGCATGAGCGGCGTGTGGCCGCTGGCGTCGCGCTCGTCGGGCTTGGCACCGGCGGCGAGCAGTTCGTGAAGTTTGGGCACATCGTTCGCCGCGGCGGCGGACCAGAGGCCGTTGCGGGCGGGGAGCGGTGGTGGCGTCGGGCGCGAAGCGCGGGCGAGTGCGGCTTGGATGGCGCCGGGGCGGATATCTGTGATCGGCGGGGTGGTCTCCCATTGGGCGGTGGCCGGACGCTGTTTTTTCAAGGCGGCGCGGGCCTGGCGGGCGTCATGGGCCAGCCACACGGCGGTCGCGGCCAGCAAGGCGACGGCGGTCATGCTGGCGAAGTGCCAGCCCCCGCTCGTTTCCGCGGGCCGGCGCCAGCGGCGGAAGGGCCAGAGGAGGACGCAGGCACCGAGGTTGGCGGCGTGGGTGAGGAGGCAGTAGAGGCAGGGCCGGTGGAGGACACCGAGCATGTAAGCGCCGAGCCCGACCGAGACGATCGCGCCCAGGGTGGTGGCCCAAGTGAGAGAGAACTGGAAGATTTCACCCCGGGTTCGGTGAAAGGCGCGGACATTGAGCGTCCAGAAGAGAAAGTAGGCCGCGCCCAGGACGCCCAGCGGCACACCCGCGACCGCCGCCAGCCGGCTCGTCAACGCCGTGTCGCAATTCAGAGCCTGCAGCCCGCAGGAAAGCACGAAGGCGTTCGACAGCGGCGTGGCATAGATCGTGGCGAGCGAAGCGGCAGTTCCGACCAGCCCCAGCATCGTGGACAGCCCGAGGCGGACATTGTCCGTCCGGGTGAAGGAACTGTAAGCGAGGGCGGGCACGGTCAGGGTTTGCCTTTGCCCGTCGCTTCGAGTGTCGCGATCTCGGACTCAGCTTGGGTGATCCAGTCGAGCTGCCGCTTGTGCCAGTCGGGGTAGCGGTCGATGGTAAATATTTTCATGGCAGCCCGTTGGGCATTAATAGCATCGCGCAAGTGACCGGAACGTTCAGTTCCGGTGGAACGTAAGGCATAGAATTTGAGCGAATTAGCGAGGACGGCCTGGGTTGTAGCCCAGTCGTGGGGCAGATACTCGAACGTGCGGATTTCGAGTGCGGCGCGAGCTGCTGATACAGATTGTGCGAAAAGACGGATGCCTTCGGGATCAGAGGTGCGTCTAGCTTGCTCATATAGTGCGCTAGCTAGGTTGTTCTGGGTCCGGGCCCAGTCCTGAGGCAGATTAGACCGTGTGTGAACCTCCAGAATTGCACGATAAATGGCGACAGCTTCAGCGATAAGCTGGACGGCGTTGGAGTCAGAGAGGTCAGCTTGTTGCAGAAGCGTAATTGCAAGGCCATTTTGTGCTGCGGCCCAATACTGCGGAAACCCGGTGGGTGTGAAAACCTCCAGTGCAGAACGATAGACATTGGCGGAATCAGCTAGCAGAAGGCCCCTATCGGATACAGAAGATCGCTTAGCCTGATCGCTTAACGCACCTGCAAGATTTGTTTGGGTTGTGGCCCAGTCCTGGGGGAATTGCTTCCGGTTTCGAACTTCGAGAGCACTTCGGTAAGCAGACACTGCATCAGCGATGAGACGAATTCCGTCAGGGCCGGATGTGCGTTCAGCCAAATTACTAAGAGCGATAGCAAGGTTGTTTTGGGTCGTGGCCCACTCTAACGGGAATTGCTCACGGGTGCGGATCTCAAGAGCAGCGCGGTATGCGATGATGGATTCAGTGAGAAGATGGGTTGCTTCCGGGCCGGAGGTCCGAGTGGCCTGATCGAGAAGCGTGTTGGCAAGACTGGTTTGACCTGAAGCCCACTGCTCGGGAAATTGTTGGCGCGTGTAAATTGTCAGTGAGGCGCGACTGCAAGATGCGGATTCGGACAGTATCCGAAGTGCCTCGGCTCCTTGTGTGCGAGTTGCCAGTTTTCGAAGGACCATGGCGAGGTGGTTTTGGGTCGCCGCCCATGCATGAGGAGACTTCTCGCGGTTCCGGATTTCGAGGATACTGCGATAAGCTGCGATGGATGCTTCGAGAAGTTGAGCGACCTCGTTACCGGTCGTGCGCACGGCTTGCATGCTGAGGGAATGGGCAAGGTTGGTCTGTATGGTAGCCCATTGTTCGGGAAATTTGCTGCGTGTGTAGACTTCATGGGCGGATTGGAAAGCAGCGACGGCTCGGGTATAGTGTTCGTGAATACCGGAACCATCGGAAACGTTGGTCCAAGCATATAGAACATTCCCCAGTTGAAACTGCAGAGCTGCCCAATCGACCGCTTCGCGATCCCGTGATGTAACCTCCAGCGCTGATTCAAAGGCGGTGACAGCATCGGCGTAACTTCTGTCCGCATGTAGGGACTGGCCTTGCAGGCTGAAGGCTTCGCGTGCGCGATTCCGGGCATCCTCGGCCTTGGCCTTGATCTGGGCGACGAGTTTGTCGGCGGCGAGATACCGCTCCCGCGCGGCTTGGGCTGCTTCGCCGGCGTTTTTCGCCGCCGAGGCGAAGTTCTTCTGGGCGAAGTCGGCGAGGGCACGGTCGTAGAAGTCGGCCTTCGGATCGGCCTTGGTGGCGGCGACGAAAAGGTTGATGGCGGAGCGCAAGTCGGTCTCGGGCACGTTCTCCTTGGTCGCTATGCTTGCAATCGCGCGATCAAAGATTTGCTCGTCGGGGAGTTTCAACTCGCGGAGTTGTGATTGCATTTCCGTGAACGCATCGGCGACGGACTTGATGTAACGGCGCTGCTTGTCCATCTCGGTCTCGAGCTGGGCCACACGGATCTCGGTTTGTGCCGCCTTCTTTTCCTGCACGTCCGTCCGCTGGTTCAGCCACCAGAGGCCGGCGCCGAGGATAACAACCGCAACCAGCCCGATGGCCACGCCCCGGCCGAGCCAGGAGCGGGTTTTTTTCAACTGAGTCGTGAGGGAATCGACCGCCGTCTGGAGCTCGCGCACGCGGAGGGCGAGGTCGTCCTTGGATTTGACTTTGTAGCGGAGGGTCTCGCTGGCGGTGAGCGCGGCGCGGTGGGCTTGCTGAAGGGCGCGCTTCTCGTCGTCCTCGGGGGCGTGTTCGTCGTAGGCGAAGTCCTCGCCGCAGACGAAGACGTAGAGCGGCTTTTTCAGTTCCCGGGCGAGATCGTATTCCAGCTGGGTGTAGCTCCGGCGGGGTTCGCCGGAAACACGCTCTTTCGGCTCGGCGCCGTAAACAACACCCGCGACGTGAATCACGGCATCGCAGGCGGCGATCTTGGCGCGGAGCATGTCTTTCACCGTGCGGTAATCAGGCGGGAAGTTGGTCTGCTCCACCGGCACGCACTGCAGCGTGAGCAGGGCTTGCTTGATCATTTCCCGGCAGGAACGCAGGTCCGCGCTCGTGGCGGAGATGAAGACTTCGGGGCGGCGGTGGGTGCTCATGGGCGTGGGATGAGGTTCAACGCGATGACGGACGGCCGGATCAATTCATAGGGTGATTGGAAACGATGGGTCGAGATTCCACCGGTGGAATCAGCAGAAAAGGTGCTCGCGGCGGACGTTTTTATCGGCGTAGGCGGCGCCGAGGGCGGTGAGTTCGGGGATGAGCTTGAGGTTATCGAGGTCGAACTTGCAGCCGGTGCGGCGCTCGATGGCGGTGACCTCCGCCTGCGGCAGCACCTCGTTATAGCGCACATAGCGGAATTTCTTCTCGGCCGGGGCGAGCAGGCCGGCACCGCGCAGGTCGCCGAGTTCGCGGTCGATGGGGGCGCCGAAGGTGCACTCCCCGAGCACGCGGCAGAGCAGGTCCTGCTCGATGGCGATGGCGTCGAGCAGGGCGCGCGAGGCGAAGGCGACTGAGTCAAGAAAACCGACCTCGACGTTCATGATCCGCGCCTTCTCCAGCCGGGTGCGCTTCGTGAGCGTGCCGATGGAGACGACCTGAAGTTGGTCCGTGCCGGCGGGCCACCCGATGTTGTAGGCGGGCAGCGTGGCCATGAGAGCGGCGATCAGCGCCGGGTTGTTGTAGGGTGTCATGCCGCCGTCGACGAAGAGGTCGGTGCGGGCGCCGAGCTTGATGGCTTGCGGGCGGAAGAAGGTCGGGGCCGCCGTGCTGCCGCGCAGCAACTGCCAGAGCGGCACGTCCAGGTTGCAGTCGGCACGGCCGGGGGCGTTGTATTTGAGGGCGGGGTGGTTGCAGGCCGGCCAGGCGGAACCGGTCGAGGCGTTGCGCATGATGATGAGCAACAGCTTTTGCCGGCCGGCATCCCGCGGGTGCCAGATTTTCGCGGTGCCAAGGGTCTCATCGCCAAAAAACTCGCGGAAGATCCGCTCGATGGGACCGGAGGCGTATTTGCTGTCCTTACGGGACATCAGGCCCGATTTGGTGAACATCTCGGCGCTGCGCTCGCGGTAGAGGGCAAGGATTTCGTCCGTGCTTTTACCCCAGGCCAGCAGCGCGGCGATGATGGCGCCGGTGCTGGTGCCGGCGAAGAAGTCGAAGCAGTCGCGGAGGACAAGACGGGGATTTTTCCGTTCGGCCCGGCACAGCGCCTCGATGCGCTGCAGGACCATCAGGCTGAACACCCCGCGAATGCCACCGCCATCGAGGGCGAGGATGCGTCTGGGAGCGTCGCCAGGCATGATCTCAATGGCTGGCCGAATAACGGGCGACGGAATACCACTCCCAGGTCTCGAGCAGCAGGGCGCGCTCCACCTCGATCACCACTTCGGCCAATCCTTTCCAAGTGGCGCGCGCCTCCAGCCGGACTTTCGCGAAATCGAGCATTTCCGCAATCTGGCGATACCGCGCGGCGCGGCGTTCCATGTCGTAAGCGGTCACCCAGGCGAGGAACGTGGTGGCGAGGAGCGGCAGGCTCAGGGCGGCCAGCTTCCACGAATGATAGTGGTCGTTGCTCTCGTCGATCCGGTGGGTGACCAGCAGGAGGCCCAGGACGATGGCCAGCAGCGTGCAAACATTCGCGGTCCACCGGAGCCGGCGGAGGTAGCGGCCGGCTTTCGCGGCCCGGTCCTTGTAATAGGCGATTTGAATGGAAATGCGCTGGGTGACATATTCGTCCCGGGCGGGCCCGAAATCCTGCTCCACGGGGGGGTGACGCAGGCGGAGCAACAGCAGGCTGCGCTGAAAACTCTCAAAGCCGGGCAGCTGCAGCGCGGGAAAAATCTCGCCGGGCAACTGCAGATTCCAGATCGCCTGGGCGGAGCGGCAGATCTGGGCCCGGATCCGGTGGCTGGTCCATTGGTGCTGGAGATGATGGAGCACCTTGGCGGCAAGCACGAAGGCCAGTGCGAGGGCGCCGACCTTGGTCCAGCCGGCGGGATCCTGCAGGTCGCGAAAATCACGCCAGATCAGCGCAGCGACCGCCACGGCGATGGAGACCTGGTGCAGCGCCACCAGGAGAAGATTGAGCAGCGGGGTCCAGGTTTTGTGCTCCCGGGCGATTTTCGCGAAAGTCCCCGCGGTTTCATCGAGGAGCGCGCGCCCCTCCGGTGCCGGCGTGCCGGTGGCCGGGGTGAGTTGGAATTCTTCGAGCAATCTTGCCCGTTGCTTCTCGGGGATCTCTTCGGTGATCACGCCGGTGGTCGCGTGGATCCAGAGGATCGGTCGCTGCAATTTTCGGGCGTAAGCCACGATCGCATGGGTGCCGCCGGGCTTGCCACTGGTTTCGCCATTCCAGACGGCGACGAGCACATCACACTCCTCCACGGTGCGGAGGCCGCACTCCAGGAACCCGTTGCGCCGTTCATCGCTGGTCAAGGTTTCCGAACCGGTCCTCGCCGGCTCCGGCTTGCGCACGGCCCGCTTGGCAAGCGACTTGAATGTGTCCACGGCGGCCTCGTCAGGGAAATCCGGTGCCTTAGTGAAGACAACTTCCGGGAAGGGCAGCAGCAGCGTCCATGGGATGTTTTTATCCCGGGCCGATTGGGCGAACAGGGTGTCCGCGCCGATGGCCGCCGAGGAGACCGCGGCGGGTGGGGCCTGGTTGGTCAGGGCGGCGATCCGCCCCCAGCATTCGTCAATGCGCTGCCTGATCAAATCCGGGTTCGCCAGTTTACGATGACCGGTAAAGCCGACGAATACCCACGGGCGCAACATGGGCCTGCAGCATGCGCGGCCGCCTGTTTTTGGCGATGGGAAAATCCCGCCGTCCCGATGCTTCAGTGTCTTAAGGCCCGCCCGCCGCGTCCTGCCGGCGCAGGAGATACATGGGCGTAGTCTCGAAATTCTTGGCCGTCGTGAGATGGCCGACGTATTCGGAGGTCACGCCGCTGTCCGGCTCCAGGCGGAGCAGCGCGGCGAAGCTGGTCGTCACGTAGACCTCGCCTGGCGGCGTGCGCGGCTCGATGCGCGCGGCGCGGGTCAGGCCCCGGCCCATCACCATGTTGATCCGCAGCACCGGGTCATAGACGGGCACCAGCGGGGCGACGTGGCCGCCGAGCCGCAAGGAGAGGTCGGCGGGCAGGCCCGCGGCCGCGAGGTCGACCGCGTGCAGGCGCTCCTGCAGGTCGAGGGCGACGCGCGCGCCGTTCACGGCGTTGTCGACCACGAGGAAGAGGCCGTCGCCCCAGGTGTTGCGCACGATCACGTGTTCGGCGTGGCGGTCCAGCACCTCGGCGACCGGTTGCATCACCGTGGAGAGGAAAAGCGGGATGTGCTCGTCGTGCAGGCGGCTGAAGCCCTTGAAGTCGCCGAAGAGCACGGACCGGATCACGCGTTTCGAGCTGATGCTGAAGGGCGCCACCGTGCGGCCGCGGGTCGGGTTGACGCGGATGATCTCGGTGGTGCCGCCGGCGTGCCGCCACTGGCGGATGTCGTGGGCGGTGCCGGCCTGGTCGTAGCTCTCGTCCCCGTCGAAAACGGCGAGCTGCCAGATCCGGGCGTCGATGCCGGCGGCGCGGTTCATGGCCTGGCCCATCGCGATACGGGAGGCATAGGCGAAGAGCACGTCGTCGCCGTTGTAGGCGCTGTCGCTGGCGATGGTGACCGATGTCGCCGCCCCCAGGCAGTGGCGGAACCGCGTCGGCCATTCCGGCCCGGCCGGTGCCACGCTGATGGCGATGAACTCGTCGAGGTCGAAGGGAATGACCAGGTGAAGCTCGGCCCCGATCTCCAGCGCGATCTCGGCGATGATGATGTCGGCCCCGCTGGCGAGGGAGCCGTGGAAGTAGCCGACCTTGCGCGCCTGCAGGCGCGTGCGCACCTCGAGCGCCACGGCAGCCTGCTGCTCATGCGGGAAGCGGGCCGTCCGGCCGGGCGCCGCGGTCATGTGCCCGCAATAATGCACCACGTCCGGCTGGGCCAGGACCTCGAGGATCGGCGCGGGCTCGAGCCCGAGGGCCTCGCACAGGAAGCGAAGCTGGCGGCGGGTGGTGGCCTGCGCCCCGTGGTCGTCGTGGGCCAGGCTGGCGGCGGCGGTCAGGGCGGCCAGGGCGCCGGCCTGGTCGCCGAGGATGAGGAGGGCTTCCGCCCGCGTGGCCCAGGCCCAGTAGTGGCCCGCGTCGTTGGGGTCGGTCAGGGCGGCCGTCTCGCGGGGCAGCAGCTCCAGCACCTCGCGGGCGAGGGTGCGGGCCTGGTCCGGCCGGCCGGCCATCTGCCACTCGGTCGCGGCGTTGACGGCGGCATAGGAGCGGCCCAGGCGCCGGTAGACGGCCTCGTAGGCGGCGGCGGCCTCGGCGGCGAGCGGCGGCCGTTCGGCCGGGGCGGCGTGCAACGCGCGGTCCTTGGCGATCCGCGCCGACAGCGCGGCGATGTCCTCGACAAGGGCGGGGGGCATGCCGGCGGGCAGTTCCGCGGCCAGACTGGCGGCCTCCGCGGCGGCACGCTGAGAGCTGCCGGAGCGGGCCAGGGCGAGCACGCGGAGATACCGGATTTCCGCCCGGGCCACGGGGGTGAGGGAGGGTTCGAAGGGGTGTGCCTGAGCGTCCTCCGCCACATCGTAGGCCGAGAGATATTCGCCCCGCCGGATCAGGTTGCGGATCAGGCTGATCGCCTCGCCGGCGCTCATGGCGGGCAGCAGGGCCGGCTTCAGGTTGGGGACGGGTGGGGGCATTCGGCCTTACGGAGGCGTTGGAACGGGTGCCAGCGCGGGTTTGGGCTGGCAAGGCCTAAGCATTATCGCCATGAACTGCCGGGAGTTATGCCGGACAACACACACTCGCCCGGCGGTGTTTTTCTCAGCTATGCGCGGGAAGACACGGACGCGGCACGGCGCATCGCAGAGGCGATGCGGGCCTTTGGCGTCGACGCATGGTTCGACCAGAGCGAATTGCGCGGCGGCGATGCGTGGGACGCCAAGATCAGGAAACAGATCCGCGAGTGCGCGCTGTTCATGCCGATCATCTCCGCCGCCACGCAGGCGCGCGGCGAGGGTTATTTCCGCCGCGAGTGGAAAATGGCCGTCGAGCGCACGCACGACATGGCCGCCAGCCGGGTCTTCGTGGTGCCGGTCGTGATCGACGACACGCCCGAGGCCGGGGCCGAGGCGCCGGAGGAATTCATGCGGGTCCAGTGGACGCGGCTGCAGCACGGCGCGCCCACCCCGGAGTTCATCGCGCAGGTGAAACGCCTGCTCGACACCCCGCGCAAACCCACGCTCAAGCCGGACCTGCCGCGGCCGCCGACCCTGCCGCCCGAGTTCAAGCAGGCCGCCCGGGCCCGGGCCGGGGCGGCCGCCGCCGCGGCGAAAAAATCCGGCCCGGGACCCGCGCTGTGGATCTCGCTCGGCGTGGTCTTCGCCAGCGTGGGCGTGGTGCTTTTCCTCACGCGGAAACCCGCGCCCCCGGCCGCCCCGGTGCTGCCGGCGCCGGCGGTTGCCGTGCCCCCGGCCGCCCCCGCGCCGCGGCTGGCGGACAAATCCATCGCCGTCCTGCCGTTCACCAACATGAGCGAGGACAAGGACAACGCCTTCTTCGCCGACGGCGTGCACGAGGACGTGCTGACGAACCTCGCCCTGATCCGCGAGCTGCGCGTCGTCTCGCGCACCACGGTGCAATCCTACCGCGGGACCGCCAAGCCGATGAAGCAGATCGCGCAGGAGCTGGGCGTGACCTACATCCTCGAGGGCAGCGTGCGCCGGGTCGGCAACAAGGTGCGGGTCACGGGCCAGCTGATCCACGCCGCGACCGACGAGCACGTGTGGGCCCAGACCTACGACCGGGACCTGACGGACATCTTCACGATCCAGTCCGAGCTCTCGCAGCAGATTGCCGGCGCGCTGAAGGCCGCGCTGTCGCCAGAGGAGAAAGTTTTCATCGCGCGCAAGCCCACGACCGTTTCCGCCGCCTACGATGAATACCTGAAGGGGCGCGCCACCCGCAACCGTTCGCCCACAGGGAGCAAGGCCGCGCTTGCGTCGGCCGAACGTTCGTTCCAGCAGGCGGTCACGCTGGACCCGGATTTCGCCGCTGCGTGGGGCGAACTCGCTGTCGTCCACGCACTGCGGGTTTTCTGGGGACACGATACCTCTCCGGTGCGACGGGCCCAGGGGGAGGACGCCATCGCCCGCGCCGTCCATCTGGCCCCGGAGGCACCCGAGGTGATCCGGCTCGCCGGCACCTACGCCTACTACGCCCACCGCGACTACGCGAAGGCCACGGAAAACTATGAGAAGGTGCTGCGGCTCCAGCCCAACGATCCGACCGGCTACATGTCACTCGGCCTGATCCAGCGCCGCCAGGGCCGCTGGGCCGAGTCGATTGTCAACCTCCGCAAGGCGGTCGAACTCGATCCGGCGAATGTCACCTACGTGCGCAACCTGCTCGCGTCGGCCCGGTATGGCCGGCGTTGGGACGAGGCCCGCGCCATGCAGCAGCGGCTGATCGCCCTGTTGCCCGGGCAGCTGCGTGAGCAATGGTTCCTGGCCCAGCTCGACTGGGAGCAGACCGGTTCCACCAAGACCGTGGACCAACTGCTGGCCGCGATGTCGGCGGCGGACCGCGAGTCGGAGCTGGGCCGTTTCATCCGGGCGGCCTGGGCGCTGAGCCGGGACGACTACGAGGAATTCAAGCGGCTGGACGCGCTGCAGCCGGCCTACCCGGACGAGGTGGCCCCCGTCCTCTCGGCCATCAACGCCGCGACCTATCATTATGCCCGCGGCGACCAGGCGGCCGCGCGGGCCCGCATCGAGCCGTTTGTCGCGGCCGCCCGGGCGCAGATGCAGGCCGAGCCGGACAATTTCCGCGCGGTGGGCACGCTCGGTGCCCTGGAATTTTTCCTCGGCAACACCGCCGAAGCCCTGCGCCTGGCCCGCCAGGCGGTGGACCTGATGCCGGAGTCCAAGGATGCGCTCGACGGTCCCGGCGGCCGTTACTACCTGGCCGCCGGTTATGCGCTGGCCGGGGACAAGGACCGGGCCCTGGCCGAGCTCGCGCATCTCTTCACGGTGCCGAACGGGGTCACCGTGCACGCCACCCGCTCGGACCCGTCCTTCTTCCGGCTCCGCGGCGACCCGCGCTTTGAGGCGCTGCTCAACGACCCGAAGAACGGCGCCCCGCTCTTCTGACGATGTCCGAGCCCACCAAAGCCGTATTCCTGAGCTATGCCCGCGAGGACACGGACGCCGCGAAGCGCATCGCCGAGGCGCTGCGCAGCCAGGGCCTCGAGGTTTGGTTAAACCAGGAAGCGGCGCCGGCCGGGGAGGACCCGGAGGCCAGGACCGGAAGGCAGATCCGCGAGTGCGCCCTGTTCCTGGCGGTGGCCTCGGCACAGACGCAGCTGCAGCCCGAGGGTGCTTTCCGCCGCGAATGGAGTCTCGCCGCCGGGCGCAGCCGCGAGATCGCGCCCGGCGCCCCGTTCCTCGTCCCGGTGGTGATCGACGGCACCCCCGAGGTGCAGGCGCTGGCGCCGGAGGAGTTCATGAAGGTGCAGTGGACGCGCCTGACCGGCGGGCTGCCCACGATGGAATTCGTGACCCAGGTGAAAAACCTGCTGGGCGGCGGCCAGCGGCGCCGGCCGACCATCGCCCCGATGGCCGCGGGCCTGACCGCCGCCCCGATGCGCACCCGGCCGCCCATGACGGCGCTCCCGCCCCTGGCCCCCAAGCCGCCGCCCGCCCCCGTGGTGGTGGCGCCGCCGCCCCGGAAGAAATCCGGCGGCAAGGCCTGGCTCTGGATCACGCTGGTCCTGCTCGTCGCCGCCGGGGCGGGTGCCTGCTTCATGTTGCTGTGAACTGAATCCACCGCGGCGACCACCCGTTCGCATCCCGGCCAATATCTCCCCATGCTGAAACCACGCCTCCTCCTGTCCTGCCTGTGGGTTGTTGCCGCCCTGACCGCGCGCGCGGCGGACCCCGCCTTCGACCAATGGGCCGACGGCTTCGCCGCCGACTGGGTGCGCGCCAACCCGCAACTCGCGACCCGCGCCCAGTATTTCGCCGGCGCCGAGCAGGACGCGCTCGACCGCCAGCTGACACTCGCCGGTGAATGGGGCAATGTCTACGGCCTCAGGGGCGCGACCGCGCAGGCGGCCCTGGCCCGCCGCGGGCTGGAGGAATTGAAACGGTTTGCGCAGGCGGACCTGAGTCCCGCGCAGCGCACCTCAGCCGCGGTCATCCGGTGGACGCTGGAGGAATCCGTCGCCCGCGTGGAGTTCGCGCAGCACCAGTTTGTCTTCGAGCAGATCGGCGGCTACCACCTGGGGCTGGTGTCGTTCCTGACCTCGGCGCATCCGATTCGCAACGTGCGCGACGCCGAGAACTATCTCGCCCGCCTCGCGCAGGCCGGGGCGCGGATGGACGAGGGCATCGCCGAGGCGAAGGCCGCGGCGGCCAGCGGCATCATTCCGCCGCGCTTCGTGCTGGAGCGGGTCATCGGCCAGGTCGACGGCTTCGTCGCCGCGCCGGCGGCGCAGAACCCCTTGGTCGCCACGTTCGACGAGCGCCTCGCGGAGCTGGGCGCGGCGGTGAGCGCGGAGGCGCGCGCGAAGTTTGTCGCGGCCGCCACCAGGGAAGTGACCGAGACGGTCCTGCCGGCCTACCGCCGCCTGCGCGACCTGATGGCCGCCCAGCTCCCGGCGGCGACCGCGGATGACGGCGTCTGGCGCCTGCCCCGCGGCGCCGAGGCCTACAAACATGCGCTTGCGGCCAGCACCACGACCGCGCTCACGGCCGACGAGATCCACGCCATCGGCCGGCGCGAGGTCGCGCGCCTCGAGGCGGAGATGGACGCGATCCTGCGCCAGCTCGGTTTCACCGAGGGCCCGGTCGCCACCCGCGTGGAGCAGGTGAACCGGAGCCTCGCGCTGCCGGCCGAGCCCGACCCGCGCCCGATCCTGCTGGCGAAGGTGCAGGAGGTCGTGAAGGACGCCGGGCTCCGCTCGGTGGCGGCCTTTGATTTGCGTCCCGTCGCGCCGGTGATCGTCAAGCGCGAGCCCGCCTTCTCCGAGGCCAGCTCGGCGGCGCATTACTCCGATCCGGCCCCGGACGGCACCGCGCCCGGTATCTACTGGCTTCCGCTCGCGGACCTCGGGCCCAAGGTCACGTGGCTCGGGGTCGGCCTGAAGTCGACGGCCTATCACGAGGCGATCCCCGGCCACCATTTCCAGATCACGATCCAGCAGGAATCGAAGGAACTGCCGCGCTACCGCAAGCTCGGCATCTTCGGCGCGAACAACGCCTACATCGAGGGCTGGGCGCTCTACGCCGAGCGGCTCGCCGACGAGAACGGCTGGTATGAGGGCGACCTGCCGGGCCGGCTGGGCTACCTGCAGCTGCAGATCTTCCGCGCGCGCCGCCTGGTGGCCGACACCGGCATCCACGCCCAGCGCTGGACGCGCCAGCAGGTGATCGACTACGGCTTCACCGCGCAGGAGGCCGAGCGCTACATCGTCTGGCCGGGCCAGGCCACCTCCTACATGGTCGGCCAGCTCCGGATCCTCGAGCTGCGCGAGGCGGCGAAGGCCGCGCTCGGCGCAAGGTTCTCGATCAAGGAATTCCACAACGTCGTCCTGCGCGGCGGCTCGCTGCCGCTCTCCGTCCTCGCGCAGGAGATCGACGCCTGGGTGGCGGCGACCAAGGCGAAATCGCCCTGACCGCACCGTCCTGATTTTCCCCCATCGGTCCAACACAACACACGCTGATGCACTCCGAATCCCCCGCCACCGGCACCCTCTCCGCCGCGCCGTTCCATGACGACGTGTGGGAGGACTTGCTCAACTACATCGAGGAAAAGCGCGTCATCCCCATCGTCGGGCCCGAGCTGCTCAAGGTGCAGACCGAGACCGGCCCGCGCCTGCTTCTCGAGTGGCTCGCCGAGAAGCTTGCCGCCCGCCTCAACGTCGACCCCGCCCCGCTCGCGAAGCCGCTCACGCTGAACGACGTCGTCTGCAGCTACCTGACCAACCACGGCCGCCGCGAGGAGGCCTACACCCGGCTGCGCACGATCATGCGCGAGGCGGCCTTCGCCCCGCCGCTGCCGCTGCGGCAGCTCGCGGAGATCACCGACTTCAACCTCTACGTCTCGATGACCTTCGACCCGCTGCTCGAGCAGGCGGTCAACGCCGTGCGCTTCGGCGGCTCGGCCAACACCGAGGTCATCGCCTACGCCCCCAACCGCGTGGCCGACCTGCCGGTCGAGCGCGACGACCTCCAGCGCCCCGTCGTCTACCACCTGCTCGGCCGCCTGTCGGCGTCGCCGACCTACGTCATCTCCGACGAGGACATGCTGGAGTTCGTCTGCGCGCTGCAGAGCGAGCACCTGACGCCCGAGAAGCTCTTCCACGCCCTCGAGCACAACCACCTGCTCGTCATCGGCAGCGATTTCTCCAACTGGCTCGCGCGGCTGTTCCTGCGCATGACCAAGCGCCGCCGCCTCTCCGACCCGCGCGACGTGGGCGAGATCCTCGCCGACAGCCACAGCCTGAAGGACGTGCGCCTCGTGTCCTTCCTGCAGCAGGTGAGCGTCCGCACGCGCATGTTCTCCGGCGCCGAGGAGTTCGTCGCCGAGCTGCACCGCCGCTGGACGGCGCGCCGCCGCGGCGCCCCCGCGGGCGCGGCCGAGCCGTCCCGCTTCCTGCCCCCGGCCCGCGAGATGCCCGAGAACGCCGTGTTCATCAGCTACGCCCGCGAGGACCTGCCCGCGGTCCAGAAGCTCAAGGCCGCGCTGGACGCCGCCGGCATCACGACCTGGTTTGACATGGACCGGCTGGAGAGCGGCGACGACTACGACCTCAAGATCCGCAACAACATCGCGCGCTGCTCCTTCTTCCTGCCCGTCGTCTCCGCCACGACGCAGCGGCGGCACGAGGGTTTCTTCCGCCGCGAGTGGAGCTACGCCGTGGACCGCACGCGCGGCATGGCCGACGGCGCCGTGTTCATCCTGCCGGTCTGCATCGACGGCACCACCGAGGCCGACGCGATCGTGCCCGAGAAGTTCAAGGCCGTGCACTTCAGCCGGCTGCCCGGGGGCGAGCCCCCGCCGGAGTTCACCCGCCGCCTCCAGGAATTCTTTAACGCCCGCCGCTGATGAAACCCCATCCCACCCCCGCGGCGCCCGTTGCCACCGTCGACGAGCAGAACCCCTGGCTCGGCCTCGTCTCGTTTACCGAGGAAACCCGCGACTACTTCCACGGCCGCGAGGAGGAGGCGGCCGAGCTCGGCCGCCGCGTCCAGCGCAAGCTCCTCACGGTCCTCTTCGGCCAGTCCGGCCTCGGCAAGACCTCGATCCTGCAGGCCGGCCTCGTGCCGCGCCTGCGGCCCGAGGGCTTCTGCCCCGTCTACGTGCGGCTCGACTACGACCCGCACTCGCCGTCGCCGGCCGAGCAGATCAAGCGCGCGGTCTTCCGTGCCACCGAGGCCGCCGGCACCTGGACCCAGAGCGGTTCCGCCGTGGCCGGCGAGACGCTGTGGGAATTCCTCCACCACCGCGAGGACGTCCTCAAGGACGCCAGCGGCCGCGTGCTGACCCCCATCCTGATCTTCGACCAGTTCGAGGAGATCTTCACGCTCGCGCAGTCCGACGACACCGGGCGGAAGCGCGCCCAGGAATTCCTGGCCGACCTGGCCGACCTCGTGGAGAACCGCCCGCCGGTGGCGCTCGAAGCCCGCATCGACCGCGACGAGGCGGACGCCTCCAAGTTCGACTTCGCCCGCGCGGACTACCGCATCCTGATCTCGCTGCGCGAGGATTACCTCGCCCACCTCGAGGGCCTGAAGGGCCAGATGCCGTCGGTCACGCAGAACCGCATGCGCCTCGCGCGCATGACCGGCCCGCAGGCCGTGGCCGCGGTGCGCGCGCCCGCGCCGCACCTCGTCAGCGAGGCCGTGGCCGAGGCTGTCGTGCGGTTTGTCGCCGGCGGCGCCGACCTGGCCCGCGCCGAGGTCGAGCCGTCGCTGCTCAGCCTGATCTGCCGCGAGCTGAACAACACCCGCCTCGCCAAGGGCGAGGCCGAGATCTCGGCCAACCTGCTGGAGGGTTCGCGCGACACCATCCTGTCCGAGTTCTACAAGCGGGCCCTGAAGGACCAGCCGCCCGGCGTGCAGACCTTCATCGAGGACGTGCTGCTGACCGACTCCGGCTTCCGCGAGAGCGTGGCCGAGGAACGCGTCCGCAAGGGTTTCGCCGCCGCCGGCGCCGCCGAGGGCGCGCTCGCCCTGCTCGTCGACCGCCGCCTGCTGCGCGTGGAGGACCGACTCGACCTGCGCCGCGTGGAAATCACCCACGACGTGTTGTGCAGCGTCATCGGCGCCAGCCGCGGCGTGCGCCGCGAGCGCGAGGCGCTGGCCGAGTCCAAGCGCCAGCTCGCCGCCCAGCGCGAGCGCGAGCTCGCGACCCGCAAGGCCCTGACCCGCGCCCGCCGCATCGCGGCCGTCGCGGTGGCCGTCATGCTGGTGGCCATCGGCAGCGCCATCTTCGGCTGGATCAACATGCGCCGCGCCAAGGCGGCCGACATGGAGGCACAGGCGGCGCGGCAGCTGACCGAGCGCGCCCGCGGCGAGGCCGAGAAGCTCGTCGGCTTCCTGCTCGAGGATTTCTACGAGGAACTCAAGCCCACCGGCCGCGTCGAGATCGTCGGCAAGCTGGCGGACAAGGCCGTGGCCTACTACGACGGCCTGCCGCCCGAGCTGATGACGCCGCAGACGCGGCTCTATCGCGGCATGGCCATGGTGCGCAAGGCCGCCGCGCTCTACGAATCGGGCAGGGAGCGCGAGGCGACGGTCATCGCCCGGCAGGCGCAGAAGATTTTCGAGGACATGCGGGCCGCGGGGGATACCAGCGACGAGACGGTGACGGCGCTCGCCCTGTCGGTGTTCGCCGTGGTCTCGCCGGCCGCGCTGGGTGACGCCAAGGCCCAGCTCACCAACGCGACTAACCTCCTGCGGCCCATCGTGGCCTCGGGCCGGGCCAGTCGCACGGCGAAGCTGGCCTTCGGGGACATGCTGCAATACCTCGCCCACGCGGAAACGGACCCCCAGCTGGCGGTGGCCCACTGCGAGGAGTCCCGCCGGATCCTCGCCGACATGGGAGCCGTGGACCTGACCGACCTCACCGCCGCCTCCATCTACGGCGATGTGACGGACACGGAGTCACGCATGACGATGCGGCTGGGCCAGGTAGAAGAGTCGGACCGCCTCGCCGCGATTGTCAGCGACATCGCGGACAAGGTGCTGCAGCAGCGTCCCGGCGACCTGCGGGCGATGAAGAACCAGTATTTCTCCCTCAACATGCAGGCCAATGTCGCCCGCAACCGGCATGACCTTGTGAAGGCGCTCGAATACAACCTGAAATCCGACGAGGCCGCCCGTTACTACACGCGCTTCAACCCCGCCGACGCGACCGGCTGGGAAAACCGTGGCAGCGGCATTCGCGAACTGGCCTTCAGTTATTTCGACCTGGGCCGGATCGCCGATGGCCTGAAGACACTGGCGGAGGGCGCCGCCCTGGCCCGGGATCCGCACAACAAGACCGGCATGAGCTTTTTCCCCTATCAGGCCACGATGCTGACCGCGGCTTGGAACGCCCAGCTGGGCAACCTGGGCTCGGCGCGCTCGGCCCTGGCGCAGGCGCACCGGGCGCAGAAGGAATTCGTCAAGGACCGCTCCATCGACGCCGAGTTGGAGGAGATCGGGACGCTCGGCCTGAACCTGCTGGAATGCACCATCGACCAGGCCGAGGGCAACCATGCCAAGGTCCATGCCCGGGCGGTCGAAACCGCCGACAAGCTCGCCCGGATGAAAGTGCAGGCCGAGGGCAATGTTGAGACCCGGAACAATGTCCTGCGGCAAAGCCGCACCCTGCAGGTCGAATCCGCCCTGCGGCTGGGCAATTATGAGGAAGCCGTGGAGGTGAGTCGCGACCAAGTGACCAATCCGCGATTCAGCCGGCGCATGGACGCCCTGGATCTGGCCTTGGCCATCGCGCGCAACAAGCTGCGCTACGGCCAGGCCCTGCTGGGGGCGGGCAAGCGGGCGGACGCGCTGGTGGCCTTGCGCGATGCCGAGGACTTCTACCGCGAGCAGCTGGCAAAGGGGGCCTCCGACACCGGCTTCCGGCAGGATTTCGCCCGCACCCTCTACCATCTCTCCCGGGCCCAGCCGGAGGATGCCGCCGGCCGCACCGCGCGGCTCGCGCTGCTCGACGAGGCCATGGCTTTGGTCGGCGGGCTCACGGTCGAGGCCCAGCAGTTGCGCGACAGCAAGGAGCTGATCAAGTGGGTGACCGATGCGCGCCGCGAGGCGCGGGCGGGAGAGTGAGCTGTCCACGTGAGCGAACCGACCAAAGCCGTCTTCCTCAGTTACGCCTCCCAGGACGCGGAGGCGGCGAAGCGCATTGCGGACGCCCTGCGCTCCGCGGGGGTCGAGGTGTGGTTCGACCAGAGCGAGCTGCGCGGCGGCGACGCGTGGGATGCCCTGATCCGCAAGCGCATCAAGGAATGCGTGCTGTTCGTGCCCCTCATCACGCCGACCACGAACGCGCGGGCCGAGGGTTATTTCCGGCTGGAGTGGAAGCTGGCCGTCGACCGCTCGCACCTCATGGCGGACGACGCGCCGTTCCTTTTCCCGGTCGTCCTCGGCGACGTCACCGACGCCACGGCGCGCGTGCCGGACAAGTTCCGCGAGGTGCAGTGGACGCGCCTGCGGCTCGACGAGACGCCCGGCGAGCTGGCCGGGCGCGTCGCGCGGCTGCTGGCTGGAAGTATAGGGCGGGATTTCCAAATCCCGCCACCCACCGGCAAGGCGGGGTTCGGAGACCCCGCCCTACAAAAATCCGCCCGCTGGCAATGGTGGATGATCTTCCCGGTCGCCGGCACCATCATGGGCCTGCTGTTCGCGGCCATGCCGATGTGGAAGGCGTTCAACCGCCCGGCGCGCCGCGAGCCGCCGAAGATCGAGGTGCCGGCTGCGCCGGCGACTCCCGCGGTCTCTGACGCCCGCCGGCTGGCGGAACGGGCGCTGGGCATGATCGAGGCGATGGATTCCACGCCCGACGATTTTTCGGCCGCCGAGGCGCTGGCCAAGCGCGCGCTCGAGCTCGACGCCACGGATGGTTACGTCTGGGCCGTCGCTTCGCGCGTCAACAGCGGCTACCTCACGCGCGGTTTCGAGCGCACCGGTCCCCGGCGCGAGGCGGCGCGCAGCCAGGCCGAGAAGGCCGTGAAGCTGGCGCCCGACTTGCCCGAAGCCTGGCTGGCCCTTGGCCGGGGCATCGGCACCACGGATCCGGCCCGGGCGGAGGAAGCCTACCGGCACGGTCTCGGCCTGGCGCCGCAGGACGGGCGTCTGTTGCTCGGCCTGGGCTCGATCCACCGGCAGACCGGCCGGATGACGGAGGCGCTCGCCTTTTATGAGCAGGCGGCGGCGCGGCCGGAAACACGGGCCTTGGCGTTCTACGACCAGTATCTGGTTCATTTCTATTCCCGGCGTTTCGCCGAGGCCGACCGCTGCCTGCGGGAGTCGATCAAGATCAGCAACTCAAGCAACATGGTGGCGGGTCTCGCCATGCTGATGGTCACGTGGCGCGGCGACACTGCCGGCGCCCGGCAGGCGCTCGACGACGCCTCCGCGGTCATGCGCGGCCAGCCGCGGGTGGTGCTCGTCACGGCCCTCATCGCCCTCATGGCCCGCCAGCCGGAGGAGGCGCTGCGCGCCCTCGACCGCCTGCCGGCCGAATATATCAACGACGCGTGGTTCACCGGGCCCAAGGCGCTGCTCGTGGGCCAGGCCCACGCCCAGGCGGGCCGCCCGGAGGCCGCGCGCATCGCCTGGAATGCCGGGGTCGCGGTCGTGCGGCGCCGCCTGGAGGAAATGCCCAGTGATCCGGAATCCCACCTCCGGCTGGGCGAGCTGCTGGCCTGGACCGGACAGGCCGACGCGGCCCTGCAGGAAGAGCGGGCTTTCAACGAGCTCCTGCGCGGCCGGCAGACGGACTGGACCTACTCGCCGGCCCGGATCCATGCCATCCTCGGCCGCGCCGACGACGCGCTGCCGCTGCTGGAGAAGTTGCTGACCGAACTCCCGACCCTCACCAGCCGCTGGCCGCTGGCCCCGGCGCTGCTCCGCCTCGACCCGCTGTGGGACAGGGTGCGCGGCGACCCGCGGTTTGAAAGGATGCTGGCGGAGGCCGAGGCGGCGCAACGCGCCGCGCTGCCGCCGCGCGACTGGCCGAAGGACCCGGAGCTGAAGCAGGCCATCAGCCTCACCGAGGGCCTGGAGGCGATCCCCGACGACTTGGTCCTCGCGGAGGAAATCACGAAACGGGTCCTCGACCGGTCGCCGATGGACATCGAGGCGATCACGGTGATGGCGCGCGTGCAGTCGCATTTTCTCCGCCGCGGTTTCGACCGGAGCGACGAGCGCGCCGCGCAGGCGAAGCGTTATGCCGAGCGGGCCCTCCAACTCGCCCCCGACGAGCCGGAGGCGATGTATGCCCTGGCCACCTATCACTTCAGCCGGGTGACCGGCGAGACCGCCCGCACCGAGCAGCTGTTGCGCCGGGCCATGGAGCTCGATCCCACCAACCCCCGCCCCGGACGGTTGCTGGCCGATCTCTACAACGCCACGAACCGTCTCGCCGAGGCGATCACCCAGGGGCAGGACAACATCCGCCGGTTCCCCAAGGACGTGCTGAGCCATTACGACCTGGCCAGGAACTACAAGGACCAGGGCCGCTACGATGAGTTCGACCGGGCGCTCGACGCCACCATCGCGCTGGCGCCGCTGCCGAACGCCATCGTCTGGAAGGCCCGGCTGCAGTTCGGGCTGCGCAACGATTTCGCCGGCATGAAAACCTGGCTGGACAAGGTGCCGCCCCGGGTGCGCGGGACTGAGCGCGCGGTCTTTGGCTACTTCCTCTACGCGGCCTTTGGCGGCGACCCGGAGGCGGGCCTGGCGGCGTTGCGCGACTTTCCGCAGAAATGGTTCACGGACTTTGAATATGCCGGACCCACGGCGCTGTTGAACGCCTCCTTGCTGGAATTGCAGGGCAAGAAGGAGCTGGCCCTGCGGCAATACGAGGTGGCGCAGGGGGAGATCCAGCGCATGCGGCAGGCGGACCCGGGCCGGATCGGCCTCAGCCAGGTGGAGTTCTGGACCCTGCTTGGGCTCGGTCGCACCGGGGAGGCGAAGGCCAGTTACCGCCGGGTGGTGGAAGGCACCCGCCGGCCGTATGCCCAGGACATGGTCAACGGCTGGTGGTTCACGACCATTCCCGCGGCGCTGCTCATCGGCGACCGGGCGACGGCCCTCGCGCTGCTGCGCGAGTCCGTCGAAACCCGGCCGGTCAGCCGCGAGGCCTTCCGCCTGAGGTTCCAGATCGACCCGCGGATGGCGCCATTCCGCGACGACCCGGAGATCAAGGCCCTGCTCGCGGACCCCGGGAGGGTGCCGCCAGCCAGCGCGCCGCAAATCGATGACAAGTCCGTCGCCGTGCTGGCGTTCGCCAACCTGAGCAGCGACAAGGAGCAGGAATATTTCTCCGACGGTATCAGCGAGGAGCTGCTCAATGTGCTGGCCAAGGTGCCGGGGTTGAAGGTCTCGGCGCGGACCTCGGCGTTTTATTTCAAGGGCAAGGACATCCCGATCCCCGAGATCGCCCAGAAGCTCGGCGTCGCCTACGTGGTCGAGGGCAGCGTGCGCAAGGCGGGCGACAAGGTCCGCATCACGGCGCAGCTCATCAAGGCGGCCGACGGCTTCCATGTGTGGAGCGACACCTTCACCCGCGACCTGAAGGATATCTTCGCCGTGCAGGACGAGATTGCCGGGCTGGTCGCCCAGCAGCTCCAGCTCAAGCTGGGCGGGGGCGGCGCCCGCGTGGCGGTTGACCCGGCGCTCTACGAGCTGCTGCTCCAGGCCCGCGCGCTGACGCTGCGCGAAAGCAATGAGGACTGGCGGCAGGCCGCGGCGCTTTACCGGCGCACGCTGGAAAAGGAGCCCCGCCTGGCCCTCGCGTGGGCGGAAATGGCGCGGATCTACGTCCAGTTGGGTCGCTTCGGCGGGATGCCAATCCAGGACGCCATGCGCGAGGCGCGAACGGCCGCCCAGCGGGCCTTGGAATTGGAGCCCGACCAGGCCACCGGTCTCGTTGCCCTGGGGTGGGTGCAACGCACGGCCGACTGGGATTGGCGCGGCGCGCGACGATCTTTCCAGCGCGCCCTGGAACTCGCGCCGGGCAACGCCTCCACCATGGGTGATCTGGCCGTCTACTACTTCAATACCGGCCGCGTGGCCGAGGCGACGACCCTGGCCCGCCAGGCCGTGGAGCGCGACCCGCTCAATGCCCGCGCCCAGGCCAGCTTGGGATTCATCCTGAACTTGAACGGTGATTGGGAGCAGGCGCTGGCGCCGCTGCGTCAGGCCGTCGCGCTTGCTCCCGCGATCGAGGAGGTCCGCTCCCACCTCGCCCGGGCACTGTCCGCGTTAGGCCGGCTGGACGAGTCTGCCGCCATGGCGGAGCAGGAGCCGAACGAGGCCTATCGTCTGGCGGCGCGGGCCTTTCTCCCCGGCCGGCACGCGGACCTGGCCTTGGCCGAGTTCATTGCCAAATATGGCGACGATATGCCGGGATATGTGGCCAATATCTACGGCATCCGGGGAGAGATTGAGCCCGCGTTTGCCTGGTTCGAAAGGGCTTTGGCCCGGCGTGACGCCGCCGTCGCGTGGGTCAAATCCAACATCAACAACCGCTCGATGCACGCCGATCCGCGTTGGCCGGTTTTCCTGCGCCGGGTGGGCTTGGCCGATGACCAGCTGAAATGAGCGCTGCCGGAAACTTGTAATATAATACGTTACAAGTTTCGGGGTGGAACGCGTTGTCCGCCATGTGGGGGCGGGAAAATCGCGTTGAGGGCAACGCGCTCCACTTCACAGCTCCGCCGCGATCTCGGCGACCTGGCGCTCGTAGGTGATGCCGCTGTCAGGCGGGAAATGCTTCAGGCCGTCGGCGCGCAGGGCGGGGGCGTGGTCACGGACGTAGTCATCGAAGGCCTTGCGCGAGGGGAAGACGTATTGGGTTTCCACCACGGCCGGCGCCGTGTCATTCGCACGGTCCGGCAGCACGATGCGCACCCCGGTGGCGCCATGCTTCATCAGCTCGACGACGTGGTTGGGCGAGAGCCAGGCGAGGTAGCGGCCGCGTTGCTGGACGTCTTTGCAGGCGGCCCGGACGGTGTAGAGGATGGCAGGCATGTGAAATCAGAGGACAGAGGACGGATGACAGGGGACACGGAGGAAAACAAGCCGGGCATGGAGGCGGGGCGTCATCTGTCCTTGAAATGCAGGGCGGGATCTCCGTATCCCGCCTCGAACGTCATATCATTTTCGAACAAAGGCGGGATTCGGAGATCCCGCCCTGCAATAAAAAAAACGCCCGCCGGTGGGGGCGGGCGTCGCGGGGGAAGCGGGTGATCTTACTTGGAGGTGGCGCCGGGGACGGTGCCGGCCTTGATGAGGACCATCTTGTCCGGGTTGAGGTGCTTCTTGATGGCGCCGTTGACCTGCGCCGGCGTGAGCGCGGCGATCTCGGCCGGATAGGTGTCGAGCCAGCTGAGCGGCAGGCCGCGGTTGACGGTGGCGAGGAGCTGGTTGGCCATGCCGTCGGTGGTGGCGAGCGCGACCTTGTAGGTGCCGATGAGGTTGGTCTTGCGGTCGGTGACCTCCTTGTCGGTCACGCCCTCGTTATACCAGAGGTTGAGCTGCCTCTGGGTCGAGGCGATGCCCTTGTCCAGCAGGTTGGGCGCGAAGGTGGCGCCGATGCGGAAGTCGCCGTCGGCGAAGGTGTCGCTGGCGAGGCGGGCGTTGATGCCGTAGGTGAGGCCCTCCTTGTCGCGCACATTGCCCATGAGGCGGCCGGTGAAGCCGCTGCCGAGGATGGCGGTGCCGACGCGCAGGGCCTGGTAATCATCCTGGCCGTAGCGCAGGCGCGAGGGCTGGGCCAGGATCACGCTGACGCTGGTCTTCTCGGGCATGAAGACGACCTGCTCCTTCGCGCTGTCGCCCGGCGAGGCGGGCAGGGAGGCGGGGAGGGCGACGCCGCCAGTCCAGCCGGCGAAGGCCTTGGCGAGCTCGCCCTGGATCTGCGGGATGTCGAGGTCGCCGACGGCGGTGAGCGTCATGTGGGCCGGGCCGTAATGTTTGGCGTGGAAAGCCTTCACGTCGGCGAGGGTCGCGCTCTCGATGGCGGCGAGCATCTCGGCGTGGGGCGTGGGGCGGTTCGGGTGGCCGATGGGATAAAGCGCGAGCGCGGCGGCCTCGGCGGCCTGGTTGTCGGTGCTCTCCAGCGAGCGCTTGAGGTTGCCGGCGTATTGCTTCTTCGCCTTCTCGAACTCCTCGGCGGAGAGCGCCGGGGAACGGAGCTGCTCGGCGATGAGCGCGATGACGAGCGGCACGTCCTTCTTGAGGCACTTGGCGCTGATCTCGACGAGCTCGTTGCCGACGCTGAAGTCGAGCGTGGCGCCGACGGCCTCGAGCTTGGCGGCGATGGCGAACTTGTCCTGCGTGGTCGTGCCCTGGTCGAGCAGGATGCCGGTGAGGGTGGCGACGGCGGGGTTGGTGCCGGCGGAGAAGACGTCGCCCGCGGGCAGGGAGCCGCGGATATTGACGACGTTCTTCACGCCGGTCGGGTAGAGGAGGACGTCGATGCCCGAGATGTTCGTGCGGGTGACCCTCGGCGCGATTTGCGCCACGGCGCAAATCGCCGTGAGCGCGAAGCTAAGGCTGAGGAATGAAAGACGGGAAAAATTTTTCATAAGAGAAGTCGTCATTCTGAGCGGAGCGAAGAATCCAAGGGGAGCTGCGAGCCGGTTATCGTGCGGGAGTTCACTTGGATCCTTCGTTGCACTCAGGATGACAGGTTGTGGGTATGGGGAGGTGTTCGCGGTTACTTGGCGGCCGGGGCCTTCGGGGCCGCGGGCGTGAGGGCGATGAACCAGCCGGTCGTGCTCTGGTCCTCGTTGAAGTAGAGGTTGGCGACGCGCTTGACGTCGGCGGCCGTGACCTTGGCGGTGGCCTGGTCGAGGGTCTCGTAGAGCGTCCAGTCGCCGACGGCGATGCACTCGTTGATCTGGGCGGCGATGGCGAAGGTGCCGTCGCGCTGGAAGGCGGAGTCGGCCACGATCTGGTTGATGGCGCTCTGCACCTCGGCGTCGGTGACGCCCTCGGCCTTGATCTTCTCGATGTCGGCGAGGGCGATCTTCTCGACCTGCTCGTGGGTCACGCCCGGGGCGAGCGGCACGAAGGTGTAGTGGAGCATCGGGTCGTGGGTGAAGCGGGCGAAGGTGAAGACGCCGGTGGAGAGGCTCTGGTCGGTGATGGACTTGTAGAGGCGGCTGTTCTTGCCCGAGCCGAGGATGGAGGCGAGGACCTGGATGGCGGGGAAGTCGGGGTGGGTGCCGGCCGGAATCTTGTGGCCGATGGCGACGGCGCCGAGCTGGCCGGCGCGCTTGATGACGAAACGCCGCGGGCCGCTCTGCGCGGGCTCCTCGGTGTAGATCTGCGGGATGGGCTTCGGGGACTTCGGGATGGGGCTGTAGAACTTCTTGATCAGGCCGAGGGCGTTGGCGGGGTC
>JAYRXZ010000019.1:0-59453 GCA_041917235.1 Lacunisphaera sp. | reverse complement strand
TTCTTCCAGGCCGGCGGCACCGCGACCTTCGCCGTGGCCGGCGCCGGCCTGCTGCTCCCGCTGTTCCTCGGCCTCGCCCTCCCCCAGCCGCACAAATGACCTCGCATGGCAGATCTAGGATTGCGGCCTGGCCCGCCTTGCGGCGGGTCGGTCTCTGTTCCCTGACCTCTGTCCTCTGTCTTCTGGCCGCATCCGGCTGCTCCTCCGTCTCCCGCCGCGCGCCCGGACGCACCGTGGTCGAGGTCAAGGCCACCACCCTGCCGGCGCGGATCATCTCCAACTTCTTCGTCGTCGAGAGCCGGCAGGACGACGGCCAGGTCTGCCGCTTCCTGCTGGATACGGGGTCGACCGTCTCCTACGTCACCCCCAGGCTGGCCCAGCACCTGGCCGTGAAGCCGAAGCGGGGCAGCGCGCCGCAGAAGGTCCGCGTGCGCTCGGCCAACGGCGGTCAGACCGAGCTTGAGGCCATCATCCTGCGCCGGCTCACCCTCGGCGAATCGCACTTCGAGCGCGTGCCGGCCCTCGTCTTTGACTTCACGGACCTGTCCGGTCACCTCGGCCTGCAGATCGACGGCATCATCGGCTTTCCCCTTTTCCGGAACACACTGCTCACCATGGATTATCCGGGTTCGCGCCTCGTGATCGCGCCCTACCCGGCCGCGTTCGCGCCCCCGCCGCGACAGACGCCGCGCGTCTCGACCATCGCCTTCAACAACCAGCAAGGCACGCCGCTCATCCCCGTCCAGATGGGCAACGAATCCTTCGTGGTCCTGATCGACACCGGCAGCGACGGCAGCCTGAGCCTCAACCCCGTCGGGCTGCACCCGCGCTTCGCCAACGGGCCGCGCGTCGGCACCATCGTCTCCTCGCTGCAGGGCGACCGCCGCCAGCTGACCGGCCGGCTCAGCCAGAACGTGCTCATCGGCGCCCACACCATCGAGCAGCCCATCGTCGACCTGACCGACCAGCTTTCGTCCATCGGCGGGGAGTTTCTCCGCCATTTCGTCCTCACCTTCGACCAGCGGCGCAACCAGGTGACCTTCGCCCGCAACACCGACGGGCCGGTCACGATGGAACCGCGCCGGCACACCGGCCTGTCCTTCGCCCGCTCGCCGGTTTACTGGCGCGTGCTCACCGTCATCCCCGACACGCCGACGGCGGCGCTGCCGGTCCAGGCCGGCGACCTCTGCGTCCGCATCAACGGCGAGCCCGTCGACAAGTGGGGCTACGACCGCTACGCCGCGCTGCTGAAGGACGCCGCGAAGATCACCTACACCTTCCTCACCGGCACGCGGGAGACCGACGTGGAGGTGCCGGTGTTTGAACTGGTGCCGTAGGCCGCGCAGCGCGCTGGTAGGGCGCGGACTCCGTTCCGCGCCTCGGCGGTGAGCGGAGTCACCGCCCTGCCTCAATCCGCCTTCTTCAGCAGGAACGCCCCCGCCCCGTCGTGCCCGTCCTTCCACGGGTAGGCCTGCACGCTGGCCTCGAGCTTGAACGGCCCGCCGGCGCGGCTGTCGAAGAAGCCCTTGATGACCTGCTCGTTTTCCTGCCCGTCGATCGAGCAGGTGCTGTAGACGATGCGGCCGCCCGGCCGCACGAGCCGCGCCGCGGCGTGGAGCAGCTCGAGCTGCGCCTCGGCGTGGCGCGCGAAGTCGCCGTCCTGCAGCCGCCACTTCACGTCGATGCGGTGGCGCATGACGCCGGTGTTGGAACACGGCGCGTCGAGCAGCACGGCATCGTAGCTCTCGGGCAGGTTGAGGTTGCGGTAGAAGACGGTGTTCACCTTGCGCAGGTCGGCCTCGACCTGGGCGACCTCGACGCCCGCCGGGGCGCGCGCGAGGTTTTCCTTCAGCCGCACGAGGCGGATGTCGACCTTGCCGGGCTCGGCGGGCTCGTCGAGGGCGATGACCTTGCCGGACTTCATCGTGTCGGCGATAAACAGGCTCTTGCCACCGGGTGCGGCGCAGGCGTCGAGGATGACCTCGCCGGGCTGCGGCGCGAGCAGGCCGATGCACAGCCGCGTGGACGGATCCTGCACGTAGAGGGCGCCCTCGTTGGCAAGCCGGCGGACCTCGTCCCACTTGCCGGCCTTCACCTCAAAAAAACCGGGCCACTTCGTCGGCGCGAGGAACTCGGGCACCGGCGCCTCGATCCGCCAGCGCGCGTAGACCGGCGCGGGTTGCTGGTTCCATTCCAGAAGCTGGCGGGTCGTCGCGGCGCCGAACTGCTGCGTCCAGCGGCCGACCAGCCATTCCGGATGCGCGAGCTCGGTGGCGACGTCGGCGGGTTTCTCGGCCAGGCGCAGCGCGAGCTTGCGGGCAACGGCGTTGACCAGGCCGGCCTCCTTGGCGCTGCAGACGGTCTTGGCCTTCTCCACGGCGTGGTGGATGACCTTGGCGGTCAGGGTGGGTCCGCCCTCCAAAAGCTCGAAGCCGGCGACCACGAGCACGGCCTTCACCTTGGTCCGGGGCGGCCGGGCCATCAGGCCGGACAGGGCGGCCTCGAGGCGGCTCGACCAGCGGACGACCCCGTAGAAAAGCTGCTGGGCCCGGGCCCGGTCCTGGCCGGTCAGGGCTGACGGAAGTCCTTCCAGCAGCGTATCCACCCGCTCGGAGCGGGCGAGCCAGCGCTCGGTTAGGCCAACCGCGGCTTCCCAGCCGCCGAAGGAGGGTTTCGACGCGCCGGAGGCTTTTTCCAAACCCTGTTTGACATCTTCTGCCATTATCCACTCAACTAATCGGTTCACCGACTAGATACGCAATTATGAATTCTGAAGCCATCTCCGCGATCGTCAGCAAGCACCCCGCCCTCAAGGCGTCCAAAGCCAAACTGGAGGCGATGGAACCCGGCGCTTACGTCGTCCACCGGAGCTGGGGTTTCGGCCAGATCAAGTCGTTCGACGAGTCCGACTCGAAACTGGTCATCGATTTCAAGGGCAAGAAGTCCCACCGCATGGACCCCGTGTTCTGCGTCACCAGCATGGAGGTCCTTCCGGCCAAGCACATTCTGGCACGCAAGGAGACCGACGCGGCCAAGGTCAAGGAGCTCATCGAGGATGATCCGGTCCAGCTGGTCATCGACACCCTTTCCGCCTACCCGGGCAAGGCCGCCAGCGCCATCGAGCTCGAGATCGTCCTGGCCCAGGTCGTCGGCGAGGAAAAGTTCAAGCGCTGGTTCTCCAACGTCAAGAAGCAGCTGGTCAAGGATCCGCGCGTCGGCGTCCCGGCCAAGAAGACCGAGGCCTACATCGTCCGCGACGAGCCCGTGTCCGCCGAGACCGAGATCATGGAGGAGTTCTCCAACACCCGCTCGGCCCGCCGCCGCATCTCCCTCGCCGAGGATCTCCTCGCGGCTTCCATCAAGGAAGAGTCCAAGGCCAGCCTCGCGCAGGTCCTCTCCGGCATCACCGAGGCCGTGCGGGACAGCAACCAGCTCGACTCCTCCGAGCGCCTCTACGGCGCCTTCGTCCGCGACGAGCTCGCCAAGATCCTCGGCCACGACAACCACTCGGCCAACCCGAGCCAGTCCGAGCTGATCAAGGAGGTCCGCGGCCTCACCGCCATCGCCGAGAAGATCCCGGTCCACTTCCAGTCCCGCTTCCTCGACCTCGTCAAGGAGACCCACCCGCTCGAGTGGCGCGAGATCGTCTTCGCCCTCCTCAAGACCTCGCAGGGCAAGTTCACCACCGAGTGCATCAACTTCCTCCTCGAGAACGGCCAGGCCGACGAGCTCGCCGCCGCCCTCAAGCGCTGGAAGACCGAGCAGAACCTCCGCGCCCCGGTCCTCCTCTGGGTCATCAAGAACCGCCACTCGAAGAAGTTCTCCAAGCTCCTCAACGAGCTCATCACCCCCCGCCTCCTCGGCGCCATCTTCTTCGCCATCGACTACGAGGCCCTCCAGTCCGCCGGCACCCGCCGCATCCCGCTGGCCGAGGCCCTGTCCGACGACGCCGACCTCATCTCCGACCTCCTGGCCTCCGCCGACACCGAGACCGCCCGCGACCTCGGCAACAGCCTCCTGCTCAACCAGGGCTTCGAGGAGCTGACCAAGAAGTCCCTGCTCGCCCGCTTCATCAAGCTCTTCCCCTCCCTCCAGACCCTCGTCTCCGGCGAGTCCGAGACCAAGGACGAGCAGTTCCTCGTCTCCCGCGAGAGCTACGAGAAGAAGCGCATCGAATACGAGGAGATCGTCTCCAAGCGCATCCCCGAGAACTCCAAGGCCATCTCCGTCGCCCGCGAGCACGGCGACCTCAAGGAGAACTCCGAGTTCAAGATGGCCAAGCAGGACCAGTCCGTCCTCATGGGCCAGAAGGCGCAGCTCGAGCGCGACCTCGCCCGCGCCCGCATCACCGACTTCTCCGAGGCCACCACCGACCAGGTGTCCGTCGGCACCGTCGTCGACCTCCGCGACGTCACCAGCGGCAAGGCCGTCCGCTACTCCGTGCTCGGCGCGTGGGACAGCGACCCGGACGCCCACCGCATCGCCTACAAGACCCCGCTCGGCCAGGCCCTCATGGGCAAGAAGGTCGGCGAGCATGTGAAGCTCAAGATCGGCAGCGCCCACCAGGAATACCAGATCGCCGGCATCACCCGGTTCATCGACGCCAAGAGCTGATCCAGCTCGATTTCCTTTCCCTAGGCCGCGCCTCACCGCGCGGCCTTTTTTTGGAGGGCCCGGCTCCAGCTGGGCCGCGAACGGCATGTCGCGTCCGCACGTGCCGGCCCAGCTGGAGCTGGACCCTCCACCCTTGCCTACCCCCGCCTTTCCCTCCAGTAATTTTCCCGTCGTGAACTCCTCCTGGGACCACCTGAAAATCCTGTCCGATTCCACGCGGCTGCGCCTGCTGGCGCTGCTGCTGAAGGAGGAGCTCTCCGTCGCCGAGCTGCAGGAGATCCTCGGCATGGCCCAGTCCCGCATCTCCTCCCAGCTCGCCCTGCTCCGGCAGGCCGGCTTTGTCACCGACCGGCGCGAGGGCAAGAAGGCCTTTTATTCGCTTCGCGCCACCCTCGACCCGAAGCAGCTCACCCTGCTCCGTGCCGCCTGCGATTCCGTGACCGACCTGCCCGAGTCCGGCGAGGACCGCGACAACCTCGACCGTGTCCTCCAGAAGCGCCGCCGCGTCTCCGAGCAGTATTTCAATCTCATCGCCGGCAAACTTGGGAAGAATTACTGCCCCGGCCGCTCCTGGGAGGCCATCGGCCACCTCGCGCTCCGGCTCGTGCCGGCGATCACCGTGGCCGACCTCGGCGCCGGCGAAGGCCTCATCTCCCAGCTGATCGCCCACCGCGCCGAGCGCGTCTGGTGCATCGACAACTCCGAGCGCATGGTCGAGGTCGGCACCGAGCTCGCGAAGAAGAACGGTCTGGCCAACCTCACCTACAAGCTGGGCGACATCGAGTCCGTGCCGCTGCCCGACAAGTCCGTCGACCTCGCCATTCTTTCGCAGGCCCTCCACCACACCGGCCACCCGCAGAACGCCGTCAACGAGGCCTTCCGCATCCTCAAGCCCGGCGGCCAGGTGCTCATCCTCGATCTCAACGAGCACAACTACGAGAAGGCCCACGAGCAGTTTGGCGACCTCTGGCTCGGCTTCAAGGAAAGCGCCCTGCACGGCTTCCTGAAAAAAGCCGGCTTCACCAAGGCCGAGGTCCAGGTCGTCTCCCGCGAGGCCGTCGAGCCCCACTTCGAAACCCTGCTGGCCAGCGGCATCAAGGGCGGTCGCTGACCCGGACCGTCCGCCCCTCCCCCGATGATCGAGTCCATCCTCTCCGATTGGTCGGTCTTCGGTATCATCGCCAAACTGCTGTGGCTGGTCCAGCTTGCGCTCATCGTCCACGTCTTCAGGACCGGCCGGCCGTTCTGGTGGCTGTGGATCCTGCTCATCGCCCCGGTCATCGGCGGCATCGCCTACGTCCTGGTCGAGCTGCTGCCGAACCTGTCGGCCTCCGGCGGCGGCTTCACCCTCTGGAAACCCCGCGCCTGGCGCATCCGCGACCTGCGCGCCGAGCTCGAGGAGTCCGACACCGTCAAGCTGCGCCTCCGCCTCGCCGCCGAGCTGCTCGCCGGCGGTGAAACCGCCGAAGCGTGCACTGTGGCCGAGGCCTGCCTGGACGGCGCGTTCCGCGACGACCCGCACACCCTGGCCAATGTAGCCCGCTACCGCCTCGAGGCCGGCAAGTTCGCCGAGGCCCTCGCCGCCCTCGAACAGGTCAAGGTCGAGGCCGACCGCATGCTGGGCAACGAGGTGGCCTTCCTCCGCGGCTGGGCCCTCGTGCAGGCCGGGCGCCACGCCGAGGCGCAGCCCATCCTCCGCGCCATCGAGTCCGTCCTGCTCGGCGAACAGCCGCGCTATTTTCTGGCCGTCTCCCTCGCGCAGTCCGGCGACCGCGCTGCGGCCCGCGCGATCTGGGAGGACATTCGCAAGCGCTTCCGCCGTGCCGGTCGCGGATGGCGGCGCGCCGAACAACGCTGGTTCAAGCTCGCCGGCGAACGCCTGAAGGAAACCGCCCCCTGATCCCATGCCCTACGCCAACCCCACGCCCCTCTTCGTCGATTTCCAGCACAGCAACAGCACCGATGCCGTCCGCATCACGGAGACCTACGGCCTCGACAAGCCCGGCCAGCTCATCCCGGGCTTCGAGCTGGTCTGGGATTACTCGCTGTTTCCCGACGACCTCGCCGGCCGCTGCATCCTGCTCAAGCTCGGGCTGTCCTTCCCGATGATCGAGTTCTCGGACGAGCGCGCCCGCATCCGCTTTGTCATCACCAAGGAGGTCACCGGGCCGCACGGCCAGGCCGCCCAGCGCGAGGCGCAGATCGCGCGCGGCGACGCCTGCGCCACCCCCAGCAAGGCGGCGAGCTTCAGCTTCGCCCAGTTCTACGGCCCCGTCGAGCCGCTGGTGCCGGGGCAGCTGATGACCCTTCGCGCCCGTGTCGCCACGCTCGCCGGCACCGCGGAGATCGCCCCCGGCGTGCTCGGCACGAACGAATTCCGCGCCGAGGTGTTCCGGGTGGGGTGAAGGCGGCTTTGGGTTGGTGGGAGGGGTTTTACACCCCGACTTCGCCAAACTGGCTGCCAGCCGGTCGGGGTATAAAACCCCTCCCACTGCAGTCCGACAAAAGCGCCTTACTTCGATCCGATCGGACCGAGCTCGTAGCTGATCCGGCCTTCCATGATCTCGCGGAGGGCGATGTCCTCGGGGGCCAGCTTCTCGAGCGACTCCACCAGCGGGCGGCTGCCCCGACGGAGTTGCTTCACCCGGCGCGACACCACATTCACCAGAATGTAGGGATCGGAGATGATCTTGGCGGCGGCATACAGGTATTCGTCTCTCATGGGTCGCGGAGCTTAAAAACGACCGGCGCCAAACACGACGCCTATCGCTCCCGCGGGTCCCGCACACGGCCAACTGGTTCGCCCGCGAACCGCTTCGACCGTTTATTTAAACCGGATCCGTCCGCACGGTCCATGAATTGTCGAGCCGCCGGCCGAAATCCAGCGGGTCGCCGACGCCGACCGTGCCGCGCGTCACCTGGTAGGCCCACACCTGGAAATAGCTCAGCGTCGCCCCGCCGTAGATCGTCGAGAACGCCCCGTCCACCGCGTCCTGGCCGCACGAGACCTTGATGCGGCCGATGCGCGGCACATGGAAGCGCGCGTCGGTCGTGTGCCACTCGCCGCCGAGATACACCTCGGCGTAGGCGTGGAAATCCATGTGGTTGTCCGGGTCGGGAAACCCGATGTCCGGCAGGTGCCCGGTCACGTAGCGCGCCGGGAGGTTGAAACAGCGGTTGAGCGCGATCGCCAGGTGCGCGAAATCCCGGCAGACGCCATGGCCGCGCTGCAGGACGTCCCACGCGGACAGGTCGGGCCGGCCGGACATGTAGCGGTATTCGAAGTTGTCGTGGATCCATCGGCTGATGGCCTGCACGCGCGGCCAGCCGTGCTCGACCGTGCCGAATTTCTCCCAGGCGAAGTCCCCCAGCTTGTCCGAGTCGCAATACCGGCTGGGCAGCGTGTAGCGCAGCACCGCCGGCGGCAGTTCGCCGGGGAGGTGGGGCGCGCGGTCGGTCAGGTCGTGGTTGTCGGGCCGCGAGGAGACCCGGACGATGGCATCATGGCGGAACAGGTTGCGCCCGGGGGCGAGCTTCACGCGGGCGACCGTGTTGCCGTGGCTGTCGGTGAATTCCTCCACCGGTAGGTGGTTGCCGGCCGTGAACGCCTCGAAGACGATCTCGTGGTTGCGGTTCGGGCTGGGCCGCAGGTTGAGCAGCAGCATCGCCGAGCCGGGCACCTCGTAGGCCAGGCTGCAACCCACCCGCACGGTGACATCAAAAGGCGGCGAAGGGAGGGTGGGCGACGCCATGGTTGCCACACAGGGCAGCACAAACCCGGCCGGCGCAACTGATATTCCTCCCCGGGGCGTGGGGCATGCAACCCATCCCTCCGTCTCAGAAGTTGAACTGGCTCGTGTAGGCCGCGCGCTCGGCCACGAGGGTCAGCTCGCGCCACTTGGCGATGCCCCACGGGTTGCCGGTGCCAGTCGTGTTGGCGTAGTCGAGCAGCGCCTCGTCGTAGCGGAAGGCGGCGTTGCCGTTGAGCGCGATGTTGCGGGCAATCACGGAACCCCAGACCTCGCCGCTGCCGGTGATGCTGAAATCGGCGTTGGGCGCGTTGATCGCGGCCACCGTGGTGGCGTTGCCGGTCATGGTGATGGTCTGGCCGGAGCCCGTGTTGGTGCCGTAGATCAGGCAGCTGGTGGCGTTGGCGTTGTCATTGGTCATGCCGTTGCCGCCGGAGCTGATGTTGCCGTCCGTGTAGATGGTGAGCTTGCCCGTCGAGGTGATATTGATCTCCGCCGTGCCGCCGATGGACACCGCCGAAGTCGTGGCATGGTTCTGCAGGTAAAGCACCACGTTGTCCGCCACCGTCAGGTCCTGGTTGCCGCCCAGCGCGATGGCGGCGCCGGCGGCGAAGTTGTAGTAATACTTGCCGTCGGCGGCGGGCAGATCCCCGGTGCGCGGCAGCGTGGTGGAGGAGCTGATGGTCGAGGTGATGCTGTTGACCGTCGCCGGCAGCGCCGGGGCCACCGGGGTGTCCAGGTTGCTCACGAAGGGGATGTTCACGAGCCCGTTGTTCCACCCGGTGCCGGCCGGGTTCGTGGTCAGGATCGCGCCGGCGCTGTGCGTGACCGAGCCCCCGCCCGTGCCAATCCGGCCGTAGATGTCGCCCGCCCCGGTGTTGATCGCGCCGGCCGTGGTGCTGATCGTGCCGACAAAGGCGTTGGCCGTCTTGCGCGAGGCGTTGTAACCGACCGCGGCGGTCGCCGGGTTGTTGTCCGGGTCGGAGTCCCAGCTGGAGACCACCGTGCTGGTCGAAAAGGTGATGTTGTTCCGCGCGACCAGGCCGGCGGCGAAGATCGTGCGGCGGCGCAGGGTGATCTCGATCATGCGGCTGAGGCCGAGGCCCGAGGCGGGGAGCAGCGTGGCCTTGGCCACCAGCTTGGGCGACGTGCCGGCGACGGGGTTGTAGTCGGTGACGTAGATCTGGAGCGTGCCGGTCGCGCCGTTGTCAAAGGCCAGGTTGGTGTATTTGCGCGTGGCGACGACGCCGTTGAGGGTCCAGCCGGTCCACGCCGCCGCGGGGGACGCGGCGTTGTCGAGCTGGTTGAAGCTCTCCAGCCCCTCCTCCAGCCCCTGCTCGGCCAGGGTCAGGGCCGTCGTGTTGAGGAACGCACGGTCGGCCAGGGTGTAGGAATTGTGCGCCACGCGCAGGTAGCCCGTCAGCGCGATGGCGATGACCACGCAGAACAGCATGCAGGTGATCAGCACGGAGCCCCGGCGCCGCGCCGCCCGGTCAGTTGGACGCTTTGTTCCGGAGGACATACGAGGCCGAGACGACCAGGGTGTTCTGGTCCACGGTGGTCTGCGCCGTCGTGCGCAGGTTCATGGTGAGCTGCAGCCGCTTGGCCGAGAAGTCGTCCGCCGCCTCGGTGTTCGCGCGGGTGTAGCGCATGAACGTGAGCGAGCTGACATTGCGCGCCAGCGCGATGCGCGGGCTGGTCGAGCTGGCGGTCCCGGGCAGGCGGTAGAAGCTGCGGGCCGTCGGGCCGGTGGTGGCGTCGTCCAGCGCGTAGGTCACCTTGTTGCCGTTGGCCGCGTAGTTGTCCGGCACCGTCAGCGTGACCGAGGTGCTGCTGTTCCAGGTCAGGTCGGAGGCCATGCGCACGTCCTGCGCAAACTCGTCCACCGCGCGGCGCGACTGCGCCTCCATGTCGGCGTAGTTGGAGGCGGACATCCCCGAGCGCCCCATCATCAGCACGACCGAGAGGATCCCGGTCATCACAAAGGAGGCGATGCCGCCGGCGATCATCAGCTCGACGAGCGTCAGGCCGGCGTCGCGCCGGCGGCTACGTCTGGCTGTAGAAATAGTCATAGAGACCGTTGCGCGAGTAGCGCAGGGCGAGGCGGCGGGAGAGCGGGCGGTTGTCGGCTCCCTGCCAGACCACCCGCAGCGTGATGATGCGGGTGTCCGTCTTGGGATCGGTCACGGTGCGCGACAGCGTGAAGCGGTTGCCGACAAAGGGATTCGCGGTGAAGGCCGGGTCGAGCGTCACCGTCGTGGCGCTCGTGGTGAAACCGTTGACCGTGGTCCAGTCCGCCAGCCGCAGCTTCTCCATCTCGCTCTGCAGCATCTGCGAGGCGATGTTCAGGTCGCGCGCGTTCTGCAGGCTGATGAAGGCGCGCTGGAGGGTGGTGACGGCCGTGGCCAGGACCAGCGCCATGATCAGCGCGGCCATGGCCACCTCGGTGATGGTCATGCCGCGCCGGCTGCGCAGCCGGCTGGTGACTGGCGGCCGGCCCTTCACGGCAGGAAACCGGGGATCGACAACTCGACGAGGCCCCACCGTTTGGTGGCCCCGTCCTGCACCAGGTGCGCCGTGAAGCGGACGACCGTGCCGTCGGCCAGCTCCAGCTGCCCGGCCACCTGTCCGGCCAGCGCATCGACGCCGTCGACCGTCTCCGTGCCGACGCCGGTGATGGCCGGAAAACTCAGGACGCTCACGACCGGCCCGTGTTCCGCGAGACGGGCGAGCCCCTGCTCGACCCGGGCGGCGCGCGTGTTGGGATGAACCGTGCCGCCGCGCTGCCAGAAGGAAGGATGCACGCAGGCAAACAACGTCGCCGCGCGCCAGTCGGTGCCGAGCGCCTGCAGGGCGGCCTCGGCAAAGGACCGTGGCGCCCCGGCCTCGAGGCGGGTCGTCGCGGCGAGCGACTGGTAATAAGTGGCATGCGCGCTGACCGGCATCGGCAGCGCATGCAGCCAGATCGAGAGTCCCAGCCCCCCGGCGATCAGCATCATCAGGCCTTTCTCGCTGCGCGTGAGCGGCCGGCCCCTCTTGACCTTTCGGAACGTGCCGGTGATCAACTTTGCCGGCCCGCGCTCGACGCTGACTGCGGCGCGGCGCAGCAGTTCCTCCAGCGTGAGGCGGCGGCGCGGCCGGAAACGCGGGCCTTGGGCAGGGGCGGTGGCGGGAGATGGGAGGGTGGCAGGCATCGTCAGAGTGTGTCCTGGCCGGCGGTTCAGGCCGGTGATCAGTCGTGCGAAGATACTCCGCCAGCGGTGTTTCCGCTATCCGGACATTCCCGTATACCTCGGTCAGGGTTGGTTCTAGGGGATTTTCTGCGCGCCGTGCCGCCCGGCACAGGTCACCGCTCGGGAAGTGCCTCGCGACAACCACACTAACGGACGCCGGAACTAGGGAAGAACGGCTCCATTTGGAGCCCGGCGCGGAGCCCGACCAAAACCGCCTATTTACTCGGCTTTGACACGCTCGTTGTAGAACGCCTCGACCAGCGCCGAGGTCTGCTTCGGGTCGGTCTGCCTGAGCGCCTCGGCCGCGAGCGCCTTCGCGTCGCTCATCTTCATGGCGCGGATGAGGAATTTGACCGCCGGCAGCAAGGTGGGCGTCATGCTCAGCTCGTCCACGCCGAGGCCGAGCAGCAGCGGCACGTAGAGCGAGTCGCCGGCCATCTCGCCGCAGACGCAGACCTTGATCCCGTGCGCGTGGCCGGCGTCCACGATCTGCTTGAGCACGCGCAGCACCACGGGGTGCGTCGGGTCGTAGAGGTGGGCGATGCGGTTGTTGCCGCGGTCGATGGCGAAGAGGTATTGGATCAGGTCGTTCGTGCCGATGCTGAAGAAGTCGCACTTGCCCGCGAGCAGGTCGCCGGCGAGCGCCGCGCTGGGGATCTCGATCATGGCGCCGACGCTGAGCTTGTCGTCAAAGGGCTGCTTGCGCTGCCTCAGCTCGGTCTTCGCCTCGGCGAGCAGCGCGTTGGCGCGGTCGAGTTCCTCCGGCCCGCTGATCATCGGATACATCAGCTCGACCTTGCCGTGGGCGCTGGCGCGCAGGATGGCGCGGAGCTGGTTTTTGAACATCTCCGGGTTTTCCAGGCACATCCGGATGGCGCGGAAGCCGAGGAAGGGGTTCGCCTCCGGCCCGATGAGGTGCGGGTCGCCGGGCAGCGGCTTGTCGCCGCCGACATCGAGCGTGCGGATCGTGACCGGCAGCGGCGCGAGGCCGCCGACGATCTCCTTGTAGGCCGCATACTGCTGCTCCTCGGTCGGGACCTTTGTGGCGCTGAGGAAGAGGAACTCCGTGCGGTAGAGGCCGACGCCGGCCGCGCGGTATTGCTGGACGAGGGCGACCTCGTCGGGTTTCTCGATGTTGGCGCGCAACGACACCGCCACGCCGTCGAGCGTCTGCGCCGGCAGCTCGTTGACGGACATCAGGCGCGACTCGAACGACTGCTTGGCCTTCTGGATCTTGCCGTAGCGGAAGAGCGTCTGCTCGGTCGGGTTGATGATGACGCACCCGTCGTAGCCGTCGACCATCACCCAGTCGCCGTTCTTGAGCTTGGTGGTGAGGTCGTTGGTGCCGACGACCGCCGGGATCTTCATCGACCGGGCGACGATGACCGCGTGGCTGGTGCGGCTGCCGGCGTCGGTCACGATGCCGAGCGCGGCGCTGCGGTCGATGCCCGCCGCCTCGGAGGGCGAGATGTCCTGCGCGACGATGATGCGCTTGTCCACCAGCTCCGTCAGGCTCATGGCCGACTGGCCGAGCAGGACGTGGAGCACGCGCTTGGCGACGTCCTTGATGTCGGCGGCGCGCTCGCGCAGGTATTCGTCGTCGATCTCGGCGAAGGCCTGGATGTAGCGCTGGGCGACAGCATTGAAGCACGTCTCGATGTTCAGCCCGGTCTTCTGGAAGTCGCGGATCGTCTCGCCGATGAGCGCCTGGTCCTCGAGCACCATCTGGTGGGCGTCGAAGATCAGCGCCTCCTCCTCGCCGAGGTTCTTGGTCACCTGGTCCTGGATCTGGGAGATCTGCTGCCGCGTGACCAGCAGCGCCTGCTCGAAGCGCGCGATCTCCGCCACCCGCTTGTCGGGATCGACCGTGTATTGCGGGATCTCCAGCTCGCTCTGCAGGTAGAGAAACACCTGCCCATAGGCGATACCCCGGGAGGCAGCGATGCCCTGGATGGTGATTTCGCTTTTGGCGGTGGGCTCCATGTCGGAAGGGCTGCGCAGATTAACCAACCCCCGTGCCATCCGGTCAATGCGGAACTAGGCCAACCGCGCTTCCTGCACGAAACAGCGCGGTCCCCAGGCCGCGCGGATGGCCGCGACCAGCGGGGCCGTCGCGTGATCGTCACGCAGCACCGCGAAGCACGCGCTGCCGCTGCCGCTCATGCGCGCCGCGATACCGAAGTCGCGTTGCAACCCGGCCAGCAGCACCGGCAGGGCCAGGTATTTTTCAAAGGCCACGCCCTCCATATTGTTCGCCAGCAGTTCCTCCGCCGGCGCTGGGCCGCCAAGCCACGCGGTCAGCCGCGCCTCGGCTTCCGCCGCCGGCCAGTAATGCGCCGGCGCCTCCGCCGCCATGCGCCCGTAGGCCCACGGCGTGCTGATGCCAAAGGATGGCTTGAAGAGCAGCACCCGCCGGCCGCGCAACCGCGCCGCGGCGGACGCCGGCAGCGCCTCGATGCGCTCGCCCCGGCCGCGCATCACCACCGGCGCATTGTGCAGGAACAGCGCGCAATCCGAACCAAGCGACGCCGCGACCGCCGCCAGCTTATCCTCCGCGAGCACGCCGCCCGACAGCTGGTTCAGCGCCCGCAGCGCGGCGACGCCATTGCTGCTGCCGCCCCCGAGCCCGGCGCCCACGGGGATGCGCTTGGTGAGCGTAAAATCTACCCTCCCCTGCCAGCCCGTCGCGGCCACAAACGCCGCCGCCGCCTTCAGCACCAGGTTGCTCCCGTCCACGGGCACCTCCGGCCGGTCACAGGTCAAAGTAAATTGTCCTCCGTCCTCTGTTCTCTGCCCTCTGGCTTCGGCGGCCAGTTCGTCGCCGAAGCTGAGCGGCGCCGCCACCGACACCAGGTCATGGAAGCCGTCGGCCCTCCGCCCGGTGACGGCGAGGAAAAGATTCAGCTTCGCGGGACTAAAAAGGGAGACACCCATGAACTTCCGTCCACTAATGCACACTAATGCGGCTCAATCCTAGCCCAAAACCCGGGGCGATTTCTCTCTTTGATTAGTGCCCATTAGTGTCCATTAGTGATGCTCCCAACATGCCTTGTGACCTGATCCTGGCCCTCGATGTCCCCACGCGCGAAGACGCCGCGCCGATCCTCCGCCAGTTGCGCGGCCAGCTCCGCTGGGTGAAGATCGGCCTGCAGATGTTCACCGCCTACGGCCCCAACTACGTCCGCGAGGTCGCCGGCATGGGCTTCAACATCTTCCTCGACCTGAAGCTCCACGACATCCCCAACACCGTGGCCAAGGCCGTCGAGTCCCTCGGCCCGCTGCCGATCCAGATGCTCACGATCCACACCAGCGGCGGTGGGGAGATGATGCGTGCCGCGGTGGCGGCGCAGCAAAAGACCAATCCCAAGCTGCTCATCCTCGGCGTCACCGTGCTCACCTCGACCGACGCCGCCGGGCTGAACGAAACCGGCGTCAGCGCCTCGCCGGAGCAACAGGTCGCGCGCCTCGGCCAGCTTGCCGCCCAGGCCGGGGTCAAGGGCCTCGTGTGCTCGCCGCTCGAAGTCGCCATGCTCCGCGGAAAACTCCCTGCCGACATGCAGCTCGTCACCCCCGGCATCCGCCCGGCCAGCGAAGCGGGCAAGGACGACCAGAAGCGCATCATGACCCCCGCCGACGCCGCGCGCGCCGGCTCGACCTACATTGTCGTCGGCCGCCCCATCCTCCAGGCCGCCGATCCCGCCGCCGCCGCCCGCGCCATTCTCGCCGAGCTTTCGGGTTCCTGAACTGTCCGACTCCCAACCCTCAGCCCCCAACCCGCCCCCATGAGCCGCACCGCCGCCATCCTTCTCGCCGCCGGCAGCAGCCGCCGCATGGCCGGCACCGTGCCGGACAAGATCCTCGCCCCCCTCGCCGGCAAACCGGCCTTCGCCCACACCGCCGCCACTTTCGTCCGCAGCGGTGCCGTCGATTTCTTTGTCGTCACCTACCGCGACCAGCAGCAGATGGTCGAGCTTTCCGCCTACGCCCCCACCCCGACGATCTTCGTCCGCGGCGGTGCCGAGCGGCAGGACTCCGTCGCCGCCGCGCTCGCCGAGCTGCCGGACGACGTCGGCTACGTCTTCATCCACGACTGCGCCCGCCCGCTCGTCCGCGTCGAGCAGCTTGTCGCCCTCCAGAAGATCGTCCGCCGCGAGGAGGCCGTCGTGCTGGCCCACCGCGTGACCGACACCATCAAGGAACACCGCGGCGAGGGCCGCCTGCGCACTCTCGACCGCTCGCACCTCTGGGCGATGGAGACCCCGCAGGTCTTTTCCCGCAAGCTGCTCTGCCGCGCCTACGAGGCCGTCGCCAAGCGCAAGCTCACCATCACCGACGACGCCGCGGCCGTCGAGCTGCTCAAGCACCCGATCGCCCTGCTGGAAAACCCGCACCCGAACCCGAAGCTCACCACGCCGGCCGACCTCGCCTACCTCGAATTCCTGCTGGCCCGCGCCGACGGCGCGGATCCCTTCCTGCCATGAGCGACCTGCGCATCGGCCACGGCTACGACATCCACCGCACCGCCGCGGGCCGGAAGCTCGTGCTCGGTGGCGTCACCTTCGCCGCGGATTTCGGCCTCGAGGGGCATTCCGACGCCGACGCCCTGACCCATGCCATTTGCGACGCCCTTCTCGGCGCCGCCGGCCTGCCCGACATCGGCCACCAGTTTCCCAACACCGATCCCGCCTACAAGGACGCCGACTCGCAGGTCCTGCTGCAGCGCGTCATCGCCGCCCTCCGCACCCGCGGCTGGGCTCCGGTGAATATCGATGCCACCCTCATCGCCGAGAAACCGAAGATCGCCCCGCGTCTCGCCGAGATGAAGGCGGTCCTGGCGAAGTCCACCGGCCTGCCCGTCGACGCCATCGGCGTGAAGGCCACGACCAACGAGGGCTCCGACGACATCGGCCGCGGCCTCGCCATCGCGGCGCACGCTGTCGCCCTCATCAAAAAAATCTGACCATGCGCCGTCTCGCCGCCCTCTGTCTTCTGTCCTCCGCCCTCTGTCTTCTGGTCACCGGCTGCAAAAAGCGCGAAACCCTCGTCGAGCGCGGCAACCGCGAGGGCATCTTCCACCTCAGCGTCGGCTCCGAGCCCTCCGATCTCGACCCGCACACGGTCACCGGCCTCGGCGAGGCCAAGCTGGTGCAGACGATGTTCGATCCGCTGGTCAGCTTTGAACCCGGCACCCTCGCCCCGGTGCCCGCGCTCGCCGCGAGCTGGGACATTTCCGCGGACGGCCTGACCTACACCTTTCACCTCCGCCCCGATGCGAAGTGGAGCGACGGCTCCCCCCTCACGGCGCAGGACTGCGTGGATTCGTGGAAGCGCATCCTCACGCCCAGCCTCGCCGCCGACTACGCCTACTTCCTCTACCTGATCCGCGGCGCGGAGGCGTTCCACCAGGGCAAGACCACCGACTTCTCGACGGTCGCCGCCGTCGCCCGCGACCCGCACACGCTCGTCGTCACGCTGACGCACCCGGCCCCCTATTTCCTGCAAGCCTTGCTCAACTCCTGCTGGCGCCCGGTGAACGTGAAGGCCATCGCCGCCGTCGGTGATGCCTACCGCCGCGGCACGCCCTGGACCCGGCCCGGCAAAATGGTGTCGAGCGGCCCCTTCGTGTTGAAGGAGTGGACCACCCAGCAGCGCATCGTCGTCGAGAAATCCCCGACCTACTACGATCGCGACCGGGTCCGCCTGAACGCCGTCCATCTTTATCCGACTGACAGCATCGACGCCGAGGAACGAGCCTTCCGCTCCGGCCAGCTCCATGCCACCTACTCGCTGCCGCTGTCCAAGGTCCTGCCCGCCCAGCGCGAGAACAACCCCGCGCTGCGCCTCGACCGCAACATGGAGACCTATTTCTTCCGCCTGAACGTCCGCAAGGCGCCGCTCGGCGACGCGCGCGTCCGCCGCGCCCTCTCCCTCGCCGTCGATCGCGACACCATCGCCAACAAGATCCTCCCCGGCGGCCGCACCCCCGCGCCGACCTTCGTCCCGCCGCTGCTCAAGGGTTACACCCCTCCAGCCGGCCAGGTCTACAACCTCGCCGCCGCCCGCCAGCTCCTCGCGGATGCCGGCCACCCCAACGGCGCCGGCCTGCCGCCTATCGAGATCCTTTATAACAACTCCGAGATCCTCCGCCTCGTCGCCGAGGCCATCCAGCAGATGTGGCACCGCGACCTCGGCGTCGACGTGCGCCTCGTGAACCAGGAATACAAGAGCGTCTTCGCCAGCCGCCGCAACGGCGACTACCAGGTCCTGCTTGGCAGCTGGACCGCCGACTACCTCGACGCCACGACCTTCCTCGACCTCTGGCGCAGCGACAACGGCAACAACCACACCGGCTGGTCCGACCCGGCCTACGATGCCCTCTCCGACCGGGCCAACACCATCGCCGACCCGGCGGCCCGCGCCTCCGTCCTCGCCCAGGCCGAGGCCTTCGTCCTCGAGTCCGCGCCGATCATCCCGATCTACTTCAACACGCACGTCTATTTCCTCCACCCCGCAGTCAAGGGCTGGCAGCCGACCCCGACCGACCACTCCGACTTCCGCTATGTCTGGTTGGAGAAGTAACCCTGTAGGGCTGCCGCTTGCCGGCAGGCCGGCACGGCACGGCACGGCGACAAGCGCCGGCCCTACATTCTGGCTTTTGTGTTTTCTGTGCTCTTTGTGGCCATTCCTTCCGGCCTGCTCGAAGCGCGACACGGCATCCACCCCGGCCGAAAAAACCCTCCGCATCTCCCAGCGCAACGAGCCCGCCACGCTCGACCCGCAGCTCGCCACGCTGCCCGACGAGTTTTTCATCATCCGCGCCATTGGCGAAGGCCTGCTCACGCCCAACCCCGACGGCGGCGCGCCGCTGCCGGGTGTGGCGGAGAAATGGGAAGTCTCGCCCGACGGCCTCACCTACACCTTCCATCTCCGCCCAAATGCAAGGTGGTCCAATGGCGATCCCGTCACTTCCCAGGATTTTGTCCGGTTGGTCGAGCGAGCGCTTACTCCGGCCACCGCTGCGCCAAAAGCCGCGCTGTTTTTTCCCATCAAGAGCGCCGAACAATTCTTTTCGGGACGAAGCATGACGTTCAACGTCTGGGCCAGCGCGCCGGATGCCCGCACCCTGAAATTGACGCTGGAACAACCCACGGCCGATTTTCCCGCCATCGTCGCGAGCGGCCCCTGGATACCCGTCCACCAAGCAGCCAACGTCGGCAACGGTCCGTTCTTGATGCAGGAATGGAAACCCAACCAGCACATCGCCGTCCGCAAGAACCCGCACTACTGGGACGCCGCCAACGTGCACCTCGACGGCATCCGCTTCCTCGCGATGGACAACGGCGACACCGAGGAACGCGCCTTCCGCGCCGGGCAGCTCGACGTGACGATGGCCGTGCCCTTCACCAAGCTCGCCGGCTATCGCGCGGAGCAACCGTCCCGCCTGCGGTCCGTGCCGCTGTCCGAGACGCGCTACCTCGCCCTGAACACCACCCGCCCGCCGCTCGACGACGCCCGCGTCCGCCGTGCGCTCGCCCTGGCGCTCGATCGCACCGCCCTTGTCGACAAGGTCCTGCTCAGCGGCCAGCCGGCTTTCAACTTCGTGCCCGCCGGTCTCGGTGGTTACGCCCCGGCGGAACGCATCACGGAGAACATTGCGGAGGCGCGCCGTCTGCTGGCCGAGGCCGGTTTCCCTGAGGGTCGTGGTTTTCCCAAGCTCGAGCTGGCCACCTGGCCGGTCAACCCCGCGCAGCTCGAGGCTGTCCAGCAGATGTGGCGACGCGAACTCGGCATCGAGATCGCCATCGCCCCGCGCGAGGCGCGCACCCACCTCTCCTCCCTCGCGAGCGGCGACTTCGCCCTCGCGTTCATGACGGCCATCCCGGACTACGACGGCGCGTCGGACCTCTTCACCCAGCTGACCTCCGCCCACCCGCTCAACTACCCGCACTGGCGCAGCGCGGAGTTCGACCGGCTGGTCGCCTCTGCCACCACCTCCCTCGACCCCGTCGCCCGCAACGCGGCTTACCAACAGGCAGAGAAGCTCCTGCTGGCCGAGATGCCCGTCATCCCCCTCTATTTCAACACGCAGAACTTCCTCGTCGCCCCGCGCGTGAAAAACTGGCGGGCCGACCGGCTTTGGACGCGGTTTTATCGCGGTTTGTCCGTCGAGTAGGCGGTGTGCGGCGGGGTTTTCACGGCTTGAGCTGGCGATGATCCCCCGTAATCTGACGTTCATACCGTGCCTGCTTGCCTCCAGCACCGCCGGAAATGCTGCTGGTTGCCCGCGCTTCTGGTAACGGCGGCGCTGTGGACCGCCACCTTGCAAGCGCAGGAAGTCCCGCCGCGCGTGGGCCAGCCGCTGGAGGAACGGGACACGCTGGTGGTCGGCGCGATCAGCGATGGGTTCCCCTACAGCTACACGGATGCCGACGGACGGCTGACCGGCTTCAGCGTCGAACTGCTGGACGCCGTCGCACGCGTGATGAACCTGCGGATGCAACGGGTGGTGGCGCCCAGCCGGGAAATCCAGCGGCGTTTCCGGGAGGGCGAAATGGATTTCGTTCAAACCCTGACCCAATCCCCCGCACGCGAAAGCTATGCCGATTTCTCGGTGCCGTTTCTCACGCTGCAGGGGGCGATATTCGTGCGGAAGGACGGTCCTGTGAGACAGCTGGCCGATCTCAACGGCCGGAAGTTCGCCATCGGCAGCACCGGCACCGTCGCCGAGCAATTGCTCCGCGATAAGGGACTGCGCGTCGAGGCCATCTCCATCAGCTCCACGGTGGATGGCTTGCGCATGGTGGAATCCGGCGAGGTTGCGGGCGTTTTTGTTTCACAGCTGACCGGCCTGTCGGTGGTCAAGCAGGAGAACCTCCGCCACACCGTGATGCTCGGCCAGCCCATTCCCCACTACGACATCCGCCATTGCTTCGCGGTGCACCATGGCGATGCCTACCTGCTGGCGCGGCTGAACGAGGGCCTGGCCGTCCTGCACCAGACCGGCGAATTCGAACAGATCTACCGAAAATGGTTCGGCGGGCTCACCGGCTCCCTGGTTTCCCGCGAGCAGGTGATCCGTTACTCCCTCATCGCGCTGGCTGCGGCCTTTCTCCTCTCCCTGTGGGGCTTGCTCCACCAGCGCTCCTTGCGCAAACACATCGCCGGTCAGGCCGCGGAGCTGGCCGGGCAACAGGCCCTCCTCCGGACCCTCTACGACAACATCCCGATGGCCATGTGTGTGCTCGAGGCGACCCCCGGGGATTACCGCATCCTGTCCATCAACCGCGGCGCCGAGGCCTGGTTTGGCCTGCCCGCGGACCAGGCCGCCGGGCGGCCGCTGGCCGGCGTGCCGGCCGACCCCGAGTGGATGGCCCATTTCTCGGAGCTGCTCCAACGCGGCCTGACCGTGGCGGCCCCGGTGCGCGAGGAACGCCGCCTCGCCGCCGCCCGCAAGCGCCTCATCTTCACGCTCGTGCCCATGACCCCGGATCCCGCCGGGCACGCGCGGCTCTGCGTGCTGGTCGAGGACATCACCGAGCGCCGCAACCTCGACGAGGAGATCGCCCAGTCGCGCAAGCTCCGCGCCGTCGGCGAGCTGGTCGGCGGCATCGCCCACGAGTTCAACAACCTCCTCACCCCGATCATGCTCAAGGTCGGCGAAATCCAGCTCAACTGGCGCCACGACCAGCGCCTCGTCGGCGAGACCCGCCTCATCGCCGAGGCCGTCCAGCGTTCCGCCGAGCTCACCCGCCGGCTCCTCACCTTCGGCCGCAAGGCCGACTCCCGCATCGAGGAGGTCCATCTCGGCACGCTGATCAACAACTGCTTCTCCCTTCTCCGCCTGACCGTCGAGCGCCGCATCCGGTGGGAGCAGGACGTGCCCGCCGGCCTGCCGTCGATCTATTTCAGCCCGACCAACCTCAACCAGATCATCCTCAATCTCGTCATCAACGCCCGCGACACCCTCCTCGACAAGCTCGCGGCCCAGCGCGGCGAATGGACCCCCTGCATCCGCGTCGAGGTCCGCCTCCTGCCGGCCGCCGCCATCGGCCACCTCGACGGCACACCTTCGCTCCGCCAGATCCTCGGCTGGCAACGGCTGACGGTCCGCGACAACGGCCTGGGCATCACTCCCGAGGTGCGCGAACGCATCTTCGAGCCCTTCTTTACCACCAAGGATATCGGCAAGGGCACCGGCCTCGGCCTGGCCACGGTCTGGCATCTCGTCACCGAGGTTAGCGGCCGCATCGAGGTCGAGTCCGTGCCAGGCGAAGGCACCGCCTTCCACGTCTACCTGCCGATGCTGCCCGCCCCGGACGGCCCGGCGACCGCGGCCCCCGTCGCCGTCGCTGCGCCCGCCGGACGGCCGGCGCGCATCTTCCTCGCCGAGGATGACGACCTCGTCGCGACTTCCGTGACCCTCGCCCTTGAGCACGCCGGCCACCAGGTCGTCCATCTCCCCGACGGTGCCGAGGCCTGGCAACACCTGCAGACCAACCTGGCCGACTACCAGCTCCTGATCTTCGACGTGAACATGCCGGGCCTCGACGGCATCGAACTCGCCCAGCGCGTGCGCACCACGAGCCAATACACCGGCCCCATCCTCGTCACCAGCGGGCGCCTCGGTTCCGACGACCTGAAACAGCTGGCCGAGGCGCGCGTCGACCGCGTGCTCAACAAGCCCTTCGCCGTGGCGGAGCTGCTCGAGGCCGTGAGCCGGTGCCTCGCGGGGCGCGCCGGTTCCTGAACCGGGTGGCGGGCAACTCCGCCGACCGGCTTTGGACGCGGATTTACCGCGGTTTGTCCGCCGAATAATCCCGGACGCAACTCCGCGCTCGCCACCGGGTGCCGACTGCTCAAATTCCCGGTTCCCCCTATGAAATTCAAGTTGCTGTCTGTTGTCCTCCTCGGGGCCACGGTCTCTGCGCTGGCCGCGGACCCGGCACCCGTCATCTCCGCCGCGAACATCCTCGCGCACACCAAGATCCTCTCGTCCGACGAATTCGAGGGCCGCGCGCCCGGCTCGGCCGGCGAGGAGAAGACCGTCGCCTACCTCGTGACGGAACTGCAGAAGCTCGGCCTTCAGCCGGGTAACCCCGACGGCACCTTCATCCAGAACGTCCCGCTGGTCGGCATCAGCTCCACGCCCACCCTCTCGTTCACCCTCGATGGCCGGACCCTCTCGATGGAGAACATCAACGACTTCGTCGGCCCCTCCAGCCGCCTCGTGCCGCAGGTCGGCGCCAAGGACACGGAGGTCGTCTTCGTCGGCTACGGCGTGGTTGCGCCGGAGTTCGGTTGGGACGACTACAAGGGCGTCGATGTGAAGGGCAAGACGGTCGTCATGCTCATCAACGACCCGCCGGTCACCCTGCCCAACGGCGACCTCGACCCGAAGGTGTTCGGCGGCAAGGCCATGACCTACTACGGCCGCTGGACCTACAAATACGAGATTGCCGCCGCCAAGGGCGCGGCCGCCTGCCTCATCGTCCACGAGACCGCGCCCGCCGCCTATCCCTTCGCCGTCATCACCGGCAGCCGCGCCCGCGAGAACTTCGAGATCAGCGCGCCCAACCTCAACGCCGGCAATGTCGCGATGGAGGGCTGGCTCACGCTCGACGCCGCCCGCAAGCTCTTCACCGCCTCCGGCAAGGACTACGACCGCGCCAAGGCCGCCGCCGTGCGCCCGGACTTCCAGCCGGTCGCCCTCGGCGCCAAGGCCACCTTCAACGTCGACAACCTTCTCCGCCCCGTCGCCTCCAAGAATGTCGTCGCCCTCCTCCCCGGCGCCGATCCGAAGCTGCGCGACGAATACGTCATCTACACCGCCCACTGGGACCACCTCGGCCGCGATGACCGCCTGCCCGGCGACAAGATATTCAACGGTGCCCTCGACAACGCCTCCGGCGTCGCCCAGGTGCTCGAGCTCGCCCGCGCCTTCACCGCGCTGCCCGCCGACCAGCGCCCGAAGCGCAGCCTCGTCTTCCTCTTTGTCACCGCCGAGGAAAAGGGCCTGCTCGGCTCGCGCTATTACGCGTCCCAGGATCCGCTCTACCCGCTGACCAAGACCCTCGCGAACATCAACATCGACGGCTCCAACATGTTCGGCCCGACGAGCGACATGGCCACCATCGGCTTCGGCGCGTCGACGATCGACGACATCGGCATCGCCGTCGCCGCCGCGCAGGGCCGGGAGATGAAGCCCGAGGCGCGCCCGGAGAACGGCTCCTACTACCGCAGCGACCATTTCGAGTTCGCGAAGGTCGGCGTGCCTTCCTACTACCCGAAGAACGGCCGCACCTTCATCGGCCAGCCCGCGGACTTCGCCGACAAGAACATCAACGACTACATCGCCAACCGCTACCACAAGGTCACCGACGAGGTGCAGCCCGACTGGACCTTCGAGGGTGCGGCGCAGGACACCGTGTTCCTCCTCCAGGTCGGCTGGCGCATCGCCAACGGCGACACCTGGCCCGAGTGGAAACCCGGCAACGAGTTCAAGGCCAAGCGGGACGCCATGATGAAGAAGTAAGCCCGCCGCCTCTATCCATCCCGCAACCCGCGCCCACCAGCGCGGGTTTTGCTTTTTCCGTCTGGCCTCCGTCCTCGGTCCTCTGTCATCTGTCCTCTGCCGCCATGTTCCGCTTCGTCGTCCGCCGCCTGCTCCAGACCATCCCGGTCCTCTTCGTGATCATCACGGCGACGTTCTTCATGGTGCGTTTCGTCCCGGGCGGCCCGTTCACCTCGGAGCGGGCCCTCCCGCCCGAGATCCTGCGCAACCTCGAGGCCCATTACGGCCTCGATCAGCCGATCTGGCGCCAATACACCAACTACCTCGGCCGCATCCTCCGCGGCGACTTCGGCCCGTCGTTCAAGTATTCCAACCGCACCGTCAACGAGATCATCGGCGACAAGCTGCCCGTCTCGCTCGAGCTCGGCGGCCTCGCCCTCGGCGTGGCGCTGCTGATCGGCCTGCCCCTCGGCGTGCTCGCCGCCGTCCGCCGCAACAGCTGGCTCGACTACCTCGCCAGCTCCACCGGCATGCTCGGCATCTGCGTGCCCACCTTCGTCCTCGGCCCGCTGCTCGTGCTCTTCTTCGCCATCCACCTCCGCTGGGTCAACGCGTCGGGCTGGTATGACTGGACCGACCGCGTGCTGCCGGCCCTCACCCTCGGCTTCGTCTACGCCGCCTACCTGATGCGCCTCACGCGCGGCGGCATGCTCGAGGTGCTCAACCAGGACTACATCCGCACCGCCCGCGCCAAGGGCGCCACCGAGACCCGCATCGTCCTGCGCCACGCCCTGCGCGGCGGCCTGCTGCCCGTCATCTCCTTCCTCGGGCCCGCCGTCGCCGGCATCCTCACCGGCTCGTTCGTCATCGAGACCATCTTCCAGATCCCCGGCCTCGGCCGCGAGTTCGTCAACAGCGCCTTCAACCGCGACTACACCCTCGTGCTCGGCACGGTCATCCTCTACGCGAGCCTGATCGTCGTCTGCAACCTGATCGTCGACGTCGTCCAGGTGTGGCTCAACCCGAAGCTGAAGTTCGAATGAGTTCCCCCGCCGCCTTGCCCGCTGACCTCGAACGCGGCTCCTCCCCCGGCCGCGATGCCTGGCACCGCCTGCAAAAGAACCGGCTGGCCGTGGCCGGCGGCATCATGCTCCTCGTGCTGACCGTGCTCTGCGTCGCGGGTCCGTGGTTCCTGCGCGCCACCTACCAGGAGCAGAACCTCGACCTCGGCGCCACGCCCCCCTCCGCCGCCCACTGGCTGGGCACCGACACCCTCGGCCGCGACCTGCTGGTGCGCCTGCTCTACGGCGGCCGCATCTCGATCGGCGTCGGCCTCTGCGCCACGCTGGTCGCGCTGACCATCGGCGTCGTCTACGGCGCCGTCGCCGGCTACGTCGGCGGCAAGGCCGACGCCGTCATGATGCGCCTCGTCGACATCATCTACGCGCTGCCCTTCACGATCTTCGTCATCCTCCTCATGGTCTTCTTCGGCCGGAACATCATCCTGCTCTTCGTCGCCATCGGCGCGGTCGAGTGGCTGACGATGGCGCGCATCGTCCGCAGCCAGATCATGGCGCTGAAGAAGATGGAGTTCATCGAGGCCGCCCGCGCGCTCGGCTACGGCCACCGCCGCATCATCTTCCGCCACCTGCTGCCCAACGCCCTCGGCCCGATCATCGTCTACGCGACCCTCACCATCCCGGCCGTCATGCTGCTCGAGGCCTTCCTCAGCTTCCTCGGCCTCGGCGTTCAGCCGCCCATGAGCTCGTGGGGCACGCTGATCAAGGACGGCGCCGAGAAGATGGAGGAGTTCTGGTGGCTGCTCGTCTTCCCCGGCGGCATCTTCTCCCTGACGCTCTTCTCGCTCAACTTCCTCGGCGACGGCTTGCGCGACGCGCTGGATGTCAGGGCGGCGAAGGATTGAAATGTAGGGCGGGATCTCCGAATCCCGCCTTGGTTTGCATGCCTTGACGCGGATGGCGGGATACGGAGATCCCGCCCTACAACCCCGAACTTTTCCGTCTGGCCTCTGCTTGCCAGCCATAGGCTTGGCGACGGCTGGTCCTCCGTTTGCCGCGCCGTAGCCTTGCGCGAAGGCTGGTCCTCCGCTTTGCTCCCAACCCATGCTCCGCCGTTTCCGCCCCTATTTCCGCTACCTGAAGTCCAACCGGGACACCCTGGTCGCGGCGATCTTCTACGGCCTGCTCTTCGGCGCCACCAACGGCCTGGGCCTGCCCATGCTGATCAAGTATGTGTTCCCGGTGATCTTCGACCAGTCGGGGCCGCATGCCATGCCCATGGCCGACGTGGTCCTGATCGCCGCCACGGTGCCGATGCTCTTCCTGCTTCGGGCCGTCAGCAGCTTCCTCAACAGCTACTACACGCAGCTGACCGGCGTGCGCATCCTCGAGGCCGTCCGGCTCGACTATTTCCGCAAGCTCCAGGTGCTGCCGCTCTCCTTCCTCCAGCGTGAGTCGAGCGGCGACCTCCTGTCGCGCGGCATCGCCGACAGCTCCCAGCTGCAGTCGACCCTCACCCTCATCGCCAACGACGGCGTCAAGCAGCCCATGGCCCTGCTCGGCGCCCTCGGCTTCCTCGTCTGGCAGGCCTTTTCCACCGACGGCGCGCTGACCGTGCTGGTCTGCCTGGCGATCGTGCCCCTGGCCGTGCTGCCGGTGCACTACGTGGGCAAGAAGGTCGTGCACCGCGCCCGCCAGGTCCAGGACCAGCTGGGCGACGTCTCCTCCCAGTTGAACGAAAACCTGGCCGCCGCGCGCGAGGTGCGCGCCTTCGGCCTCGAGCAGCGCGAGACCGAGCGCTTCGGCCGCGCCACCAACCTCCTCATCATCGCCCAGATGAAGGTCGTGAAATACGCGCAGGCCCTCACCCCGGCCATCGAGCTGATCTCGGCCTTCGGCATCGCGGCGACCCTGATCTTCGCCTACTACGCCGGGGTCAAGCTGGAGACCTTCCTCTCCATCATCACCGCGCTCTACCTCTGCTACGAGCCGATCAAGAAGCTCGGTTACCTCAACAGCGAGCTCAACCGCGGCGCCGCGTCCCTCGCGCGGCTCGAATACGTCCTCGACGAACCGGTCACCATCACCGACCCCGCCACCCCGGTCCCGGTCGGCAAGCTGCGCGGCCACGTCGAGTTCAAGGACGTCACCTTCGCCTACGGCGACAGCCCCGCCCTGAGCCGGGTCAGTGCCCGCATCCCCGCCGGCACCGTCTGCGCGCTCGTCGGGCCGAGCGGCGCCGGGAAGAGCACCTTCGCCAACCTCGTGCCGCGCTTCTACGAGGCCGGAGCGGGCGCGGTCACCATCGACGGCATCGATGTCCGCTCGATGAAGCTCGCCGACCTGCGCCGCAACATCGCCCTGGTCTCGCAGGAGCCCGTCCTCTTCAACGACACCATCTACAACAACCTCGCCCTCGGCACCGCCGTCGCGTCGCGCGAGGAGATCCTCGCCGCCGCCCGCCTCGCGCACGCGCACGAGTTCATCGAGCAGCTGCCGCAGGGCTACGACACCATCGTCGGCGAGCGCGGCGCCCTGCTCTCCGGCGGCCAGAAGCAGCGCATCGCCATCGCCCGCGCCTTCCTCCGCCACGCGCCCATCCTCATCCTCGACGAGGCCACCAGCGCGCTCGACTCCGACAGCGAGGCCGCCGTGCAGGACGCCCTCCGCCACCTCGTCCAGGGCAAGACCGTGCTGATCATCGCCCACCGCTTCAGCACCATCCGCGACGCCTCGATGATCCTCGTGTTCGACCGGGGCGAGATCGTCGCCCAGGGCGACCACGCCTCCCTCTACGCCGGCAACGCCCTCTACAAGTCGCTTTACGACCGCCAGGCGACCGGGCTGTGAGCCCGGACCAGGGAATATCGTCCAGCCATCCGTGTTAATCCGTGAAATCCGTGGTTAAAAAAAACTCCGACGAGCCCAAGGAATTTTCCCGCGCGGTGGAGAACCTCATCGCCGGCATCCGCGACCTGCCGGAGGACACCAGCCGCTCAAAGAACCGCAAGGCCTCCGAGCTGACCTCCCTCATCGACGAGCTGCTGGTCAAATACCGCATCAGCCACGACTCGGTCGAACACAGCATCCGCGAGAAATGGGCCGAGCTGGTCGGCGTCGCCAACGCCTCCTACTCCCACCCGCTCGTCGTGGAGAAGAAGCTGCTCGTCGTCCTCGTCTCCCACGCCGTCGTCCGCAACGAGCTCTTCATGCACAAGGACGCCATCGTCGAAAAACTCCGGAAACTCCCCGGCTGCGCCGAGATCAAGGGCCTGGCGCTGAGGTCGGGGTGAACCTTGAATGGTAGGGCGGTGACTCCGTCCCCGCCGAGGCGCGGACGGAGTCCGCGCCCTACCCAATTTTGCGCCACCCTGTCCCACTTCGACTCCGGCAAAATTACGCTTGCAGGAGGGGGTCGCGGTTTAGTTAATGGCCGCTTCGTTAGTGAGAGTCTGCTGGTCGCAGGCTCCCACCACGGTCAGTCCGGGTAACCGGACAACTAACGGTGTCGCCGGCCCTCCACAAGCGGGTGACACGGAGCGAAAGCTCCACCAAAGACCGCGTCATCAACCACATAAACCATGTCACAACCCGTTAAGTCAGAAGTCATCGCCCAGTATAAAACCCACGAGAAGGACACCGGCTCCAGCGACGTCCAGATCGCGCTGCTCACCGCCCGGATCAATCACCTGACCGAGCACCTGCGCACGCATCGCAAGGACTTCCACAGCCGCCGCGGCCTTCTCCAAATGGCCAGCCGCCGTCGCAAGCTCCTTGATTACGTCAAGAGCGAGGACCTGGCCAAATACAACGACCTGCTGCAGAAGCTGAGTCTCCGCAAGTAACCCGTTTTCACGAAAGGCGGCCCACCGACGGGCCGCCTTTTGTTCAAACCCTCGAGAAGCAGCCCCAGGACATTTCCGCTTACTCCTCCCGGTGGAACGCGTTGCCCCCAACGCGTTTTGAAATCCACGAAAGCGCGTTGAGGGCAACGCGCTCCACCCCGGGACCAGTAATCCGAAATTTCCCAGGCGCTGGTTCAAGAGAGTCCGAGACGTCAAAGTCATCCGAACCCCGCGCGACGTTCCGGCAATCCGGCCGGCGTGGCGCACATCCGAAAAGTTAAGTCATGAATCAGAAACACAATGTATCCGTCGCCGGCCTGAACCTGAAGTTCTCCACCGGCTCCATCGCCAACCTCGCGGGCGGCGCCGTCTTCGTCACCGTCGGCGAGACCAACGTCATGGTCACCGCCTGCGCCGCGCAGACCATGCGCCCCGGCCAGGACTTCTTCCCCCTGACCTGCGACTACCGCGACAAGTATGCCGCGGCCGGCCGCTTCCCGGGCGGCTACTTCAAGCGCGAGGGCCGTCCCTCCGAGCGCGAGATCCTGATCTCCCGCCTCTGCGACCGTCCCTGCCGCCCGCTCTTCCCCGAGGGCTTCCTCAATGAGGTGCAGATCATCGGCCAGCTCATGTCGGCCGACCTCGTCAACGACTCCGACATCGCGATGGTCAACGGCGCCAGCGCCGCCCTCGCCATCTCCGACATCCCGTGGAACGGGCCGATCGGCTGCGTGCGCGTCGCCCTCATCGACGACCAGTTCGTCGCCAACCCGACCATCGAGCAGATGTTCAGCTCGTCGCTCGACCTCATCTACGTCGGCAATGAGAAGGACATGCTGATGATCGAGGGCTCCGCCGACCAGATCCCGGAGGACAAGTTCATCGCCGCCCTCGAGTTCGGCCACCAGTCCATCCAGCCGATCATCGCCGCGATCAAGGAGCTCCAGAAGCTCGCCGGCAAGCCGAAGGCCACCTTCAAGCTCGTGGGCGCCACCCCCGAGGCCCGCGCCATCATCGAGCGCGTCGTCCCCGCCGAGCGCGTCTCCGCCGCCATCTTCGGCTACGAGAAGAACGTCCGCTCCGCCAACGTGAAGGCGCTCAAGGAGGAGGCCAAGGCCGCCCTCACCGCCGAGCTCGGCGCCGACAAGTTCACCGACGTCGACCTGAACGTCGTGTTCGAGGACCTGCAATACAAGGCCTACCGCGCCACCGTCCTCGCCAAGGGTGTCCGCTCCGACCACCGCGACGCCAAGTCCCTCCGCCCCCTGCAGGCGCAGGTCGGCGTGCTGCCCCGCGTCCATGGTTCCGCCATGTTCCAGCGCGGTGACACCCAGAACATCGCCATCGTCACCCTCGGGCCGACCAAGGAAGCCCAGGACATGGACGGCCTCACCGGCGGCGCGACCTCCAAGTCGTTCATCCTCCACTACAACTTCCCGCCGTTCTCCGTCGGCGAGGCCGGCCGCTTCATCGGCCCCGGCCGCCGCGAAATCGGCCACGGCGCGCTCGCCGAGCGTTCGCTCGTGCCGATCCTGCCCCCCGAGGACGTCTTCCCCTACTCCATCCGCGTCGTCTCCGAGATCATGGCCTCCAACGGCTCGACCTCGATGGCCTCGATCTGCGGCGGCTGTCTCGCCCTCATGGACGCCGGCGTGCCGATCATCGCCCCCGTCGCCGGCATCTCCTGCGGCCTCATGACCGAGATGGACGCCTCCGGCGCCATCAAGAAGTGGGTCACCATCACCGACATCCTCGGTGAAGAGGATCACTTCGGCGACATGGACTTCAAGGTCGCCGGCACCACCAAGGGCATCACCGGCTTCCAGCTGGACCTCAAGATCAACGGCCTGCCCTTCGAGATTGCCAAGGCCGCCATCATGCAGTGCCGCGAGGCCCGCATCGAGATCCTCAAGGTCATGCTCGGCTCCCTCCCGGCGCCCCGCAAGGACCTCAGCCAATACGCCCCCCGCATCCAGACGATCCAGATCGATCCCGAGAAGATCGGCCTGCTCATCGGGCCTGGCGGCAAGACGATCCGCCGCATCACCGAGACGACCGGCGCGCAGATCGACATCGCGGACGACGACTCGGGCAAGGTCTTCATCTACTCGAACAATGCCGACGCCATGAACCGCGCCGTGCAGGAAATCGACGCCCTCTGCGGCGGCGGCTCCCAGATCGAGATCGGCAAGATCTACACCGGCCGCGTCACCGGCACCAAGGAGTTCGGCGCCTTCGTCGAGTGTCTCCCGGGCAAGGAAGGCCTCGTCCACATCTCCGAGCTGGCCGACTTCCGCGTGCGCCGCACCGAGGACGTCGTCAAGGTTGGCGACAGCATCACGGTCAAGTGCGTCGGCATCGACGAGCGCTCCGGCAAGGTCCGTCTCAGCCGCAAGGCCGCGATGGCCGAGCTCGAGGCCCAGAAGCAGGCCGGCGGCGCCCCCGCCGCCCCCGCCGAGGCCGAGGCTCCCGCCGCCCAGTAAGGTGGAACCCGCGCTCCGCGCGGGTTTGCTCCTCTCTTCAAGCCGCGACGCAAGTCGCGGCTTTTTCTTTGGTCGGGCGAGTCCTACCCCTTTAAGCCACTGCTTTTCTCCCCTGCCAGGTTGCCGTCAGCATGGCTCCGCTTACTGTGAAGGTGTGTCCGCCCCATCCCCGCACAAAGGCCTCCGCGCCATCGCCCTCTTCGAGGCGCTGAAGGGCGCGCTCGTGCTCGGCGTGGGCTTCGGCTTCCTCAGCTTCCTCGGCCGGGATGCCGAGGTTTTCGCGGAACGGCTGGTCAGCCGCCTGCACCTCAACCCCGCCCACCATTACCCGCAGGTCTTCATTCACGCGATGGCGGACCTGACCAATACCCGCCTGTGGCTGATCGCGGGCTTCTCCGCGCTTTATGCGTCCGTGCGTTTCATCGAGGCCTACGGCCTGTGGCGCGAGCGACGCTGGGCGGAATGGCTGGCGGCACTCAGCGCCGGCCTCTACGTGCCGATTGAGGTCTACGAACTCGCCCATCGGGCCTCCTGGCTGAAATTTGTCGCCTTGGGACTCAACCTCGCGGTCGTTGGCTACATGGTCTATCTGCTCACGGAGTCGCGGCGCCTGCGGACCGGGCCACCACAAAATCCAACTTAGTCTTTCGGCTAGGCCTTTAACCCTTCCCTTCGGCTTTTTCCTGTATTCCGTAGGGGAACACACCCATGAAACTCCTCGTCACCAACGACGACGGCATCAACTCGGTCTTTTTCCACGCGCTCGTCCACGCCCTGAAGGCGGCCGGACACGAGATCTACGTCGTGGCTCCCCTCACGGAGCAGAGCTGGACCGGTGCCTCCAAGACCCGCCACCGCACCGTGCAATCCGCCGCCGCCGACCACGGCTTCGGCTGCCCCACCTGGACCGTCGACGGCACCCCTTCCGACTGCGTCAACATCGCCATCGCCCACCTGCTGCCGACCAAGGTCGACGCCGTCGTCAGCGGCATCAACGTCGGCTTCAACTGCACCCTCGGCTTCATCATCGCCAGCGGCACCGTCTCCGCCGCGCTCGAGGGCACGCTCCACGGCCTGCCTGCCATGGCCTTCTCACAGGACGTCTCCGAGGGCGTCTATTACGACCTCAAGGAACACGGCGGCAAACCGGGCGAGGAACTGGCCGCCACCCTGAAACACTCCGCCGCCCACGCCGCGCGGCTCGCCGGCGAGTTGCTGCCGCAGACGCCCCCGCGCAGCTTCACCGTCCACAACATCAACTTCCCCTTCCCCTGCCATCCCGGATCGGGGATGAAGCAGACCGTGCCGGCGCATTTCTTCGTGCCAGGCCTGTTCACCCCGCCCGACGCCGACGGCCGCCACAAGCTGGTCTGGTGCGACGGCGAGGATGTCTCCCCGCCCGACCTGCTCACCGACCTCAAGTGCATCGAGGGCGGCAGCATCAGCCACACGATCCTCGACTACCGGAAGCTCGGGCATAGATAGTCTGTCGGGCGGGGTCTCCGCACCTCGCCCCTGCATGCCGCCGCCCCTGATTTCACTCCCCGGCACACCCTTGTCGGTCTCCCCGCTGTGCCTCGGCGGCGTCCCCTTCGGCAACACGATCAGCGAGGCCGAGTCCTTCGCCCTGCTCGACCGTTTCGTCGCCCTCGGCGGCAACTTCCTCGACACTGCGCGCATCTACTCGGACTGGGTGCCCGGGGAACTCCGCCGCAGCGAACGCATCCTCGGCGACTGGATCGCCGCCCGCCGCAACCGCGCCAAGCTCGTCCTCGCCACCAAGGGCGCCCACCCCTTCATCGACTCGGTCGACACCCCGCGCACCTCCGCACCCGAGATCCGCGACGACCTCGAGGGCAGCCTCCGCACCCTGCGCACCGACGTGATCGACCTCTACTGGCTGCACCGCGACGATACTGCCCGCCCGGTCGGACACTTCATCGACCTGCTCAACGCCTTCCTCCGCGAGGGCAAGATCCGTGCCTTTGGTGCCTCGAACTGGACCGCCGCCCGCCTCCGCGCCGCCCACGACTACGCCAGGAAATCCGGCCAGCATGGTTTCACCGCCAACCAGCCGTTCTGGTGCCTGGGTGTCGCCCAGTCCCGTCCGCCGCCATTCACCGGCTTCGTGAAGTTCGACGCGGACGCGTATCGCTTCCACCGCGAGACCGGTATGGCCGTGATTCCCTACACCTCCCAGGCCAACGGTTTCTTTTCCAAGCTCGCCCGCGGTGATGCCGGCCTGGAAAAACACGATTTTCATGTGCCCGCCAACCTCGCCGCCGGCCGGATCGTGCAGGAACTCGCCACCGCGAAGCGCGTCGCCCCCAGCGCCATCGTCCTCGCCTACCTCTGGTCCCGCCCGTTTCCCGTCATCCCCATCATCGGCAGCCGCACAATTGCGCAGCTCGAGGAGGGAACAGCCGCCCTGCCCGCGCGCCTCGAACCCGCCGAGCTGTCCGCGCTCGAAACCGCCAGCCAGTCAGGTTTATCGGTTTCTTAATGTAGGGTCGCCGCTTGTCGGCGGACCTCGTCCGCGACTGCATGCGGAGCGCTCGCGTCACTGCGAGCCGCGCCACTGCCTCCCTCAGTCGTCTACCCACTTCCAATCTTCCAGGACTTCTAATTTGGCGGTGCAGCTGCATCGTCTGTCATGCCCGTTCTGAGGTGCATAGCAATTGGGGCAAATAAACACTGTCCGTTCCATACCCTTGAACGTTCCGCGTCGTTGGGTGACATAAAAAAAGACAAAGGAAAATGTAAACATACCGGTAAAAATCCATGGACCTTGATCAGCAACTTTCTCCCACGATTTCTCGTAAGGGGGCCCTGGTCTATATTTGCCCCATCCACCACCGAGTGCCCAAAGGCCGAACATCAGAACCGCAAGACCAAGTGCGAGAAGCAGTGCAGATTTTGGATTCTTCCGTGCTCGCTCTTTCTCGCACGCCAAGTGCTCCATTTCTTCCGGTGTGCGGCGGATCCACATGTTGTGTGAGAGTCAGACGGCTGTGCGAAATTAGACGTTGCTCTACCGCACCAGCGAAAACCCCGCGCGCACCGTCTCGCTCCGCTGGTTGTAGCTGCGCAGGCTCTCGCCGTAGCCGTTCCAGTATTGGATGAGCAGGTAGGTCGCGAAATCGAACATCTTGTCGAACTTCACCGGGATCGTCAGGTCGGCCTGCAGGCTGCCCTTGTGGAAGCCCTGGCCGACGCGCCCCGTCAACGCGAGCGCCCCGCGGTCGTTGCGGCCGATGATGGCCGTGAGCTCGACGTTGCCCCGGTAGTCCCGGATGTCCGGGTTGTTGTCGACGTCCACGATGTATTCGAAGATCCGCGGCACCAGCAGCAGGTTCCAGCCGTCGAGCCGGCCGAAGGAAAACGCCGGCCGGATATACGCGATGTTCAGGCTGCGCGAGTCCGGCCCCTGCTGGCCGTTCGACTCGTGCCGCACGCCGACCTGGTAGCCGAGCAGCTTGAAGCCGCCCTCGCTGCCGGGATCGATGACCGCCTGCGATTCATACATCAGCTCGGGCATGTAGCTGCTGTCGTAGAACGGGCTGGATTCCGCATCGATGTCCCAGAGCGAGCGCTGCGTGTAGCCGGCGTAGAGGCCGCGCAGGGCCGGCAGCTTGTCGCCCAGCCCGGCCTTCTGCCCGAGCACGCGATACTTGAAGCTGAACTGGAACTTCGCTCCCGGCGCGTCCGGCCCGTAGATGAAATACACCGCCTCGTGCGGGCTGAAGCGCCCGGCGAAGCTCCGCTGGATCGCCGCCTCCGCCGGCTGCCCGGGCAGGCTGCTGCTCAGCGGCGCCGAGGCGATCCTCCGCTCGCGGCCGGGATCCGCCGCCGCCTTCACCTCGATGAGTGCGCGCGCCGGCTGCGGCTGCTCCAGGTCCAGCACCAGCCGCCCGCGGGCGTCCGCCGGCACCGTGAAGATGAACGACCGGTAGGAAAACCCGCGCGCCGCGATCTGCGCCCCGCCGCCGGCCTGCCCGCGCAGTTGCACCGGCCAGCTGCGCCGCTCGCTGCTCAGCGTGCCGCTGAGCGTCATCGGCGTCTCGAAGATGACCTCCGTCGGCGTCGGGTTGAGGATCACCAGGTCCACGCGCACCTCGCCGCCCGGCGTGGCGGCCTCGACCGGCGCCAGCAGGTTGACGACGACGTTTTGCGCCCGCAGCCCCGCGGCGGCGACCAACAGGACCAGACCGGCCAGGAAAAACTTCATGCCCCGGAGTAAATCCAGCCCGGCCGCGTTCGCACGCCGATTCTGTTCCTCAATGTAGGGTCGCCGCTTGTCGGCGGACCTCGCTCACTCTCAATCAGGTCCGGCGACAATCGCCGACCCTACAAGGAGGCCCGTCCCTTTGCGCCTTTGCGTTAATCAGTGCGGTTTTTTCCTCCGGGCTCAGGAACGCGATCTCCAGCGCGTTGCGCTGCGCCTGCCGGATCTGCGCCGGGGTCAGCCCCGCGGCCGGGGCCGCGACCTCGAGTTCATGCCGCAGGTCGATGCCGCTGATGCTCGGGTCGTCGGTGTTGATTGTCGCCAGCAGGCCGCGGTCGAGGAATTGCCGCAGCGGGTGCGCCGCCAGGCTCGGCACGGTGTTGGTCTGCACGTTGCTCGTCAGGTTGGCCTCGATGCCGATGCGATGCGCGGCGAGATAGTCCATGAGCTGCGGGTCGTCCACGGCGCGGACGCAGTGCCCGATGCGCGTGGCCCCGAGCTTCTGCAGCGCCGACCACACGCTCGGCGCGCCGCCGGCCTCGCCGGCGTGCACCGTGATCTGCCAGCCCGCGTCGCGCCCGCGCTTGAAATGCTCCACAAAAAGCTCCGCCGGGTAGTTCTTCTCGTCGCCGGCCAGGTCGAGCGCGACGAGGTGCGCGCGGTGCGTCAGCAACGCCTCCAGCTCCTTCATGCACACGTCGGCGCCGAAGGTCCGGCTGAGGATGCCGATGAGCTTCACCTTCACCCCGGTCGCCCGGCTGCCCTCGGCCGCGCCCTCGACGACGGCCTCGACCACCTTCGCCACGTCCAGCCGGTGGGCCGTGGCCATGAAATACGGGCTGAACCGCAACTCGAGGTAATCGATGCCCTCGCGCTTCGCATCCTCGACGTTCTCCCGGGCGATGCGCCTGCAGGCCGCGGGGTCGGCCAGCACGGCGATCATCCACTCGAACTTGGCCAGGAAGGCCAGCAGGTCGGGCACGGTGGACATCACCTGCACGTGCGGCCGCAGGCCCTCGGGGGTGTCGGCCGGCAGCTTGATGCCGTGCTGCCGGGCGAGGTCGAGGATGGTCGTGATCCGCATGTTGCCGTCGAGGTGGCGGTGCAGGTCGATCACGGGCAGGGCGGCTTCCATGCCGGCAAATTGGCGACCCCGCCGGCCGGGTGCAATGTCGCGATTGCGTTCCCGTTTTTTCCGTGTTCACTCGCCAGCTTCCATCCGCCCTAATCCACCTTCAGGTCTCAGGTCTCAGGTCTCAGGTTTCAGGTTTCTCTTCAAAAATGATCGAGGTCCAAAATCTCACGCGCGTCTTCCGCACCTACAAGAAGCAGCCCGGTTTCTGGGGCGGCGTGAAGGGCCTGTTCCACCGCGAGTTCGAGGAAACCCGCGCCGCGGACGACATCACCTTCAGCATCGCGGAGGGCGAGCTGGTCGGCTTCCTCGGGCCCAACGGCGCCGGTAAGACCACCACGCTCAAGATGCTCTCCGGCCTCATCTACCCGACCAGCGGCACGGCGCGCGTCGCGGGCTTCGACCCCACCAAACGCGAGAACGCCTACCGCCGCCTCTTCGCCCTCGTCCTCGGCCAGAAGAACCAGCTCTGGTGGGACCTCCCGGCCATCGAGTCCTTCTTCCTCCTCCGCGCCATCTACGGCCTGCCCCAGGACCAGTTCAAGGCCACGCTCGACGAGCTCGTCACCCTGCTCGACGTCGAGAAGAAGCTCAACGTCATGGTCCGCGAGCTTTCCCTCGGCGAGCGCATGAAGATGGAGCTCATCGCCGCCCTCCTCCACCGCCCGCGCGTGCTTTTCCTCGACGAGCCCACCATCGGCCTCGACGTCGTCTCGCAGAAGAAGGTCCGCGAGTTCCTGCGCGAATACAACCGGCGCACCAAGACGACCATCCTCCTCACGAGCCACTACATGGCCGACATCTCGTCGCTCTGCGAGCGCGTCATCGTCATCGACCACGGCAAGAAGATCTACGACGGCGCCCTCGCCCGCATCACCGGCGCCGGCGCCCGCCAGCGCATCATCAAGTTCAAGCCCCGCGACGGCGCCTTCCCCGCGGACTGGCAACCCCTGCACGGCGAGTGCAAGGTCTGCGAGGACGGCGAGATCCTCCTCCACGTCCCCAGCGAGCACGTGACCCCCGTCTTCCAGCAGATCCTCAGCCTCGGCGCCGTGGACGACATCACCATCCAGGACGTGCCCCTGGAGGACGTGATCACCGAGCTCTTCTCTCGCGGCGTCGCCGCCAAGACCGCCTGAGCCCCGATCCGGCGGCCGTAGGTGGAGCGCGTTGCCCCCAACGCGCTGGCCTGGGCGCGCCGGTCTCAGGTTTCAGGTTTCCGGTTTCAGGTTTCTCCGCCCGCTCCCCCGCCCCCCTCCCGGCCCCTCGCTACCCGCCCCAAGGGAATGCACCCTATAGCCAAGCCCGGGGTCAGCCGCTATATTCCACCCGTCATGAGCACCAAGGAAACTGTCCTGTCCTACGCCGACACCCAGAAGATCCGCGCCGGTCTGGAGCAGGCCATCATCACCCTGGACCAGAATCGCGACAAACTCGGGGAGAACGAGCGCCACCTGCGCGAGCAGCTCGTGAAGCTGCATTCCGAGATTGAGAAGCTCGCGCTCGATTCCCGGCACCCCTTCGCCGAGAACCCGTAAGGCGTTTGGGCGGATCCGGTTTTTTCGGACCAGGGCGCCCTGTCCGGCCCCAGGCTTGGCGGCGGCCGCGGCCCGCGTCACGCCGAGACAGCCCCGGGCGGCATCCGTCAACCCCGCCACCGTGCAGCTCGGCGAGCCGGAAGCCCTCGACCCCGACGTGAAGCCGGTGGCGCCGGAGAAGAAGTCATATACGGCTCCCAAGCGATCAAACTGCTGACCGGCTGAGTGTTCTTAGACCGCAAAGCCTGACCCGCCGGGGAATCCGCTGGCGGTATTAGAGAGGAGAAGCTCGGCTTTCGATTTTTAGAGCACCTGCAATTAGGCATTTTTATTGGCCGCGAACTTGGCGGTTTCTGCAAGCATTGGCCGCAGGCACAAATGCCTGTTGCTTCACCCATCGCATAATTGCGCAGCTTCGTTCCCACCATGAAGGCGGATGCTTAATCGTCTTGTTACGCAACCATGATCCCTGCCCTTGAACTGGCATTTCTAGGCGCTGCTTTTGCGAGCGGTCTGACGGGTGTTGGCATTCTTTCGATCAATCCGAATCGGCTGATCAATCGCATATTCGTGCTGGTTTTGACGGCGATAGCACTGTGGGTTTTTACCCTTTTCATGGTCATTCGCGAAGCGCGATTATATACACCCGCTACTCATGGAGATCATCTCTTCTGGTTGCGCTCGGGTGCCTCCACATCAGCAACTCTGCCCTGGCTTATTCAGTTAATGATACCGGCAATCGCAACACCATCCCTGACTCTTTCAGGCATTCTGAAGCGATCATGGCCGTGGTTCGTAACCGCCTGTGCGTTAGCTGTTCTGATTTTCTCAGAATCCTTCGTTCCGTCGGACTCCACGCCATTCGCACCTAAAAGAGGATACGGATACACGATCAGCTTCTGTGTTTTGCTAATTGAAGGGGTCATTATATTGATATGCGCCTATCGCCAAATGCAACGCCTCGCCGGCGTTCGTAGAACCGAGATGCAGATTTTCGTGCTCAATACTGGGCTAACCGGCGTCTTGGTGCTGCTCTTCATTTACATTGGCCGCGTATTCGAAATACCAATCTTGAGCCGTAGCGCGCCGTTCATTTTTCTGGCCTTGTATGCCCTCACCGTCTGGACCGTATGCTACTATCGGATATTTGATGCCCGCCAGGTAATCGCCTCCCTGGCCCACCGCATTGCACTCCTTGGCATCCTGGGCGTAGCAGCAGCAATCCTCACGCCTTTGCTGCACCAGTCGGTGGATCAGCCCTACGATATACTTTTTGCGGCAATCGGCACTGGTCTGGTGGCCCTTGCGTGCGCACGACCGACGCAAAGGTGGTTCGGATTGGACCATAACCATCGGTTAATCGAACCCCGGCGGACAATCGTCAAGTGGGCCCGGCAGGAGCCTGAAGCCGACAAACTGAAAGCACACTATGAGGACTTCTTGTGTGATTGGTGCCAGGCGGATCGCGTTGTTCTGCTACCAGCGAACAACCGTGTTTTTGCCAGCCGAGATATAAACGTGAGCGTGGACTGGCCAGGCCTCGTTCCTTTATGCAGGGAAGGCTGGATCACCCCCGAATTGCTTCAGCGACGAAAGTCAGGACCGGGCACGGTGGAATGCTCCCAGCTAATGTCGCGGCACAATCTCGGTGCGCTGCTCGCGGTTCCACTGGGCAGCGACTCCCCCACGCTTTTGCTCGCACTGGGGCTCAAGCACGGCCTGCGGCCCTACACGTATCCCGATATCCGCCTGTTGTTGGATCTGGGCGAACTCATGGACAACATCCTGACGCACGCCAACCTCTCGCAGCATGCAGCCAAACTCGCGCAGATGGAGTCGGCCGCCATGATGTCCCGCAGCCTGGCTCATGATTTGAACAACCTGACGACTCCCGTAGCCACATACTTGCTTCACTCCGAGGGACGAGTGACTCCCGGCACCGCCGAGGCCGAGGTTTATGCTGCCGCATTGAACTCTGTAAAAGTCATGCAGGACTACATTCGTGAGAGCCTCTTTTTTTCGCGGCGACTCATCCCGCAGTTCAAGGAGGTGGATCCCGTCGAAAGCCTCGCATCCGTGGTCCGGCTGGCGCAAGAGCGGGCCGCGCGACGTGCAGTCCAGCTTCAGTCCTTCTGCGAACTGCAGGCCCCGCTCTCGGTCGACCCGGTTCTATTCCAACGACTAGCGCTGAACCTGGTGAACAACGCGATCGATGCTTCACAACCGGGTGCCGTGGTGACCATTTCGGTCGAGGCCAACCCTGTTGAACAGGTTTGCCTTGCCGTCACGGACCAGGGCATCGGCATCCCAACCGAAAACCTAAAACGCATTTTTGATCCCTACTTCACGACCAAGGACACGGGCGATACCGTGCGCGGGCTCGGGCTTGGCCTGGCCATCTGCCGCAAGATCGTCGACCTGCACGGAGGTCGGATTTCAGTCACCAGCACCCCCGGCGAAGGCGCGACCTTCAAGGCAATTTTTCCGCAACGGACAATCTTCCCCATCCCCATGCGCGACTCAGCCGACATCGTGCATGAGCCCGCCCCCCTTGCGCTCCATTCGACCCAACAGGTCCGTCCCGCCTGATGCCAACCAGGCAGAACATGATTCCTGATTCCACCGAACTCGTCACCCCGCGGATCCTTGCCGTGGATGACGAGCGTCAGATCCACGCCTCGCTCCGCTTGCGACTGGGCAACCGCTTCGATCTCGTATCCTGTTCCGATCCCCGCTCGGCTCTAGTGCGGGTCGGCCAGGAATCATTCGACCTGTGCATCGTCGATCTGCACATGCCCAAGATGGACGGCTTGGATTTCGTCGAGGCCGCCCGCGAAATCGATCCCGGCTTGGGATTTGTCATTCTCAGCGGCTTTGGCACGGAGGAAAACCTGCGGCGCTCCATTCCGCTCCAGGTTTACGACTTCATCTTCAAGCCACTGCCAGATCGCACGAGATTTGAGCACCGACTGCCCGATTGGATTCAACGCACCAGGGCGCGGCGCCTGGAGATGGCATTGGTCAGGGATTCTTCCTCTTTGGCCCGGGACTTGGGCGTAGCGCGGATCGAGCGGGATATAGAGTTCACCGCCTCTGAATCTGCGCGCGATGCTCTGCTCCAGTCTGCAAATCTGCTCACCACGATCCACGCACTGCTCGTCAGTGCCACGCATTCATTGGAAGACAGGGGCAAGCCAGATGCCCGCCTGGGAACGGTGTGTCGCTCCCTGCAGGAAGCGCGGAGAGCCGCTGAAGCCGCGACCAACATTACCGAGGGGTTCTTCAACTCCGCCTACGCCAACCGTGACACGTCGGCCGCACATCTGGGCGAATGCCTCAATCATGCCGTTGGCATCTGCGTGCGCTGGGCCCGGACAGAACAGGAACGGAAGAACCTCGACATGCATATCCAGGAGCAGAGTGCGATCATCCGCGATCTTTCCGGCATTGAACTTCTACTTCTTCTGATTCCGGCCCTCGGCGCAGCCTTGGAACTCACCGCCCCGGGCACCACGGTGCAGGTGCGGGCCGAGGGCCTGACCCGGCTTGATGCCGCACAGCGTGATCTGCGCAGCCGCGAATTCCTCTGGGTCAACCGGAAGCAGGCGCTGCACGGTCAACCCGGCGTCCTCCTCCGCATCAAGACCGCAGCCAGCGCGCTGGATCACGCGCAGGTCAAGAACTGGCTTGAGGGCCATCAGGCTAGCTCGATCAAGCTGCCGGCCCGGGGATTGCTTCATGGATTAACCAAGTGCAAAGGCACGCTCGGCCTGACCGTGGCACCCACCCACGAACGCTTCGAACTCGTGCTGGCCCTGCCGACATGAAGTCTCCGCATGATTGTCATTGTCACCAGCAGTGCCCGGGAAGCCTCCTCGTTGGCCGCTTTGGTCGGGAATTGTCCACGGCCTGCCAACATCTGCATCTCGGTTTCTCAGTTTAAATCACAGCTCAGGAAAGCGCCGCCGAGGCTTGTCCTCACGCGCGTCAAGCTATCCGATGGCTATTCCGACGACATCTTATCGTTGCTGGACAATTCTGGCCTTTTACCGATTGCGCGCGTCATTGTCCTCGCCGGGGCGGACTGCCCCCAGCGGCAGGAAGCCCGGCAGCTTGCCTTGGGCGCCGATTGCGTGCTCCGAGATCCGCTGCGCCCCGGCGTCCTGCTCGAATACATCGCCAAGTTCCTCCGGGCCTCTTCGCTGTCAGAGGTCCGATCCTTGCCGCCGGACAAATTCGTGCTGGCCGGCGCCACGGTGCTGTCCGACCAGCAACAGCTCCAATGCGGCGACCGGTCGACCCACATCACCCCAAAGGAGATTGAACTCGCTCGCCTCCTGTCCGAATCCCCCGGCCAAACCCTGACCTATGGCCTGCTTTATAGCGAACTGTTCAATCGCGGCTTCCCGGGCGATTCGGCCAACCTCCGCGTGCTGCTCGGCAAGCTCGCGACTTCTTTTCGCAAGCTTGGCCTTGATCTCCGATCGGTAATCCGGGTGACACCCAAGACTGGCTATTGTTATCTTCCGCAGTCGAGCAGACGGAACGCGAATACCCCTTCCGCCTAGAACGCGCCGGCGTTTACGGAAAAATTACGGCAAACCGTTTGGCCGAGGCCGGGGCACCTGCAGCCTTACTGGTAGTTGCACCGCCCATGTCTGCTCAGCCTCAACCGCACACCCATTCGCAGCTGCTGCCGGCGCAAACCGCTGAGCACGCACGGGAAAGCCTGGGCGCACCTCATAATCTTCAGCCAGCTTGGACTTACTGGATGATACTGGCCGGCGTGATCGCCATGCTTTGTCACCTGCCCTTGGTCAAGGTGGACATTTCCTTGCAAGCCGCCGGCTTGGTTCGACCCACGACTGAGCGAGCAAATGTCCGACGGCCCGTAGTGGGACACATTGCCGGAGTGTCGTCCCAGGATAACGAACGCGTGCGGCTTGAGCCACCTCCGCTCGTGATCCGATCACGCGACCTGCAGGAACACCTCGGCCGAAACCACGGCCTGCAGGTCGAGCCCGCGGACTTGGTCGGCGATTTGCACCTTTTAACCACCGAGCCTGCCCTGGTGATGGACAATCCATCGGGTGACTCTGCCAAGAAGGGCGGCATAGCTGGCCCGCTGTTCGCCCCTTCTTTGCTCCATGGCGGCTCGGTGGTTAAATCCTTTCTCCGCACGGCCACGCGGCAACGCCATCTGGCTTGGCCACAGCCGTGGCGTGAGCCCGACATCGTCAAGCAAGTCGTGACGCCAAAATAACACTTAATTAGCAAACGAGCTGCGTTCCTGGGGATTCCTGACCAAGCTTCGGATTGCCAAACGGGGGGGCCACCTCCAGCCTGCCCGGGCACATCCACCCATGCTCGACACCACCCCCACCGCCCCGGCCACCACGCCGGCCCGACCCAAGGTCCTCGTCATCGACGACGAACTCGGTCCGCGCGAGAGCATGAGCTACCTGCTGCAGGAGGAGTTTGATGTCCAGACCGCCGACCGCGTCGACCGCGGCCTCGAACTCATCCGCAAGGACACTTTCGCCGTCGTCGTGATGGACATCCGCATGCCGCAGAAGAACGGCATCCAGGGCCTGGAGGAACTCCGCCGCATCGACGGCGATGTCGCCGTCATCATGATGACCGGCTACGGTGCCCTCGCCTCCGCGCAGGCCGCCATCAGCCTCGGCGCCAACGAATATCTCAAGAAACCCTTCGACGTCGACGTGCTCCAGGCCGCCGTGCGCCGCCACGCCACCCAGGCGCTGGAGCGCCGCAAGCGCGCCTCCCTGCTCAGGCAGCTCGAGAGCATGTATGAGTCGGTGAAGACCGAGCAGAAGAAGCACCAGATGCAGGTCGGCTACGGCCAGGCCGCCGCCGAGATGGTGCACGACATCTGCAACCCGCTCGTCGTCACCATCGGCTACACCAACATGCTGCTCGACGAGGCCCAGACCCTGTCAGGCAAGTCCGCCTCGATCGATCGCATCGTCCATTACGCCCAGCGCCTCGAGCACTGTTCCTCCTTCTGCCTCCACCTCGCCGAGTCCTGGCGCCAGAGCACCAAGAGCATCGCCAAGAGCGAGACCTTCGCCCTCCGCGCCGCCGCGGAGGAGACCCGCTCCGTCCTCTTCTTCGACTCCCCGCGCATCGAGATCGAGGGCGACGCGTCGGCGCAGATCACCGGCGTCCGCTACGAGATCATGCGGGTGCTGCAGAACCTAATCAAAAACTCCCTCGAGGCCGGCGCCTCCCGCGTCATCGTCAGCATCCGGCGGGACCCGGGCCGGGCGGTGCTCGCCATCGCCGACAACGGCAGCGGCCTGCCGCCCGACATCCTGGCGGTCATCCTCAAGAAGCCGATCGAGTCCACCAAGGCGCACGGCACCGGCCTCGGCATGACGATCTGCCGCCACATCGCCGTGGCCCACCACGCCGAGATGAAAGTCGAGCCCCGCATCGGCGGCGGCACCATCTTCACGCTCGTGTTCCCGCTCGCGAGCTAGCCGGCAACCTGCGCCAGCTCGGTTCGCAGCCACGCCTCGACCGCCGCGTAATCCGGCACCGTCCAGCCGCGCCGCGACGCGACGCCTGCGGTCACGTCGCGAAACAGGGCCAGCTCCGCCAGCAATGCGCCCGCCAGTTCGCTCTGCGTCACGCCGGTCAGCGCCGCCGTCTGTCCCAGCCGCGACTCGCCGAGCCAGCGCTCGGCCTGCCGCGCCTCGGGTCGCGGCTCCCTGCCCTCCAGCCGGGCCTCCTCCGCCAGGAGCGCATAGGTGTGTTCGCGCAACTCGACGTGCGCCCAGCGCTGCGCCGCACGGAGTTCGCCGCGCCGGATCTTCTTGGTGGCCCAGACCGCATGGCGCCAAAAACCGGAAGTGTGGAAAAGAAAGTCGTCTGCCGTGAAGCCGGGTTCCGGCCAAGCCACACCTAACGCCGCATAACGCTGCTCCCACGCTTGGCCGCCAAGCACCACGCGATGGCCGGGGCCAGCCACCAGTCGCAGGTTCCGCACGCCCTGACACAGCACCGCTGGATACCACGCCGCCGCCCCAGGATGCCGCATGGCGCGACAAACCAGCCTCATCTGCCAAGCGGTCAGCAGAACGAAGTCCGCCTCCCAACCACCGGCAAAGACGGCACTGAGCTTCATAACCCCGCGCGGCGTGCGCTCGAGGTGCGCCGTCCAGCACGGCGCTATTTGCGCAGGCCATTCGCGGTTCTGGTAAGGCTCGGGGTCGCGGACGATAAGCTGGTAATCCCAATCGGACCACGCATCAACCACTCCGCCCGGCTGCACCCGCGAGCCAATCTGCACCAAAGCCTCAACGTCTGGTCTCGCGCGGGCCCATGCGACGAGACGGGCTTCGAATTCCAAGGCAGTCATGCTGGTGTTGTTGTGGGTTCGGGCCCGGCATGGCGCAAATCTCTTTTGCGATACCGAAGCTTGCCGTGCCCCGCATTGTCCGGCAATTAAGGCCGGTCATCGCACCCACCTCCCGCCTGCATTGAACCACCTTCCGGCGTCCCCCGCTCCCTCCCTCACGCGCTCCGCGCGGTCCGGCCATGCGTCGTCGCGTTAAGATCACAGGCCTCGGCCCGGTCACGCCAGCGGGCATCGGCCGCGAGGAATTCTTCCGAGGTATCAACGAGCCTGTCAGCCGTGTCAGAGCCATCACACGCTTCGATCCCGCCGCCGGCCAGTTTGTTGGCGCTGAAGTCCCGGATTTTGACCTGAAACGATATGCGCCAGATGAGAATCCCAAGCGCCTTTCCCGGCACACCCAGTTCAGCTTGGTAGCCGCTATACTGGCCATGAAGGATGCCGGCCTGACACTCGGAGACCTAGCCGGACATCATCCGGTCGTCGTGACTGGCACGTCGATCATGGACTTCGACAAGATCGGGCGAGGTATGGAGCTAGTGATGAAAAAGGGCACGCGCTACACGCAAGGCAGCATCATGTATGAGGCCTCTGTCGCTAACGTCGCCGGGAAGATTGTGGAGTGGCTCGGTGTGTCCGCGCGCATGCTGACGATGCAAACTTCCTGTTGCTCAGGACTCGACGCGGTTGGCCAGGCCGCCGAGCTCATCGCCAGCGGACAGGCTGACTTTGCGCTGTGCGGCGGGAGTGAGTGCCCTCTCTCCTATTATCCGATGCTGGGATTCAATGCCTCAGAGCTCAGCCCGGCCACCAACGACTTGCCGGAAAAGGCCTGCCGGCCGTTTGATCTCTGGCGTTCCACCGGTGTGCTGGGTGAGGGCGCCACTATATTTGTGCTCGAGCCTGAGAGCAGCCCGCGGCCCGCTGTGGCATGGATCACAGGTTACAGCTACGCCAACGATCAGGACGGGCAGACGGCCATGGGCCTCGTCGAATGCATCCGTCAGGCCCTTGCTAACGCCCGACGACGACCTGATGAAGTGGACTACATCAACGCCTGGGGCACCGGACACCGAGTGATTGATGCCAATGAATCCCGCGCCATGGCGCACCTGTATGGACACCGGCTTGCGGAGATTGCAGTAAGCTCGATTAAGGGAGCCATCGGCACAGCCCTTGGCGCCTCCGGGCCGATTCAGACAGCGAGCACTGCGCTGAGCCTGCACCATGGCGTGCTGCCCCCAACAGTAAACTGGGAGCACCCCGACCCGACCTGTCCCCTGAATTTATCCTGCCTGCCCCGTCGTCTGCCCGTGAGAGTCGCGGTAGTGAACAGCCACGGCCTCTCGGGCAGCAACTCGGCGCTAGTCCTCGAGCGGTAATGTCCACGCTGATCTTCATCGCCGCACTGCTAACGCTTGCCATCGGCGCGAGCGTGCTCTGGCTCAACGCTAGGCGATTCACCAACCAAGTCTTCGCCCTCGCATCCCTGACCTCGGCTGCGTGGCTAGTCTGTTTCGCCTTTGCCCTGCGTTCGGGCGAGAGCGTTCCGATGCTCAACCCGGTGCCGTGGCTACGGGCAGCGTCGGCCGCCGGCGCCTTCTTTCCTTGGATCATCTGGCTATTCATGCAGTCGATCTTGACGACTGAGGGTCAGTCTGGGGCCGCTCTGCGCCGCTCGTGGCCGTGGTTCCTAATCGGCGCGGCGCTGGCGGCGCTGTGTTTCACGGACCTTTTCATCCCCAGCAGTTCGACCCCGGAGAATCCGCGGCGCGGCGTCGGTTACCTAATCTACACTATCGTCAGTGTGGCACTGTATGCCTTCCTCGTCGTGCATTCCTACCGCTTGCTCAGGCGTGAACAGGGCGTGCGCCGCATCGAATTACAGTTCCTGACCTTCAACAGCGCGTTGAGCTGCCTGCTCGCCATCGCCATCAGCGCAGGCGGAACCTACCTCAACCTACGCTTCCTCTCCCGCCTCAGTCCTCTGACTGTCGTCACCTTCTATGCACTGACTGCCTGGGCCGTCACAGTGCACCGCGTGTTCGACGCCCGGCAGGTTTTTCTGTCTGTCGTGCAACGACTAGTGCTCGTGCTGATCCTGTGCCTCGGCATCTTCGCCGGCTGGTGGTTACTCGGTCTCATCCTGCTCCCGCCAGCCGACCTAATCCTGAGCGTGGGCATTTGCTGCCTCCTGGTGTTCACCCTCGAGCACAAAAGCCGCGAATGGTTCCGCCTCAGCCCGGAACAGAATGTCGCATCGCTCCGCCGCACCATGAGCGAGCTCGCCCGCAGCGAGCCCAATCCCGACAAGCTGGTCGCGGCCTTCGAGAGCCTCCTGCGCACCTGGGGTCAGGCCAACTACGCCCGCCTGCTCTTCGACAGCGGCGAGGTCTACGCCTCCGGCGACCTCGAGTTTACCAAAGACCGCCCGGCCCACGCCGCCCTGTGCCGGAACGGTTGGACCACCCCCGAAAGCCTCCAGCGCCAGCGCGCCGAGCCGGGCCTGGTCGACCTCCGCCAGTTCCTCACCGAGTTCGACCTCGGCCTCGCCGTCACCGCCCCGCGCGGCAGCACCACCCCCTCGCTCGTCCTCGTCCTCGGCACCAAGGTCAACCACCGACCCTTCACCTACCCGGAGATTCAGCAGGTTCAGGAAATCGCCGAGTTCATGGACAACATCCTCGCGCGCTCCCGCCTGACCATGCAGGCCCGCCAGTCGGAGCAGCTCGCCACCATCGGCCTCCTCGGGGCCAGCCTCGCCCACGAGATCCGCAACCCCCTCGTCTCGATCAAGACCTTCGCCCACCTGCTGCCGACCCGCTTCGACGACCCGGAATTCCGCCGCCGCTTCAACGTCCTCATCCCCGCCGAGGTCGACCGCATCGACAGCCTCACCCAGCAGCTCCTCGACCTCTCCAACCCCCGCCGGCACCAGATGGAGCGCATTTCCCTCCACGCCGTCGCCCGCGAGACCGTCGACCTCATGCTCACCCGCGCGGCCGAGGCCCGCGTCTCCATGACCAGCACCTACACCGCCTCGGCCGACATCATCTGGGCCGACGCCAGCGCCATCCGCCAGGTCCTGATCAATCTTCTCATCAATGCCTTTCAGGCCCTCGACCACCAGGAGACCGACCGCCGCGTGGACCTGCGCACCCGCAATTCCCCCAACGGCAGCGTCATTCTCGAGGTCAGCGACAACGGCCCCGGCATTCCCCCCGACCAGCGCGCTAGGTTGTTCCACCCATTCGTCTCGACGAAAACCAAGGGCATGGGCCTGGGCCTCGCGGTGTGCGCGGATATCTTGCACGAACACAAGGCCACCATCATTGTGCCTGACATCGAGCGCTCCGGCGCTACTTTCCGCATCACGTTTCCATGCCCGCCTCCCTCATCCTGACCACCCCCGACCCCGGTCTCGAAGCCGCATGGAAGAACCAGCTCCACCCGCGCGAACCCGCCTGCTTCGCCCGCCCCGCCGACCTTCAGCGTGACCTCCTGCGCCCCGGCTCGCGCGTCTGGGTCACCGACATCAACGACCCCCGCGCCCGCCTCGCCTGCGGCACCGGCACCCTCGTCATCCTCGTCGGCCAGCCCCACAGCCTCCCCTTCGAGCAGGCCCGCCAGAACCGCGCCGCCCGCCTCTTCCTCAGCTACGACGACAGCCGCACCCGCCTCGCCGAGTCCGTCAGCCTCCTCGAGGAGATCGCCGACAAGAACGCCCAGCTGCAGACCACCCTCGAGCGCTCGCGCCAGAGCGCCGCGCCCTTCGCCCGCGAGGCCGCGCCCGCCCCGGCCGCCGGCGAGCCGGTCGAGTCGTGGGACTTCCTCGAGAGCGCCCTCGCCCACCTCGGCGACCGCACGCGCCTGCTCGACGAGTTCCGCCGCGCCGGCCGCTACATCCTGAAGTCCGGCAAGGTCCTGTTTTTCTTCCGCCGCTTCGACGCCTTTGTCTCCGACGACGAGGCCCACCGCTGCGAGGCCGGCCACCCGCTGGCCCTCTGGCTGGAGGAACATCCCGCCGCCCTCGACCTCTCGCAATGGGCCGGCCCGGACGATCCCGCCATCGACGCCCCGATCCGCCAGCAGCTCCACACCTGGGGCGCGAAGCTCCTGATCCCCCTGCACGCCTCCGGCCAGCTCCTCGGCTGGATGGCCCTCGGCCCGCGCGCCGACGGCGCCGCCTACCGCGAGTCCGACAAGTTCCGCGCCGTCCTCCACGGCCGCCTGCTCGAGCGCTGCCTCGAGCGCTCCGCCCAGATCGAGGAGCTCCAGCGCATCGAGACCACCGCCACCCTGCGCGCCAAATACCTGCCCGGCTCCCGCGTGCTGTCCCGCGCCGAGATCGCCGCCCTCGACCTGCCCGTCGAGGTCCGCGCCGTCGCCAGCGAGGCCCTGCACGCCGGCAAGACCATCGTGCAGCCCGCCCGCCCGCCGCACCGCTTCCGCGTCACCGCCGGCCCCGCGCCCGAGATCGACGGCGTCTGGGTCCACTGGGAGGAGGCCGCGCCCGAGATCGAGCGCATCCGCGCCGAGCACGAGTCGCACCGCCGCGCCCTCTTCAAGAACCTCGGCCTCACCCTCAGCCACGAGCTGTCCAACCCGCTCGTCTCCCTCGTCACCTTCTCCCAGCTCCTCACCCGCAGCCAGAGCCGCCCGCCTCTCGCCGCGTCCCTCCCCGCCCCCGACGGCGCCGCCCTGCTCGCCTCCGAGGTCTCCCTCGCCACCGAGGTGCAGAAGCTCCAGCGCCTGGCCGAGCACGCCACGGTCCTCGGCGAGATCGCCGCGCCGACCGCCCAATCGGTCGACCTCAACATCCTCCTCACCGAGCTCGCCACCGCCCGCGGGATGAACACGCGCTTCTCCGAGGAGCAGCTCATCTTCTCCGTCGACGCCAACCTCGTGCGCTTCGCCTTCATGGCGATCTTCGACGCCCTCGGCGCCAACCGCCCCGACGAGGGCACCACCGGCCTCCTCCTCACCCTGCGCACCGCCGGCAACGACGCCCAACGCACCGCCATCGTCACCATCGAGGGCAAACGCCTCGAGCTCGACGGCATCCTGCCCCTCCCCGCCCCCGGCATCACGCCCAACGAGGGCCGCCTCTCCGTCTTCCTCGCCCGCGAGATCCTCCGCCTCCACGGCGGCACCCTCCAGGCCGGCCCCGGCATCAAGGGCACCGACATCCAGATCTCGTTCGGGTCGCTAAGGTAGGGCGGCGGAGGCGCGCGGGGTGTTTCAGAATTTGAAATACCCGCTATTGCATACCGGTAACAAGCCAACCCGTTCACCGATGCCCATGTCGGCCACAAGTGACACTTGCCTTCGCGCCAACAAACCGCTGTGTTAACCGCGGGCCAGAGGTTGCACGTGAGTGTGACCGACTGGCCTTTTTTGCCACGGCAGTCCGTTGAATTGGGAACACTCGCACACTATGCACCCGCAAGTTTCTGCCCTTCTACGCCGCATACTGCCGTTTCTGCCAGCGGCTCCCCTCGTCGCAGCAAACGGACCGGCTGTCACAGAGAATAACTCTGTGCACTACGACGCCGACGTTGCTGCTTCCTCGAGTTCCCAGCCAAGCACGATAAAAAAGTTGATCTACGGGATGGCGCGGGCGGGATATCCGATGCTCGCCCGGCATAGTTCACACTCTTCGCATCGCTCTCATAGTTCGCACAGCTCTCATTCTTCGCATTCGTCCCACTATTCTGGATCCAGCGGTGGCAGCTATTCCCCGCCAGCGTCGATTGCACCCGCACCCCGCCCCGCACCGGTATCGCCCACTCCCGCACCTAAACCAAAACCGATCCCCTCCGTCGTCACAGCAGCCACGATTGCACCCGAAATGGCGCAACTCCTAGCCAAGCTACCGAAGGTTCGCTCTAAGTGGCCGTCTGAGGCGAAGCTCGTGAAGGCGACCGATTTCAGCTTGATGGACGGCGAGAAGATCGTGGGCGTAATAAACCTAAACGCCGGAACACGCATCAAGATCGTCGAGATCAAACTAGAGCATGTCATCGTTCGGATTGGCGCAACCGAATCGCCGGTGCCTGTCATGCAAACCGACATCATTGAGCGCATGGGTGGCGCAGCCAAAATCCTTGCACTGCCCAATGACCCCGAGGCGCCGAAGCCTGCGCCAGCCACCACCAAATAGTTCCGTGCCCTTTCTGCGTATAGTCGACATGACCCTCTATTCGGACGAAGAGGTCCTCAAGGCAGCCTATAAGTTCTCCGGCCGCGCCTTTGTCCGGTTGGTGCGGAAGGATGAAGGCATGGAAGTCTCCTTGGAATCCAAGTTTCCCAACGATGATTCTCAAAGAATGATGGGGGAATTCGAAAACGAACTGCTGGATCAGCGTCTCCGGACGATCGTGGCAGCGGAAACCTCGGGAATCAGAGATCTCATCATGGCGCATGCCCTTTCCAACGCCGTTTTGATTAGGCCGGACTTAGAGTCAGGACTACCAGCCAAGCGCCGTGCCATCTCCGACTGAAACATCCCATCGGCTGGGGAAAAGCTTTAGGGCGCTGGCTGACTATCGCCCATCCACCTACCAATTATTGCCATTTCGGTTTCTGCGATTGGACGCCGGGCGAACATTGCTCACCAATTTAGCCGGCGACTATCGCGTTATCCCTACATCTGCTTTACAGCCGCTGGTCGAACGAAAGCTCTCCGCGATCGATCCCCTGCTAGATGATTTGGAGGCCGGGAACCTAATCAGCCGATGCCGCGCGGATACCGCAAAGGAACTCCTCGCCGCCCAGATTCGAACCAGACAATCACGGCTCCCGGATCTCGCAACGCTTCATATATTCGTTGTCACGCTGCGCTGCGACCATTCTTGCGGCTACTGTCAGGTTTCTCGTGTATCCGAAGACCGCTCTGCGTTCGACATGACCATTCAAACGGCGGATCGAGCCATCGACGTCATGCTGGCTTCTCCGGGCAAGCAGTTGAAAGTGGAGTTTCAAGGTGGTGAGTCCCTGCTCAATTTCCCGCTGATCAAACATATCATTCAGCGCACTAAAACATTAGCCACCGGCAGGGACTTATCTTTCGTTGTCGCCACAAATCTCTCTCCGTTAACCGATGAAATGCTCGTTTTCTTTCAGGAGCATGCGGTCTTCGTCTCCACCTCTATTGATGGTCCCAGCGCCCTTCATAACGGCAACCGCCATCGCCCCGGCCGGGATGGCTATGAAAGAACGGTTGCAGGCATTGCTCGCTGCCGTGCGGCATTAGGCGAGGAATCGGTTTCCGCACTCATGACTTGCACTGCGGAAAGTCTTAGTCAGCCGGAAGCAATCATCGATGAATACGTGCGCCTAGGGTTCCGGGAAATATTCCTCCGGCACATCAGCCCATATGGCTTTGCGGTGAAAACATCCGCTCGGCTGGGTTACGAAACAGATCAGTTCCTAGACTTCTACAAACGCGGACTAAACCACATTCTAAAGCTCAACCAATCGGGAACGCAGATGAGAGAAGTGTATGCTTCCATTGTCCTACGTCGGATGCTGACAGCCTTCCCGACGGGTTATGTGGACCTGCAATCGCCGATGGGTGCAGCCTTGGGGGCAATCGTCTACAACTATGACGGCGCCGTCTATGCGAGTGACGAAGGGCGGATGCTGGCAGAAATGGGAGATCACACTTTCCGCATGGGAAATGTCTACGAACATGACTGGCGGACGCTCTACACCGCCGGACCAATCGTTGATATTGCATATCGGACAATGAACGAAGGTCTGCCCGGATGCAGCGATTGTGCCTTTCAACCGTGGTGTGGCAGCGATCCCGTGTTTCATCATGCTACCCAGCACGACTTGGTGGGACATCGGCCAAGTAGCGCGTTCTGTCGCCGCAACCTCGAACTCATGCGTCATCTTACTTTGTTGATGGAGGACGATCCGGAATCTGCCCGGGTTCTTCGTCGCTGGGCCACATGAACCTTGCTGGCAAAGCCCGCATCGCATTTGTGGGAGAACCTCGGCTGATTCGCCTGGAAACTGCTGTTGGACTGAATCTTTTCGAAGGACGCGTCCTTGGTGAAAATGGCGAGAACCACCGCGTGTCCATTGGATCCGATACCGGCTCCGAAGTCGGTCTTTCTACCGATTTCAGCTACCTCATGCCGGGCGACATCTTGAGAATCAATCCTGTGTCTCAAGAAGTCAGGGTGCTTTATCGCAAAGCATCACGGCATAATGTTCTTTTTTTCACGGAACGCTGCAATAGCCGATGCCTGATGTGTTCGCAGCCGCCCAGGGACATCAATGACGACCACCACGTCGACGAAATTCTCCGGATGATACCTTGGATGGATCGCGAAACTGCCGAACTGGGCATCACCGGCGGCGAACCAACGTTAACCGGGGACCGACTACTGGCTGTGCTCCGCTCGGTGCGAGACAACCTGCCCACCACCTCGCTGCACATGCTTTCCAATGGCCGGTTGTTCCAATTCGCCCGTTTTGCACAGCAAGTCGCTGAAGTGCAGCCCGGAAACTTCATGATTGGAGTGCCGCTCTATGCCGACACCGCCGCACACCATGATTACGTAGTCCAAGCCGCGGGCGCATTTGAGGAAACTATCTTTGGATTAATGAATCTCGCTCGCGTTGGAGTTCGCATCGAATTGCGAATGGTCCTTCACCGCGAAACCTATCGGCGCATGCCCCAGTTCGCCCGCTTTGTGGCGCGTAATCTGCCATTCGTGGACCAAGTCTCCCTTATGGGCTTGGAGTTAATGGGCTTTGCCCGCTCCAATCTGGAGGCCTTATGGATTGATCCTGCCGACTACCAATCTGAGTTAGATCAAGCCGTCCATATTCTCGATGCTGCAGGATTGACTGTTCAGCTCTTTAACTTGCCGCTCTGCGTGCTCCGGCCGGCTCTCTATCCCTTCGCGCGCAAATCAATATCAGATTGGAAGAATGTCTACTTGCCCGTCTGCCAAAACTGCGGTTTGCGGGATGCCTGCGGCGGTTTCTTTGCCTCGGCAACACTACGTCATTCCTCACATTTGAAGGCATTCCCTGCAAATCCGCTTGGTTAGCGGATTTTGTGCTGCTCGAAGTCGCGGCCACTGCCGACGATCCAGATTAGGGCACCGATATCCAAATTTCGTTCGGGTCTTTGAGGTAGGGCGGTGACTCCGCTCACCGCCGAGGCGCGGAACGGAGTCCGCGACCTACCCGCTGCACAGCCTCTGCGGGGTCGCGACTAAGCTGAAACCTAGCCCTCAATTGGAAAATGCACTAATTCGACTTATGAGCGCCAAAATTCCTTCGGCTACCTTGTTCCAACGCCCAAACGAGAGTGGTATTTGCATGCCTGATAAAATCTGCGATGCCGTCATCAGATAGCGCAACAGGCGGAGCGATAATATCGCCCATAGATCCGGGCCAAAGACATGTAAGATTGAGATTGTTCATGTAGTCGGACCCAAGAAAAACAAGTAGGTTAGGACGCGTGGTATAGACCACATGAAGAAACATCTTCCCGACAAAAATATTGGCGATGATGGTATTCCCTTCGAAATTGGCATTATCTGATCTGACAGATCCCAATGGCGAGGGTCGTATTACAGTAATTGCGGTATTTGTGGTGAGCTTTGTGCCAGCATAACGGGCCACCCAAACAAACCAATTTGGGAGCGGTGCCTGGGTGCCATAAAACCGCGTCCGTTCTTCTTGATGCACGCCAGTGCGATTGGGCACAGAAAATTGTCCAACCATGGTAACCATCATCGCCCAAGTTGTGATCGCTGCACAATCTTTTGGGGTAATCGCTTCCCACCTGCCAAGGATTAGTGGCAGGAGCGCCGGTTTAGATTTCGTCTGAATCTGACTCATCCAGACGTTATTACATTTCTCACAAACAACCCTTAGTTTCTGAGAGGCTATATCACCGGGCCTATTTAGTTTTCCAGGAACATGTTCATATGTTCTCTCACCGCTCGGAAGCACGCCTGTCGCCTTCTCAATAATATGCTCGGTCCTCGTGCCGGTTCTCGGAACGTATTTCTTAATCCAGTCGGCGAATATATGCTCTTTGCTTAAGCCTGACCTACCGCAGAAAATGCATTTCTTAGGCTCCTTGGGCACCCCGTCTGAATAGTGCTCGAAGTCAGCTTCTACAAGCACAGGTAAATAGAAACTAAAGTGGAAATGCCTTATAGAACGGCATCGGCCCTTGAGCTTTGGCGCGACCTAAAGACCCCGCCTTCCTAAAAGGAGTTAGCTCGACTCTTAAGAATCAGAGATGAAATCGAAGGCGCAATTCGGGGTTCGACCAGTTGCCGCATAGATCCTGAAGACCAGCTCCTCGACCGTCACCCCGCCGGATACTTCAAAGGCTTCCTCGCCGGCCGGTTTGAAGCCGGCCTTCTGCAGCACCCGGATCGAGGCAACGTTGTGCTTCACGACGCGGGCGGTGAGCGGGCGCGTGGTTTCGTAACCGAGAAATTGCACCAGCGCCGCGCTCGCGATGCCGCGACCCCAGAACTCGCGCCCGATCCAGTAGCCGACGCAGCGCTCGGTGCCGTCGGTCCACGCCCCGATGTTCCCGGCGACAGTCCCGCCGGCAAGAATGGTGCGGAGCGCGCAGGCGGGGTTGGTCATGACTTTCTTCCAGTGGGCCAAAAACGCCCCGTGGTCGCGCGAGGTAAACGCCGCCATCCGCGCGCCTGCGGGATCGCGCTGGTGCTCGAAAAACACGGGCAGGTCGCTGAGGCGGACCTCGCGGAGGGAGACCCCGGTCGGCGGCAGGCGGGTTCACGGTTCGGGTAGGAAGGCGCTGACCCCGTCAATCGGCCAGACCCGGGCGGTCGGGTAAACCCCAAATCATGACCTACCGGCCGGAACGGCCGGTCTCCTGACACCACGCTGTCAGGATCCTCCCGCTGTTGGCTCGACTCACCGCCGCCCGCGGGCTTCACTGCCCCCGTCCCCATGGAAATCCTCTTCATCCTCGTCGGCCTGGCCATCGGCGCCGCCCTGGGCTGGTTCATCGCCCAATCCCGCGCCGCCGCCTCGGTCGAGCGCGCCCGCCTCGCGACCGAGCAGGTCGCCAAGCTCGAGGCCGAGCTGACGTCTCTCCGCGCCCGCGCCACCGAGCTCGAGACCGAGCGCGGCGCCCTCAAGGAGGCCCAGGCCAAGCTGCTCGAATCCTTCAAGGCCTTGTCCGCCGACGCCCTCCGCTCCAACAACCAGTCCTTCCTCGAGCTCGCCCGCGAGACCTTCGGCAAGCTCCACCAGCAGTCCGCCGACGAGCTCGGCAAACGCCAGCAGGCCATCGACTCCCTGGTCAAGCCGCTCAAGGAATCCCTGGAAAAGGTCGACGCCAAGATCGGCGAGATCGAGAAGGCCCGCGCCGGCGCCTACGGCCAGTTGTCCGAGCAGTTGAAATCCCTCGGCACCGCGCAGGTCTCCCTCCAGGCCGAGGCCGCCAAGCTGACGACCGCCCTCCGCTCCACCACCACCGCCGGCACCTGGGGCGAACTCCAGCTCCGCCGCGTCGTCGAGATGTCCGGCATGTCGAGCTACTGCGACTTCACCGAGCAGCAGTCCGCCGGCGGCTTCCGCCCCGACCTCATCGTCCGCCTCCCCGGCGGCCAGCAGATCGTCATCGACGCCAAGGCCCCGAACGACGCCTACCGCGAGGCCGTCAACGCCTCCGACGACAACGTCCGCTCCGCCAAGCTCGCCGAGCACGCCGCCAAGGTCCGCGCCCACATCGACGCCCTCGGCGCCAAGGATTACTGGGCGCAGTTCCAGCCCTCGCCCGAGTTCGTCGTCCTCTTCCTCCCCGGCGACCAGTTCCTCTCCGGCGCCTTGCAAGGCGACCCGTCGCTCATCGACCGCGCCATCGCGAAGAAGGTCCTGCTCGCCACGCCCGCCACGCTCATCGCCCTGCTGAAGGCCACGGCCTACGGCTGGCGCCAGGAGGACGTGTCGCGCAACGCCCAGGTGATCGCCGACCTCGGCCGCCAGCTCTACGACCGCATCGCCGGCTTCGCCGACAACCTCGACAAGGTCGGCCGCGGCCTCGAGACCGCGAGCAAGGCCTACAACTCCGCCGTCGGCTCCTTCGAGCAGACGCTCCTCCCCGGCGCCCGCAAATTCTCCGAGTTAGGCGCGAAAGGCGTGAAGGAACTCGCCGACCCCACGACCGTCGAAACCACCCCCCGCGACGTCATCAAGCGGGCGTGAGAAATAATAGAAAAAGGCAGTCGTGAACTTCCTGGCCATCATGCTCGACGGCTGGCGAGATGACTGGGGGTTGTTTCCTTGGACCGTGTATTGCCCAGCACTGACGATCGCAGCTGCTTGGTTTCTAATTCGATGGAAAAAGAAACTAGTGCTTCTGGCGCTGGCGATCGGCGCCATGTCCGCTGCATCAATATTAAATCAGCTCTACGCTGAGCTCCGTTATCGGGCGGATTCTAAGGCCCGCCTTGAAGCAATCTTGCAGCACACCCTGAAGACGGGACCCGGGAGTCCAACCTACGTTTCGGCAGACCACCAGGAGAGTCTCATCCGTGCGATACGCGCGGAACTCTACTCGTTCGATTCAAGCACACTCGAAGGCATTCCCGCATATACGCCGCATATGATCGCTGCCGTTTGGTTTGTCGCCTTGTTCCCTTTCTTCATGATTGCAGCTTTCTACCGTGCGGCGCTGCATGAGCGACCGCCGGCCAGCACCTCTATTTTATCTGAGACCTGAAACGACGAACCCAAGACCTCTTCGCTGCTGTGCTTCTTGGCGTGGAATCGCGGTCCCTCGGCTGACTTTTTCCTTCAGGTTTCAGGTTTCAGGTCTCAGGTTTCCGGGATGACCATGTCATCCCTCGAAGGCCGCTGGCAGCCCGTCTACGCCGAACTCGATGGCGAGGAGGCGCCGAAGATGATGCTCGATAAGATGGAGATCGAGCTGGTGGGCGGCGAATACGCCGTGCGCTTCGGCGGTATCACCGCCGACAAGGGCACCTACACCCTCGACGCCGAGGGCCACCTCACGCTCGCCGGCATGATCGGCCCCAACGCCGGCAAGTCCATCCCCGGCATCTACAAGTTCGCCGGCGACACCCTCTCCATCTGCTACGGTCTCGGCGGCGCCCGCCCGTTGAAATTCGCCACCCAGGGCGGCGAGCAGCTCTACCTGGTCAATTACCAGCGGAAGTGAGAGATTGCTGGAGGGTCGGTCTCCTGACCGACCGCGGCCGGCCGGGAGGCCGGCCCTCCACAGCGCTTGGAATTCCTCCCAGATACAGCCGCCTTGAGGTTCCTTTTGCGTTTTTTGTGCTCTTTGTGGTTAATCAAACCAGCCCCCATGCACGTCTCCGGCCTGTTCCTCTACCCCGTCAAATCCCTCCGCGGCTTCGCCGTGTCCGCGGCGGAGATCGACGACCTCGGCTTCGCCGGCGATCGGCGCTTCCTCGTGATCGACGAGGCCGGCAAATTTGTCACGCAACGCCAGGTCACCCGCATGGCCCTGGTCAGCACCGCGCTTTCGAACGGCACCCTTACCCTCTCCGCCGAGGGCGCCGGCCGCGTCAGCATCCCGACCGCCTCCGATCCGGCCGCGCCGCTGCACACAGTGGCCGTCTGGAAAAGCGAAGGGATGCTGGCCGAGGATTGCGGCCCGGCGGCGGCGGCCTGGCTCAGCGACTTCCTCCGGCTCAAGTGCCGGCTCGTCCGCATC
>JAYRXZ010000018.1:0-60923 GCA_041917235.1 Lacunisphaera sp. | reverse complement strand
ACGCGCCGCTCATGGCCGCCGCCGCGCTGAGCGCCTGCTGTTTCTCGCGCGGGGTGCTGACCGGCGCGGTGCTCGCACTCGCCACCTTGCTGCCGGCGCTCCTCGCCCGGGAGCGCACCGGCTGGGGCCGCCGGATCGGGCTCGCGGGCCTGTGCCTCGCGCCCTCGGTCGCCGTGGCGCTGATCATCGTCCAATTCTCGGGCGGCAACCACCAGCACATGGCCGGTCACGTGGGCCAGGCGGTGCAATTCGGCCTCGGCTTTTTTCTCCTCAATCCCGCCTTCCTGCTGCTCGAGCTCAATTGGTCCACTGACACACTGTGGCTGGCGGGTGGCCTGAAGGTGGCGGTGGTGGCCGGCGGGCTCTGGCTCGCCTCCCCGCGGCTGCGCCTGCTGCTGCTGCTTCTGCTGGCCTATGACCTGGGCAACGCCGTGCTGCTCGGCATCGGGCGCTACCACACCGGCATCATGGCCACGCTCAGTTCGCGCTACTACTACAGTTCGCTGCTCGCCACGCTGCCGTTCGCGGCGCTGCTGCTGGGCGAAGCCGTTGACCGGCTGGTCGCCCGGCCGCGCGGCCGGCAATTCGCCGCGGCGGTCCTGCTCGCCGCGCTCACTTGGCATTGCTTCCGCGGCTGGCCGCGCGACCTGCCCGGCTTTGTCGGCGAGCGCGGCACGGAGCTGCGCCGGACGATGGCGGCGCCGGTGGCCGCCGGCGCCAAGGCCACGGTCCCGGCACTGGACTTCATGCACGTCGAGCGCGGCAAGGCGCTGATCCGCGCCTATAACCTTCATTAGGCGTCTCAGCGAACGGTGATCGTGGCGGACTTCGCCGGCGGTTCACGCCAGTTCTTCCACGTGTCGAACCAGCGGATGGCCGCGCCGGCGCAATCCACCGCCCCCGCCGCGCCGCCGCGATAGGCGACGCGCACCCGCACCCTGCATTCCGTGCCCGCGGCGCCGGCCGTGAAACTGAAGCCGCGGTCCGCGCTGGTCCCGAGATCCTGCTCCGCCCAGGAACTCGTCCAGGTGCGGCCGCCGTCCGTGGAATATTCCGCCTGCATAAACGCGATGGCTTCGCCCTCGCCCGCGTCGGTGCTCATGCGCACCGCAACGTCCACCTTGCCGCCGGCCGGCACCGCCGCCGGCAGGGTCAGCGTAAAAACGCGGTTCACGGCGGCCAGCGCCGGCCCCGCACAGCCCAGGATCACCGCCAACCCGAGGGCGGCGCGGAGGAGGGAGGGGCGAAACGCGGACATGCAGATGAGAAAGCGCCCGCCGGACAGAGTGCCAACGCTATTCCCTGCTGCGCTGGCTCGGTGGGAAGCGGGCTGGTTTTCGTCCGGCTTACTTTGTCGTGACGCGGATCGTGAGGTGCTTGGCCGGCGGGGCCTGCCACTTGTTCCACGATTCCTCCCACGCGATGGGTGCCCCGGTGTAGTCGACGTCGCCCGCCTTGCCGCCGCGAAAGGCGATGTGCGAGCGCACGATGATCTTGGTGCCCTCCGCCCCGGCCTTGAGCTCAAGGGTCCGGGTCGCCGCCGGCCCCACATTTTCCGCGTAGACCGGCACCCACTTCTTGCCTCCGTCCGTGGAATACTCCGAGTGGAAAAAGCCAATTTGCTCCCCATCGGCGGCATCGGTGCTCGCCGCCACGAGGACCTGGACCGCGGCGCCCGGCTTGACGGTGGACGGTCCGGTGAGAGTTAACGTGCGCGTGGCCGCGACTGCGGAACCGGCACCCATCAGAACAAACAAGACCGCCAGCAGGCGGATAAAGCGGGTTTGGATTGTCATGAGAATTACAAGACTCACATCTGCACTTTTTGTTCAACCCAATAGCTCAGCCCGGAATTTCACCGGTTATTGGCCGCTTACCTCTCACCAGCGGAGCCGTTTTCCCCTCACCTCAACAGGGTCGGATTGGTGCCGGTCCCCTGCCGGGCTGGTGGCGGGAACCCTCCTGCCGCACGGCAGCACCTGACGGGCCGGCCCGGGAATCCGCCGGTCATCGGACCTGCGGGGCGCTCGCGCAAACCGCATTGAGCCACCCGCCCGTTTCCTCTTCCCTTGCCCAAAACTGACTGCTTCCTTTCCTGTCCATGCGCGCCGTCTTCGAGTGGCTGGATGCCCATCCTGATTTCTATTGGATCCCCGCGGGCGCGGCCACGCTGGTGCTGGTCGGCTGGATCCTGCTGGGGTTGCGCGCAGAAGGCCGTGAAACATCCCCCCGCCATTCGGGCTGGGTGTTCGCCGCCCTGTTGCTGCTGTTTCTCGCCGCCTGGCGCTGGCCGTTCCTGCTCTGCGCGAACGAATATAATCCCGACGAAAGCCAGTTCATCGCCGGCGCGCTCACGCTAACGCACGATCCCGTCTTCTGGCGCTCGGTGGATGGCACGACCTCCGGTCCGCTGAATTTCTACGCCCTCCTGCCGCTGTGGGGTCTCGGCCTGCCGCTCGACTACTTCACCGCGCGCCTGACCGGCTTGCTCCTGAACGCAGTCACCCTTCTGCTCCTCTACCGTCTGTTCCGGGAGCGGGGTGGCGCCCGCGCCGCCTTTCTCGCGGTGCTGCCTGGAGCGATGTTCTTCGCCGCGATCGTTGAGCCGGACTTCATCCATTACTCCTCCGAGCTGGTGCCCCTCGCCTTGCTGGCCCTGGCCGTCCTCTGGGCGGGACCGCGCCCCCTCGCCGCCGCGTTTGTCGCGGGATTGCTGCCATGGGCCAAGCTCCAGGCCTTGCCGCTCGGGGCCGTGCTGGTGCTCTGGCAGTTGGTCGAGGCCTGGCGCGAAAGCCGTTCGTGGCGGCCGGTTCCGGTCCGGCGGTGGTCCCAGCTCGCCGCCTGCGCCCTCCTGCCGACCGTGCTGATCTGCGGGACCGCGGCGGCCTTCGGACAGTTCGGGTTCCTGTTCCGCCACTACGTCATGAACAACCTGGTCTACGTCGGCGAAGGCATGTCCCGCGCCGAACTCGTCCGGTTGTTCTGGGTGCGCGGCGGCATCACCGGCATTTTCCCAGCCTGGGGCCTGGGCGTGCTGGCTCTCCTGGCGGGTTGCGCGGTCGCCTACTTCCGGGCCCGGCGCTGGCCGGACCGGCGCTTCTGGCTCGGCTTGGTGCTCCTCGCCACCGCCGGGGCGTGCGTCCTCGCCCCCGGCCGGCCCTCGCTGCACTACCTGCTCTTCATGATCGTCCCGGCCATCCTGATGCTCGGGGTCGCCTGGGCGGAGCTGTGGCCCGCCCGCCGCCCGCCCGCCGCCACGGCCGCCATCATCGTGCTGGCCCTCTTGCCGCTGGCGTGGCGCGTCACCCAGGGCCCGCCGGAGATGTTCGGACAGTTCGCCCTGCACTGGCGGCAACCGGTTTCGCCGCTGGGCTCCGTCTTGCGCTACTGGCAGTCCCCCGGCGCGCGGCTCGCGGTGTGGGGTTGGTTGAGTTCCGCTCACGTGGAAAGCGGGCTGCCCCAGGCCACGCGGGACGTGTTGACCGTGTGGTCGGTGCAGGGCACGGCGGAAAGGGACTACTTCCGGGCCGCCTATCTCGCCGACCTGCAGCGGAGCCAGCCGGAGCTGTTTGTCGACGCGACCGGTATCGGCGCGCCACTCCTGACCGAGCGGACCCGGCAGAGCCATGAAACCTTTCCGGCGCTCGCCGCCTACGTGCGGCAGCACTACCGCCTGGTCGTCGACCTCACGCCGGCCCGCGTCTTTGTCCGCGCCGACGTCCTCGCCGCCAAGCCGATCACGAGGCGCGAGCTGCAGCAGCGGCTGGATCGCGCCCGGTGGCCGGAGGATTATTCCCCTCCCCCGGCCCGGATCTTGCCGCCGAACGCGCCCGGCGCGGAGGTCGACCGTCATGCCGTGCAAATGATCGAGCCTCCGGCGGAGATGCTCTGGCACCTGGGCGGGATCGAACGCGTCCTGCTCCTCACCTATGGCCTCCACCCGCGGGCGTATACCGAAGGCAGGTCCGATGGCGCCGACCTCATTGTGGAACTCCGCCCGCCCGGCGGCCCGCCCCTCGAGGTTTTCCGCCGCCGGATTGATCCCACGCGGGTGCCCGCCGACCGCGGCCCCCTGCGGGCCCGCGTGGCCCTGCCCCCTTTTCCCGCGGGCACCGATCTGGTCGTGCGCACGGCGCCGGGGGCGGCGGATGACACGGCTTGGGATTGGGTCTACGTGCGCAAGGTGGCCCTGCTGCGCTCCCCGTTTTATTTCCCTGAGCAGTTCCCCGGCTTCACCCGCCGGCCCGATCGCGTTGATTCCCCCTATCCGGCCCTCGTCGACCATGAGGGCACCCGCCGGTTGATGCTGCCGCCGCCCTCGGAACTCATCTTCGAGGCCGAGGGTTCGGAGCGCCGGCTCACGATGACCTACGGCCTGCTGCCGGGGGCCTACGAGGGGCCGGGGCAAACCGACGGCGCAACCTACCTCGTCGAATGGCGGACGGCCGGCGGGCAAATCCGGAAAATTTTCGAACACCGGCTCGACCCGCTCCGCCGGCCCGCGGACCGCGGCGACCAGACCGCCGAGGTGGAGCTCCCGGCCGGAATCCTTCCCGGCGATGAATTGCGGCTGCGGATCGAACCCGGGGCCGGCGATTCGTGGGATTGGACCTACGTCACTGCGCTGGAGCTGCGGTAGACCGGTTTGCTTTCTGCTTCAAAACGACAAACCCGGCTGATTATTTGATCCCCATGCGCGCCGTCTTCGAGTGGCTGGATGCCCACCCCGCCTCCTACTGGATCCCCGCCATCCTGGCCACCCTCGCCCTGGTTGGCTGGATCGTGCTGGGCGTGCGCGCGGCGGCGCAGGAAAAACCCCTCCGCCATTCGGGCTGGGTGTTCGCCGTCCTGCTGCTGCTGTTTCTCGCGGCTTGGCGCTGGCCGTATTTCTTTGCGGCCTCCGAATACAATCCCGACGAAAGCCAGTTCATCGCCGGGGCGATGACCCTGACCCATGATCCGGTTTTCTGGCGTTCCGTGGACGGCGGCACCGTCGGGCCGCTGGATTTCTACGCCTTGCTCCCGCTGCACTGGCTCGGCCTGCCGCTCGATTATTTCTCGGCCCGGGTCACGGCGCTGCTGCTGGCCTGGCTGACGCTGCTTTTCGTTCAGCGGCTGTTCCGCGCCCACGTGCCCGCGGCCGTCGCGCAACTGGCGGTGCTGCCCGGGGCGGTTTTTTTCACCACCGCGACCGCCAGCAACTTCGTGCATTATTCCTCGGAGCTGGTTCCGCTCGCCCTGCTGGCCCTCGCGCTCAGCCAGGTCGAGCGCCGGCCGCTGGCCGCCGCCTTCGTGGCCGGTTGCCTGCCGTGGGCCAAGCTCCAGGCGGCTCCGCTCGCCGTGGGCGTGGTCGGCTGGCAATTGTGGCAGGCGTGGGCAAACCGGCCGGCCGGTTCCGTTCTTCCCTGGCGCCGGAGCGCCGCCCTGGTCGGGGCTGCCGCGACGCCTTCGCTGCTTGGCGTCATCCTGGTGGCCGCCTTCGGGCAGTTCGGTCATTTCTACCGGCGTTTCTTCCTCCAGAATGTCGCGTATGTGCAGGCCGGCATGCCCTTCGGCAAGCTCGTGAAGGAAATGGCCCGCTTTGCCCGGGAAAGCGGACACTTCTATCCATGGCTGGGGGCGACGCTCCTGCTGCTCGTGTCGCTCGGCCTCATTTATCTTCGCCCACAGGCCAAGCTCCCGCTAAGTGTCCGCGCGACCCCCGTCGCGCAGAAGCGGAAACTGCCTCCGACGGCTTGGCTCGGCGCCGTCCTGACCCTGATGGCGGTTGCCTGCATCGTGGTTCCGTCCCGCCCCTTTCTGCATTACCTTTTCTTCCTGACGCTGCCTCTGACCTTGTGGACGGGGGTTCTGCTCTGCGACCTGTGGAACCGCGGCCACTCGCGCAGGCTGCTGGCCGGACTGGCGTTCCTCTGCACCCTGACCCCCTTCTATTTCCGCACGGGACAGGGCACGCCCGACATGATCGGACACCTCGCGGAACACTGGCGGCAACCCTATACCACGCTGGGCCAGGTATTGCGCCACTGGCACAAGCCGGGCGCCCGGATGGCCCTGTGGGGCTGGATGGGTTCCGCCTATGTGGAGAGCGGCCTGCCGCAGGCCACGCGGGACGCCGTGACCCAGTGCTGCATCGTGGACATCCCGCAACGCGCTTATTTTCGGGCCACGTATCTCTCCGACATGCAGCGCAACCGGCCCGAGGTATTTGTTGATGCGGTGGGGCCCGGTGCCCCGTCCTTCTTCACCCGCGCCACTGAAGCCCACGAGATCTACCCCGCACTGGCCGACTATGTGCGCGCGCACTACCGCCTCGTGATCGACTTGGATCTTGCCCGGATCTATGTGCGCACGGATATTCTAGAGCAACATCCCCTGCCTACCTCCGAACTCAAGCGCCTCGTCGGACTCGGCCGTCTGGATTACAGCCCGCCGGTCAGCCCCGACACCATCACACCCAGCAACCTGGTGGAGGACCGGATCGACGGACAGATCGTGCAAATGCTCCAACCTCCGGTCGAGTTGCTCTGGCGGCTCAGGGGCACCGAACGGAGCGTCCGGCTCAATTTCGGCTTCCACCCCAAGGCCTACACCGAGGGGGTCACCGACGGCGCCGAGTTCATCGGCGAACTGCGCATGCCCGGCCAGCCGCCCCTCCAGATCTTCCACCGCCTGCTCGATCCGATCCGGCGGCCCGACGACCGCGGTCCGCTCTCCGGCGAGGTGGACCTGCCAGCTTTTCCCACGGGCACGGCGTTCGTCGTCCGCACCACGGCCGGCACGAGCGGCAACGATGCGTGGGACTGGGTTTACCTGAGCGAGGTGCGCTTTGCGCATTCGCCGTTTTATTCCGCCCGGCAGTTCCCCGGCTTCCGCCGGATCCCCCACCAAGTGGACTCCGCCTATCCCTATCTCCTCCATCATGAGGGCGAGTGGCTGCTCATGCTTTCCCCGCCCTCCGCCCTGACCTTTGTCCTGGACGGCAACGAACGCCACCTCGGCTTCGGCTTCGGCCTGCAGGAGGAATCCTACACGGGCCCGGGCCAGACCGATGGCGCCAGCTATCGCGTCGAGCTGCAGCGCGACGGCGAGGCGCCGCGCACGCTCCTTGCGCGCGACCTGCATCCTTTGGACGTGGCGGAGGATCGCGGCCGGCAGTATGCCGACCTGACCCTGCCGGACGATATCCATCCGGGCGACCGGCTGGTCATCCGCATCGGCCCGGGCGGCAACTCATCGTGGGACTGGACCTATGTCACCGCGCTGGAACTGCGGTAGGCGGAACTGCTTTCTGCTTCTAAACCGCGCAGCCGGCTGATTATTTCATCCTTATGCGCGCCGTCTTCGAGTGGCTGGATGCCCACCCCGCCTCCTACTGGATCCCCGCCATCCTGGCCACCCTCGCCTTGATTGGCTGGATCGCGCTGGGCGTGCGCGCGGCGGCCCGGGAAAAACCCCTCCGCCATTCGGGCTGGGTGTTCGCCGTCCTGCTGCTGCTGTTTCTCGCGGCCTGGCGCTGGCCGTATTTCTTTGCGGCCTCCGAATACAATCCCGACGAAAGCCAGTTCATCGCCGGGGCGATGGCCCTGGCGCAGGATCCGGTTTTCTGGCGTTCAGTGGACGGCGTCACCTCCGGTCCGCTGGATTTCTATGCGCTGCTCCCGCTGCACTGGCTCGGCCTGCCGCTCGATTATTTCACGGCCCGGGTCACGGCACTGCTGCTGACCTGGCTGGCGCTGCTTTTCGTCCAGCGCCTGTTCCGCTCCCGCGCGCCGGCGGGGGTCGCGCAGCTGGCGGTGCTGCCCGGGGCGGTCTTCTTTGCCACCGCGACCGCCGGCGACTTCGTGCATTATTCCTCGGAGCTGGTTCCGCTCGCCCTGCTGGCCCTCGCGCTCAGCCAGGTCGAGCGCCGGCCGCTGGCCGCCGCCTTCGTGGCCGGTTGCCTGCCGTGGGCCAAGCTCCAGGCTGCCCCGCTCATCGTGGCCGTGGTGGGCTGGCAATTGTGGCAAGTCTGGAGAAACCGGCCGGCCGGCCTCCGGCCCTGGCCCCGCAGCGCCGCCCTGATCGGCCTGGCGGCGGCCCCTTCGCTGCTCGGGGTCGTCCTGGTGGCCGCCTTCGGGCAGTTCGGCCATTTCTACCGGCGTTTTTTCCTGCAAAACGTCGCCTATGTGCAGATCGGGCAGCCCATCGGCAAGGTCGTGCAGGACATGGCCCGCTTTACCCGTGAAAGCGGGCACTTCTACCCGTGGCTGTGGGCGACACTCCTGTTGCTCGCGTTGCTCGGCCTCATTTATTTTCGCCAGCAGGCCAAGCCGCCGCCGCAGGTATGGCGCGACCTGGCGGAGCACGCCAGGGGGAAGGGCTTCATCACGGCGTCCATCTGGACGGGACTGCTCTTCCTGATGGGCGCCGGCACCACCCATGTCCTCAAGGAGCGGAAACTGCCCCCGACTTTCTGGCTCAGCGCCGCCCTGACCCTGCTGGCGGTCGTCTGCATCCTGGCTCCCGCCCGCTCCTCGCTGCACTACCTCCTCTTCCTGACGCTGCCCCTCACCCTGTGGACGGGCGTCCTGCTCTGCGACCTATGGAACAGCGGCAACTCGCGCCGGCTGCTGTCCGGACTGGCGTTCTTCTGCGCCTTGGCCCCGCTCTACCCCCGGATTGGACAGCCCGCCCCCGATATGGTCGGACACCTCGCCGAACACTGGCGGCACCCCTACACGCCCCTGGGGCAGGTGCTGCGCCACTGGCACAAGCCGGGCGCCCGGCTCGCCCTGTGGGGCTGGATGAGCTATGCCTACGTGGAGGGCGGCCTGCCGCAGGCCACGCAGGACACCGTGAGCCAGTGGTGCATCCTGGACGTGCCCCAGCGCGACTATTACCGGGCCACGTTCCTGTCCGACATGCAGCGCAACCGGCCCGAGGTGTTCGTGGACGCGGTGGGGCCCGGCGCCCCGTTTTTCTCCACCCGCGCCACGCAAGCCCACGAGATCTATCCCGCGCTGGCCGATTATGTGCGCGCCAACTACCGCCTCGTGATCGACCTGAACCATGCCCGGGTCTACGTGCGCACGGATGTCCAGGAGCGAAATCCCCTGCCGGCCTCCGAACTGAAGCGCCTCGTGGGACGCAGTCGACTCGACTACGGCATGCCGGTCAGCCCCGATGCCATCACGCCCGCCAACCTGCCGGAGAACCGGATCGACGGACAGATCGTGCAAATGCTCGAGCCGCCGGCCGAGCTGCTCTGGCGGCTCACCGGCACCGAGCGGAGCATCCGGCTCAATTTCGGCTTCCACCCCAAGGCCTACACGGAGGGCGCCACCGATGGCGCCGAGTTCATCGCGGAGCTGCGCATGCCCGGCCAGCCCCCGTTGCAGGTTTTCCACCGCCTGCTTGATCCGACCCGGCAACCCGGCGACCGCGGGCCGCTCTCCGGTGAAGTGGACCTGCCCCCGTTTCCCGCGGACACGCTGCTTGCCGTCCGCACCACCGCAGGCAAGCGCGGCAACAACGCCTGGGACTGGGTTTACCTGGGCGGGCTGCGTTTCGCGCACTCGCCGTTTTATTCCGCCCGGCAGTTCCCCGGCTTCCGCCGCGCGCCCCACCGGGTGGACTCCGCCTACCCCTATCTCATCCAGCATGGGTCCGAGTGGCTCCTCATGCTGCCACCGCCCTCAGCCCTGACCTTTGTCCTGGACGGCAACGAACGACAGGTGGGCTTCGCCTACGGCCTCCAGGAGGAATCCTACACGGGCCCGGGCCGGACCGATGGCGCCAGCTATCAGGTCGAGTTGCACCGCGACGGCGAGGCACCGCGCATCCTCTTTGCACGCACCCTGGATCCCCTGGGCGTGGCGGCCGATCGTGGCCGGCAGTATGAGGACCTGACCCTGCCGGCCGATATCCGTCCGGGCGACCGGCTGGTCGTCAGCATCGGCCCGGGCGCCGGCACATCCTGGGACTGGACCTACCTGGCCGCGCTCGACTTGCGCTAGGGCCGCCGCGGCCGCCCCGGCTCATTTCCCGCTTCACCTGCCCGGCGGGGTCTGTTTCCCTTCCCGCTCATGCGCATCCTGATCACCGGCATCTGCGGTTTTGTCGGCAGCACCCTCGCCCGGGAGTTGCACGCCGCCGGCCACGCGGTCACCGGCTTCGACAATTTCATCCGCCCCGGCAGCGAGACCAACCGCGCCCCGCTCGAAAAACTCGGCATCAAGGTCCTCACCGCCGACCTGCGCGATGCCCGGGCCATGGACAGCCTGCCGGCCGCCGACTTCGTCCTCGACGCCGCCGCCAACCCGAGCGTGCTCGCGGGCATCGACGGCAAGACCAGCAGCCGCGAGCTCGTGGATCACAATCTCACCGGCACGATCAACGTCCTTGAATACTGCAAGGCGCACAAGGCGGGCTTCATCCTGCTCTCCACCAGCCGCGTCTACTCCATCGCGCCGCTGGCCGCCCTGCCGACCCGCGTCGAGCGGGATGCCCTCGTGCCGGATGCGGCCCAACCGCTGCCCGCCGGGCTCACCGCCGCCGGACTCGCCGAATCCTTCGCCACCACCGCGCCCATCTCGCTCTACGGCGCGACCAAGCTCGCGTCCGAGGCCATGGCACTCGAATACGGCGAGACCTTCGGCTTTCCCGTCTTCATCAACCGCTGCGGCGTGCTGGCCGGCGCGGGCCAGTTCGGCCGGGCCGACCAGGGCATCTTCGCCTACTGGATCAACGCGTGGCTGCGGAAGCGACCGCTCAAGTATCTCGGCTTCGGCGGCCACGGCCACCAGGTGCGCGACTGCCTGCACCCGCGCGACCTCCTGCCGGTGCTGGAGAAGCAATTCGCCTCGCCCCGGCTCGCCACGCCCGACCGCGTCGCGAACTTTTCCGGCGGCACCGCCTCCGCCATGTCCCTCCGGCAGCTCAGCGACTGGTGCGCGCAGCGGTTCGGTCCGCACCCGGTGGTGGCGGACGGCACGCCCCGGCCCTTCGACATTCCCTGGATCGTGCTCGACCACACCCGGGCGACGGCCCTCTGGGGCTGGAAACCCGTCACGCCAACGGTCGCCATCCTTGACGAGATCGCCGCCCACGCCGAACAGCACCCCGGCTGGCTGGAACTTTCCGCCCCGAAATAATTTCCGCCCCCGCGGAATTTGTGCCCCCACCGGATGGTGGACAGCGCCCGCCCGGTTGTCATAGAGACTGGATCATGCCTCCGGCGATTGTGCCGACCATGTTCCCGCGCCCATGCAACTCCAGCCCTTGCCCGCCTGGCTCGAGCAGGTCTTCCTGTGGCTAAACTACCCGGTTTCCCGCTACTGGCTGCTCGCCGGGCTTAGCCTGGCGGCCGTGGCGGCGTTGGCGGTGTTCGCCCCCGCCCGGGCGCCGCGGATCTGGCAGCGTCCCTGGGTCTTCGCCGTTGCGCTGGTCCTCGCCTTGGCGGCCTGCCGGTGGCCGACCTGGTTTGTGCAGGATGAGCTGAACCCCGACGAGTCGCTGCTGATCGCCGGCGCGATCACGCTGCAACACTCCCCGGTCCACTGGAAGGATGTGGATACCATGACCGCCGGTCCGCTTGACGCCTACGCGCTGGCGGCGGCCGGGCGCACGGGGCTGCCGCTGAATTTCTTCGGCGCACGGGTGTTCACGTGGCTGCTGCAGGCCGGGGCGCTGCTGGCCACGTGGGCGGGCCTGCGGCGGCTGGTGGCGGAACCGGTCGCCCGCCTGGGCGTGCTGCCCCCGCTGGTCTTCTGGTGCCTCACCTCGCATCACGATTTTCTTCATTATTCCAGCGAGCAGGTCTCGATTTTCCTGCTCGCGCTCGCCGGCTGGCTGCTGGCGACGGCCCTCACCGGGACGGACGCACGGGCGCGTCCTGCCTCCCGGCAACTTTTCCTGTCCGGCGCCGCGCTCGGCCTCGTGCCATTCGCCAAGCTGCAGGGCATGCCGCCGGCTCTCGCGCTGGCGCTGGTCGGCCTGGCCGCGCTGTTCCGGTCGCGGGACAAGCACGGGCTGGCTCCCGCCGGCTGGTTCATGGCCGGAGGCCTGGCATCCCCGGCCTTCGCGATCACGCTGATCGCCGCCGCGGGTCAGATCCAGGAGGCTTGGCACACCTACATCCTGAACAACCTCTGGTATATAAAGACCGCCCCGGGCACGGCCGGTCCGCTCACCCGCCTGCTAGCCCTGGTCAATCACGTGCCGGCCTTTTGCGTCTTCTGGTGGGGCGCGATGGCCTGCGTCTGCGGGTTGGCTCCATTCGCCTGGTGGCGGTCGGAGCCAGCCGGGCGGGCCTTGCTTGCCGCCTCCTGGGTGCTGCTGGGCGCGGCGGTGATCGCCGTGCTCGGACCCGGACGGTTGCTGCCACATTATCTCGGATTCCTGATCCTGCCGCTGGGCGTGCTGCTTGCCGTTCACCTGCAGGCCGCCGGTCCGCAATGGGCGGACGGCCCCTTCCACACCCCTTGGGGCGGGGGCCTGATCGTCCTCTTCCTGCTCCTGACCATTGCCCCCCAGGTCGCTTCACGCCGGGAACACCACCACATCTTCGCGGGCCAGTTCGCCCATTTTCGTTACGAGCACCCCCCTTCGCAGGCCGCCTATTATATCCTGCAGCGCGCGCAACCCGGCGACACCCTCGCCCTGTGGGGCTGGCGCCCCCAGCTCTATGTGGAGACCGGCCTGCCGCAGGGCACCCGCGAGGCCCAGACCGAACGTCAGCTGTCCCTTGATCCCGCCGTGCAGGATTACTATCTGAACCGCTACCTGCGCGACCTGCGGGAAAAATCGCCCGCGTGGTTTGTCGACGCGGTCGGCCTGGCGGGTTTCGGCTATCAGGACCGGACGCGGCACGGCCATGAGACGCTGCCCGAACTGGCGCGGCATATCGGCGAACACTACGAGTTTCTGGCCGAGATCGAATCCCAGCGGATCTACCGGCGGCGCCCCGCGGACCACCCTTAAAACGCAGACTGGCCAAAAGGCGTTTAACCACCTTTTCTCGCCGCCCTGATGCTCGAGTGGCTTGATGCAAACTCCATCCGTTATTGGACCCTGGCGTGGTCGTGTTTCATCCTGCTCGCACTGGTTGGCCTCGGCCCGGCGCTGGCCGGTCTGGGCAAGGAGAATACGGCTCAAGCGTATGAACGCTTTTGGCCGCGCTGGGTGTTTATTCTCGCGCTGCTCGTTGCCTTTTTTGCGTTCCGCTGGCCGTTGTTCTTTGTCCCGGAGGAACTAAACCCCGACGAAAGCCAGCTGATCGCCGGCGGCATCACCCTGCAATACGATCCAATTTACTGGCGATCGGTGGACGGCACCACCCACGGGCCGCTCGATGCCTACCCGCTGCTCGCCGCGCGATTGCTGGGGCAGCCCATCACCTATGGCACTGCCCGGCTGATCGGCTCGCTCATGCTGCTCGCGGGGGTGTTTCTGGTCTACCACACTCTCGCCCGCTACCACGGTGACGCCCTGGCCCGGCTGGGCTGCCTCCCGGCCTTCTGTTTTTTGGCGTTCAATACCTACTGGGATTTCGTGCACTATTCCAGTGAGCATGCCGCGGTGTTTTTACTGACCCTGGGCGCAACCCTGCTCAGTTGTGAACTGGCCGAGCCCGCCGGACGCAAGGCGTGGTCGTGGCGCTGGATTGGAGGCGGACTCGCGCTGGGCGCAGTGCCGCTGGCCAAGCTGCAGGGTTCACCCATCGCAGCGGCGTTGCTTCTTGCCGCCGGGTTGATCGATCTATGCACGGGAGGAATGGGGTTTACCGGCAGATTGCGGCGGCTGGGACTGCTGCTCGCCAGCGTCCTTGTCGTGCCGGCGGCCTTTGCCTTGATCACACTCGCCGCCGGGCAAGGGGAGGACGCATGGCGATCCTACGTGGTGCAGAATCTTCGCTACGCGGGTGACCGGCATTATTCCCATGCTGATATGCTCCGCCATTTCTGGTCCTATGCCGATGAGGGAACCGGATTCTATGCGTTCGCGGCGGGCGGCGCAGCCTTCATTGTCGCAGCCTTGTTGCGCCTGCCGGCTTTCACCCCGGCCTCCTTCCGGCTGCTTGCGCTTGGCAGCATCTTCCTCCTCGCCAGCCTGGGGGCGGTGCTGGCGCCGGGCCGGAGGTATACGCATTACCTGCTTCTGTTGGTCATCCCGGCCACCTTTTTGGCGGGCAACCTGCTGGCGGCCTGCTGGCAGCACGCTGGCAAGCATGCGGCCACAACCCGACTTCAACGCGGGCTGCTGTTGCTCTGCTTTGGGGGCTTGTTGCTCTGGCCGCAAATACGGTCGCGTTTCGTCCAGCCACATCCCTATCTTGGCAAATTGGCCGCCCAAGCTCCGCTTCCGGCGGTGGCCCGGGAGATCCTGCACCATGCCAAGCCCGGGGAGCCCCTCGGCCAGTGGGGGTGGATGTGCCGTTACTATGTCGTGACGGGAATGCGCCAGGCCACGCGTAGCGCCCATTCCCTTTACGAGATCCAATATACCCCGCAAATCGACTACTATCGGGCGCGTTATATGGCCGACCTTCAGCGCAGCCGCCCATCCGTCTTCATCGACACGGTGGGGCCGGGCAATTTCGTCTTTGAGGACCGCGCCACCTCCGGGCATGGGATCTTCCCGGCGCTGCGGGATTACATCAGCCAGCATTACCAGCTCGTGGCTGATATCGACAACACCCGGATCTATGTGCGCACAGATCAGCTTGGGAAACCTTGATTCTTGCCCGTGCGGCCTTCCTACTGCCTTCGTCTTCCGGCATGACCTCAGTCCCTTCTACTGCCCCGCTCCTAAAACTCTATTCGGTGGTTATCCCCGCCCGGGATGAGCAGGATTCCCTGCCCTCCACGGTCACGGAGATCTACCAGACGCTGCAGCGCGAGGGCGTGCCGCATGAGATCATCGTGGTGGACGATGGCAGTCGCGACAAGACCTGGGCGGTGTTGCAGGAATTGAAGCAAAAGGTCCCGACCCTCGCGCCCGTGCAAAATCCCGGACCGCATGGTTTCGGCCGCGCGGTGGTTTTCGGCCTGAATCACCTGAAGGGCGACGCCTGCACCATCATGATGGCCGATGCCTCGGATGCGCCCGCCGACGCCGTGCGCTACTGGCGCCTGCTCAACGAGGGCTGGGACTGCGTCTTCGGCAGCCGCTTCGTCAAGGGCGGCAAGGTCGTCGACTACCCGCGCGTGAAACTCTGGGTCAACCGCCTCGCCAATTTCCTCGTGCGGATCGGCTTCAACATCGCGCTCAACGACACCACCAACGCCTTCAAGGCCTACCGCCGCACCGTCATCGAGGGCTGCCGGCCGTTCCTCGCGCCGCATTTCAACCTCACCGTCGAGATCCCCCTCAAGGCCATCGTGCGCGGCTTCAGCTGGACGGTAATCCCCATCACCTGGCAGAACCGCAAATACGGCGAGGCCAAGCTCAAGATCCAGGAAATGGGCAGCCGCTACTTCTTCATCTGCGCCTACGTCTGGCTGGAGAAGTATTTCAGCCGCGGTGATTATAAGAAACGGTAGTTCTATGCCGGGCGGCCGGTCCGGAAAACGGCGGGTTGACCTTCGGCCGGGCCCGCTTTCTCTCTACGCCTTCCCATGATTTATCTGCTCGGAGGTTCCGGTTATGTCGGCTCGGCCTATCAGGCGCTGCTCACGCGCAAGAGCCTGGCCTTCCGCAACATCCGCCGGGCCGAATTTGACTATGCTGACCGCGGCGCCCTGACGGAACTGCTGCGCCGCGAGAAGCCCGAATTCCTGATCAACGCCGCCGGCTACACCGGCAAGCCCAACGTCGACGCCTGCGAGCTCCACAAGTCCGAGTGCGTCATGGGCAACGCCGTCCTCCCCGGCACCATCGCCCTGGCCTGCGCCGACGCCGGCGTGCCCTGGGGCCACGTCTCCTCCGGCTGCATCTACACCGGCCGCCGCGCCGACGGCGCCGGCTTCACCGAGACCGACACGCCGAACTTCACCTTCCGCACGAACCACTGCAGCTTCTACTCCGGCACCAAGGCCCTCGGCGAGGAAGTGCTGGCGGGCGCGCCCGCCGTGTTCGTCTGGCGCCTGCGCATCCCCTTCAACCAGGTCGACGGTCCGCGCAACTACCTGACGAAGCTCATGCGCTACGCCTCGCTGCTCGAGGCCGAGAACTCCATCTCGCAGCTCGACGAGTTCGTCGCCGCCACCTTCGCCTGCTGGGAAAAACGCGTCCCCTTCGGCACCTACAACGTCACCAACCCGGGCCATGTCACGACCCGCGAGGTCGTCGACCTCATCAAAAAGACCGGCGTGTCGGACAAGGACTTCCGGTTCTTCACGGACGAGGCCGAGTTCATGCGCACCGCGGCCAAGACCCCGCGCTCCAACTGCGTGATGGATTCCCGCAAGCTCGCCGCCACCGGCATCAAGCTCACCGAGGTCCACGAGGCCGTCGAACGCGACCTGCGCCGCTGGGTCAAGGCCTCCGCCTGATTCTCCCTCTTATGAATCTGCTCGTCACTGGTGGTTGTGGTTTCATCGGCTCGAATTTCATCCGGCAACGGCTGACGGAGAAGGGCTCGGCCCTCACGAAGCTCGTCAACCTCGACGCCCTGACCTACGCGGGCAACCCGGCCAACCTCGCCGACCTCGCGGGCGACCCGCGCTACGTTTTCGCCCACGGTGACATCGGGGACCCCGCCCTGGTCACGAAGCTCCTGGCCGACCACGCGATCGACGCCGTCGTCAACTTCGCCGCCGAGTCCCACGTCGACCGCTCCATCGACTCGCCCGAGCCCTTCATCCAGACCAACGTCACCGGCACCCTCCGCCTGCTCAACTGCGCCAAGCAATACTGGGCGAAGCTGCCCGAGCCGAAAAAAGCCGCGTTCCGCTTCCTGCACGTCTCGACCGACGAGGTCTACGGCTCGCTCGCGCCCGGCGCGCCGGCCTTCACGGAGAACCACAACTTCGAGCCCAACTCGCCCTACGCCGCCTCCAAGGCCGCCAGCGACCACCTCGTCCGCGCCTACCAGCACACCTACGGCCTGCCGACGCTTACGACCAACTGCTCGAACAACTACGGCCCGTATCACTTCCCCGAGAAGCTCATCCCGCTGATGATCCTCAACGCCCTCGAGGGGAAGAATCTCCCCGTCTACGGCGACGGCATGCAGATCCGCGACTGGCTCTACGTCGAGGACCACGCCCGCGCCATCTGGCTCGTGCTGCTCCAGGGCCGCGCCGGCGAGACCTACAACATCGGCGGCCTGAACGAAAAGCCGAACATCGAGATCGTGAAGACGATCTGCGCCCTGCTCGGGAAAAAGGCCCCGCGCGCCGACGGCAAGTCCTACGAATCCCAGATTACCTACGTCACCGACCGCCCCGGCCACGACCGCCGCTACGCCATCGACGCGACGAAGATCAACCGCGAGCTCGGCTGGAAGCCGCTCGAGACCTTCGCGACCGGCATCGAAAAGACCGTGGATTGGTATTTGAAGAACCGCGCCTGGGCCGCTGATATCACGAGCAAGAAATACTCCCGCGAACGTCTCGGGACGAAAGTCTGACCCCACTCATGAATCGCAAAGGCATCATCCTCGCCGGCGGCTCCGGCACCCGGCTCTACCCTCTGACCATCGCCGTGAGCAAGCAGCTCATGCCGGTCTACGACAAGCCGATGGTCTATTACCCCCTGTCGGTGCTGATGCTCGCCGGCATCCGCGAGATCCTGATCATCTCGACGCCGACCGACCTGCCGAATTTCAAGAAGCTCCTCGGCGACGGGTCAAACCTCGGCCTGAAGTTCAGCTACGCCGAGCAGCCCAGCCCCGACGGCCTCGCCCAGGCCTTCCATATCGCCGGCGACACGGGCTTCCTGAAGGGCGAACCCTCCGCCCTCGTGCTGGGCGACAATCTTTTCTACGGCGCCGAGTTCGTGCACTCCCTCGCCGAGGCCTCGGCCCGCACCAGCGGCTCGACGATCTTCGGCTACCACGTCGCCAACCCCACCGATTACGGTGTCGTCGAGTTCGCCAAGGACGGGCGCGTGCTCTCGCTTGAGGAGAAACCCAGGCAGCCCAAATCCAACTACGCGGTCCCCGGCCTTTATTTCTACGACGGCGACGTCGTGAAGCTCGCCAAGAGCCTCAAACCCTCCGCCCGCGGCGAGCTGGAGATCACCGACCTCAACCGCCTCTACCTCGAGCAGGGCAAGCTGCACGTCGAGCTTTTCGGCCGCGGCACGGCCTGGCTCGACACCGGCACGCACGACTCACTCATCGAGGCCGCCCAGTTTGTCCACGTGCTGGAGAACCGCACCGGGCTGAAGATCGCCTGCATCGAGGAAATCGCCTACAAGCAGGGCTGGATCGACCGGGCCGGCCTGGAAGCCAACATCCAGAAGCTCGGCAAGTCGGCCTACGGCCAATACCTGAAGCGGTTGCTGGCCTGATTGGCCCAGGCCGCGGTTCCTGTAATTTTGTCTCTGCTTTCTGCCGCGGACCCGCACACTGGCCCCATGCGCCTGGTGGCCGTAGCCATAGTCAAAAACGAAGCCGATGTGATCGAAGCCTTCGTCCGGCATACGCTGGCCTGGGTGGATCATCTGGTCATCCACGACCACGAGAGCACCGACGGCACCCGGGACATCCTGCTGGCCCTGCGCGCCGAGGGCCTGCCCCTGCGACTCTTCACCGACGACGCGCTCGGGCACATCCAGGAATACCGCAGCAATTACCTGAGCCGCCTCGCCGTCCGCGAACTGCAGGCCGACTGGATCGTGCCGCTCGACGCCGACGAATTCCTGTGCGGACCCGACCGCCAGGCCCTGGAAGCCGACCTCGCGGCCTCCACCCCCGGCCACTCCCGCAGCCTGACGTTGCTGAACTACCTCTACACCGACGCCGACGATGCCGGTGAACCGAACCCGGTGCGGCGGCTGCAGCATTGCGAGCCCCAGCGCTCCCCGACCCGCAAGGTCATGGTCTCGGCCGCGCTGACCCTCGACGAAAGCGTGACCGCCATCATGGGCAGTCATGCGCTGGTGCGCGACGGCCGGAAGCTGCCCGACCAGCCGCTGCACGAGGCCTTTCATCTCGCGCACTTCCCCCTGCGCTCCCCCGCGCACCAGTTGCTGCGGATCGTCTTCCCGCAGTTGCAGAAGTTCAGCCATGGCAAGACCCACGAGGACATCGGCACCCACAACCGCCTCGGCTTCCAGCTGCTCGCGGAGGATCCCGACCTGTTTCTTGCCGTGACGCAGCGGCCGGCCGCCAGCCTGCGCCACCAGCCGATCCAATACCGCGGCACGGCGCTGCGCCACTCGGCCGGCCACGGCGGCTGGCAGCGGATCGCCCGCTCCATCATCCCCTACCTCGAGAAACTCGCCATGAGCCACGGCAAGCTCGTGGACCAGCTCGGGCCGACCGCCACCGTGAAGACCACGCCCGTGATCCACGAAATCGGACCCGTGCTCGCCGGCGAGGCAAGTGTCGCGACGCTGGGTTTCGGCGGCTACACGGTGAAGGAGGGACTCGGCCCGCAGGAAGGCCCGGTGCCCGAGGCGTTCCTGCCCGTGTTCCACTGGGGCTACGCCCCGGCCACCGTGCTGGCCGTTGACGTCCAGGCCGCGCGGGACGGCAAACTCATCGCCGACGTGCTGAGTTACTCGCGCGACCAGGTCGTGACGGTCGCGCTCAACGGGGTAACGCTGCACCAGCAGACCCTGCCGCGCATCAACCAGAAGGAGCGGCTGGCCGTCGCGCTGCCGCTGCGCGCCGGCACCAACGAGCTGGCCATCTCCTACAGCCAGAGCCTCGTCACCGACTACGACCCGCGCAAGCTGGCGGCGATCTTCCTGTCCCTCCGCGTGCTGACGCCTTCGTGAAGGTCTCGTTCATCATCCCACTCTACAACTGCCTGCCGCTCACCCAAGCGATGCTGGCCAGCCTGCGTGGGACGCTGCCGCCCGGCCTGGCTTGCGAGATCATCTTCGTGGACGACGGCAGCACCGATGGCACGCGCGCCTGGCTGAGGGACCTGCCCGCCCCCTGCCGGGCGACCCTCAACGATAAAAACCTCGGCTTTGCCGGCGCCTGCAACCGCGGGGCCGCCGCAGCCACCGGCGACCTGCTTTTCTTCCTCAACAACGACCTCGTCTTGTTGCCGCACTGGCTCGAACCGATGCTGGCCGCCTTCGACCGCTTCCCGGACCTTGGCCTGGTCGGCAACGTGCAGCTCAACGCCGCCACCGGGGCCGTGGACCATGCCGGCATCTACTTCAACCACCAGGGCAAGCCCGCCCACCGCACCGACCTGCCCGCCACCACCCGCTGGCTCGGCCGGCCGGCCTGGCGGGCGGTCGACGCCCTGACCGGCGCCTGCTTCGGCCTGCGCCGCGCCGCCTGGCAAAAACTGGGCGGCTTCGACGAGGGCTTCGTCAACGGCGCCGAGGACATCGACCTTGCCCTCCGCGCCTCGGCCGCCGGCCTGCGGCATTACGTCGCCCTGCGCAGCGTCGTGCGGCACCACATCAGCTCGTCCGCCGGCCGGAAACTCCGCGATGAGCAGAACACCTACCGGCTCGTCCAACGCTGGGCGGAGCCGATCGCGACGCTCGCCGCGAGGGACTGGAGCCGGCAGCAGGTCATCACCCATGCCGACCAGTCCGGGGTGTTCGATTATCACCAGGTCCAGGCGGCGCTGCTCCACCTGCTGGTGCTTTCCTCCCCGCCGCCGTCGGTGCGCACGGGCGTCGCGGCGGCCATGGCGCGCGAGCTTCGCCGCTGGCGCGAACTGCTGGAGGGCGCCGCGCCCCCGCCGCCCCCGCCGCCGGTGCGGACGGATCAGATCTAGCCCGCCCGCTCCACCGAGCGCACGACCGACTGCGGCCGGCGGTTCACCGTCAGGAACATCCGGCCCACATACTCGCCGATCAGGCCGAGCACCACCAGTTGCGTGCCGGAAAAGACCAGCAGGGCACCCATGAGCGAACCCCAGCCGTAGTCCGGCCCCTTGTTGGTGTAACGCAGGTAAAACACGAACAGCAGGCCGATCAGGCCGGCGGCGGCCATCACCAGGCCCAGCAGCGTGGCCATGCGCAGCGGCATCACGGAAAAGTTCACGAAGGTGCTGAGCCAGAGCCGCAGCAGCCGGCGCAGCGTGTAGCCGCTCGCCCCGGCCGTGCGCTCCGCGTGCTGCACCTCGAGCGCCCCGAAGTTCTGGGTCACCTGCAGGATGAGCCCGTCGATGTAGGGATACGGCCCCTCGTGCGCGGCGACCTCCTTCGCCACGAACGCGCTCACGCAGCGGAAGCTGGAAAGATAAAAGCCCTGCGGCTTGTCGAGCACCCAGTCCGTCATCCGGTTGGTCAGCCAGCTGCCGAAGTTGCGGAACGCCGAGTGCTCCTTCTGCGCGTAGTGCCCGTAGACCACGTCGAGCCCTTCGCGGCGCGCGTGTTGCCACAGCTTCACCGCCTCGGCCGGCGGATTCTGGCCGTCGTCGTCCAGGTTGACGACGTAGGCACCGCGGGCGTGCCGGTAGCCGGTGAGCACGGCGTTGTGCTCGCCGTAATTGCGCGCGTGGTTGACGAAGATCATCGGGATGCGCGCGTCGCGCAGCAGCTCGCGGCAGATGCCCGCGGTGGCATCGCGGCTGCCGTCGTTGACCAGCACCAGCTCGTGGCCGCCCTCGATCTGGAGCGCCTCGATCTGCTTCACCAGCGGGGCGATGGTGTCGGCGCTGTAATAGAGCGGGATGACGAAGCTCAGGGCGGGAGTCATGGGGTGCGACGGCGGAGTGTTAGGGTTTTTGCGCCACAGTCAGCACCGAATTCCCCAGCGGCAGCGATCCGCCCGCCCCAAGCCAGGCGTGCTCGAGCGCCATCAGGGCGTTGCACCCGGCCTCGACCGGCGCGGGAAAGAGGCCGACATCGCTGGTCGGCGCCGCCGGCGGCAGGATCTTCCGGCGCAGCACCGCGAGCGGGAACAGCAGCGTGTTCCAGTAGGTGCTGCGCACGATCCGGAAGCCGGCGGCCCGCAGCAGCGTGTTCACCTCGCCGCGGCGGTAGCGCCGCAGGTTGCCCACTTCGCGGTCGTGGTAGGAATACATCCACTGGTAGGCCGGCATCGTCAGCACGACATGGCCGCCGGGCCGGAGCACGCGGTGAAACTCGCGCACGGCCTGGGCGGGCTCGGCGACCTGGCACACCACGTCGCACGACGTGATGGCATCAAATTGGCCGCCCGTGAACGGCAGCGCCGCGATCGAGCCCTGCTCCACCGCGGCTCCGGTGCGCTCGCGGGCCAGCGCGCACGCCAGCGGGGAAAAATCCAACCCGGTCAGCGTCCAACCCGGCCGCGTCGCGTGCAAGCGGCGCAGCAGCCCGCCCGTGCCGCAGCCGGCGTCCAGCACGCGGGCGCCCTCCGCCGGCAGCACCGCCGCGAGGCTGCGTCCGACATGCCGGTGCAGGGCGCGGTAATACCACATGGCGTCCTCCACCTCGGCCATCTTGCGGTATTCGTCGGGTTGCACCGCGGCGATTGATGCAGCCGCGCCCCGGACTGGCGACACGAAAACCGCGCTCAGGGCCCGGCCTGCACGACCAGCTCGTAAAGCGCAACGGCGAGCTGCCGCGGATCGCCGCCTTGCGCGCGTCCGGGCGGTTCGTCCGGCCGCAGGATCAGGCCGGAGGGACCGGGCGGCAACACGACCTCGCGATACTCAATCTGCTGCAGGCTGCCGTTCAAGGACCGGGATGCGCCGATCAGGGCGTCACCCAGCTCCAGTTGCAGGCGGCATCGCAGCAGCGAGCGAACCTTCAGCACGATTGTCACCGTGATAGGCCGGGCGGCGGGATTACTCACCCTGATGACCGCCGGGCCGTCACTCCAGCGCCAACGGTTGGCCCCGGTGCCCTCGAGCTGGTGCCAGCCGTCGCCAAAGGCCAGATCGACCCGGCCGGGCGCCGCGACCCGCACCGCGTGGAACTGGGGATTAAGATTCACGAAATCAGCCTCCCGCACCGGCTGCGACCGCAGCAGGCTGTCGCTCAGGTCCCACTCGCCCTTCAGCGGCGTGTTGAGCCGCCCTTCGTAGCTGTGGGTAAGAAAATACTGTGGCTTGCGCAACAGGAACGCATTGGCCCACAGGCGCGACCAGAAGTCCTCGATGCGTATATTCAGTGACGTGATGCGCGGCATCCGCTCCAGCCGGCGCAGCTCCACCAGGTTGCGCTCCACCCGGAGCGGCGGATCGGCCATTTGCCGGGCAAACTGCCAGGCAACCCAGCCGTTCGCGGCCAGCGCCGCCAGCGCGAGCACCAGGCCGGCGCGCCGCCAGGCCGGTCGCGCCGGGACGGCGAGCCAGCAGGTCAGGCCCACCAGCAGGCCGGGATAAAAGACGCAGAGCAGCTTGTAGGCATCATAGCTGGCATTCGCCCGCGTCCGCGCCTCCCACGCCAGCAGGCCCCACCCCGCCAGCACCGGCAGGGTGAAAGCCAGGGCGGCCAGCACCGTGGCGCAGTGACGGCGCCACAAAAGCAACAGGCCCGCCAACCAGCCGCCCGCGACCAGGATGCTGAGTGACAGGCGCACGGCCGGCGGCCAGGCGTGCAACCCGGTGTCCCGCACGAGCCCGAGCCAGCCTTCCGGCGACAGCAACGGCACCGGCCACCCGAAGTTGTATTGCTCGAACAATCGGAAACGCTCGATCAACCCGTCGAACCGGCCCCAGAACAGTGCCGCGCACGCAACGAGCATCGCCAGCACCATCCCGAGCACGCGGGCCGGCCCGCGCCAGTCGCGCCGCCGCCAGGCCTCGGCGAGCAGCCAGGCCCCGGCCGGGGCGAGGGCCACGGTGAGAATGAAATTATAGCTGCCCGCGAGGATCCAGAACGCCGCCAGCACCAGCGGAGCCCACTCCCAGACGCCCGGCCCGGCCCGACCCGCCCGGCTGGCACCCAGCACCGCCAGGGTCAGCAGCGCGATGCCGTGTGCGCCATACAGCTGCCCGAGCGCACCGTGGTGCACCGCGTAGATTCCGAGCGGGGAAAAAAGATACAGCGCGGCGGGCAGCAGGCCCGCCCACCCTCTCAGCCCGAGCGCCACCCGCGAAAGCAGCAGCACCAGCGCGGCGTTCAGCAGCACCAGCACCGGCGCCGTGACGCTCACCAGTTGGTGGAATTGCAGGCCGAACACGGCCCCGTTGTGCGCGAGCAGGGCCGACGGCGTGAAGTGATTCAGCCGGAGCCAGAAATCATGGAAATAGTCCGCCGACCCGACCCGCGTGACCTCGGCATGGCCCAGGAAGCCCGTGCGATCATCCGGGGCGAACTCCTGGAACACGCGGGCCCCCGCCGCGTAATCCGCGTGGTCGCAGCTGCCGAGCGACGAGGAAGTCAGGGTCCACCCGCCCCGCTGGGCCATGGGCCACAACAGCACCCAGCCGGCCAGAACCGCCACGGCGACAAGGCCGCCGGCTCCCTCCGTGGCCATGAGACGCGGGCGCAACTCCCGCCAGCCCAGTCGCCCGGCCGCCGCCAACAACAGGCCCAGGGGCAGCAGTTCGCTGGCCATCGCATATTGGTTCGTTCCGGCGAGGGAGGTGTGCGCTCCCGCCCAGACGACGGCGGATTGCAACGCCAGGCCAAGCCCGGGCGCCAGCGCCCACCACCAGCGACGCCAGACGCGCGGCAGCACCAGCCAGGCCAGGCCCGCCCCCCAGAACACCGTGTGCGCAACCAAGGCGGCGGCGATGAGGTAATAGAGCATGGCGGATTTTCATCCCAGCCCGCCCGGCTCCGGCTTGCAAAGCGAAAAGGCGGCGCGGCGGTTCCGGATTTACAACCCCCGGGCCCTCGGCGATAAACCGCGCTCACGCTCTCGCCGCATGTCGCATCGTCTCCGCCCCAAGTTCATCGGACTCTTCCACGACGACATCGTGACGGATTCCTACTGGATCCGGGAGGAGGGCAAGCTGGCGCTGCCGCCGCTGCACGGCGTGAAGGAGCTCGCCCTCGTCGGCGAAGTCCTCCCGCCCGCGCCCTCCGACCCGACCGCCGCGGGCGACCTCGGCCTGCGGGTGCGCCTTGACGGCCGCGAAGTCTCGGCGTCCATCCTGCTTCCCGGACCCTTCCGGCTCCCGGTGGCCCTGCCGGCCGCCGACCACGCGGACGGCCACATCCTCGCCCTGCAGCTCACCGGCGTGACGGGAAGCAACCTGCTGGCCTGGCTCGGCCGCGTCACCGGCCTCGGTTTCCTGCAACCCTGGCGCGCCCAGGCCCGCAACCGCCGGCTGCGCATCACGCGCCTCGAGGCGGACGGCGAGGTGCTGTTCGATTTCGGCAACCGCGCCGCGCCATGGAACGCCGCGTTCGCCCGCCGCTTCCTCAAGCTCGGCCTCAACCTCACGGGCTTCTTCCGCGCCGACCTCGGCATCGGCGAGTCCGTCCGCTGCATGGCCCGCGCCGCCGAGGCCGCCGCCCTGCCCCTCGCCCTCGTGGACCTGCGGCTGCCGTGCAAGAACCCGCTCACCGACGACACCTTCGCCGCGCGCCTGCGGGCGGACAATCCGTATCCGGTGAACGTCTTTCACGTCGACCCGCCGGGCATGCGCGACCTCGACCACCACCACGGGGCGGGCTTCCGCCGCGGCAAATACAACATCGGTTACTGGGCGTGGGAGCTGCCGGAGTTCCCGGATGCCTGGATCCACTTCGCAAATTATTGCGACGAGGTGTGGGCGCCGTCGCGCTTCGCCGCCGAGGCCATCGCCCAGAAGGTGCCCGTGCCGGTGCTGACGATGCCGCATGCGATCTCGTTCGCGCGGCCCACGGGCGATTTTCGCGCGAAGTTCGGCCTGCCCGCCGGCCAGTTCCTTTTCCTGTTCCTCTGCGACCTGAATTCCTACGCGGAGCGCAAGAACCCCGCCGCGGTGCTCGACGCCTTCCGCCGCTCCGGCCTGGCCGGGCGCGGCGCGGCGCTCGTGATCAAGGTGCACAACACCGCCGGCAACCCCGCCGACTTCGCGCGCCTGCAGGCCGCCGTCGCCGACCTGCCCGGCACCGTCCTCCTCACGCAAACGCTCAGCCGGCGGGAAATCTACGAGCTCGAGTCGGCCTGCGACTGCTTCGTCTCGCTGCACCGGTCCGAGGGCTTCGGCCTCGCGCCGGCGGAGTGCATGTATCTCGGCAAGCCCGTCATCAGCACCGACTGGTCCGCCACCGCCGAGTTCATCACGCCCGCCACCGGCTGCCCGGTGCGCGCGACGACCGTCACGCTCGACCGCAACCACGGCCCCTACGCGAAGGGCCAGACCTGGGCCGAGCCCGACACCGGCCACGCCGCCGAGTGGATGAACCGCCTCGTCGCCGACCCGGCCCTCGCGGCCGCGCTCGGCGCGGCCGCGCAGGCCGCCATCGAGCGGGATTTTTCCCCCGCCGCCATCGGCGCACGCTACCGGCGCCGCCTCGAGGCGATCGCCGGCTGGTGATTACCGCTGGAAAAAGCGACCGGCCTGGCCGGGGATAAGCAGGCATCAGGACGCCTGCGTCCGGGGCGGAATCGTTCCGGCGGCGCCGTCTGGCCGGCCCGGGAGTTTTGGGGTTGTGCAACCGAAATGACCTGCAACACAATCGGCCGCTTGCTGGCTGCGGTGGAACATGCGATCGCCACCGACCAGGAGTCATTCCGTCACTCAATTTCACGTCATAGTCCACTACATGACCAAGCCGTCCAGGCCCGCGTCCGCGCCCTTACCGTTTCGCTTTCCTTCGATTTCCGACCAGTGGCGGGAGAACCTGGTGATTTGTGCATGCCTGGGATTGTTTCTCCTCTACGGCGCCTTCCGGCAGCGTTACATCTGGGGCGTCGACTCCTACGGCTATTACCAGCTGGGCAAGCTGTTCAGCGAAGGCCGCCTGCACCTGGTGACCCTGCTGCCCGGCTTTGACCAATCCGCGCTGGTGCCGTATGGATTCTCGCTGAACAGCGATCAGCTCATCCTGCCCAACTACCCCCCGGGCTTCCCGCTCCTGATTGCGATCGGGCACCTGTTGCGCGCCCCGATGTGGGTGACGCCTTTCCTGGGGGTCGTCTCCTGCCTCGTGCTGTTCGCCCTGCTCCGGGATCGCGTCCGGCCGGCCACCGCGTGGATCTTCACCCTCGCCTGGGCCTTCATGCCGTTGACGGTGTATGGCAGCACGATGCTCATGAGCGACCTGGTGGCCGCCACCGTGCTGATGGGCGGGCTGCTGGCTTTCCGGCACAACCGCCTTTTTCTGGCCGCGTGGATCTTCGGCCTCAGCTTCGCGGTGCGGCCCACCAATGTCCTTTTCCTGGCGCCGTTCGCCCTCCTGCTGCGGCCGGACCGCCGCACGCTGCTGCTCGGACTGCACCTCGTGGTGCCCTGCCTGCTCTACGCGTGCTACAACTACCACCTCTACGGCGCGCCGTGGCGCACCGGTTACGGCAACATCGCCGACAACCTGGTGGGCAGCATCTTCCCTTCCCACTTCGCCTTCTTCCTCACGACCACGGTGGCGGTGCTCAGTCCCCTGCTCGTCGGGCTGGCGGTTTTCGGCCTGGCGCCGTGGAGCCGCGAAAAACTTTTCCTGCTGCTCTGGCCGCTTACGTTCATTGTCTTCTACTCCTTCTGGCTGGGCGGCGGCATCGACCGGTGGTGGTGGGCCCGTTTCATCCTGCCCGGCTACGCGGCCGTCTTCCTGCTCGCCGCCGAGGGGTTCGAATGGGTCGGGCGCTGGCTGGACCGGCGGCTGCCCGGCCGGGGCGCCCTGGCCGCGCGCGCGCTCCTGTTTCTCGCCGTGCTCGCCCTGCCCTTCCACTACGTGCGGTTTGGCCTGCGGCAAAACGACCTCTGGCAGCGCGACACGGGCGCGGTCAACCACGAGGTCGTCGTGCGGGTCCGCGAGTTCGCGCCGCCGGGCAGCCTCGTGGGCAGCGTGGAACTCGCCAGCACCTTCCTGCTCCATTCCGAGCTCATCCCTTATATCCCGGTCAACGCCCACGCACCGGACCTGGTCGCCCGCGCCCTGGCGGAGGGCCGCCGCGCCTTCCTCCTGCCCGAGCCGTGGAACGCCACGGATCCGGTGGTCAGCGAGCTGGCCCGGCGCTTCCACGCCCGCGAAGTCGCCCGCTACGACTTCCTCTGGGGGAACCTGCCGGTCTACGAGCTGACCGCACGCTGATCATGGGTGGGCCGCCCGTCACCGGCGTTTTCTCCTCGCTGAAAATCCGGCCCGGACTCTAATCAGGCCCTACCCGTGAAGCGTTTCCTCCTCCATCCCCCCAAGGCTGTCTTTCTCGGTGTCCTGCTTTTCATGGTGGTGGCCAACCATGCCTTTTTGTTCGTCACCCCCTGGCATGAGAACGGCGATTTCGCCGTGAATGCGCTGCAGATCGAGCGCGCCCGGCACTTCAACGAGGTCTACGGCAACTATTCCCGCTACCATTTCAACCACCCGGGCCCCGCTTTTTTCTACGTCTATGCCGCCGGCGAGTTCCTGTTTTTCGATTGGCTGCAGATTGTGCCCTCGCAGCACAACGCGCACGCCCTGGCCGGCCTGATCCTCCAGACGGCCTTCTTCACCGCCGCGCTGGTCATCGCCGCCGGATGGATCCGCTATCGCTGGCTGCTGCCGCTCGCCCTGCTCCTGGCCGGGATCCACTTTGCCCTCGCGGGGAACGCGTTCACCAGCATCTGGCCACCCCACGCCCTGCTCATGCCCTTCCTGTGCTTCCTGGTGGCCGGGGCCTCGACCGCGGCGGGAAAGGCCCGGCACCTGCCCCTGACCGTGCTCTGCGGCTGCTTCCTGGTGCACGGCCATGTCGCGCAGGCGCTGTTTGTGGTGATGATCTTCCTGCTCGCCTATGGCCTGTTCGTGCGGGGCCGGCGGACCCCCGGCGACAGCTGGACCGCTCCGTTGCGCCGTGATCGCATGCCCCATGTGCTCGGATTCGCGTGCATCGGCCTCTTCTTGCTGCCGCTGCTGGTCGACCTCGCGGCCGGTGCGGACAGCAACCTGGTCGGGATTCTCCAGTTCCTGCGCGCCGGTGATGAAGCGCCCAAGTCCCTCGCGCAGTCCCTCGCCTATCTGGCCAGCTTCTTCTCCTATGTCCATCAACAGGACAATTTCATCCCCGTGCAGGGTTCGGTCGACCTGGGCTTCATTCTGGCGCGCGCCGCCTGGTATCCCGCCTGGCTGGCGGTCGTCGGTCTGGTTGGCTTCACCCTGTGGCGGTTGAAATCACAGGAAGATGCCCAGCCCGAACGGCGTTTCCTCACCGCGCTGGCGGTGCTGGTCGCGGCGGGCTTCGCCCTCACCATCCCGTGGGGCATCATCCAGACCGGCCCGATGTTCGAGTTCAACGGCCACTTCTATTATGCCCTGATCTACGCGCTGCTGCTGCTCTTCGCCGCCGCCGTCGCCCGGCTGCTGCCCGAGCGCGGAATCCCGGTGCTCGGCCCCGTGCTCTGCGCCGTCGGGGCCGTCGTTTTCTGGCAGAGCCCCCGCCGGCCCGAATCGACGATCGATGCCAGTTACTCCTGGGTCGCCGCCACCAGGGCCGCGCTCCAGGCCGATCCCGATCCCGGGGCCACGAAGTTCCTGGTGTTCAGCCACGACGACTGGGGTGGCGTGGCGAAGACGGCGCTGGCCTTGAAACGCATGGGCGGGAGTTACCGGGTCGATGGCAATTGGAGCTTCATGTTCGGCCGCTATCGCACCTACGAGCCGATCCCGCCCTACTTCAACCTCCAGGGCATGTCGGTCTGGCGTTTCTCGCGCCAGGCGCTCCCGGGCCGGCACGCCAGCCTGACCAATGACTTCAGCGTTTATTTCGACCCCAGCCCGATTGACCCCGGTCACTTCGTCATCGAATGCAACCGGGGCGGCAACCTCGAGCAATTCACCCTCTTTGGCTTCAACACCAGCGACGGCGCCTTCTCGTGGACCAATCTGCCTTATGCGGCGCTGCAATTCAGCTCGCCGCCCGCCGCCCGCGATGTGGTCTTCACCATCGAGGCCGCGCCGTTCATTGCCCGGGACCGCATCAAAAGCCAGCCGATGGAGCTGACGGTCAATGGCCACAAGGTCGATTCCTTCGACATCGACCGCCCGCAGACCCTCACCACCCGCATCCCGGCCCGTATCTGGAATCTCCAACCGGTCGTCACCCTGGTCTTTTCCCTGCCCAAGGCCGATTCCCCCCTGCGGCTTGGGATGTCGCCCGACCCGCGCAAACTCGGCTGGGCGGTATCCCGCATGACCTTCGAGTTGGCCGCGCCGTAAGCCCGTTCCGTGCTCCTTCTCGACGCCACGCACACCAGCCACACCCGGGCACAGACCGGCATCCAGCGCGTGTGCCGGTCGTTGCATGCCGCCCTGGCCGCGCGGCAACCCGTGCTGGCCATCTGCCATGATCCCTATCTTGGCGCGTGGCGCGCGCTCACCGGCCGCGAGTCGCGCTGTCTCCAGCCCGGCCAGGTGGCCGCGGGTTCGCGCGGGGCGAAATGGCCGCTGCACCAGAAGATCACGGGGCATGCCCGCCGGCTTTTTGGGACGAAGCCGCCCCTGCCCGCCGGCACCGCGCTGGTCTGTCCGGAGCTGTTCTCGCCCGCGGTCGGCGCCCATCTGCCACCACTGCTGGCCGCCGTGACCGGTCCGCGGGTCGCGGTGTTTCACGACGCCATCGGCCTGAAATTCCCCGAGCTCACGCCGCCGGGCACCGTGCGGCGCCTGCCCGCCTATTTGCGCGAGCTGCTGTTGTTCGACGGCATCGCCGCCAATTCCGAAGACTCCGCCGCCAGCCTGCGCGACTACTGGGCCTGGCTCGGCGTCACCGACACGCCCGTGGTCCAGGCGATCCCGCTGGGTTTGGATCCGCTGCCCGTGGACGCCCCGGCGGCATCCAGCCAACCACCCCGCATCCTCTGCGTCGGCACGATCGAGGGGCGGAAAAACCACCTGGCCTTGCTCGAGGCGTGCGAGACGCTCTGGCACGAGGGCGTGAAGTTCGAACTGCAGTTGCTGGGCCTGCCGCGCGCCGACACCGCCGGATCCGCGCTCGCCCGGATCGCCGCGCTGAAGTCGGCGGGCCGGCCGCTGATCTTCGACGGCCCGGCCGACGATGCCGGGCTGCACGCCGCCTACGCGCAGTGCGCCTTCACGGTTTATCCGTCGCTCATCGAGGGCTTCGGCCTGCCCGTCCTCGAAAGTCTCCAGCACGGCAAGCCCTGCGTCTGCTCCGGCACGGGCGCCCTCGGCGAATCCGCCCGCGGCGGCGGTTGCGTCACCCTGCCGTCGGTCGATGCCCGCAGCCTGGCGGGAGCCATCCGGCGCCTGTGGCAAAACCCGGCCGAACTCGCGGCGCTGGCGGCGCAGGCCCGGGCCCGCCGGTTCAAGCTGTGGCCGGATTACGCCCGCGAACTGGCCGACTGGATGACCACGCTGCCGCGCCGGGCCTGACCGGCCTTTGCGGTTGCTAAGGCTGCGCTTCTGACCTCTAGTCAGCCCACAAAGCTTCCATGGCCCTTTCCCTGTTCACCAAGACCAAGAAAGCCATCATCGAGCGCGCGCAGGACGATTACGCGACGAAGATGCGGCTGAAATACAAGCCCTACTACCACGCCATGGAGGCGCAGTCGGGCACGCGCATCCGCCTGCAGGGCCGCGACATGGTCATGCTGTCGAGCAACGATTATCTCGGCCTGTCCTTCCACCCCAAGGTCATCGAGGCCTGCGGCCAGGGTCCCAAGGTCTGGGGCACCAGCACCACCGGCGCCCGCATCTCCAACGGCTCGCGCGCCTACCACGTGGAGCTCGAGGAAAAGCTCGCCGCCTTCCTCGGGCGCGAGGCCTGCCACATCAGCGTCGCCGGCTACATCTCCTGCTGCTCCGCCATCGCCTCCTTTGCGCAGAAGGGCGACCTGATCCTCGCCGACAAGAACCTCCACTCCTGCCTGTGGGACGGCATCCGTCTCTCGATGGCCACCGTCGAGCGCTTCAGCCACAACAACCCCGAGGACCTGCGCCAGGTGCTCAAGACCGTCCCCCACTCCCAGCCCAAGATGCTGGTCATCGAGGGCGTTTATTCGATGGAGGGCCACATCTGCCGCCTGCCCGAGCTGGCCAGCATCGGCGACGAGGCCGGCTGCTTCACCGTGCTCGATGACGCGCACGGCTTCGGCATTCTCGGCCGCCAGGGCCGTGGCACGGTCGACCATTTCAAGATGAACGACAAGGTGGACCTCATCTGCGGCAGCATGTCGAAGTCCCTGGCCAGCACCGGCGGCTTCGTCGCCGGCTCGCGCGAGCTCATCGAATACCTCCGCACCAACTCCAAGCAGACCATCTTCAGCGCCGCGATCAGCCCGAGCATGGCCGCCGCCGCCGCGGCCTCGCTCAACATCCTCCAGACCGAGCCCCAGCACCTCGAGCGCCTCTGGCGCAATACCAAGCGCTACCGCGAGATCCTCAAGGGCCTCGGCCTGGACACCTGGAACAGCGAGACGCCCGCCGTGCCGATCGTCCTCGGCTCCAAGGAGCTCGTCTACCGCTTCTGGCAGGCCCTGCTCGAGAAGGGTGTCTTCACCGTCATGTCCATCGCCCCCGCCGTGCCCCCAGGCAAGGATCTGATCCGCACCGCCGTCTCCGCCCTGCACAGCGACGAGGATCTCGAGAAGATCGCCGCCGCGATGGCCTACGCCGTCAAGCAGATGTAAGTGCGCGGCGCAGCGCCGCCGCCGTCTCCGTCCAGCGCGGCAGGGCCCGCCCCATCGCCTCCGTCTGCAGCCGGCGGTTCTCGTCCGGCTCGGTCAGCACCGTGCGCAGTTTGGCCGACCAGTCGGCCGCGTCGTTGACACGCGCCACGAGGCAGCCGCCGGCGTCCGCGTTCTCCCGCAGCACCGGCAGGTCGCTGCACACGCACGGCACGCCGCGCCACAGCGCCTCGAGCAGCGGCAGCCCGCAGCCCTCGGCGATCGTCGGGAAGACCACGGCGCGCGCCGTGGCGTAAAGCCGGCCGAGCGCCTCGTCGCCCGCCGCCGCATGGAACCTGAACCGCGGCTCGCTCTTCGCCAGCGCCTTCATCCGCTCGGCGATGGGCTTGCCGAAATGCGGGTTCACGCGACCGACGACATGCAGGTCGAAGTCCACCCCGCCCCGCCACAGCGCCTCCGCCACATCGAGCAGGAACGCCTGGTTCTTGCGCGGCTCGACGATGCCGACGCACAGCAGCGACGCCCGGCCCCGGCTGGGAATCAGCGCGTCGCGCTGCATCCGGTTGCTCCCGTCGAAATCGGCCCCGAGCTCGATCAGGTCAACCTGCGCCCGCGGCGCCACGCCCTGCCAGCGCCAGAAACCCGTCAGGTCCCGCCGGCTGGCCTCGGAGATCGCGAACACCCGGTCGAACCCCGCGAGCAGCTTCATGTATTCCGGGTGCCGCTGCACGCTCTGCGGCCACGTGATGTGCGGCCAGCGCAGCGGGATCGCATCATGGAACATCGCCGCCAGCCGGCACGGCGGCTGGCTGACGAAATCCCCGAAGCCCGGCCGCTCCGCCGTGCCGAACAGCTCGACGGTCAGCAGCCAGTCGTTGGCGGCAAAGGCAACCGGGACCTGCGCCTTGCCGGCCACAAAGGCGCGCCGGGGGCCGTCCCACGCCACCTCGGTGATGCTGCCGCCAAACTCCTCGCGCAGCCGCGCGCTCACCCGGGTCAGCCCCGAGCGCTGCTTCGCCGCGCCCATCTTGGTGGTGTCGTAATAGATCATGGCTGCATCGCCTGCTCAAAGCACTCGACCAGCCGGGCCGTGTTTTTGTGTGCGTCGTAATTTTCCTCCACCCAGCGCCGGGCGCCGGTGCGCAGCCGCTCGGCCAGCGCGTCGTCCTCGCCGAGCCGGCGCAAGGCCACGACCCAGGCCAGCGGCAGGTCCACGTCGGCGACCAGGCCCGTGCGCTCCTGGCTGATGGCCTCGGTCGTCGCCGACACGGGCGAGGTGACCACCAGCACGCCCGCGGCCATCGCCTCGGGAATGACATTCGGCAGACCGTCGCGGTCGCCGCTCGGCGCCACGACGCCCGTGTGCAGGAGCACGTCGGCCCAGGCCAGCTGTTGCCAGACCTCTGGCTGGGTGAGCTGGCCGGTGAAGCTGAGGCGGTCGGTCAGCTGCAGCTTCAGCGCCAGGACCTCCAATGAGTCGCGCAGCGGGCCCTCGCCCACGATGCGCGCCTCGAAGGCGATCCCGGCCTCCTTCAGCGCCGCATAGATCTGCAGCTGGTAATCGAGGCCCTTTTTCGCCACGAGGCGCGCGATGCACAGGAGGCGCAGCGGCCGGCGGCCCGGGCGCAGCGGCTTGAAGGCGGGGAACGTGTCGAGCCCGCGGCGGATGCAGACGATTTTACCGGGCGGCACGCCGCGCGCGGCCAGCTCGCGCCGGCCCATCTCGGTGGACGTGTGGACGAAGCGCGCGTGCTGCAGTTTTTCCAGCAGCCACCAGTCGCCGCCGTGCTCGTAGATGTCGTAGGCGTGCGCCCCGCAGCTGTAGCGCCAGCCGTGCATTCGCCACAGGATCCAGCCGGCCGTCGCCGGCGCGCCGGCCCAGGCGCCGTGCACGAGCGCGGGAGGGTCTTTCCGCATCTCGCGCTCGAAGCTGCCGGCGAAACCGGCGCCGAGCATGTTCTCCCAGAAGTTCAGCCACGAGGGCGCCGCGCGCGTGAACACGCCCTCGAACAGGTCGCGCATCAGCCGCGGCCGGCGGAGGATCTGCCACGGGATGATCAGCAGGAAGACCTCGACCAGCCGCCACTTGTTGAAGCTGCGCACCGGCAGGCCGCGGAACTCCCCGCCGCCGCCCCAGAGCGAATAGAGCTTCAGGCGGAGTCCCTTGGCCTGCAACGCCGCCACGTCACGCTGCAGGAATGTCTCCGACGTCTTGGGGAACGTCGTGAACAGCAGGGCGATGTGGGGCGGCTTCGGGTCCAAGGCGGGAAAGTTAAGACAAAGGGCCGGGGCGAGGATACATTATTTTTCAGCCCGCGACGCCCGCCACGACGAGAAAGGCCCCGAGCGCGGGATCGGGCGAGGCGTCCTTGCGCCAGCCGAGCACGAGCCGGCTCTCCGGCGCCGGTCCGTCCAGCGGGCGGAAGACCACCTCGTCGGGCAGTTGTTTCGCCTCGGACGGGGCCATGAAGGTCGCCCCGAGGCCGGCCCGCACGAGGCCGATGGCGTTCGCGCGCGGCCAGACCTCGTCCGCGATGCGGGGTGTCACCCCGGCCTGCGCGAACGCCGCGAGCACGCGGTCGTAGAACCCCGGGTTGTGCGCCCGCGGAAACATCACGAACGGCGTCGCGCCGAGGTCGCGCAGCCGGAGCTTCTTCGCCCCGGCCAGCGGATGCTCCGCCGGCAGCAGCACGCCGTTTTTTTCCTGCAACAGCAGCTTGGTCGACAGTCCCGGCATCGCCGCGGCGTCCGGATGGAAAAACCCGCACGCGATCTCGCCGGTCTTGAGCGACTCGAGCTGGGCCGAGGTGGGCGATTCGTTCAACTCGACCCGGATGCCGGGATAGCGCCGGTTGAACTCGCGCAGGATGCCCGGCAGCACGGTCGCCATCGCGAGACCCGTGAACGCCACGCGCACCTGCCCCGCCTGCCCGCCGGCCAGGGCCTGGATGTCTCCCGGCACCGCCGCCAGCCCGCGCAAGAGCGGCTCGATGCGCTCCAGGAAGGCCTTGCCGGCGGCCGTCAGTTCAACCTTCCGTCGCGTGCGGTTGAGCAGGTCCACCCCCAGCGCGGTTTCGAGCTGCGCCACGCTCCGCGACAGCGCCGGCTGCGCCACGGCGAGCGTCTCGGCCGCCTTGCGGAAATGCAGCTGCCGCGCCACCTCGCGGAAGTAGACGAGGTGCCGGAGTTCAAAGGGATATTGATACTCCCGAGGCATCACAGGACATGAAACAAGTATTTCTTGTTATGGCAAGGTTCTGGTAACCTCCATCCTCGTCGTTCCTATTTTCCGCTCTCAACTTTCCTCTGCCATGCCTCAATCCCTCTTCGAAAAAGTCTGGGCCGCCCACGCGGTCAAGCAACTGGCCAACGGCCAGACCCAGCTCCTCATCGGCACCCACCTGATCCACGAGGTCACGTCTCCGCAGGCCTTCGGCATGCTGCGTGACCTCGGCCTGCCGGTCCTCATGCCGCACCGCACCTTCGCGACGGTGGACCACATCATCCCGACCAACGAGCTGGTCGAGCCCTACAAGGACTCCCTCGCGCAGGCCATGATGGACGAGGTGCGGAAAAACTGCGCGCAGTTCGGCATCACCTTCTTTGACCGCGCCACCGGCAAGCAGGGCATCGTGCACATCGTCGGCCCCGAGCAGGGCATCACCCAGCCCGGCACCACGATCGCGTGCGGCGACTCCCACACCTCCACCCACGGCGCGTTCGGCGCCATCGCGTTCGGCATCGGCACCAGCCAGGTGCGTGATGTGCTCGCCACCCAGACCATGGCCCTCGGCCAGCTCAAGGTCCGCCGCATCGAGGTGAACGGCAAGCTCCGCCCCGGCGTCTACGCGAAGGACGTCATCCTCCACATCATCCGCCAGCTCGGCGTGAACGGCGGCACCGGCTACGCCTACGAATACGCGGGCTCCACCTTTGACGCCTTCACGATGGAAGAGCGCATGACCGTGTGTAACATGTCCATCGAGGGCGGCGCGCGCGTCGGCTACGTCAATCCCGACGAGACCACCTTCGCCTACCTCAAGGGCCGCCCCTACTCGCCCAAGGGAGCCGAATGGGACGCCGCCGTCGTCCGCTGGAAGTCCTTCGCCTCCGACCCGGGCGCCAAGTATGACGATGTCGTCAAGATCGACGCCGCCAGCATCGCGCCGACCGTCACTTGGGGCATCAATCCCGGCCAGGGCATCTCCATCGTCGAGAACATCCCGAGCCCGGAGACCGCCACCTCCGCCGACGACAAGGCCGGCATCATCGAGGCCCTCGCCTACATGAAGCTGCCCGCCGGGAAGCCGATCAAGGGCACCAAGATCGACGTCGCCTTCCTCGGCTCCTGCACCAACGGCCGACTCTCCGACTTCCGCGAGGTCGCCAAATATATCAAAGGCCGCAAGGTCGCGGCCGGCGTAAAGGCCATCGCCGTCCCCGGTTCGCAGATCGTCGCCCTCCAGTGCGAGAAGGAAGGCATCGACAAGGTGCTCGCCGAGGCGGGCTTCGAGTGGCGCGCCGCCGGCTGCTCCATGTGCCTCGCGATGAACCCCGACAAGCTCATCGGCGACCAGCTCTGCGCCAGCTCGTCGAACCGCAACTTCAAGGGCCGCCAGGGCTCGCCCACCGGCCGCACCGTGCTCATGAGCCCGGTCATGGTCGCCGCCGCCGCCGTCACCGGCGCCGTCGCCGATGCCCGCGAAGTCTTCGCGGTCAACTGATCCGGCCTCTAACCCTCAGCCCTCAACCCTCAGCTTTCATGGCCTTAGCCAAAATCACCTCCGTCACCGGCCGCGCGGTTCCCGTCGTCGGCAACGACATCGACACCGACCGCATCATCCCCGCCCGCTTCATGAAGTGCGTCACCTTCGACGGCCTCGGCGAGTTCCTCTTTTTCGACGTCCGCAAGGACACGACCACGGGCAAGGACACGAACCACCCGCTCAACGAGGCCCGCTTCAAGGGCGCCACGATCCTGCTCTCCGGCGCCAACTTCGGCTGCGGCTCCTCCCGCGAGCACGCCCCGCAGGCCATCCAGAAATACGGCTTCAAGGCCATCATCGCCGAGAGCTACGCCGAGATCTTCTTCGGCAACAGCACGACGCTCGGCATGCCCTGCGTCACCGCCGCCCGCGAGGACATCGCGAGGATCGCCGCCGCCGTGGAGCAGGACCCGAAGACCGAGGTCGTCATTGACCTCGTGAAGCTCGAGGCCCGCTTCGCCGGCCAGACGGTGAAGATCGCCCAGCGCGAGTCCGCCCGCGACGCCCTGATCAACGGCCGCTGGGACGCCATCGGCGAGCTCCTCGACGGCGTGCCGGCGGTCAAGCAGACCGCCGCCCGGTTGCCCTACCTGGCTTGAGGCCGGGCCGGCGCCGGTTCGATTTTACCGCTTCACTTGCCCGCCGCGCTCTGTTCCCCTCCCGGGTCATGCGCCTCCTGATGGGACACACGCCCGGTTAAGCGCCGGGCACCCGCCAGCCATCCCCCCGTGTTGAAAGCACTCTTCCATTGGCTGGATCTTCACCCGGGTAGCTACTGGGTTCTCGTCGCTGCCGCCACGGTGCCGTTGCTCGCGCGACTCTGGCCGATGATCGTCCGCGCGGCCCGCGAACCCGACGCTGCCGGGCCGCCCGTAACCTGGCGCGACGGCCTCTGGCTCTTCCTCTTCCTGCTGGCGTGGCGCTGGCCCTTCCTGCTCGTCTCCTACGACTACAACCCCGACGAAAGCCAGATGATAGCCGGCGCGCTGACGCTCGCGCGCGACCCGGTTTTCTGGCGGGCGGTGGACGGCGGCAGTTCCGGCCCGCTCAATTACTACCTGATGCTGCCCTGGCACTGGATCGGCGCCCCGCTGGACTATTTCACCGCCCGGCTGACCTGCCTGCTGCTGACCTGGGGCGCCCTGCTCGCCAGTCTCCGTTCCCTGGCCCGACTCTTTGGGCGCACCGCGGCCTGGCTGGGCATCCTGCCCGCGGCCGCGTTCTTCGCGACCGTCGTCCATCCCGAGCTGACCAACCTCTCGACCGAACAGCTGCCCGTGCTGCTGATCGCCTTGTCCTTTGGCCTGCTGGCCGGGCGCACGCCTCCGGACCGGTGGCGGCTTTGGGCCGCCTGCCTGGCCGCCGGCGCCCTACCTTGGACCAAGCTGCAGTCCGCTCCCATCGGTCTCGCCCTCATCGGCTGGGCCTGCTGGCAGGTGTGGTTCACGCCCGGACCAGCCACTTCCCTCCGCTGGCGCCGCTCGGCGGAAATCCTGTTCGCAGCCGCCCTCCCCACGTTGTTTTTCGCCGGCCTGGCCGGCGCCACGGGGCAGGCGGAAGCGGCCTGGATCCGGTTCTTCCTGCAGAATTTCAACTACGTTGCCACCGGCACTTCGCCTTCCGGCGGCGACGCCCTGCGCTCCTTGTGGCACAATGCCTGGGTTGACGGCAGTTTCCCCCTTTTCCTCGCCATCGTGTCCGCCGGGTTGGTCGCAGCCGCCGTTGCGTTGGTGGTCCGGCGGGAACGCCCGTCCTTGCTTTGGGCCGCCGCGGCGGGCGTGACGCTGGCGGCACTCGCCGCCGTCATCACGCCTCGCCGCGACTATCTCCATTATGTCCTGCTGCTGCCCATCCCCTTCACGCTCTGGTTCGGCGTGGCCCTCGGCGGGTGGTGGCGCCGGCTTCAGCTCCCGTGCCGGCGGATCACCCTGGCAGGCGTGGCCCTCGCGGCCGGCGTGCTGCCCCTGGCCCAGCGAAGCCTGGAAGCAAAGGCCCCGATCTACGGCGGTTTTACCCACCACTGGAAATATCCCCGCTCCAATGTCGCGGCGGTGGTGCACGCGCTGGCCGGGCGCGACGATACCCTCGGCACCTGGGGCTGGGCCTGCGCGCTCCACGTGGAATGCGCCCTGCCACAGGCGACCCGCGACGGCACCACCGCCCTGTCGATCGACGCCAGCCCATACCAGGCTTACCACCGGGCGGTTTATCTCGCCGATTTGCAAAGCCGCCGGCCGCCGGTGTTCGTCGATGCCGTCGGGCCCGGCGCCTTCGTCTACACGGACCGGGAGCGGCAGGCGCACGAATCCTTTCCGGAACTGGCCGCTTTCATCCGCCGGAATTACACCCTCGTGCTGGAGCAGCTCGACGCCCGCATCTATGCCCGCAACGACCTGCCGGCGCTCCGCGACCTCAGTCCCGCGCGGCTGCATCAGCTGGTCATGCAGGGACGCGATCCGGAGAAATTCCTGATGTCATTCACGCCCGCGGCCCTGGAGACGGTGCAGCGGAAGTTCATCGGCCCGCACAAGGTCGCCCTGCTGCCGCCCGCCACCCGCGTGGAGTGGCCGCTCGACCGGGGGATGACAGCCGTGGACCTTGAGTTCGGCTGCGACCCCGCGGCCAGGCCGGACCGGGGTAGCGACGCCGCCTTCACCCTCGAGGTTGTCGACCCCGCCGGCACGCGCCTGGTTTTGCAGCGCGTGCTCGATCCCGCACACCAGGCCGGGGACCGGGGGCTGCAGCGGACGCAGGTGGCACTGCCCTCCTTCCTGCCGGGATCCGCGCTGGTGCTCCGGACGGATCCGGCGCGGAACGGATTGTATCTGGCGGGCCTGAGGCTGCAGCGCCCGCCCGTGCCGCCATCCAAGTAGGCCCAGGCAGCGCGACCCGGCCGGCGCCACCGCCTTGGGCCCGCCTTCAGCCCTTCCGGGGCTTCGGGGGGAAGGGACCGGGCCGGAGGCCGGTGCCGCTGGCTTCCTGGGCCAGGTCGACGAGCTCCCGCACCACGGTCGTCGGGTCCTCGTCGTAGCGCAGCCTGAGGAAATTGGCGCGGAGGCGGTCGTAATTCCGGCGGCTGTCCATCCACGAGCTGATCACGCGCTCGAAATCCGCGGCATTGGCGATGAGCTCGGCGCCATCGCCATTGCGGAAATATTTCACCGTCAGCTGCTCCTGCGGCATGATGCCGCCAATGGCGTTGAAGATGATCGGGCAGCGGAAATGCAGCGCCTTGGCGGAGGTGGTCGTGCCGCCGCGGGTGACAATGGCGTCGCTGACCTGCATGAGGAGGTGGACCTCGTCGGAGAAGCCGTCCACGAAGCAGTGGAACTCCGGGTGCTCGGCGCGCCAGTGCACGAGCTGGTTGTAGGCCTCGCGATTCCGCCCGCAGATGACGACCGCCTGCACGCGGTCGGCGAAGGGCAGCAGCTTCGGCAGCAGGTCGAGGTGGTTGTTCGCCCCGTTGCCGCCGGTGGCGAGGAAGACCGTGAACAGGTCGGAGCGCAGCTCGAGCCGCTCCTCGATGAAGGCCGTGCGCGCCTCCGCCTTCAGCACCTCGGTGTGCTGGCGCGGCTGCATCAGGTGGCCGCGGACGCGCGTGCGCTCGCGCGGCATGCCGAGCTTCACGGCGTAGTCGCGGGCGGTGTCGGTGCGGGCGACGTAGAGGTCGGCGCTGGGCTCGACCCAGTTGACGCTGTAGCCGAAGCCGCCGGAGAACTCGCCGCAGTAGGTGGCGCACCGCACCTTGTCCGCCCCGAGGACCTGGCGCGCCACCTGGAAATAGCCGCGGTTGAGGCAGTCGTGCACGCTGAACACCAGGTGCGGCCGGTATTCCCGGAGCACCTGCTCGTAGTAGGCGCGGCCGAAGCTGACCGAGCGCTTGTTGAGGAAGCTGAGGAGCTCGACGAACAGGAAGAAGGCCTTGTGGAGCCAGGGGGACTTTTTCTGGATCCAGTTGTAGAAGTCGACGCCCAGCTTGAAGAAGCCGGACGACTTCTCGAGCATCTGCTCGATGCGCACGTCCACATCATGCCGGTAGAGCTCGAAACACCATTCGGCGAAGGCCTGAGCGCGGGTGTCGTGGCCGGCGCCGGTGCTGGAAGTCAGGACGAGGATGCGGACGCGCGGCATGGTCAGAGACCGAAGTATTTCTCCTGGATCCGGCGTTTCAGCGCCAGCGAACCGAACCGCGCAAGGAAGGGGCCGAGCACGGCCTGGAAGAACCGGCCCGTGCGCACCGTGCCGCTGCGGCCGCGGCGCAGGGCGGCCTGCAGGTCCGCCGCGGCCTCCGCCGGCGCCGGGCCCGTCTGCATCATCGCCGTGAAACCCCGCCAGACCCGCGCCATGCGGCCGGTCTGCAGCGCATCCGCGCCGGCCTGCGCCGGGCGGCGGACGGACCCCTCGAAGTCGGTGCGAAAATCACCCGGGCGGAAATCAATGACGATGACCCCGGTGCCCTTCACCTCATACATGAGGCTCTCATTGAGCGCGGAGAGCCCGGCCTTGGTGGTGTTGTAGACCGCCTGGTAGGGCATGCCGAACTCCCCGGCGATGGAGGAAATGTTGACGAGCGCGCCGTTTTTCCGCGCGAGCATGCCGCGCAGGGCGGCGTGGCTCAGGCGCGCGGTGTTGACGAGCATCACGCGCAGCTGTTCCTCCCAGACGGCAAAGTCCGTGTGGGCGAACGCGCCGAAGGCACCGAAGCCGGCGTTGTTGACCACGATGTCGAAACCGCCGGCCGCCCGGTCCGCCTCGAGGAAGGCGCGTTCCGCCGCCGGTCCGTCGCCCAGCTCGAGGGCCACCGGATGGAACTTCGCGTGGGTCAGCTTCAGCCGCGCGGCCTCGCGCGCCGTGCCCCAAACCTCGACGCCGGCCGCCAGCAGCATCTCGGCGAAGGCCAGCCCGAGGCCCGTGCTCGCGCCCGTGACGAAGGCGGTGCGGTAGCGGGCGGAAAGCGGCGGGCTCATGCGTGAACGGACCGGCTCAGTTCACGCTCTTGAAAATCAGGGCGACATTGGCGCCGCCGAAGCCGCTGCTGTTGCTGAGCACGACATGCGGCCGGTGCGGCAGGGTGGCGCGGATGATGTTCAGCCCCTCGCAGGCCGGGTCGAGCTTGGTGATATGGGCCGACCCGGGCATGAAACCCTCCTTCATCGCCAGGGCGCAGAAACCCGCCTCCATGGCCCCGGCCAGCGACAGGCCGTGGCCGGTGAGCGCCTTGGTGCTGCTGATGGCGGGACGCGTGGGGGAATTCTTGAAGATCGCCTTGAGCGCGCGGGCCTCGGAGATGTCGCCGATCGGCGTCGAGGTGGCGTGGGCGTTGACGTAATCCACCTGCTCGGCGGTCGTGTCGGAATATTTCAGGGCGTTCTCGATCGCCATGCGCAGGCCGGTGCCCTCGGGGTGCGAGATGGCGACGTTGTGGCCGTCGGAGGCCTGGCCCCAGCCGGCGACCTCGCAATAAACCTTGGGCTTGCGGCGCTCGACCTCCTCCTCGCTCTCCAGCACCAGCACGGTGGCGCCGCCGGTGCCGACAAAGCCGTCGCGCGCGACGTCGAACGGCCGCGAGGCGATGGAGGGGTCGGTCTGCAGCGAAAGCGCCCGCATGCCGGCAAAGGGCAGGATGCTCTCGACGTTGCCGTCCTCGGCGCCGACGACGAACATGCGTTTCTGCCGGCCGAGGGCGATCTCGTCGTAGGCGAAGCCCAGCGCGTGGGCCGACGAGGCGCAGGCGGAGGAGAAGCCGGTCGAGGCGCCCTTGATCTTGAACTGCGAGACGAGGTTGAAATTGACCGTGCCCGAGATGGAGGCGACGACCCCGAGCGGCGGGCAGCGCATGACGCCCTGCTTGCGCATCTTCTCGAGGTGGTGGCCGAGCAGGAACGGGGAGCCGGCGGACGCGGCGTAGAGGCCGGTGTGCGGGTTGGACCAGTCGGCCTCGGTGAGCTTGGCGTCCTCGACCGCCTGCTGCATCGCGCAGTAGGCGTAAATGCCGTGCGGGGCCATGCCGCGCAGCGTTTCCCGGCGGATGTTGTAGCGGGCGGGGAAGATCCAGTCCTCCTGGTCGGTCGTGTCCGTCTGGAAATCCCGGATCGGGGCCGCCACCTTCACCGGCACATCCGGTTTCTGGAAGGGCGGGTATTGCACCATGCCGTGCCGCAACTCGCGCAGGCTCTCCGCCACGGAGGCCGCCTCGTTGCCAATGCTGGTGATAAAGCCGAGGCCGGTGATGTAGACTTTCCGCATGTAGGATTAGACCACGGCGGCGGGAGAGGAAGCGACGGCCGGGGTGCGGCGTATCAAAGCGCTTTTGCGGGCGTGGTCAACTGCCGCAGCCACGTGGGGGGCCGACCGGCCAAGGCGCTCAGGCGTTGACGGCGGCCTTGGCGGGAGCCGCGGCGACCGCGGGCACCGGCTGGTCCTGCGACCCTGGCTGGGCGACTTCCTCGGCGAACGCGAAGGTCAGCGTGATTTCCTCGGCGATGGCCGCCTTCTCCTGGCCCACGCGGATCTGACCCTCGAAGGTCGCGAGCGGCGACTTGAGGCGCTTGGGCTTGATGGAGAGGCTGAGCACGTCACCCGGCTTGCACACGCGGTGGCAGCGGACACCTTCGCAGGAGGTGAAGAAAATGGTGCGATGATCGACGACCTTGCCGGCTTCGCCGACCTGGCCCTCAAGCAGGAAGAGGACGGCGAGCTGGCCGAGCGCCTCGAGCATGATGGAGGCCGGCAGCACGGGGTTGTCCTTGAAATGGCCCTGCAGGAAAAATTCCTGGCCGCTGATCTTGTATTTGGCGTTGGCGCCGTGGGCGCTGACCGAGGCCTCGCCCAGGAACAGGAAGGGCGGCTGGATCGGCATGACCGAGATGATCTGCTCGATCGGGATGAACTTGGTGGGCTTCGGGAGGGGCAGGCCGCGGACCTTGCACTCGATGAAGGTCTTCACGTCGCCAACCGTGCGCAGGTGGCGCAGCTCCTCGTTGTTGATGGTCATCTGGAGCACATCCTCAACGAGGATGACGATTTCCATCATGGTCAGGGAATCGATGCCAAGATCCTCGATAATGCGCAGATCATCATCGGCATCCTTCAATTTGGCGCGGAGATCAGGCTCCACATAACGCTCGATGATACCCAGAACAATGGCCGGCAAATGCTCGGTGTTGCCGGTTTTTCGAAACTGCGCGGCGGCTTCATAAGTCGCTGCCGAACAGCGCTTAATTGCCTCGCGGAGATTTGCGTCGTCTTCGGGCGTGAATGGTTTGAGCGGGATACCCGAAGAATTGTTTACTGCCTGTGCCATTGGAGAATCAGGTAAGTTAAAGCTCACGAATATGTAAACCCAAAAAATCCCCGGAGAAAGCCGGAACTGGGCCCCGTCCTGGGGCAATTTAGCCTGTTGACTTGCTGTTGCTTGCGCGGCCACATGCCGCTTCCGTCCCTCAGACTGACAATCGAGGAAAGGGTTTCCTCCATTTTAAACTCCGGTTGATGCAGCTTCCCGTTTCCAGCAGCCCTTCCGACCTGCCGAGCCGGCATCTGGTGTTGGTGACGCATGAGTTTCACCCGCATCGCGGGGGTATCGCGGTCTACGCCGCCGAAATGGCCCGGGCCGCCCAACAGCTGGGCTACACCGTCGAAGTCTGGGCCCCCGCCCTGCCCCCCGCCGCGACGGAACCGCCCTGGCCGTTTGCGGTGCGCCGGCTGCTGCTGGCCGGGGACCACAGCCTGCTCAGCCAGTGGCGCATGGCGCGCGAATTGATGGGGCATCGCGACCGGCTCCAAGCCGCCACACTTTACATCCCCGAGCCCGGCCCGCTGCTGGCCATGCTGCTGCTCCAGTATTTCGACAGCCTCCGGCCGGCGCGGCTCATGCTGACCTTCCACGGCTCCGAGATCCAGCGCCTGGCCTCGCGCTGGCTGTTGCGGTGGAGCACGTCGCACCTGCTCCAGAAGGCCACCCGCATCAGCGTGGTCAGCTCTTACGCCCGCAATCTGCTGCAACAGAATTTCCCCGAGGCCGCCGCCAAGGTTGTCATCACTCCCGGCGCGCTGCGCACCGATCTGGCGGCGGAAGCACCGGCCGTCCCGCACCGCCGCAAGATCGTCATCCTCACCGTCGCCCGCCTCAATCCCCGCAAGGGCCAGCGCGAGGTCATCACCGCCCTCCAGGCCCTCCCCGATGCGTTGCGCGACCGGGTCGAATACTGGCTGGTCGGTGGACACAACAAGGAGAATTACGCCGCGGCGCTGGCCGCCGCCGCCGGCCGCGCCGACTTCCCCGTCAAGTTCCTCGGCGACATCCCCGACGACCAACTCGGCGCGATCTACGCCCAGGCGGACATCTTTGCGATGACCAGCATGCCCCACCGGCACAGCGTCGAGGGCTTCGGGCTCGTCTACCTCGAGGCCGGCGTCCACGGCCTGCCGGTCGTCGCCCACGCGATCGGCGGCGTGCCCGAGGCGGTCATCGACGGCGAGACCGGCCTGCTCGTCGCGCCCGGCGACGGCCCAGCGCTCACCGCCGCCTTCGCCCGGCTGCTCGGCGACCCGGCCTTGCGCCGCCGACTCGGCGACGCCGGCCGCGCCCGCGCCCGCGCGCACAGCTGGCGCGATTCCGCGCTATCCTTGTTTGGACAACCGCCGGGCGGTCCCGCAACCTGACGCCATGCTCGAATCCCGCACCGACATCACCGTCCGTTACGCCGAGACCGACATGATGGGCATCGTCTATCACGGCAGCTACCTCCCGTGGTTCGAGGTCGGCCGCACCACCCTGCTCAAGGAATGCGGCCTGCCCTACCGCGAGCTCGAGGCCCAAGGCTACCGGCTGCCGGTCATCGAGCTCGGCACCAAGTTCTTCAAGCCCGCGCTCTACGACGACATCGTGACCGTGATCACCCGGCTCAAGGAGCGGCCGGTGCTGCGCATCCACCTCGAATACGAGGTGCGCCGCGGCGAGGAGCTGCTCGTGACGGGTTTCACGACCCACGCCTTCATCAACAAGCAGGGCGAGCCGGTCCGACCGCCGCCGGATTTCGCGACGAAGATGCGCGCGGCGTTCAAGTAACCGCGGCGTATTCCGCCAGCACGCGCGGGTCGGTTTCCTTTTCCCGGACGGCCCGCAGCATTTCCGCCGCAGCGGCCCCCGCGATCCGCCGCACCGCCCAGACCGCGTGCGCCCGCACCACGGCCGACTCGTGCGCGGCGAGCTTCATGAGCGCCGGCAACAGGGTGGCGTCGCCGGCGTTGCCCGCGACCACGCAGGCGTTGCGCAGCAGGCCGGTCAGCTTCAGCCGCTTGATGGCCGTGCGTCGGAAGACCTCCGCAAACCGCGCCGGCGTCAGCCCGAGCAGCTCGGCCAGGGTGAGCTCCGCCAGGTCGTGTCGCGCCGCCAGCAGCAGATGGCGGCCGGCCTGCGCGAACCGGTTCCACGGGCAGACCTCGAGGCAGATGTCGCAGCCGTAGACATGCATGCCGATGCCCGCGCGCAGTTCGCGCGGGATGACACCCTTGTTCTCGATCGTCTGGTAGGAGATGCAGCGCCGTGCGTCCACCACGCCGGGCGCGGGAAAGGCGTGGGTCGGGCACGCGTCGAGGCAGCGCGTGCATTTGCCGCACAACAGGCCGGCGGGCTCGCCCTCCGCGGCCGGCCGGCCGGTTTTCCGCAGCGGCTCGTCCGGGGCGATCTCGACCCGCGCGAGGATCGACGCGAGAAACAGCCAGTTGCCGTGCTGCTTGGAGATCAGCATGGCATTCTTCCCGCGAAACCCGAGGCCGCTGCGCGCCGCCCAACCGCGCTCCAGCACGGGGCCGGTGTCCACGTAGTAGCGGTAGTCCGCCGCCGTGACCCCGGCCATTTCCTCCAGCACGCGGCCCGCCGCCTCGAGCCCGGGTTTCATCGTGTCGTGATAATCCTCGTGCAACGCATACCGCGCCCAGATCGGAGGACGGAGGACCGACGACGGAGAACGGGTCAGCGCGTCATCCCAATAATTAACCCCGAGCAAAACCACCGACCGCACGCCCGGCAGCACCAGGTCGGCTCGCGCGCGTTTTTCCGCGGTGCGCTCCATCCACGCCATGTCGGCGTGCATCCCGGCCGCCAGCCAGTCGCGCAATCCGTCGCCGGCCTCCGCTCCGGCGGCGGCGAACCGCACCTCGTCGAAGCCAAGCGCGCGCAGTCTCTCCCGCAGCGCCTCGCGCGCCACCCCCTCGATCCGCGACCCTGCCAGCCCGGTCATTTTTTGAAATGCGCCGCCTCGAGCCGGTAGACGCGCAGCACGTGCCCGGCGATTTCCCGCAGCGGCCGGCTGTCGGTCAGCACCATCGTGCCGGTCCGCCGGTAGATTTCCTCCCGCTGGGCATAAAGCTCGCGCAGGCGCTGCTCCCGGTTGTCCACCTGCAGGAGCGGCCGGTGGCTGGCGTGCATCGTGCGCTTCAGGATGGTTTCGATCGGCGCGTGCATGCAGACGACCACGCCCCGGCTCCGCAGCAGCTCCAGCATCCCCGGCGGCACGACCAGCCCGCCGCCGCAGGCGACGACGCACCGGTCAGCCGGGTGGCCGCTTTCGATGAACCCGCGTTCCAGCGCGCGGAAATGCGCCTCGCCCTCCTCGGCGAAGATCTTCGACACCGGCTTGCCCTGGGCGCGCTCGATCTCGTGGTCGCTGTCGAGGAACCGGAACCCCAGCTGCTTGGCGACCTGCCGGCCCACGGTGCTTTTGCCCGTGCCCATGAAGCCCACAAGGTAAAGGTTGGTGTCCGGCGGAGTCATGCGTCGGGCCCCAACGAACACCGCGGGCCTCCCGGGCGCAAGTGCGCGTTCCGTCCCACTTCGCCCTGTTCAAACCGCGCGAAAAGCCGCACGCTCCCCCGCGCCATGTCCGCCGCCCCCGACTACACCTTCGCCAGCGACAACACCGCCGGACTGGCGCCCGAGGCCCTGGCCGCGCTCGCCGCCGCCAACCCCGGCCCCGCGCCGTCCTACGGCGACGACGAATGGACGACCCGCGCAAAGCGCCTGATCAGCGGGCTCTTCGCCACGGAATGCGAGGTCTTCTTCGTCTTCAACGGCACCGCGGCCAACGCGCTGGCGCTCGCCCAGTTCTGCCGCAGCCACCACAGCGTGATCTGCCACGAGGTCTCCCACGTCGACACGGACGAGTGCGCCGCGCCGGAATTCTTCACCGGCGGCAGCAAGGTCATTCCCCTCGCCGGCGCGAACGGCAAGCTCTCGCCCGCCGCCCTCGCCCCGGTCTTCGCCCGCGGCCACGGCATCCACTACCCGAAGCCCGGCGCCCTCTCCCTCACCCAGGCCACCGAGTGGGGAACGCTCTACACGCCGGACGAGGTGCGCGCGCTGTCCGCCGTGGCGAGGCAGCACGGGATGGCGGTGCACATGGACGGCGCGCGCTTCGCCAACGCCGCCGCCACGCTCGCCGCCCGCGGCATCGCGCCGGCCGACTTCACCTGGCGCGCCGGCGTGGACGTGCTCTGCCTCGGCGGCACCAAGGGCGGCATGAACTCCACCGAGGCCGTCGTCTTCTTCAACCGGGAGCATGCGCGCGAGTTCGAGTATCGCGTGAAGCAGGCCGGCCAGCTCGCCTCCAAGATGCGTTTTGCCGCCGCCCAGTGGTGCGGCATGCTCGAGGGCGGCGCGTGGCTGCGACACGCCGCGCACGCCAACGCCATGGCGCAAAAACTCGCCGCGGCCCTGCGCGCCCTGCCGGGGATCAGGCTGCTGGCGGAACCTGCGGCGAACGGCGTGTTCCTCGACCTGCCGCCCGCCACGGTCGCGGCGCTGACGGCGCGCGGCTGGCATTTCTACAAGTTCATCGGCGAGCACGGCCACCGGCTGATGTGCTCCTGGGCCACGCCGCCGGAGGCGGTGGACCGTTTCATCGCGGACCTGCGGACGGCCCTGTAGGTTGCGCGCTGGCGCGCAACGTGGCCCGCAAGCGGGCCACCTACAATACGGGCGCAAAAAAACGCCTCCCGGTTTGGGAGGCGTTGAAAGGGTCGCTGGGCGCGCGGCTTACTTGGCGGCCGGGGCTTCCTTCGGGGCGTCCTTCACGCCGAGCACCTCGACCTCGAAGACCAGGGTGGCGCCGGGAGGAATGCCCTGGAAGCCGTCGTCGCCATAGGCCAGCGAGGGCGGGATATAGAGGCGGGCCTTGCCGCCGACGCCGACCTTCAGCAGGCCTTCGACCATGCCGGGCATCGCGCCGCCGGGATTGGCCCCGTTGGCCGCCTGCAGGAGCAGATCGAGGGGCTCCTTGCGCTCGACCGAGCTGTCGAACACCTGGCCGCTCAACAGCGCGCCGGTGTAGTGGATGGTCGCGACCTGGCCGGGCTTGCCCGGGGCGCCGGTGGCGGGCTTGAGGATCTCGTAGCGGAGGCCGCTGGGCAGCTCCACGACGTTCTTGTTCTCCTTCAGCTTGGTGAAAAACGCGTTGCTCTCGGCGAGGTTCTGCATGCGCAGCTTGGTCATGAAGGCCTCCTGCTTCTTGCTCATGAACTCCTGGAGCTGGGTCTGGATCTGCTGCGCATCGTAGGGCAGCTCCTTGCCGCCCACCGCGAGGGTGATGCCGCGCAACAGGGCCTCTTTCTGGGCCGGGGTGAACTCCAGCGCCTGCACCTGGATCGCCAGGCGGCTCTGCAGCACGAAAATATAGCCGAAGGCCTCCATCAGCTGGGCCTCGGTGAACTTGACCGCAGGTGTGGCCGGCGCCGCGGTGGGCGCAGCCGGGGTGGCCGCCGGAGCGGCCGGCGTCTTGGCCGGGGCCGCGGGCTGGGCGGCCGGTGTGGAAACGCCGGGGACCGTGAACTTGACCGGTTCCTGCGCGGAAGCGGCGGTGAGCAGGCCCAGGGTGACGAGGGCCGCGCTGACTTGGGACATGAATTTCATTGCGAGGAGGTAAGCCCGGTTGGGAAACGGCCCGGGTGGTTTTGTGCCGTAAAAGGCGCGAAATTGCCCACCCGCCCGGGAAAAATCAACCCCTTAGGCGCACCGGCCCGTGATTCCACCTGCCGAAGCGCGGGCTTGTCAGCCCCGCCAACCTCCCCAAACTCGCCAATCCCATGAACGAAAACCAATTCTGGCACAGCACCGACGGCCAGATTTTGACGGTCAAGAGCAAGGGCGACAAGGCCGCCCTCACCCTCGCCTTCTGGCCGCGCAACCCCGCCGAGATGGACTTCGTGAAGGGCCGCCTCGCCGAAATCCACTTCACCGAGCGCAGCTCCCTCGCCCGCATCGGCATCGAGATGCACCTCCAGGGTGCCCCCGTCGTCGACGGCAACCGCCTGCTGCTCAACGCCGACGCCTTCATCTACGACGCGAATTTTCCCAACGCCGCCTATTGGAAGAAGCTCCTGCGCCCCGGCACGCCCGTCGGCCGCCTCTTCTACGCGCCCGCCGCCGCCAAGCTCTCCACCGCCGAGATCTGGGCCGCCATCCAGAACAACGACCTCAAGCTGCCCAACACCATCAGCATCGACTCGCGCGGCCGCGTCTTCCTCACGCCGCACCAGGTCAGCTACACGCTCTCGCCCAAGCTCCAGCGCCTCAACTTCGAGCACATCGTCAGCGGCAACGCCGGCCGCTCCTTCCTCGACAAGGTCCAGGTCCGCCACGACGCCTCGCCGCTCACCATCCCGCCCCGCTCCGGCATCCTCACCAGCTGCTCGATGTATCTGAAGGAGCACTTCGTCGTCCTCAACCAGGGCGAGGGCAACTTCGGCCTCCACACCTCCGCCGTCCTCCTCGACCCGATCAAGACCTTCGGCACGAATGTCATGCTCGAGATCTACAACACCGGCGACCAGCCGGTGGTGAACCCGATGGTCTCGGTCGACATCTTCCGCGCCCCGCCCTTCACCGACCCCGAGGTCAAGACCCTCACGAAGAAGCGCCAGCGCCTCCTCTCGACCGCGACGAGCCTGTTCAAGTGCCTCGACGAGAATCCGCCGATGGACACCGCCGCGGCGAAACCCAAGACCCAGATCACCGTCCGCGGCCAGAGCGCCACGATGGAGAACCGCGCCGTCTTCGTCCGCGCCAACGAGGACCTCAAGAAGTTCCTCGAGGGCGAAGCCTGCCCCGTCGGCAGCCGCACCATGATCCAGGCGCTCGACAACGCCCCGGCCGACGCCGACACGCTCATCATCGACTACTTCCCCGACCTGCTCGAGCACATCGAGCTCATCACCCGCATCGGCGACGCCAAGCTGAAGCGCATCATCTTCCGCCAGGCCTCGCGCACGCACGGCTACTTCCTCTCGAGCAACGCCCACGCCCGCCTCGACACCTTCCACTCCATCGGCATCTCGGTCTATTGGTATGACGAGGTGACCAGGGACCTCTACGTCCACACCTACAAGAAGGGCCACGGCTTCTTCGTCCGCGAGGAGATGGCGCGCAAGTTCCAGGAGACCACGATCCTCGCCTTCTACGGCTCGGCCGTCGGCATCGAGGCGGCGGACACCGAGCGCATCACGCGCCTCGTCGAGCAGCTCACCGGCTTCATCGGCCCCAACGTCGGCGTGCTCACCGGCGGCGGCGGCGGCGTCATGCGCCTCGCCACCGACCAGGCCCGCAGCAAGGGCGCCCTCACCGGCGCGTGCTTCCTCGAGCTCGAGGCCCAGCCGCCCGAGCTCGGCGTGGACTTCTTCAACACCTTCCAGGAATCGTCGCGCCACTTCCGGCAGAAATGGTTCGAGGCGGCGGATTTTTGCATCTTCAACGTCGGCGGCGTCGGCACGCTCGAGGAGATCGGCATCGAGATGTGCAACCTCAAGCTCGGCATCCGGCCGCGCGTGCCCTACGTGTTCTTCAACGCCAAGTTCTGGGGCGACCTCCGCCGCCAGGTGAAGACCATGATCGGCACCAAGCGCGCCCCGGCCTGGATGACCGACTACCTCCTCTTCACCGACGACCCCGACGAGGTCGTCCGCTTCTACCGCAAGACGCTGCAGGTGCTGTGAACCGTGTTATGTCTTAGGTTTTAGGTATTACGTGCTTGTTGCCTCACACCTAAAACCTAACACCTAACACGATGGCTCTGCCTTCTTCAGTCCTCGTCGTCGGCTCCGGCGGGCGCGAGCACGCGCTCGTCCGCTCCCTCGCCGCCTCGCCCGCCAAGCCGCGCCTCCTCTGCGCGCCCGGCAACGCCGGCATCGCGGCCGACGCCGCCTGCTTCCCCGTGCCGGTCGAGGACATCGCCGGGCTCGTCGCCCTCGCCCAGCGCGAGAAAGTGGAGTTTGTCGTCGTCGGTCCCGAGGTGCCGCTGTCGCTCGGCCTGGTCGACGCCCTGCTGAAGGCCGGCATCCCCGCCTACGGCCCGAAGGCCGACGGCGCCCGCCTCGAGGCCTCGAAGACCTTCACCAAGCAGATTCTCCTTAAATATAAAATCCCCACGGCCGCCGCCGGCATCTTCACGCAGGTCGATCCCGCCATCGACTACGTGCGCCGCCGCGGCGCGCCGATCGTCATCAAGGCCGATGGCCTCGCCGCCGGCAAGGGCGTGGTGGTCGCGCAAAACCTGCGCGAGGCCGAGGAGGCCGTCCGCGACATGCTCGCCGGCAACAAATTCGGCTCCGCCGGCAGCCAGATCCTCGTCGAGGACTGCCTCTTCGGCGAGGAGACCTCGATCCTCGTCGTCGTCTCTGGCCGCGACTACGTTATCCTGCCCACCTCGCAGGATCACAAGCGCATCGGCGACGGCGACACCGGCCCGAACACCGGCGGCATGGGCACTTACTCGCCCGCCGAGGTGGTCACGCCCGCCCTGCTGACCCGCATTGAGAACGAAATCGTGCGCCCCTCCGTCAACGCCATCGCCGACGAGGGCATGGTCTATCGCGGCACGCTCTTCATCGGCATCATGCTCACGCCCGCCGGCCCGAGCGTGATCGAATACAACGCCCGCTTCGGCGACCCCGAGACCCAGGTCGTGCTACCGCGTCTCGCCACCGACCTCCTCGCCCTGCTCTGGGCGGCGGCCCGCGGCGAACTCGGCGGCTTCCAGCTCGCCGTCAAACCCGACTACGCCCTCTGCGTCGTCGTCGCGGCCAAAGGCTACCCGGATAAATTCTCCAAGGGCGACGTGATCGAGCTTCCGGCCGTGCCCTCCGCGGTCACCATCTATCACGCCGGCACCGCGCAGAATCCCGCCGGCCAGCTTACCGCCAACGGCGGCCGCGTCCTGGGCGTGACTGCGCTCGCCCCGGCGCTGCGCGAGGCCGCGACCCGCGCCTACGCCGCCTGCGACCAGATCCGGTGGACCAACAAATATTACCGCCGCGACATCGGCGCCAAGCAGCTCAACCGGAAATGAAGCGCCTCATCCTTCTGTTCTCCGTTATCTGCCTTCTGTCGTCCGCGACCGAGCTGACCGACCTCGGTCAGGGCCTGTCCTACCTGCGCATCCATTCCGTCGCCGACTCCGAGGTCGCGCTGCGCAAGGCCGTGCCCGGCGCCGGCGCCCTGGTGCTCGACCTGCGTTACGCCACCGCCGGCGACGACTCGCCCGCGGCCCTGCAGACCGCCCTCGCCGGCCGTTCACCCAACACCCCGCTCTTCATCCTCGTCAGCCCGGCGACTCCGCCCGGGCTGGGCGCGGTCATCAGCGCGTCGCCCGCGCTCACCCTCGGCGCCAGCGGTTCGCTGCCCGTGCCCAAGGTCGTCGTCCAGACCGACGCCACCGCCGACCGCCAAGCCTACGATGCCCTCGACGCCGGCACTCCGCTCGCCAAGCTCATCTCCGGCCGGATCGAGAAGGAACGCTTCGACGAGGCGACCCTCGTGCAGGAATTCAAGAACGGCAACCCGGACGCCGCCCCGCTTCCACCCCCCGATCCCACGGCACCCAAGCCCGCCGGCGCCACCGAAAAGGAACCGCCCGCCCCGCTCGTCGACCGCGTGCTCCAGCGCGCCGTGCACCTGCACCGGGCCCTGCTGGCGCTGAAGCCCCGCAGTTGACCCGATAACCGTTGTCGTCATCTTGACGCAGCGCATGCCCAAACCCGGCCACATCCTCGTCGTCTGCACCGGCAACATCTGCCGCAGCCCGATGGCCGAGGGCCTCCTGAAGCACGCCCTCGCGGGCCAGCCCGAGCCGCTGCGCTCCCTCAAGGTCCTTTCCGCCGGCGTCGCCGCCCGCACCGGCGAGCCGATCTCGGAAAACTCCGTCACCGCGCTCAAGAAGGCCGGCATCGACATCAGCGGCCTGCGCGCCCAGGCCCTCACCCAGGAGCTGCTCGACAACGCCCTCGTGGTCTTCGGCATGACCGAGTCGCACCGGGCCATCATCCGCATGCGAGCGCGCCCCGCCCCGGCCGAGCTGCGCCTTTTCCGCGAGTTCATGCCGGCCCCGGCCGACCAGGAAATCGGCGACCCCTACGGCGGTCCGCTCAAGGTCTACGAGGCCGCCCGCGACGAGATGGTCGAGGCCATCCCCAGCATCGTGGCCTTCCTCAAGAAGCTCACCGCCAAGCCGTGACACGGTAAGTCCGGATTTCGGATTGCGGATTGCGGATTAGCGGGCTGCCTTCGGACAGGCTTTTCATCCGCAACTTCATTCCGCCCTTCGCCATGTCCCTCAACGCCACCCCCCTCCAGCAACTTGATCCCGAGGTCTACGCCGTCATCGCCGGCGAGTTCGCCCGCCAGTCCAGCCACATCGAGCTCATCGCCTCGGAAAACTTCACCTACCCGGCCGTCCTCGAGGCCATGGGCAGCACGCTGACCAACAAGTATGCCGAGGGCTACCCGGGCAAGCGCTGGTATGGCGGCTGCGAGCAGGTCGACAAGGTCGAGACCCTCGCCATCGAGCGGGCCAAGAAACTCTTCGGCGCCGAGCACGCCAACGTCCAGCCGCACTCCGGCTCGCAGGCCAACTTTGCCGTCTACACCGCGGTCCTCCAGCCGGGCGACAAGATCCTCGGCATGAACCTCAGCCACGGCGGCCACCTCACCCACGGCAACCCGGCCAACTTTTCCGGCAAGCTCTACCAGTTCGTCCAATACGGCGTCCGCGAGGACACCGGCCTGATCGACTACGACGAGCTGGCCGCCGTCGCCCAGCGCGAGCAGCCGAAGATGATCACGGTCGGCGCCAGCGCCTATTCTCGCATCATCGACTTCGCCCGCATGGGCGAGATCGCGCGCTCGGTCGGCGCGTATCTCTTCGCCGACATCGCCCACATCGCCGGCCTCGTCGTCACCGGCCACCACCCGTCGCCGTTCCCGCACGCCGACTTTGTCACGACCACCACGCACAAGACCCTGCGCGGTCCGCGCGGCGGCCTCACCATGTGCAAGGCGGCGCACGCCAAGGCCATCGACTCCGCCGTGTTCCCCGGCGGCCAGGGCGGCCCGCTCATGCACGTCATCGCCGCCAAGGCCGTGTGCTTCGGCGAGTGCCTCAAGCCCGAATTCAAGGCCTACAGTGGACAGGTCGTGAAGAACGCCCGCGCCCTCGCCGCCGCCATGGTCAAACGCGGCTACAAGATCAATTCCGGCGGCACCGACAACCACCTCATGCTCGTCGACCTCCGCGCCAAGTTCCCGGAGCTCACCGGCAAGGTCGCGCAGGAGACGCTCGATAAGGCCAACATCACCTGCAACAAGAACACCGTGCCCTTCGAGACCCGCTCGCCCTTCCAGGCCTCGGGCATCCGGCTCGGCACGCCGGCCATGACGACCCGCGGCCTGCTCGAGGCCGACATGGACACCATCGCCGGCCTCATCGATGGCGTGCTCAGCGCCATCGGCAAGCCCGAGGAAGCCGGAGTCCTCGCCAGCACCAAGCAGCAGGTCGTCGCCCTGACCTCCCGCTTCCCGCTGCCCTACAAGCTTTGATCCGGCCCGGACGGACGGAAAAATAGCGTGGCCCCCACGGTGCCGCCGGACATAGTCGCGGCATGCCCCGTTTCGCCCCATTGTCCGCGCATCGCCGCTGGATAGTCGGGGTCATCCTGATGGCCGGACTGGCGGTCAGCTGGATTGTCTGGCAGGTCGCGGAACACAACGAGGACCTGCGCATCGGGGAGTCCTTCCGGCGCCGCGCCGAGGTGCAGCTCCGCTTCGCCCAGCAGCGCCTCCATCTCTACAACGAGATGATTCACAGCCTGCGCAATTTCTTCTACGGCCAGCGCACCGTCACGCGCGACGAGTTCCACCTGATCAGCCAGGATCTGCTCCAGCGCTACCCCGCCGTGCAGGCCCTCCAGTGGGTGCCGCTGGTCCCGGCCGACCGGCGCGACGCCTTTGAACGCAACGCCAGCCGCGAACACGGCCGGCCCTTCGTGATCACCGAGCGCGACGCCGCGGGCCGCTTCGTGCCCGCCGCCGTCCGGCCGGAGCACACGGCCATCCTCTTCACCGAGCCCATGGCGGGCAACTCGGTCGTCGTCGGCTACGACATCCTGACCGCTCCCACCGCGCCCGCCCTGCTGCGGGCGCGCACCACGCGCGAGCTGGTGGTCACCCCGCAGTTCCGGCTCGCCCAGTCGGACGCACCCGCCGACGAGTTCGGCCTGGTCTTCATCATGCCCGTCTTCGCCCCCGCGGTGGAGGGCGGCCCGTCCATGTTTCTCGGCTTCGTGCAGAGTGTCTTCCGCGTCGAGACCATGCTGGCGCACGCCCACCGCGCGCGGCCCGACGAGGCTCTGCTGCTTTATTACGTCGACCTCGATGCGGGGGCCGGCGCCCCCGCCGTGCTGTATGCCAGCGAGGCCGGTCGCGAGCCGCTGCGCGAGGGCCGGCGCGCCACGCTGGAAACACCGCGCGGGCAACCCGGGGACTTCCAGGAGATCCTGGAGATCGGCGGCCGGCGCTGGCTGCTGCTGATCCGCATGAGCCAGGCCTGGCACCTGGCCCAGCACTCGGCGCAGCCCCGCCTGCTTTTCGGCGGCGGCCTCGCCCTCACCTGCCTGGCGGCGCTGCTGGCCAACATGCTGATCCAGCGCACCCGGCTCATCGAGGCGGAAGTGACCGAGCGCACGGCCGAGCTGGAGACCGCGCGCCGCCTGCTGGAGGACGACATCCGCCGGCGCACCGCGGCGGAACAGGCGCTCAAGGCCAGCGAGGTCCGCCTCCAGGCCATCCTCGACCACAGCCCCAATTCGATCTTTGTGAAGGACCTCGCCGGCCGCTACCTGCTCGTCAGCCGCCAGCACGCCCGCATGTGGAACCGGCCCGCCGGCGATTTCATCGGGCGGGATGACTCCGAGCTTTTCCCACCGGACATCGCCGCCCGGTTCCGCGAGAGCGACCAGCAGATGATTTCCGCGGAGGCCGCCATCAAGTATGAGCTGACGGTCACCCTGCCCGGGGCGACGGCCCCGACCACGGCCATCGTGCAGAAATTCCCGTTGCTCGACGCCGAGGGCCGGATCTACGGCATGTGCGGCATTTCCACCGACATCACCGACCGCAAGCAGGCCGAGCAGGACAAGATCACCATGGAGCGCAAGCTGCTCGCCGCCCAGAAGCTCGAGAGCCTCGGCGTCCTCGCCGGCGGCATCGCGCATGATTTCAACAACATCCTCACTTCCGTCCTGGCCAACGCCTCCCTCGCCCGGCACGACGCGGCTTCCGGCCGGTCCGTCGAGCGCAGCCTGACCCAGATCGAGCTCGCCGCCCGCCGCGCCGCCGACCTCTGCCAGCAGATGCTCGCCTACGCCGGCAAGGGCAAGCTCGCCTCCGACCGCCTCGACCTCAGCGAACTGGTCCGCGGCACCGCCGCGCTGCTCGAGGTCACCATCAGCAAGAACACCAAGCTCGACCTGCGTTTGGCGGACGGGCTGCCCCCGGTGCTCGCCGACTCCACCCAGCTTCGCCAGATCGTGATGAACCTTGTCATCAACGCCGCCGACGCCATCACCGGCCGCCCGGGGTTGATCACCGTCACCACCTTCACCCGCGAGGCGGACGCGGCCCTGCTCCACAACGCCCTCGGCAACCCCGACCTCCCGCCCGGAACCTACGTGGGCCTCGAGGTCGCCGACAACGGCTCCGGCATGACGCCCGAGACCATCGCCCGGATCTTCGAGCCGTTCTTCACCACCAAGTTTTCCGGCCGCGGCCTCGGCCTGTCCGCCGTGCTGGGCATCGTCCAGGGCCACCGCGGCGCCCTCTTCGTGGAATCCACCCCCGGCCACGGCTCCACCTTCCGGCTGCTGCTGCCGGCGACCTCCGGCCGGACCGTTTCCTCGGCCCCGCCTTTCCCCGAGGCCGGACCCGTGGTGCTGCGCGGCACCGTGTTGGTCGTCGACGACGAGGAGGCGGTCCGCAGCATCGCCGCCACCGTGCTGGAGATGCACGGCGCCACCAGCCTCACCGCCGCCAGCGGCGACGCGGCCCTCGAGCTGCTGCGCACCCGCGGGGAGCAGATCGCCCTCGTGCTGCTCGACCTGACCATGCCGGGCATCAATGGCGAGGAAACGCTCCGCCGGATGCGCATGCTCGGCGCCCGCCAGCCGGTCATCCTCATGAGCGGCTACAGCGAGACCGAGACCATGCAGCGCAGCACCAACCTCGGCGTCGCCGGCTTCATCCAGAAGCCGTTCGAGGTCGCCACGCTGCTGGCCCGGACCAAGGCGTTTCTCGCCTGAACGCATGCGCCTCGACCGCCTCCGGACCTTCGCCCTCGGCCTGCCGCAGACCACGGTGGTCAAGCAGTGGGGCGAGTGCCTCGTCTTCAAGGTCGCCGGCAAGATGTTCTTCCTGATCGCGCTCGATGCCGGCGTGATCGATGGGGTCATCTTCAAGTGCAAGCCGGAGGAGTTTGACGGCCTGACCGACATCGACGGCGTCATCCAGGCCCCCTACTGCGCCAAGCGCCATTGGGTCCGTGTCGGAGACCTCGACGCCATCCCGGAGAAGGAACTGTCGGCCCTGGTCCGCCACAGCTACGACCTGGTCGTGGCCAAGCTGCCCAGGAAGGTGCGGGCCACGCTCCCGCCGCCCGCGCCGGGGTTCCGCTAAATCCTGTTAATCCCGCCGGGGGCGCGGAAAGAGGCTTTGCGCGCGCGCCTCTTTCGCTCAACCTTCGCCCCTTCTTGAGCCCATCCGCCGCCTCCACGCCCTCCACCCCGCCCGCCACCGGGGCCAAGCCGCTGTCCCTCGGCGTCATCTTCCTGACGCTCTACATCGACCTGATCGGCTTCTCGATCTTCTTCCCGCTCGGGCCGGAGCTGCTCAAGTATTACATCGCCCACGAGAGCATCGGCGGACTCTTCGCCACGATCTTCGCCCACCTGCAGACCATCGCCGTCGCCACGCACGCCCCGGCGATGGCCCTCGGCGCGCTCTTCGCCGGGTTGCTGGGCTCGGTCTACTCGCTCATGCAGTTCCTCTTCTCGCCGGTGTGGGGCGCCCGCTCCGACCGCGTGGGCCGCCGCCCGGTGCTGCTGGTCACCATCGCGGGCAACGCGCTCAGCTTCCTCGTCCTGTTCTTCAGCAGCTCCTTCACCCTGTTCCTCCTGAGCCGCATCGTCAGCGGCATCATGGGCGGCAACCTGGCTGTCGCCATCGCCGCGGTGTCGGACGTCACCACCCGCGAGAACCGCGCCAAGGGCATGGGCGTGGTCGGTGCCGCCTTCGGCCTCGGCTTCCTCACCGGCCCGGCCATCGGCGGGCTCACCGCCGGCCTCAGCCTGCTCGACCGCTGGCCCGCGCTGGCGCAGTGGGGCGTGCACCCGTTCAGTGTGCCGGCGGGCCTGGCCTTCCTGCTCTGCCTCGTGAACCTGGTCTGGATCAACGCGCGCTTCACCGAGACGCTCCCGCCGGAAAAACGCGGCACCGACCTCGCGCCGCGCGTGCGCAATCCCCTGCGCGCCCTCTTCACCCTGCCCGACCGCACGCTCCGCCGCGCCAACCTCGTGGGCTTCCTCGTCACGTTCTGCTTCAGCTTCTTCGAGACGACCATCGCCTTCTTCACCGCCGACCAGCTCAACTACACGCCGCGCCAGCTCACCATGGTCTTCGTGCACCTCGGGGTGGTCTCGATCCTGACGCAGGGCCTGCTGGTGCGCCGCGCCGTGCCGCGCTTCGGCGAGAAACGCTCCTCCCTCGCCGGCATCGGCCTGCTGGCCGTCAGCTTCATCGCCCTCGGCCTCAGCGTCGGGGTCGCCCGCTCCGCGCCGCTCATGTTCGTGACGCTCACCTTCTGCGCGATCGGGTCCGGCTTTGCCAATGTCGGCCTGACGTCGCTCGTCTCGCTCTACGCCTCGCCCGAGGAACAGGGCCGGGTGACGGGCATCTACCGTTCGCTCGGCTTCCTCGCCCGCGCGGCCAGCCCGGTGGTCGCCGGCGTGCTGTTCTTCCAGGCCGGCGGCACCGCGACCTTCGCCGTGGCCGGCGCCGGCCTGCTGCTCCCGCTGTTCCTCGGCATCGCCCTCCCCCAGCCGCACAAATGACCTCGCATGG
>JAYRXZ010000017.1:0-61398 GCA_041917235.1 Lacunisphaera sp. | reverse complement strand
TCTTAGAACACCGCCTCTAACTTGATAGCGACTACGCAGACGTGGTTCGGGGAACCCGCCCTAGCAATCATGCGGTCGCGGCAAATTTCTGCAGCCGCTGCTCCACCCGCTCCTTCCCCAGCACGCGGAAGATGCTCGTGATGCTCGGGCCGGTGTTGGTGCCGGACACGGCCAGGCGCGCGACCGCCTGGTAATCGCCGAAGCCCAGGCCCTTGCCCTCGGCGAGTGACTTGATGGCGGCCTCGATGGTCGCATCGCTGGAGAAATCCATCTCCGGAACCGCGGCGATGAGCTCGGCGAGGCGGGCCTTCGGGTCGCCCTTGGCCATCACCTTCTCCTTCACCTTGGCGTCGATCGGGTAATCGTCCGTGAAGAAATAAACCGTGTAGGCGCCAAGCTCGTCGACCGACTTGATCTTCGGCTGGGCGAGCAGCATGACGGTCTTGAAATACTCCACCGGCGCCGCGGCCACATTGGCGTCGTTCTTCCAGCGGAAATACGTCCCGGCCAGCTCGAGGAACCGGTCGGCCGGCTGCTCCAGCAGGTAGGTCATGTTCATGTTCGCAAGCTTCTTGCCGTCAAACTTGGCGTTGGACTGGTTCACGCCGGGCAGGTCGAACAGTCTGATGATGTCGGCGATTGGCATCTTCTCGCGATCATCGCCGGGATTCCAGCCGAGCAGGGACAGGTAGTTCACCAGCGCCTCGGGCAGGAAGAAGCGCTGCTGGTATTCCTCGATCAGGGCGCCCTTGTCGCGCTTCGACATCTTGCCCTGGCCCATCTCGGGCGACTTCAGGATGAGCGGGATGTGGGCGAACACCGGCGGCGTGACACCGAAGCCCTCATAGAGCCGCACGTGCTTGCTCGTGTTAGAGAGGTGGTCCTCGCCGCGGATGATGTGCGAGACCTTCATCTCGATGTCGTCGACGACGTTCACGAAGTGGAACACCGGGTTGCCGTCGGAACGGAAGATGACGAAGTCCTCGTCCTCCTGCCGCTCGACCCGGCCGCGGATCTGGTCGTCGATGACAACCGGCGCCGACTTGACCTTCTCGACCTCTTTCTTGCGGTGATCATCGAAGACCTTGTAGCGCTCGCCGAGCAGCTTGAACCAGATGGCGCCGTCCTTCTCGTAGGCCCGGCCGTTGTCGAGGAGCTGCTGCTTGTATTTCTGGTAGATCGCGGCGCGCTGGCTCTGGCGGTAAGGACCGTAGTCGCCGCGCTCGCCCACGCCGGTCGGGTTCGGACCCTCGTCCCAGTCCATCCCGAGCCAGGTCAGGCTGTCGTAGATGAGCTTGAGGAACTGCTCGCTGTTGCGCGCCTGGTCGGTGTCCTCGATCCGCAGGATGAACGTGCCCCCGGTGTGCCGGGCGTAAAGCCAGTTGAACAGCGCCGTGCGGGCGCTGCCGATATGGAAGAAGCCCGTGGGACTGGGCGCGAAACGGACACGAACGTTGGACATGAGGGAAAGGGCAGCTAGAAGAAAGCCGTGGAACCTGTCAAAGCCTCTCCCTCCCTGCCGCTCGACCCGGCCGTGTTCAGCCCGCGTTTTGCCGCGGCGGCCAAACAGGCCGGATTCGCCGCGAAGCAATACGGCGAGATCAACGGTTATCCGCTGCTCGCCTACACCAAGCGCACGCCCGGCCGCCGGCCTCGGGTTTACCTCTCAACCGGCATGCACGGCGACGAGCCCGCCCCGCCGTGGGCGCTGTTGCGCCTGCTGGAGGAAGGTTTTTTTGACGAACGCTGCACCTGGTTCCTCTGCCCGTTGCTGAACCCCACCGGCTTCCTGAAAGGCACCCGGGAGAATTTCGCCGTCGTCGACCTCAACCGGGATTACAAGTCGCTGCATGCCGCCGAGACGATCGAGCATGTCGCCTGGCTGCAACACCAGCCGCGCTTCGACCTCGTCATCTGCGCGCATGAGGACTGGGAAGCGCAGGGATTTTATCTCTACGAGCTCAACCTGGGCGGACATCCCACGCTCGCCCCCGCCATGATCGAGGCCGCCCGGGCGCACGGTCCCATCGAGACCGCCGCGATCATCGACGGCCGCGAGAGCGCCGGGCCGGGCATCATCCGGCCGGTCAGCGACCCGCTCCTGCGCGACACCTGGCCCGAGGCGCTCTACCTCGCCTACAAGCACAGCACGCTCAACTACACCCTCGAGACCGCGTCGGCCCAGCCGCTGGAGCAGCGCATCACGACGCAGTGCGCGGTGCTCCGGGCGGCGATTGGTGCCTTCCTGTAGGGTCGCCGCTTGCGGCGACCTCGCCCATGAGGTCGGCGCAAGCGCCGACCCTACATTATGACTGCTGGCTTCTTCGCGACGCGAAGCGCGACAGCGTCATCACGAACAGGGCGAGATAAAACCAGAGACTCGGCGCGCCGCCACCACCCCCGCCGCCACTCGCCGGCGACGCCGGCGGTGTCACCGGAGCGGGAGTCAACGGCGGAGGCACACTAGCCGCCAAAGAGACAGCCGCCGCCCGGCTCGTCGCCGTTCCCCTCCGGTTGCTCACCCGGACGCTGTAGCTGCCAGCATCGGCCGCCGCGAAGGTCTTGCTCAGGATCGCCGCGGTGGCGCCCTCGATGCCGGCGCCGTCCTTCAGCCATTGGTAGGCCAGGCCGCCGCCCGTGGCCGAGACCGACAGGGTCATGACCTGCCCCGCCGCCACGGCGGCATCCCGGGGTTGCTGGAGGATCACCGGCACCGCCTCGGTCTCCTCGCTCAGCGCCGCCATGTGCGCCGCATGCTCGCGCATGATGCGCGCGTTGTTGGCCGCCCGGGGGTCCGTCTCGGGAAAGCCGATCGCCCGGGTTCCGAGGTCGAGGAACGGCCCCGGACGGTTTTGGAGCGTGGAGGTGATGTTCAGCGTGATGGCGGGGTTGCTGAAATAGGGCACCAGGAAATCCGCATAGGCCATGACGGTGCCCGACGTCGTCGTCCCGCCCGGGTCGCTCCAGAGCAGGCCGTAACACCACAACCCGTCGCCCTCCGGCGTGGCCGTGCTGCCGTCGCCGGTGCCGGCATGGCCCCGGTCGTGGTGGCAGCCGAAATTGTGCGCGAGTTCATGCGCCAGGATCAGGATGCCGGCGGTGAGGCGCAATCCGGCCACGGCGTATTCCACGGGCACGGGTTCGGACCGCACCTCGCCGGCATAGGCCGAGCCCTGGCGGAAGCCCGCCCCGGTCCACATCAGCACCTGGTCCGCGCCATACTCCGCCCGCGCCGCGCGGACCAGGGGATCGAGCGGACCCTCCGGTCCGATCATGGCCAGATCCTCCGAGACGGTCTGCTTCTCGGCATACTCGGGCACGGCGACCAGCCCGACGTAACGCCAGGCAAAGTTGTCGATGCGGCTGTTCACCAGAACCTGGTTGCAGGTCTCCAGGCCCGCCCGCGCGTAGCCGTCGATGTAGCCGACCGGATCGGCGGACCTTTGCGCCGCCACTGCCAGCGCCCGGGTGTTGTAGAGGAACAGCACATCGACCGTCAGGGGCGCCTCCACCGGCGAGGCCGGCGCGGAGCTGCCAGGAGACGCCGGGGAAGCGTTCCCGCCGGCCTCCGCATAAAACACGCCCGCTGGCACCGGCAGCCGCGCCGCCGCCACGCGACCCGGGCCCAATTCGCAATCCTCGCCCGTGGCGGTGATTTCCTCCATCAGCACGCGACCGTCACGAACATGGAAATTATACTGCCCCGCCCCGGGCATGAGCATCACGGCATCATAACCATCCGGCGTGGCGACCCCGACGAAGCTCGCGCCGGGCCATTCCGGATTGCGCCCGATCCAGGTGAGATGCCGCCCGTCCTCCTTCACCTGCACTTGGGCGAAAGCAACGGTGACACCCGGATAGGGGCTGATCCGCAGTCGGTCGGGATGCCGGTTGCGCCAGTCGCCGGACGGTGGCGCGCTGTCGGGAAAAACCTCGGCGACTTCTCGTCGTTCAGGACGAGCGGGCTCATGCGCGATACGGGCGCGAATATTTTCCTTCGCGGCCGCGCCGGCGGACATCTCCTTCGGCGCTGACGCAAACCGCGGCGCGACCGGGTCGGAGGATTGAACCGCCTGCCGCCCGACCATCACCCGCGGAGGAGCCAACTCGCGATTCATCACCAGCAGGCCCGCACCAAAGGCCAGGAGCGCGGCCAGAGCGGCGAACGGCAGGTATTTCTTGTTCATCGATAACAAACCACCGGCGTGTGTCCCCGATTGCTACCAGGGAAGCTACGGGAATATCAGGCCGCAGGCAGGACTTTCGCGATGAACCGGTGTCCCGCCGCGATGAGTCTCATTTCCCGCCGGACCCGGGGCGCGGCGGCAACGGCAGTTTCTCCGCGACAAATGCATCGATCAATTGCTGCGCCTCCGCGGCGGGCAATTGCATCCGCCTTTCGGCGAAACGCGCCAGGTCCTTCGGCCATGGAGCCTGCAGCAGGTAATCGAGCCCCGTCGGACGCAGGTCGATGGCCGCGCAATGCAGCGCCTGGCGCGTCGTCCCCAACAGGGCCGAGTGCCGCTCCGTCCAGCCTTTCGTGGCGAACTCCAAGTAGAGTCCCGGATCCGGCCCGTAGAGTTTGTCCCCCACCACCCGGTGCTGCAGCCACTCGGCATGCGCCCGGATCTGGTGCTTGCGGCCGGTGAGCAATTCCACTCCGACCAGCGTGAAGCCGCCCCGCGCCGCCAGCGGATGGAAGACCGTCTGCGCCTCCTGCGCCCCCGGCGTGTCCGCGGGGACGACCCGGGACTTCACCGTGACATTCGCGGTGGGGTCGGGCCCGAGGCACTGGTTCACGGTCACCGGGCCGGCCAGCTCGCCCTCGAGCAAGGCCACGTAAAGTTTCCCGATCCTACGCTGCAGGACGGCTTTCCCCAGCCGGCCGCCCATGGCCTCGGTCTTGGCCAGCACGATCACCCCGCTGGTCTCGCGATCCAGCCGGAAGATGAAGCGGATGGCGTCGGGTTTGAACTCCTCCCGCACCGCCCCGGCCAGGCTCGACCAAGGGCCGTTCTTGGAGGGGTGCACCACCAGCCAGCCGGGCTTGTCGAGCACGAGCAGGCGGTCGTCGTCCAGCAACACCCACTGCCGCAGCTCCCCGGGGTCGACCAGGGGCGGGACGGCCGGGGGAAGTTCGTTAGCGACATAGCTCATGCTTGTTTCGTTCAAAACTTATTCTCCTTTTTTCACCGTGAGAAGCATTGCAAACCCGCCGCGCCCGGATAGAGATTGGGGCTGTCGAATGAAGCGGTTTTCCCCATTCATGCTGGCCCAGGTCCCCCGGACGGAGGCAGCGACTAAAGGAAGCGTAGAAATAGAGATCATTCGCGGAGCACTTTGTGTCGTTAACCCATAAGGAGAACCATGAACAAAGCCAACAATCCCCAGGAAATCATCGTTTCGGGCATCCATCTTGAACTCACGGCCGGCCTCAAGGCCCACGTCCGCGAGAAAATGGAGCGACTGTTCCGTCATGAGGGGCATATCGTGCGGCTGAAGGTCGAACTCGAGTGCGACCCGAAGCATGACCACGAACATAAGTTTATCGCCAAGGGCCATATCATCCTCCACGGCCCTGACATCAACTGCACCGTCCAGGCCGACGAATGCTACAAGGCCATCGACCTGCTCGTGGACAAACTTGACCAGGGCCTGCGCAAGCGCCACGGCCTGCACAAGGACAAGCGCAACCACCCGCACGCCATCGAATTTGACGGCGTGAAACTCCCCAAGGCCGTCTGACGCGCCTGCGCCTCCTGCTGCTTCCAGCCCGCCGCTCCGGCGGGCTTTTTTTATTGGGTTAAGCCCGCGCTCCGCCGCGGGCTTAACCTGCGCGGAGCGCAGATTCCACCTTTGCTTGCCTTGCATGGGCACCCCTACCCCGTCCGGCGTAAACGGCCGGAATACAGTTTTCAAATCAGGCCCGCCTGCTTTGCTAAGGCGACCGCCTCCCCATGCCCGGAACCCTTCCCCTTTCTGGCCGCAACCTGACCCTGGCCCGTTTGCGTCTCGCCCTCACCGGCGACCAGCCCCTGACCCTCACCGCGGCCGCCCGCAACCGCATCCGCGCCTCGCGCCGGGCGGTTGACCGGCTCCGCCACGACCCGACGCCGCACTACGGCATCAACACCGGCTTCGGCATCCTCGCCCATCAGCGCGTGCCGGCCGCCGACATCGAGAAGCTCCAGGAAAACCTGATCCTCAGCCACGCCGTTGGTGTCGGCGACGAGGTGCCGGCCGAGATCGTCCGCCTGATGCTGCTCCTCAAGGTCAACGGCCTCGCCGTCGGCCTGTCGGGTGTCACCGAGCGCGTCGTCGACTACCTCATCCGTTTCTACAACGCCGACGCCCTGCCGGTCGTCTACACCAAGGGTTCCCTCGGAGCCTCCGGCGACCTCGCTCCGCTGGCCCACATGGTCCTGCCGCTGCTCGGCCTCGGCGAGATGGACTACCAGGGCAGGCGCATGGCCGCGACCAAGGTGCTCAAGCTCCTCGGCCTGAAACCGCTCAAGCTCCAATCCAAGGAGGGTCTCGGCCTCATCAACGGCACGCAGTTCATGTCGGCCTACGCGGTGCATTGCCTCCTGCGCATCCAGAACGTCGCGAAGACCGCCGACATCGCCGCCGCGATGACCCTCGAGGCCGCCCGCGGCAGCGCGGCGCCCTACGATGCCCGGATCCACGCCGCCCGGCCGCATCAGGGCCAGATCGACGTCGCTAAAAATCTCCGTCAGTTGCTCAAGGGCTCGAAGATCCTGCCATCCCACGCCGACTGCGCCAAAGTGCAGGACCCCTACTCGCTCCGCTGTGTGCCGCAGGTGCACGGCGCCGTCCGCCTCGCCATCGAACACGCCCGCGGCGTGGTCGAGACCGAGATCAATTCCGCCACCGACAACCCGCTCGTGTTCGACAACGGCGAGGTCATCAGCGGCGGCAATTTCCACGGCGAGCCGCTGGCCTTCATCCTCGACTACCTGGCCATCGCCACCGCCGAGATCGCCTCCATCGCCGAGCGCCGCATCTACATGCTGCTGCACGGCGACACCATCGGCGACCTCAAGGTCCCGCGCCTGCTCATGAAGGACACCGGCCTCAACTCCGGCTTCATGATCCCGCAATACACCGCCGCCGCGCTCGTCTCCGAGAACAAGGTCTTCGCCCACCCGGCGTCGGTCGACTCCATCCCATCCTCGCTCGGCCAGGAGGACCATGTTTCCATGGGCTCCATCAGCGCCACCAAGCTGCTCGAGGTCGTCAAGAACACCGAGACCGTCCTCGCCATCGAGTTCATGTGCTCGGCGCAGGGCCTCGAGTTCCTGCGGCCGCTCAAGTCCGGCCCCGGCGTCGAGGCGGCCTTCGCCGAGGTGCGCCGCTACATCCCCTTCGCCCAGGCGGACCGGCTCTTTCATAACGACGTCCAGACCGCCCTCGCGCTCGTCCGCAGCGAGCAGATCGCCGCCGCCACCGAGCGCGCCGCGGGCAAGCTTCTCTGAAAGATGAAAAAGGCGCCCGTCATCCGTGCCCCGCGGGGCAACCAACGCATCTGCAGCACCTGGGCCGCCGAGGCGGCCATGCGGATGCTGATGAACAACCTCGACCCCGAGGTCGCCGAGCGTCCCGCCGATCTCGTCGTCTACGGCGGCCGCGGGAAGGCCGCCCGCAACTGGCCGGCCTACCACGCCATTATTGCCTCGCTGCAGAAGCTCGCCTCCGACGAAACCCTGCTGGTCCAGTCCGGCAAACCGGTCGGCATCGTCCGCACGCACGCCGATGCCCCCCGCGTGCTGCTGGCCAACAGCAACCTCGTGCCGAAATGGGCGACCCAGGAGATCTTCGACGACTTCGAGAAGAAGGGCCTGATGATGTTCGGCCAGATGACCGCCGGCTCGTGGATCTACATCGGCACGCAAGGCATCCTGCAGGGCACCTACGAGACCTTCGCCGAGGCCGGCCGCCAGCATTTCGGCGGGACGCTCGCCGGCCGGCTCTGTGTCACCGCCGGCTGCGGCGGCATGGGCGGCGCCCAACCCCTCGCCATCACCATGGCCGGCGGCACCTGCCTCATCGCCGACGTGGACATATCCCGCCTGCAAAAGCGCGTCCACGACCGCTACCTCGACGAAATCGCGCCCAATCTGGATGCCGCCATCGACCGCGCCCTGGCCTATGCCGGCGACCGCAAGGCGGTCAGCGTCGGCGTCGTGGCCAATGCCGTCGACCTGCTGGAGCGCCTGCTGGTTCGCCGGATCCACGTCGACTCCCTCACCGACCAGACCAGCGCCCATGACCCGCTCGTCGGCTACGTGCCCGCCGGCTACGACCTCAAGGCGGCGGCCGCCCTCCGCAAAAAGGACCCGAAGAAATACCAAAAGCTCTCGCTCGCCTCGATGGGCCGCCACGTGAAGGCCATGCTCGCCCTGCAGAAGCGCGGCGCGAAGACCTTCGATTACGGCAACAACCTCCGCCAGCACGCCTTCAACCAGGGCGTGAAGCGAGCCTTCGACTTCCCCGGCTTCGTGCCGGCCTACATCCGCCCGCAATTCTGCCTCGGCCGCGGCCCGTTCCGCTGGGTGGCGCTGTCCGGCGACCCCGCCGACATCGCCGCCACCGACCGGGCGTTGATGGAGTTGTTTCCCAAGGACGAGGGCCTGCACCGCTGGCTGAAGATGGCCGGCGAGCGCGTGGCCTTCCAGGGCCTGCCGGCGCGCATCTGCTGGCTCGGACTCGGCGAGCGCCACCAAGCCGGCCTGCTCTTCAACCGCATGGTCGCCGACGGCCGCGTGAAGGCGCCGATCGTCATCGGCCGCGACCACCTCGACTGCGGCTCCGTCGCCAGCCCGAACCGTGAGACGGAGGCGATGAAGGACGGCTCAGACGCCATCAGCGACTGGGCCATCCTCAACGCCATGGTCAACATCGCGAGCGGCGCGTCCTGGGTCAGCTTCCACCATGGCGGCGGCGTGGGCATCGGCTACAGCCAGCACGCCGGCCAGGTCATCGTCGCCGACGGCACGCGGGAGGCAGCGGCCCGCCTCGAGCGCGTGCTGACCAACGACCCGATGATGGGCGTCTTCCGCCACGCCGACGCCGGCTACGGCCTTGCGCAGGACTGCGCCGACCGGCTGAATGTGCCCGTGCCGATGCGCACGTGGAAATGAGCCAGCTACCCAACACCTCCGCCCCACCCTGGCCCGGCGACACCCCCGCGGGCCGTTTTGCGTCCACCATCCGCACCGACTCTTCCGACGGCTGCACGATCGCCCTACTCGGCCTGCCAGACGACACCGGCGTGCGGCTGAACAACGGCCGCACCGGCGCCGCCGGCGGTCCCAAGGCCTTCCGGGCCGCGCTCTCCCGTTACGGGGTCGCGGACTCCGCCGCCGGCTACCTGCCACTCGTCTTCGACGCCGGCGACGTCATGCCGACGGGTTCGCTGGAAAAGACCCACGAGCGCGTAACCGAGGCCACCACCGCCCTGCTCGACCGCGGCCTGTTCCCCATCGCCATCGGCGGCGGGCACGACCTGACTTATCCATTCGTCCGCGCCGTGGCCGCCAAGTTTCCCAAGCTCGCCGGCATCTACTTCGACGCCCACCTCGACGTCCGGGAGACCGCGGGCTCGGGGATGCCCTTCCGCCGGCTCGTCGAGGACTGCGGCGTCAGCGCGCTGCACCTGCATGGTTTCCGACCCCTCGTCAATTCCCTCGAGCACCTCGACTGGTTCCGCGCCCACGGCGGCCGCACCCATCCCGAGAACGCCAAGGTCGCCTTGCCCAAGGCGAAGAATCTCTTCGTGAGCTTCGACCTCGACGTGCTCGACGCCGCCCATGCCCCGGGCGTGAGCGCCCTCAACCCCGCCGGCTGGAACGTCCGCGAGGCCGAGGCCTGGGTCCGAGCCTGCGGGGCCGACCCGCGCGTGCGCTGCTTCGACCTCATGGAACTCAATCCGGCCCACGACCCGGACGGCCGCACCGCGCGGGTCGCCGCGCACCTTTTCCTGACCTTTCTGCAGGGCTTCGCCCAACGCCCGACTTAACCACGGAAAAACACAGAACACACGGAATCCGAGCCACTGTATTTCTTTCCGTGTATTCCGTGTGTTCCGTGGTTTTATCCTCCTGAATTCAATGCCCCTTCTCATCCGCAATGCCCGCATCCTGACCCTCGGCCACGGCACACGTCCGCGCCGCGGCAAGGAGTTCGCGGACCTGGGCATCATCCCCGCTGGCGAGGTGCTCGTGGCCGACGGCAAGATCGCCGCGGTCGGCCCGAAGGTGGACGCCCCGGCCGACGCCGAGATCATCGACGCCCTCGGCCGCGTGCTGATGCCCGGCTTCGTGGATTGTCACACCCACGCGTGCTGGGCTGGTGACCGGCTAGACGAATGGGAGATGAAACTCCGGGGCGTGCCCTACCTTGAGATTCTCAAGAAAGGCGGCGGCATCCATTCCACGGTCAAGGCCGTCCGCGAGGCGACGCAGAAGCAACTGGCCGCCAGCCTCCGCGAGCGGCTCGGTCTGATGCTGCGCGAAGGCACGACCACCGTGGAAGTGAAAAGTGGCTACGGCCTCAACACCGAGGCCGAGATGAAGATGTTGCGCGCCATCCGCCGCGCGGCCGCCGAGTGGCCCGGCACCGTCGTGGCGACCGCCCTGCTCGGCCATGCCTTCGAGGGCGACCTCGACGACTACGCCCGCATGGTCGTGAAGGACATGCTGCCCGAGGTGTCGAAGGAGTTCCCCGACATCGCAGTGGACGCCTATTGTGAGGAAGGCGCGTGGTCGGTCGATGCCTGTGTGAAGTTCTTCGAGAAGGCCCGCAAGCACCACCCCATCCGCGTTCATGCCGACCAGTTCAACTCGCTCGGCATGATCCCCGAGGCCATACGGCTGCACGCCCGCAGCGTGGATCACCTGGAGGCCTCGACCAGGAAGGACCTCATCGCGCTCGCCCAGTCGCCCACCCTCGGCGTCATTCTCCCCTGCACGGGCCTGCACACCGACCAGCGCTTCATGCGGTCGCGCCTGTTCATCGAACAGGGCGGCGCCTTGGCCCTGGCCACGAATTGCAACCCCGGCACCTCGCCGACCCACTCGATCCCGCTGGCCATTGCCCTCGCCGTCCGCTTCTGCGGCCTGACTCCCGCCGAGGCCATCGTGGCCGCGACCGTCAACGCCGCCGCGGTGCTCAACCTCAGCGACCGCGGCACCATAGCCCCCGGCCAGCGCGCCGACCTCGTCCTGCTGCACCACAAGGACGAGCGCGCCCTCGCCTACGAGCTCGGCGGCAACCCGGTGGCCACGGTCATCTGCGGCGGCCAGATTGCCCGCTAAACAAAACCGCCGAACCCTTTGGGGGTCCGGCGGTTGAAAAATGGTGCGGGCATAGGGAGTCGAACCCCAAACCTTCAGATTCGTAGTCTGACGCTCTATCCAGTTGAGCTATGCCCGCACGAAGGAAGGCCGAATAAGCGAACTTCCGGGAGTGACTTCAAGCAGAATTTATCAGGCGCTTTTGCCCGGGTTTTCGGCCGGCACGCCCGCCTTTTCGAAGAGGTCGCTGCGGATGCGTTCGCTCTCCCGGTCAATCTGCTCCTCCGTGGCGCCCAGTTCCCGCAGGATGTGCTCGGTCATCGACAGCGCCACCTCGCCCTCCCCGGCGAAAACCTCGTCGGCACCGACGGCGCGCAGTTCAGACTGCTCGCGGAGGTAGGCCGTGCGGGCCAGCACCTCCAGCCGTGGATTCAAGTCGCGGGCCGCCCGGATGGTCTCCTGCCCCGCCCGGATGCTGGAGGAGCTCAATATGAGGAACTTGGCCGTCGCCACGCCTGCCTCCTTGAGCGTCTCGGCATGCCCGGCATCGCCATAAACCGCCGTCGCGCCCTCGCCCCGCAGGCGCTGCACCGTTTCCAGGTTGAGCTCGACGATCACCGGCTCGATGTCGTTTTCGCGCATCAACCGGGCCACGGTCTGGCCGACCGGGCCGTAACCCACGATCACGGCGCGATGCCGGCTAGAGGCGTGCGTCCGCACCGTCGCGACGGCCTCGGCCGGGGCCTGGCTGCGCACCAGGCGATTCAACCATGGCTGGCGCCTGATCCAGGCGTCCACCGGGTCGACCAAGCGGTAGAGCATCGGGTTGATGGTGATCGAGAGGATGGCGCCCGCCACCAGGATGTTCGAGGCCTCCGGCGGGAGGAGATTCAGCTGCCGTCCCATGGTGGCGAGGATGAAGGAGAACTCGCCGATCTGCGCCAGCGCCACGGCCACCGAGAGGCCCACGCGCAGCGGGTATTTCATCACCAGCACCAGGCCAAGGGCCGCCAGCGGCTTGCCGATCAGGATGATGCCCAGCGTGGCCGCCACCTGCCAGGGGAACTCGAGCAGGCCCTTGAAATCCACGAGCATGCCCACCGAAACGAAGAACAACACGGCAAAGGCGTCCCGCATGGGCAGCGCCTCCGTGGCGGCGCGCAGGCTGAATTCCGACCGGGCGACCACCATGCCGGCCAGGAAGGCGCCCAGCGCCATCGAGACCCCGAACAGCTGGGCCGAACCGACCGCGATCCCCAGGGCCACCGCCAGCACCGCCAGGGTGAAGAGTTCGCGCGACCCCGTGCGGGTCACATAGGTCAGCGCGCGCGGGATCACCCAGCCGCCGACGAGGAAGGTGAACGCCACCAACGCCACGATCTTGAGCGTGGCCACGCCCAGCGTCACCGCCAGGCTGCCGCCCTCCGCCGCCGCGGGGCCGAAGACGGCCGGCAGCACCACCAGCACGAAGACCGTGAAGAGGTCCTCCATCACCAACCAGCCGATGGCGATGTGCCCGGTCGGAGTGTGGAGGTCGTTGTTGTCCACCAGCACGCGGGTCAGCACCACGGTGCTGGCCACCGAGATGGCGAGGCCGAAGATGATGCCCGCCGTCCACGTCCAGCCGAACGCGTGCATGATCACGGCCCCCAGCACGGTGGCGACCAGGCTCTGCACGACGGCTCCGGGCACGGCGATGCGCTTCACCGCCAGCAGTTCCTTGAAGTGAAACTGCAGGCCGACACCAAACATCAGCAGGATGACACCGACCTCGGCAAACTCGTCCGCGATGGCCTTGTTGGCGATGAAGCCGGGCGTATACGGTCCCACCACCACACCGGCGAGGAGGTAGCCCACGATGGGGGAAAGGCCGAGCCGGTTGGTGATCAGGCCCAGCGCCAGGGCCGCGATGAAGCCGCCGGTCAGGGTCAGGATTAAATCCAGGTGATTCATGGGCGTGGCGTCCGCGGGTGGCTGGATCCACCACGGAGAACAGCCCTGACGAAGTCAGGGCCACGGTGCATGACAAGTGCCGTTTTTAGGAATTTTCCCAGTCGCTGTCCTTCCGTGCGCGCATGCGCCGGATCTGGATCGTGATGATCAGGACCACCACGGACGTCAGGAGCAGGCCGATCAGCATCGTGTAGGACTGCGTCCGCGACAGCACGCGGTCGAGCTGCACGATGTCGTCCTGGAACTTGATCCACAGCCAGTGGCCGAGCCAGACGAAGAACGGCACGCTGATGAGGGCGGCCAGACCGTCGAGCAGGAAGAACTTCCAAAAGGTCACGCGGGTCGAGCCGGCGGTGAAAAAGATCGGCGCCCGCAGTCCCGGCAGGAAGCGGCCGACAAACAGCACCCAGTTGTGGTAGCGGTCGAACAGGTTCTCCACCTTGGCCTGCTTCTTCTCGGAGAAGTAACGCTGGAACCAGCGGGAGTTCCTCAACCGGGCCCCGAAATAACGTCCGGCCAGGAAAATCGTGGAATCACCCAGCATGACGCCGGCATACATCAGGGCACCCACCTCGATCCAGTGGCGCTCGTCGATCACCCCGAGCGCCCCGGCCGCCACCAGCACGATGTCCTCCGGGACGGGCAGGCCGAGCCCGCACAGGACGAGCACAAAAAACGGCCCCCACAGGGACAGGGGCGAGCCCTCGAAATACTTCAGCAGGGTTTCAAACATGGAGGTGCGGCAAAGCAGACTTCACGAAGTCCACCGGGCTCCGCAAGACAAGCGTGGTTTTGCGAAATCGCGCCTTCACGCCCCGGCAAGCCGCCAGTCGAGGAGCTCCATCTGGAGAATCTTGCGGCCGTTGTAGTGGTTCCAGTTGAGCTGCACGGCCAATTCCAGCGGCGCCCCCACGGGCGGCAGGCGGTCGGCGAGCTTCCAGGCCACGCCGCTGACCCGGCGGCCGGCGGCATCCTCGCCGGCGAAGCGGAAATGCTGCTCCTTGAAGACGTCCGGCCGGTTGCGCAGGCGCACTCCCCTCACCCCGAAGACCGGCTCCGGGTTGCCCATGCCGAAGGGCTGCATCTGCTCCAGCTCACCCATCAGCTGCTCGTTCAGCTGCGTCGCCTCGATCCAGCCGGACAGCTCCAGGCCGGGCTCGCCGGCCTCGCCATTGCGTCCCTTCCGGATGACCTCGTCGAACATCGCCCGGAATTCGTCCAAGCGGGGCTTCTTCAGGGCGACGCCGACGGCCATCGGGTGGCCGCCCCAGTTCTCTAGGCAGACCGAGCAGGCGCCGAGAATCTCGACCAGGTTGAAGCCGTTGAGCCCGCGGCCCGACCCCTTGGCGAGCTCCCCCTCGTTGCCGAGGACGATGGTCGGGCGGTTGTATTTGCGCGAGATGCGGCCGGCGACGATGCCGACGACGCCGGGGTGCCAGTCCTCGTCAAACAGCACCAGGCCGCTGGCCGCGAGGAAGTGCTCCTCCACGTAACGCTCGGCCCGCTCGGTGATGAGCCGCTCGATGTCCTGGCGCTCGCGGTTGAGGTCGTCGAGCCGGCGGGCGGTGGCCTCGGAAAACCCGCGGTCCTCGCTGAGCAGGAGGTCGACCGACAGCGCCGCGTCCGCCAGGCGGCCGCTGGCGTTGATGCGCGGCCCGAGGCGGAAGGAGATGTCGCTCGGCACGAGGCCCTGCTCGCGCTTGAGACCGGAGACCTGCATGAGGGCCTGCAGGCCCGGGCGGCGGGTCTCGGCCAGCACGCGGAGGCCGTGGCGGGCGAAGACGCGGTTCTCCCCCTGCAGCGGCACCAGGTCGGCGATCGTGCCCATGGCGACGAGGTCAAGGTAGTCCTTGAGCACGATGGTGAGCGCCACCGGGTGGTTCTCGGCGCGCAGCTTTTTCAGCAGGCCGTGGGCGAGCTTGAAAACAAGGCCGACCGTGCAGAGGTAGCGCCAGGCGTCGTCGCCGGCCGTGGGAAAGACGTGCGGGTTGATCAGCACCGCGGCGGTGGCGGCGGGCTCGGTCGAGCGGTGGTGGTCGACCAGGATGACGTCGATCCCTTGCCCGCGCAGGTAGGCGACCTCCTCGTGCGAGTTGGTGCCGCAGTCCAGGGCGATGAACAGGTCGGGTTTCCCCTTTTCTAGCGCGCGCTCGATCGAGGTGCGGGTGAGGCCGTAGCCCTCCTCCAACCGGCGCGGCACCACATAGGAGGGCTCGAGCCCGAGCCGGCGCAGCAGGCTGACGAGGATCGTCGTGCTGCAGACGCCGTCCACGTCGTAGTCGCCGAGGACGATGACGCGTTCCTTCGCCCGCAGGGCCCGGAGGATCCGGTCGACGGCGGCCTCGAGGTTCACCAGCAGGAAGGGGTCGCCGAGCGTCGCGAGCGTCGGCTGCAGGAAACGGCCCGCCGCGGCGGGCTCGGCGAGCCCGGTGCGAAGCAGCAGCTCGGCGACCACGGGCGTGGTGCCCGCGGCGCGCGCGAGGTCAGCCACGCTCTCGGCGTGGACCGGCGTGTAGTTCCAGCGCATTGGAGGCGGGTGGCCGCCCGTTTATTCCGAGGCGCGGGAAGAGCCGGCCCACTCGTATTTGGGCGCGATGTCCTGGTGGGCCTCGACGTGCTTCCGGTCGCCCTTGTGCCACCAGTAGAAGATCTGGGCGGCGATGAAGATCGCCGAGAAGGTGGAGGTCACGATGCCGACGAGGAAGGTGAAGGCGATGTCGTGCAGCTGGCCGCCGCCGAACACCCACAGGGACAGGGCCGCGAGGAAGGTCGTCGTCGCCGTCATGATCGTGCGGGCGAAAACCTTGCGGATGGCGTTGTTGATGATGTCCTTTAGGGCGCCGCTCGGGTTGAGCTTCAGCTCCTCGCGGATGCGGTCGAAGACGACGACGGTCTCGTTGATGGAGTAGCCGGCGACGCAGAGGATGGCCGCGACCATGGGCGCGGAGAACTGGTGGCCGGTCATCACGAAGATGCCGATGTTCATCAGGATGTCGTGTAGCGTGGCCGCCATGGCGCCGATGCCGAAGCCGAACTCGAAGCGGAAGGCGATGTAGACCAGGATGACCAGCATCGACACGCCGACGGCGAGGACGGCGTTCCACTTGATCTCGGCGCCGATGGTGGCGCCGATCTGGCTGGTGGCGCCCTTGACGAGGCCGGCCTGCGGAAAGGCCGCCTGCAGCGCCTCGAAGAGCTGCCCGGACTTGCCGTAGGCGGTCTCGAGCTTGAGCTGCTCCTTGCCGTTGCCGATGTCGCTCACGTAGGCCGGGCTGACCTCGCCGATGCCGGCGTTCTTGGCCACCTCGCGGATCTTCGCGGCGTCGATCTTCTGCGTGAAGGTGGCGGTGATCTGGTCGCCGCCGGCGAAGTCGATGCCGTAGATCTTGTCGCCCTGGTAGAGGACGTAGGCGAAGCTCACGAGCACCAGCGCCACCGAGCCGATGGCGGCGGGCTTGCCGTATTTGACGAAGTCGACGTTCAGGTCGCCGAGCATGCGGCGCATGGTCATCTTCTTGAGGGCGCCGGACTCGACCAGCATCTCCATGAGCATGTGGCCCGTGATGAGGACGGACAGCAGGGTCGAGATGACGCCGATGAGGAGGGTGAAGCCGAAGCCCTTGATCGGGCCGGTGCCGAGCCAGATCATGACGCCGCAGATCAGGAGCTGCACCAGGTGCGCGTCCATGATCGTGGTGAGCGCCTTGGTGAAGCCGCCCTGGTTGGCGCTGACGAGGTTCTTGCCGAGGGCGAGCTCCTCGCGCATGCGCTCGAAGATGAGGATGTTCGCGTCCACCGCCATGCCGATGGTCAGCACGATGCCGGCCAGGCCGGGCAGCGTCATGGTGGCGCCGATGCTGGCCATGACGCCCAGGATGATGATGATGTTGACCGCGAGCGAGGCCACGGCCACGAGGCCGCCGGTCGCGTAGAAGGTGATCATGAACGCGGCGACGGCGGCCGTGCCGATGACGGTGGCGCGGATGCCGCTCGAGATGGCGTCGGTGGCGAGCGAGGGCCCGACCTCATACTGCTCCTTGATCTCGAGCTTCGAGTCGAGGGGGTTGTTGAGGACGTTGGAGAGGTCGACGGCCTCGCGCTGGGTGAAGGAGCCGGAGATCTCGGCGCTGCCGCCGTTGATCTGCTCGCGCACGGTCGGGGCCGAGTAGAGCTTTCCGTCGAGCACGATGGCGAGGCGGCCCAGCCGGCCGGAACGCTGGCCTTCCTCGGCGATGGCCTTGGTGACGTCGGCGAACTGCTTGGCGCCCTGCTCCGTGAACTTGAGGATGATGCGGAAGCGGCCGAACTCGTCCATCGTCGGGTAGGAATCGGCCACGCCCTCGCCGGTCATTTCGGGGCGGGTCTTGACGTAGAGTTCCTCGGTGTAGCTCTGGCCGCCCTGGCGGCCCTCCTGCTCGAGCACCATGCGCTCGTAGCCCGGGGGCGCCTCCTGCGGCGGGGCGGCGAAGGCGTGCACCATCTTGAAGTCGAGGCGGGCGGGCTTCACGAGGTTGGTGGCGATCTCGGGGTTGTCCTTGGTGGACACGCCCGGGAGCTGGACCTCGATGCGGTTGACGCCGATGGCGCGGATGATCGGCTCGGTCACGCCGAGGCCGTTGATGCGATTGTCAATGATCTCGATCGCCTTGCTGAGCTTTTCCTGGCCGGCCTGCGGGTTGCCGGCGGTGACGGCGCCGGCGTCGATCTCGAGCGTGTAGGCCACGCCGCCCTTCAGGTCGAGGCCGAGCTGGAGTGGGCTCTTGGAGCGGCGGAGCAGCTCGTTCAGGAGGATGTTGTTGCGCTTCTCGACGTTGGTCAGCGTCTTCTCCAGCTTGATGTCCGGGAAGAACTGCGAGAGGTCGAGCTTCTGCTCGGCGCCGATCTGCTTGAGCGCGACGTAGACGCTGGGCGCCCGGCCGGACTTGATGCGGGTATCGACCTCCGTGAGGAGCTTGGCGAACTCGGCCGGCTTGGCCGAGGCTTCCTGTTTGACGTAATCGCCGAAGGGCTGGTCCTTCAGCGGCATGAGGGTGAACACGGACCACAGCACGAGGGCCGCGGACAGCGTCAGTTTCCAGAGATGACGACGGAGCATGGGTATTTGGTTGTTAAATTGGACTGCGCGGCGGGGGTGCGCCGGGGGTGCGGGCGGGGACGCGCCCTCAGGCGGCGTCGGCTTTCTTCACGACGGTGCTGATGAAGCCCTTGCCCACCTCGACCTTGGCGTTGTTCTCGCCGATGCGGATCACAAAGCGGTCGTCCTTCACGCTGGTGATGGTGCCGTAGATGCCGCCGGCGGTCACCACCTCGTCCCCCGGCTGCAGCTGGGTGAGCATCTTCTCGTGCTCCTTCTGCTTCTTGCGCTGCGGGGCGATCAGCAGGAAATACATGGCGGCAAACATGAGCACCAGGGGCGCCAGTTGCATCAGGGCGGCGAGGCCGCCGGGGGCGGCGGGCGTGGCGGGAGCGGTCTGGGCGAGGAACAGGGCGAACTTAGTCATTGCGTCTTCGGGTGTTTTGAAAAATTGAAAAGGGCGAATAAGCCCAGCCGCATATCAAAAAGCAAGCCTAACCCCCCACCTTTCCGTTCCCGCAAATTGAAGACGAAATCCGCATCCAATTGGTCCTCCGCCCAGTCCGAAGAACACTACGGTTTTAAGCGCTGGGGCGCCAATCACTTCTCCGTGGATTCCGAGGGCTTTGTGCAGGTCCAGCCCCTCGCCGACGACCGCAACATCCGCCTCATGGACGTCATTGACGAGGCCAAAAGCATGGGCCTCAAGGCCCCGCTCGTCATCCGCCTCCAGGACACCCTCCGCTACCGCGTCACCCAGATCAACCAGGCCTTCGCCAAGGCGATCAAGGAGGAGGGCTACAAGGGCGAATACCGCGGCGTGTTCCCCATCAAGGTCAACCAGCTCCGCGAGGTGGTCGACGAGGTCGTGTCGGCCGGCAAGGACTTCAACTACGGTCTCGAGGCCGGCTCCAAGCCCGAGCTGATGATTGCCCTGGCCATGCACGAGGGCGCCCAGCGCCTCATCATCTGCAACGGCTACAAGGACCACGACTACATGCGGCTCGCCCTCCTCGGCCGCAAGCTGGGCAAGAAGATCATCATCGTCATCGAGCAGCTCTCCGAGGTCGACAGCATCATCGAGATCTCGAAGGAGACCGGCGTGAAGCCCCTCATCGGCTTCCGCGTCAAGCTCCAGACCCGCGGCGAGGGCAAGTGGTCCTCCTCCACCGGCGACAACGCCAAGTTCGGCCTCAACACCGCCGAGATCCTCTTCGCCGTCGAGAAGCTCCGCGCCGCCAAGATGCAGCAGTGCCTCAAGCTGGTGCACTTCCACATCGGCTCGCAGGTGCCCAACATCATCACGATCAAGGCCGCCGTCACGGAGGCCGCGCGCTTCTACTGCCAGCTCGCCAAGATGGGCTTCCCCATGGGCTACCTCGACTGCGGCGGCGGCCTCGGCGTCGACTACGACGGCTCGCGCACGAACTTCGAGTCCTCGATGAACTACACGCTGGGCGAATACGCCCGCGACGTCGTCTTCAACATCCGCGAGATCTGCGAGGCCTCCGGCGTCAAGGTGCCCGACATCGTCACCGAGTCCGGCCGCGCCATCGCCGCCCCCCACTCCATGCTGGTCGTCGAGGTCTTCGAGCGCATCAACAAGCACGAGTCCCTCGGCAAGCAGCACCAGCCCAAGACCCGCCACAAGATCGTCGACGACCTCGCCGTCCTCCTGAAGAACAAGGCCAAGCTAGGCCGCCTCGAGCGCTTCCACGACGCGCTCCAGAAGAAGGAGGAGGCGTTCTCGCTTTTCAACCTCGGCTACCTCGACCTCGAGAACCGCGCCGCCGCCGAGCAGATCTTCTGGCAGATCTGCGAGAAGATCGACCAGGAGGGCACCAAGTCCGGCTACCAGCCGGAGGAGCTTCATGACCTGAAGAAGCTCCTCGCCGACCAATACGTCTGCAACTTCTCCGTCTTCCAGTCCCTCCTCGACAGCTGGGCGCTCAAGCAGCTCTTCCCCATCACGCCGCTCCACCGCCTGAAGGAAAAGCCCTCCGTCAACGCCATCCTGGTCGACATCACCTGCGACTCCGACGGCAAGGTCGGCAGCTTCATCGACCTGCAGGACGTGAAGGACTACATCACGCTCCACCCGCTCAAGCACAACGAGCCCTATTACCTCGGCATCTACCTGACCGGCGCCTACCAGGACATCATGGGCGACCTGCACAACCTCTTCGGCCGCGTCAACGAGGTCCACGTGTTCCTCGAGGACGACGAGCCCAACGGCTTCTACATCGAGGAGGCGCTCGCCGGCTCCCGCATCGCCGACGTCATCGAGGGCGTGCAATACCAGTGGGAGGAGCTCTGCCGCCGCATCAAGCAGCAGATCGACCACGCCACGAAGAAGGACCTCATCAAGCCTCGCGAGGGCGTGCGCCTGGTCGAGTTCTACGAGTCCCAGATGCTCGCCAAGACCTACCTCAACATCGAGCAGAACGGCCAGAAGAAGAAGCGGTAGGGCCGGCTGCCCTCAACCGCCCTTCCCGCGGGCCAGCAAGCTTGCTCGCGCCCGCTTAACGATACCGGCAAGGCCGGGGTGGCCCCACCCGCAAATGCGGGCTTTTATGTTTATTAATTTGGCGCGGATCCTTTCCCGCGTCTATTAAACCACCGTGCATACCCTACTCCGCCGCCCCGCCCTCCTCCTTGCCGCTGCCGCCCTGGCCACCGGTCTCCGTGCCGCCGAACCGGCGTTGAGAGATGTCATCGACTCCGCCCTCGCCACCTCGGCGCGGCAATACGAGTGGATGCTCGCGCATCTGCCGGCCGACGCCGCCAAGCCGCTCCCCCGCACCTTCGAGCACGGCAAGCTGGTCACCATCCCGACCCGCGACTGGACCAGCGGCTTCTTTCCCGGTTCGATGTGGTATCTGTTCGAGGCCACGGGCGAGGCGAAGTGGCGCGCCTCGGCCGAGAAATTCACCGCCCTGCTCGCACCCGAGCAGCACAACACCAAGACGCACGATGTCGGTTTCATGCTCTACTGCAGCTACGGCAACGGCCTGCGCCTGACCGGCAACGAGGCTTACAAGGCGGTCCTGCTCAACGGCGCCCAGTCGCTCAGCACGCGCTTCAACCCCACCGTCGGCTGCATCAAGTCCTGGGACCACGGCGTCGGCAAGTTCACCTTCCCCGTCATCATCGACAACATGATGAACCTCGAGCTGATGTTCTGGGCGGCCCGCAACGGCCCGGCGGAGCGCTACCGCGACCTCGCCGTCCGCCATGCGGACACCACGCTCGCCCACCACTTCCGCGCCGACAACAGCTCCTTCCATGTCGTCGACTACGATCCGGCCACCGGCAAGGTCCTCCAGCGCATCACGCACCAGGGCACGGCCGACGACTCCGCCTGGGCCCGCGGCCAGGCCTGGGGCCTCTACGGCTACACCGTCATGTATCGCGAGACCAAGGACCCGCGCTACCTCGCCCAGGCGCAGAAGATCGCCGCCTTCGTCATGAACCACCCGCGCCTGCCGGCGGACAAGGTGCCTTATTGGGATTTCGACGACGTCAAGATCCCCAACGCCCCGCGCGACTCGTCCGCCGCCGCCATCATCTGCTCCGCCTTGCTCGAGCTCCGCGGTTATGTCGACGCCGCGACGGCCGCCGGCTACGCCGCCTTCGCCGAGGCCCAGCTGCGCAGCCTGGCTTCCCCGGCCTACCTCGCCACGCCGGGCACGAACGGCGGATTCCTGCTCATGCACGCCACCGGCAATCATCCCAAGAACAGCGAGATCGATGTCCCGATCAACTACGGCGACTACTACTTTCTCGAAGCACTCCTCCGCGCCCGCGGAAAATAAGCTGTAGAGCGGGATACGGTGATCCCGCCCTACAACCGCCCCCTTCCCCATGAGACTACCCCTGCTCTTCGCCCTGCTGGCCGGGCTGGCCCTGGCCGACGGCCGCCAGACACTGAACTTCAACGCCGACTGGAAGTTCGTGAAGGCCGACCCGGCGGGCGCCGCGGCGCCGAGCTTCGATGACGCCGCGTGGACCACCGTATCGGCCCCGCACACTTACAACGACACCGACACCTTCGACAACTGGTCGCTCCCCGGCCACCGCGGCGAGCAGGAGCAATGGAGCGGGCGCACCTGGTATCGGAAAACCTTCGACGCCCCGGCATCCTGGGCTGGCAAGAAGGTCTTCATCGAGTTCGAGGCCGTGCGCCAGGTTGCCGAGGTCTATTTGAATGGCGTGAAACTCGGCACGGCGAAGGGCGGCTTCACGCCGTTCGGCTTCGACCTGACGCCCCACCTTAAGATCGGCACCGCCAACGTGCTCGCCGTCATGGCGGACAACCGCTTCATGAAGGATCCGCTCGATCCCAAGCTCGCGCCGCAGGCCGCGACCAACGCCACCACCCACCCCAACCTGGCCCAGCTCTCCAAGGAACTGATGGAGAAGATCCCGGCGACCCTGGAGGAATTGCAGGCCGACCAGATCCCCTGGAACAACCCGCACTGGCATCCGGCGCATGGCGGTATTTATCGCAACGTCCGGCTGATTGTGACGGACCCGCTGCATATCGACCTGCCGCTCTATAGTTTCCTGCAGACGGAAGGTCCCTACGCCTACGCCACCGAGATCACCGAAAAATCGGCGAAGGTTTCGCTGGAGATTCCGCTGCGCAATGACCGGCCGGCCGCAATCGCGGCGAAAGTGCGCGCCGAAATCCTCGATACTGACGGAAACTCGGTGCTCAGATTCAACAGCGGCGACTTCTCCCTGCCCGCCGGCGCCCGCAGCAAGCTGACCAAGATCTACGGGACGTTGTCGAATCCCCGCCTCTGGGAGCCAGCCTACCCGCACCTTTATCGGGTGGTCATAACCCTGCAGGCCGACGGCCAGACGGTCGATTCCGCCGAAATCCCGCTCGGCATCCGCCATATCCGCTGGGATGCCGACCGTGGTCTTTTCCTCAACGGCGCCCACCTGAAGCTCCACGGCTGGGGCCAGAAAGCCACCAACGAGTGGCCCGGCCTCGGTGCCGCCCTGCCCGATTGGCTGCAGTTCTACACAATGCAGCTCATGCGCGAAGCCGGCGGCAATTTTGTCCGTTGGGGCCACGTCCCGGGCGGCCCGGCCCAGATCGCCGCCGGCGACCGGCTCGGCATCATCGCACTCCAGCCGGGCGGCGACGGCGAGCACGATACCGTCGGCGGTGCCTGGGCGCTGCGCGTGGCCAACTTCCGCGATGTCCTCATCTATTATCGCAACCATCCCTCCATCTTCATCTGGGAGGGTGGCAACCAGAAGGTCAGCCGCGAGCATGCGAAGGAGCTGCGTGACCTGATGGATAAATATGATCCGCACGGCGGGCGCGCCTACGCCCATCGCCGGGCGGACGCCATCACGGCCGAGTTCATGGATGTCGGCATCGGCACCGAGGGCGGCCGCGAGATCGCCCGCCTGGCCGTCGTCGAGGGCGAATACAACCGCGAGGAATCCCCGCGCCGCGTCTGGGACGACGCCTCGCCGCCGAACTTCGGTTACCCCGAGGCCAAGGGCCAGACCTACCAGCTCACCTCCGAGCAGTTCGCCGTCAACCAGGTCGGCCATTACGTCAAGAAGCTCGGCGCCCCCGAACACGCCGGCGGCGCCAACTGGATCTTTTCCGACAGCACGAGTGGCGGCCGCGTGGCCGTCGAGGTCGCCCGCACCAGCGGCGAGGTGGACGGCGTCCGCCTGCCCAAGGAAGCGTATTACGTCACCGCCGCGATGTTCCGCGACGATCCGCAGGTTCACATCATCGGCCACTGGAGCTACCCCGCCGGCACGAAGAAGACCGTCTACGTCGCCTCCAACGGTGACGCCGTCGAACTCTTCCTCAACGGCGCCTCGCTCGGCCAAGGGAGGGTTTCCCAGGGTTATCTCTTCACCTTCCCCGATGTGATCTTTGCGTCCGGCGAACTCAAGGCCGTCGCGTCCCGCGATGGCAAAGTCATCGCCACCACGACCAAGCTCACCGCCGGCCCGGCCGTCGCCCTGCGGATCACGCCGATCGTGGATGCCCCCGGCCTCGTCGCGGATGGCTCGGACATCGCGCTGTTCGACATCGAGGCGGTTGACGGCCAAGGCCGCCGTGTCCCCACCTTCCAGCAGCGCGTGGACTTCGAGCTGGCCGGTCCCGGCACCTGGCGCGGCGGTTACAACAGCGGGAAAATCAATTCCATCAACCATCCCCACCTCGATCTGGAGGCGGGCATCAACCGCGTCGCCGTCCGCGCCGGCCGCTCTCCCGGGAGGCTGACCCTCACGGCGCGCAGCGAGGGCCTGCAGCCGGCAGCCACCGCCGTCGAGTCGCTGCCCTTTGCCGGCACATTGCCCGTTCTGCCCGTGGGCAAGCTCGGCCCGGCGCCGGCCCGCACTATCGCCGCGGGCGCCGCCACGAGCACACAAACCGCCGGCCCGGCCATGCTCGGCAGGTTCATCAAGACCCTCAACTACACCGGCCCGAATGCCTCCATCGTCCACGTCGAAATCGCCGCCCGCGACGGCAGGAACGCCTACGTGAACATCGACTCGCCCTTCACCGCCCTGCCCGCCGCACTCCAGGGCGCCGACTGGGTGCAGGTGGACAACCGCGACGCCCTCTACAGCGCCGTCGACCTCATGGAACTGGCCGTCGCCGGCCATACCACGGTCTGGATCGCCCACGACAACCGCCTGCCGCGTCCCGCTTGGCTGACGAAACAATTCCAACCGACGGATTCGACGCTCACCATCGCCGGCCAGCCCATGACCCTCTTCCGCCGCAACGTCGCCAACGCCGAAAGCCTCACCCTCGGCGCCAACACCGAGAACACCAGCCTCACCGAGGGAAACCTCTACCTGGTGTTTGTGAACGGCAACTAGGTAGGGCGCGGACTCCGTTCCGCGCCTCGGCGGTAAGCGGAGTCACCGCCCTACCCCGTGTTCTTCAACCCGCCGGCGATGCCGTTGACGGTCAGCTCAAGCACGGCGCGGATGCCCTCGCGGTCGGCCTTCTTCAGGCGGCTGCCGCGGCGGCGCTTGATCATCTCGACCTGCAGGTAATTGAGCGGGTCCACGTAGGGGTTTCGCAGCTTGATCGAGCGGGCGAGCACGGGCTCGTTCTCCAGCAGCTCGCCCTGCCCGGTCACCGCCAGCACCGCCTTCTCGGCCAGGCGGAACTCCTCGAGGATGCGCCCGAGCACGCGCTCGCGGATGCCCTCGTCCTCCACCATCGAGGCGTAGACCCGGGCGATGGACATGTCGGCCTTGCACATCGTGAGCTGCGCGTTGGCAATGGCGGTCTGGAAGAACGGCCAGCGCTGATACATCTCGCGCAACAGCCGTTCGCCGGCCGGCCCGCGCCGCAGGATCGCGTCGAGCCCGCGCCCGAGGCCATACCAGCCGGGAAAGTTGAACCGGCTCTGCATCCAGGAGAAAACCCAGGGAATCGCGCGCAGGTCGGCGACGCTCACGCTCCCCTTGCGACGGTAAGTCGGACGCGAGCCGAAATTGAGTTCACCAATCTCATCGATCGGCGTGGCCTGCCGCCAGAAGGTCAGGAACTCGGGGTCGTCGTGCACGCACTCGCGGTAGGCGGCGAGCGAGGCCGCGCTCATCTCCTCCATGGCCTGCACCCAGCGCTTCGGCAGCTTGCGCGCGCCCTTCTGCGCCTCGTTGGCGCCGAGCAGCACGCCGTAGGCCATCTGCTCGAGCACGCGGTGCGCGAGGTCCACGTCGTGGTAGCGGGTCGAGAGCACCTCGCCCTGCTCGGTCACGCGAATGCCGCCGTCCTTCAGGCCGACGGGCTGCGCGAGGATGGCCTTGGCCGCCGGGCCGCCGCCGCGGGCGATGCTGCCGCCGCGGCCGTGGAAAAGCGTGATGCGCACCTGGTGCCGCTTGCACACCGCCATGATGGCGTCCTGCGCCTGGTAGAGCGCCCAGTTGGCCGTCAGGTAGCCGCAGTCCTTGTTGCTGTCGGAATAGCCGAGCATCACGTGCTGGTGCCGGCCGTGCTGCGCCAGCGCCGGCGCGTAGGCCTTGCTCTCATACAGGGCGGACAGGATTGCCGGTGCCCGCTGCAAGTCGTCCAGCGTCTCAAACAGCGGCGCGATCGGCAGCCGCACGCCGGCCAGGACCTGCAACAGCTGCACCTCCAGCACATCCGAGACCTCGTTGGTCATGCTGATGATGTAGATGCCCAGCGCATCCGCGCCATAGTCGGCCTGCGCCCGCACCGCCAGCCGCAGCGGATCGAGGACCACGCGGACGTCGTTCGAAAACCCGGCGATCTTCTCGGCGCCCAGCTCCCGGGCCTCGCCCAGCTTGTCCGCCAGCAGCGCCTGTTTGTCCGCCTCCGGCAGAGACTCGTAGTCCGGCCGGCCGAGGATCTCGGCCACGGCCTTGGCGTGCCAGGCGGAATGCTGCCGCAGGTCCAGCCGCGCCATGCTGAGCCCGAAGATGTCCACCGCGGTCAGGGCGCCCTTGAGCTCGCCGTCGGCGAGCGGGGCGGCGCGGCCGCGGCGCAGGTCGGCCGCGATGGCCGCCAGGGTTTCACGGACGTCGGCGGGCGTGACCCGGCCGGCCTTCGGGTCGGCGGGGTCCAGCAGACCGGCCTCGGCCTGAGCCATCAGCTGCTCGCGCAGGCTGCTCAGGATGATGCGATAGGGTTCCCGCGGGTAGCGCTGCCCCACCCGCGCCATCAGCTCGGAGGATTCGCGGCACTCGTCCGCCATGCGGCGGATGATGGGCGCGAATTTCGCGCGCCGGTCGGACACCGTGAGCGAGCCGGCCAGGTTGTAGAGCGTCTCGGCCAGCTTCTTGATGGCCATGCGGCGGTTCATGCGCAGCACCTGCGCGGTCACCTCGGCCGTCACGCCGGGATTGCCGTCGCGGTCGCCGCCGATCCATGAGCCGAACGACAGCCAGCGGCGCGGCGCCTTGACGCCCGGGTAATGCCGGTCGAGCGCGCCCTGCAGGTCCTCGTGCAGGCGCGGCAGCAGCTGGAAGAGCGTCCGGTCGAAATACCACAGCCCGGTGCGGGCCTCGTCGGCCACCTCGGGCCGCTCCGTGCGGCTGCGGTCGGTCAGCCAGAGCGACACGATCTCGCGCTTGATGTCCTCGGGGGCGTGCTGGATCTCCTCCAACGTGTGCCGGCGCAGGATGTCCCCCAGCGTGGCCAGCTTCTCGAGCATGGTGCGGCGCTTGGACTCGGTCGGGTGCGCCGTGAAGACGAGTTCGATGGCAAGCTGGCGGACCAGTTTCTGCACGCGCGCCTTGGGCACGCCGACTTCCTTCAGCTCGCGGATCGCGGCCTCGATGGACTCGCGCATCGGGTCGCTGCCCACGCCCGCCGCCAGCGCGTTGCGATGCCGCTGGTTGCGCTCGCGCAGGAGCCGGATGCGGAAGTTTTCCTCGGCGAGGTTGACCAGCTCGAAATAAAGCGTGAAGGCCATCGCTTGGTTGAAGGCCTCGGCCGGGGTCAGGCGGCTGACGGTCTGCGCCAGGCTGCGGGCGGCGGCGGCCTCGCCGGCGCGGCTGCTCTTGGCCAGCGTGCGGAGCGTCTCGACCGTCTCGAGGGTCTTCTCCCCCTCCAGGGCCGCGATCGTCCGGCCGAGGGTGGCGCCGAGGCTGCGGACCTCGGCGCGGAGGTTGTTAAGCTGATCGAGTGCCTTGTTGGGTGCCGCCATCGACCGTGAAATACGCAGGTATTATGCCGGCACTAAAGCGAAATTATCCGCAGGTGGCGTCATAACCGGTTGCTTATGTAGGGGCCGTGGCTCGTCCACGCCCGCGGGCGCGCACGAGGCGCGCCCCTACCGCCATTCATGCCGCGGATAGCGCCGGGACAGCTCGGTCTTGATCTTGGGATACTGGTCGCGCCAGAAATTGCTCAGGTCGTCGGTCACCTGGATGGGCCGCTGGTTGGGCGCCAGCACCTCGATTTTCACCGCCACCCGGCCGTGGCCGAGGGTGAACTTGGAGTTCACGCCGTAGAGTTCCTGGATGCGGGCGCTGAGGACCGGCGGGCCGTCCTTGGTGTAGGTCAGGCGCGCCTTGCGGCCGTTGGCCATGACGAGGCGCTCGGGCAGATACTCGTCCAACACCGCCAGCTGCTCGGCCAGCAGCCAGTCGCGCAGCACGGGCATCACCGGCTTGTCCTTCAATTCGCGGGCACCGTAGCTGCCGTAGCAGATCTGCTCGATCAGCGTGGCCCGGTCGGCGTCGGTGATCGGGTTGACCTCCAGCTCCGGCCACCACTTGGCGAGGCAGTTGACGCGGATGATCCACTGCTCCACCGCCTCGTTCCACTCGGTAAGCACAATCCGCCCGGCCATGACCTCCCTGGCCAGCAACGCCGCCGCCTCGCCCTCCGGCGGCTCCTCGGCGGTTTGCTTGGACTCGAGCACAAGATCGCGGAAACGACGCTCCTTGCGGGCCAGCACACGCCGGGCCGCCTCGTCGTAAAGCACGCCGCCGGCGTCCTGGAAATCCCCGGGGAAGACTTCCTTCAGCCAGGCTTCCTCGACGGCCGTGCACAGGTTGAGGAGAACGTTCACCTCGCCGCGGCTCTCGATCTCGGTGATCTCGGCCGCCACAAAGAGCGGTGCCTCGTCGATGCAGCTTTCGCGGGCGAGCACGCCCTTGCGCTTGTGGACGAGTTCGCAGCGCAGCGTGCCCTTGTCCAGTCGCCGGGCCAGCTGGTCGCTGAAGCCGACCAGCACGCACTTGCGGACGGCCACGCCGTCGATGCGCTTCTCGGTCACGTCCAGTTTCTCGGCCGCGGCAATCTGCAGGAACTGCTCGAACAGCGGCCCGACCTGCCGCACCCCCTGCACATGGATGCCGAGGCGGCGGCAGGCGTCCTGGTTATAGTTCGCCTTGTCGGCGTAGCGCCAGGCGCGCATCAGCAGGAAAAAATCCGACTCGTGCTCCTCACCGAACAATTCCTCACGGGCTTCCTGCGTGCGCTTGTCCACGTTGCGGAGCAGGAAATTCCGGCCCTGCGTCAGCGCCGCCATGAGCGCCACCGAGCGGACGCAGCCGTAATCCTCCGCCGCCAGGAACATCCGGGCGTAGCGCGGGTGCATCGGGAACTTCAGCATGCGGCGGCCGACCTCGGTCAGGGTTTTCTTCGGACCTTGCAGCGCCCCCAGGTCTTCCAGCAGCGTCTCCGCCCGCTCCAGCGCCTTTGGCTCGGGCTTTTCCAACCAGGGAAAATTATGGATGTCGTCGATGCCGGCTGCCTTGAGCGTCAGGACGACCTCGGACAGGTCCAGGCGCTTCACCTCGGGCAGTTCCTGGAGCGGGCGCTTCTCGTGCTCGCGCTCGGTCCAGAGCCGGACGCAGACGCCCGGCGCCGTGCGGCCGGCGCGGCCGGCGCGCTGGTCGGACGAGGCCACCGAGATTTTCTCGATCAGGAGCGTATTGATGCCTCGGTGCGCGTCATAGCGCGCCACGCGGGCCAGGCCGCAGTCCACGACCACGGTGACCCCGTCGATCGTCAGCGAGGTCTCGGCGACGTTCGTCGAGACGATGATCTTGCGCGTATCGTAGCGGGCCACGGCGCGGTCCTGCTGCTCGGGCGGCAGTTCGCCGTGCAGCGGGAAACAGATGAAGCCGCGCAGCGCGTGCGAGCCCTGCACGTCCTGCACCGTCCGGCTGATCTCGTGGGCGCCGGGCATGAAGACGAGGATGTCGCCCTTGGTCTGCGCGGCGACGCGCTCGCACTCGCGGGTGGCGACGGCCCAGACCGGGTCGTGCTCGAAGTCCACGGACTTCGGCAGGTATTCGACCTGCACCGGGAAGGTCCGGCCCTGCGACGTCAGCACCTCGCACGGAGCGAGATAGTTTTTGAGCAACGCCGCGTCGAGCGTGGCGGACATGACGACCAGCTTCAGGTCAGGGCGCGTGGACTGCTGGATCTGCAGGGCGCGGGCGAGCGAGATGTCGCCGTAGAGGTGACGTTCGTGGAACTCATCGAACACGATGGCGCTGATGCCCCGCAGGGTGGGATCAAATGACATCTGCCGGAGCAGGATGCCCTCGGTCACGAAGCGGATGCGGGTCGCCTTGGAAACCTTGGAGTCGAGCCGGATCTGGTAGCCGACGATCTCGCCCAGCTTGGTGCCGACCTCCTCGGCCACACGCTTGGCCAGCATACGGGCGGCCAGCCGGCGCGGCTGGAGGACGACGACCTCGCCCTGACCCAGCAGGCCGTGGTTGAGCAGCATCTGCGGCACCTGGGTGGATTTACCCGAGCCTGTCGGCGCCTGCACAATGAGCCGGCCCTGCCCCTTGACGGCCGCGATGAGGCGGTTTTCGAGTTCGTAGATGGGCAGTTCGCGTGGAGACATTCAGTCCGAATTGAGCTGGGCCGTAGTCCAAGCGCAAGGCCAGTAAACTAAGCATGCACCATTCAAAACTTGCCCTGAACAAGTGGACTGCTCAGATAGATTCCGTGCGATGCAAATGCATATTAGCGCTTAGCCTCATGATTTTTAGGCTCACCGTTAGTGCGCAAATTATCAATGTTGATGACAATTCCGCCTCTGTTTTGGCACCTCTCACAGGTGTTGGGACAACAACAGGCTTAATTATCTCTTCATCTGCAGCGACTAACTATAATTTTAACCCAGACTTGAGTGCTGGCACCCCTGCTTCGGGGAGCAATAGTGGTAGCGCCGATCTTCCAAGTGGCGTGGTTGATCTGGGTTTACATAGTGACAGCCTAAAATCACTCGAGCTTTATGCCAGTGGAACTTTCAACATTGTGAGGATATCAGATGGATTTGGCCTTGGCGGCGGGAATATCAGTTCCATCAGCACTTCAACGTGGGGTATCAGCAATTCGTTCAGCGCCGGTGGCAACGAATACGTATGGCTTGGCTACATTGATCTATCATCCACCAAGACCGTTGGTCTCTACAATCTAACCGCAGATACCTTCACCCCGACCTTCGCCTTCACGTCTGCATACACTCCAACAGGCCTTGGCAATTATATAGGAATCGGTGCAACGGGCACCTCGATCTATGACCAGCGCATATTGGTCACACAAGGCGCCGGAACCCTACAGGTCTTGGATTTTGGGGCCGACGGAAGTTTGGGCACCGTTTACGATATAGCGGGTGCGACCAACTCCACCTTCACAGACACCGCCGTTTTTTCAGGCAACCTCTATCTGGTTGGCGCAACCGGCACCCTAGAGTTTGGCTCGTTTACCGGACTGTCTGCCGTGCCAGAGCCCGCGACGTTCGCAGCTTGCCTCGGCTCAGTTGCATTGATGATTGCTGGAATTCATCGGCGAAATAGGCGCAGGCTTTAATGTCGCACCAAGCGGATCGAGCATGCGCTTATTCAAGGTCAGCGCTGAACCCCAACTAACGGATCTGGAGGTCTTTGATCCGCTCAGGGGGAACCTGCTAATGCGCTGGCTTGATCCGCTTCCAGCCGAGCATCAGCGCACGGGCAAAGCTCCCATGGTCGCGTTGGTGCGTCTCACGGCCACCGTCGCAATAATGCTGGCGCCTATATTTATTTTCTCATGGATTCGAAGCCCTTTGGCAGGTGGCCAATTTTGGGGCATGGGCAGCCTGTCCAAAGACATCGGCATGATTTTTGGTATCAGCTATGTCCTGCTGATGTTGATGCTACTAACGGCCGGTCGCCGCAAGTTGGGTGCGCTCATACGGGATCTCTGCAGACGAAAGATCATCAGCCCGGATGCATTTCGTGAGCCCACTGATCCGCCAGAAGATAAAGGGAGGTTCTATTCTATTTGTGAGAACCTGACCAGAATCTCGCTTCAAAGAGAAACGGTATGGATCACAGCATTAATATTTTTCAACGCTGCAAGTTATTGGATTAGCTTTGTGGGCGCCAATAGAGTGCACTGGAGCGTATCACCTGCGGACCCCGGAGCGCTCTTATATTATCTGCGGCATGGCGCAAACCAGCCGAATCTAGCAGGCCTCTGGTTATTTTGCGTATGGGTTCCATTTATGGCGTATCTTACTTTTTTGGCCGCACGCCTGCTGGTCTGTTTCGCTTGGGTTTGCCGAAAGATAGCAAACGACAGTCAGCTTCGCATAATTCCAACTCATCCCGACGGATCAGGAGGATTGCTGCTTATCGGCCGAACGTCCCTTTTCTTTTCCCTCTTCACTTTTGCCGTCGGTGTCTGCCTGGCCGGAATCACATTAAGCGAGATTGTTTATACTCAAGCCGCGAACGATCGCTTCTCGAGTAATATTGTAACGTTACTGTGCATGTGGTGCGCATATCTTTTGTTGGGTTCGCTGCTGTTTTTTATGCCCATGCTTCCACTTCGTTCAAAAATGGCCAAAGCGCAGGACGACTATCTCGTCGAAGCCGAGGGCGCCTATGCAGATCTTGCCGAGAAAACCAGAAACCAAATAGGTCAATGTGGGCTCAATCGCGATCAGGTTGAAAATCAAACGGCTGCGGGGGCATTAATCTCTTCAGCTCAGGAAATGGCTATTTGGCCATATGATCGAAAGACTCTTTTGCATTTCGCTAGTGTGCTGGGAACTCCAGTCGCAGCCGTGGCCACCAAAGCATGGCCCTTGGTTTGGCCCTCGATTAAAACGTATCTGCAAATCTGACTCTAGTTCGAGGCACTAGCTATCGACTGCAAGTCTGCCGTATTTGTGAACAACCTGCGGGCAAGCGGTTGGGCACAAGTTATTCACGGCCGAGATCGCAAAAAAAGCGCATTGCCGGTGAACAAGATGGGAGGAACAAACCCGTGACTTTGCCGGGGAGCGGAAGCATCTTTTCACCGTTCCTTGATAGAACAGTCGCAGCGCGGCGGCATGAAAAACCCGCCGAGAGCGCGACTGGGATAATCCCGGGCAACCGGGGAAAGGAGGGCGTTAATTGGTGACGCGCTCCCCTCAGCGGCGCGAGCCGCAGGCAGGCAAATATCACCAGTTCCTCTGGACGGCGTCGCAGCCGATCCAGTTATGCGACAAAGGAGCTGTGCGGCGAGGCGCGACATCAGAAACCGCGCCCGAGCCGAGTCAGGTCCAAGGCCAGTTTCGGGCCTTGCACCGATGCAGTTACCCAGAGGGTTGTGGTTGCTACTGTATAACCAGGACGCAGCGCAGTGTTCCGGTGGGTCCACCCCACCAAAAGGCCCGGCTCGAAAGGCGGGGCGCGAAAGGGACGCGGCGCAGCGGGGAGCGGGCGAGTCTGGCAAAGCTCGCAAAACCTCCTAATTGGGGCGGCGCGTAAAACCGCGTCACCCAACTGCAAATCGAAAGCAACCTGAGAGGTAAGAGGTCAGACCCGTTACACGGGGCCAACGCCCGGCCAAAAGCCGGGGCCGTCCCTGTGGCAAGGTGCTGGTGCGAAATGCACTGTTGCAGGCGTGCCAACACCCGTCCGGCGAGTTCACCATCGGCAGATGGAACCGAACCGGGCGCAGAGGCCTCACTCGAAAGATTCCGGTGCTGAAAAGGCCGGGACGGTCCCGCTATGAGACCGACAGCATCGCATGCCGCGGTGAGTAGCGTCGGGAAGCACACGGCCCGCGAAAGCGAGGCGCCCAATGCTGTGCGAATGGAGAAGAGTGCGTGGCGAGCACCCACCTCCGATTTTGGCCCGGGCTCCGCAAGGAGCCCGGGCCTTTATCTTTAGTATAGACACCCTTTGTCAGCGCGCTGGGCCTGTGTGTTGTCCGGAACCTTGGCTTCACCCCGGCCCGGCGCGCTGACCGTTTTTTTGGTAGGGCATGGACTCCGCTCCGCGCAGAGGCGGTGAGCGAATTCACCGCCCTGCCCCCGGCCAGGCGGTCTAGCGTTTGACACCCCGCCGCCCTCCGGCCACCAATCGGGGCGACCCATGACCAAAGATCTCGCCGCCTGGCTCATCCGCGTCATCTGCGGCGTCCGGTCACTGCCGGCGGAGGCGCTCCCGCCCGCCCCGGCGATCTACTTCGCCAACCATTCGAGCCACCTCGACTTCCTGACGATCTGGGCCGCCCTGCCCGCCTCCGCGCGGGCCCGCACCCGCCCGGTGGCCGGCCGCGACTACTGGGAGAAGACCCCGCGCCGGCGGCGCATCGCCCGCGATTTCTTTAACGCCGTGCTCATCGAGCGCCAGCACGTGACGGTCGCCAACAACCCGCTCGCCCCCATGGTCGCCGCCCTCGAGGCCGGCGACTCGCTCATCGTGTTCCCCGAGGGCACGCGCAGCGCCGACGGCACCATTCATGAATTCAAGTCGGGCCTCTATCACCTCGCCCGCTGCCGCCCAGGCATCGCCCTCGTGCCGGTCTACCTCCAGAATCTGAGCCGCATCCTTCCCAAGGGCGACTTCCTCCCCGTGCCGCTGCTTGGCAGCCTGTCCGTCGGCCCCGCCATCCGGCTCGATCCCGAAGAGGACAAAAAGGCCTTCCTCGAGCGGGCCCGCACCGCCGTCCGGCAACTCGCCGCCTGATCTCTCATGCAACTCGACCAAGAACTCCTCTGGCTCGTCGGCGGCATCGTGGGCCTGCTGGCCCTCTCCTCGACCATCACCTTCTTCCTGAAGCGCCGCCCCGGCGGGCCGAACAAGGTCGTCGCCAACCTCGACGCCCGCGTGAAGGCCTGGTGGGTCATGGTCGCCGTCTTCGGCGTGGCCCTCGCCACCGGCGGCCTCGGCTCGGTCATCCTGTTCGGCTTCATGTCGTTTTTCGCCCTGCGCGAATTCATCACCCTCACGCCCACCCGGCCCGGCGACCATCGCACGCTGTTCTGGGCGTTCTTCATCATCACGCCGCTCCAATACTACCTCGTCGCCATGGAGTGGTATGGCCTCTTCAGCATCCTGATCCCGGTCTACGCCTTCATCCTCGTGCCGACGCGCAGCGCGTTGGCCGGGGACAGCGAGCACTTTCTCGAGCGCACGGCCAAGATCCAGTGGGCGCTCATGGTCTGCGTCTATTGCGTCAGCCACGTGCCCGCCCTGCTGACTTTGCAGATCAAGGGTTACGAGGGCCAGAATGCCAAGCTGCTGCTTTTCTTCGTCCTCGTCGTGCAGATCAGCGACGTCCTCCAATACGTGTGGGGCAAGCTTTTCGGCCAACACGCCATCGTCCCGACGATCAGCCCGAACAAGACGGTCGAGGGCTTCTGGGGCGGGGTCCTCTCCGCCACCGCCATCGGCACGGCGCTGTGGTGGGCGACGCCGTTCAACTGGTGGCAGGCGGCCTTGCTGTCGTTTTTGCTCACCCTGATGGGCTTCTTCGGCGGCCTGGTGATGTCCGCCATCAAGCGCGACCGCGGGGTCAAGGACTACGGCACGATGATCGAGGGCCATGGCGGTGTGATGGACCGGATCGACTCGCTGTGCTTCGCCGCGCCGGTGTTCTTCCACCTCGTGCGCTATTGTTTCACCTGAACCCGCCATGGCCTCCATCTACGACATCAAGCCCGCCTTCCAGAGCCTGCTGCGGCCCGTGACCCGGACGCTGGCCGCGGCCGGCGTGACGGCCAACCAGGTGACGGTGGCCGCCGCACTGCTCTCCTCCGGGGTCGGCGCCTGCATTTGGTTTTACCCCACGGCGCGCTGGCCGCTGCTGCTGCTGCCGGCATTCCTGTTTGTCCGCATGGCCCTCAATGCCATCGACGGCATGCTGGCGCGCGAGCACAACCAGAAATCCCGCCTCGGCGCCGTGCTGAACGAGATCGGCGACGTGCTGGCGGACACCGCGCTTTACCTCCCGCTGGCGATCGTGCCTGGATTCACCCCGTGGCCGATGGTCGTCATCACGATCCTGGCGATTGTCAGCGAAATGACGGGCGTGGTAGCGGTGCAGATCGGTGCGGCGCGCCGCTACGACGGCCCGATGGGCAAGAGCGACCGGGCCTTCGTCTTCGGCCTGCTGGCCCTGCTGCTCGGGCTCGGGGTGCCGGCCCGGCCGTGGCTGGACTACGTCCTGATCCTCATCGGCGCGCTGCTGGTCTTGACCATCGTGCGCCGCGCCCGGCGGGCTTTGGCGGAGATCCCCGCGGGCAAGTGACCGGCGGCGGCTAGGGCCGCCTAATTGACCGCTCCTCATCGAATTACGCGAGGACGACGACCGGGGAATACTGTTCTATCCGGGGTAACTTGCGCGGATGGGTCTTTAAGCCAAGTTCTGCTTGCCAAGGCCCGGGGCGGGACGCACCTTGACCGTTTTCCCACTTTAAACAGGTCCGCCCGAACATGAACCAGAACATCCGCAATATCGCCATCATCGCCCACGTCGACCACGGCAAAACCACGCTCGTCGACAAACTCCTCAAGGAGGGCGGCGTCTACCGCGCCAACCAGCAGGTCCAGGAACGCGCCATGGACTCCATGGACCTCGAAAAGGAGAAGGGCATCACGATCAAGGCGAAGAACACCTCCGTCCACTGGAAGGACAAGATCGTCAACATCGTCGACACCCCCGGACACGCCGACTTCGGCGGCGAGGTCGAGCGCGCCCTGCGCATGGTCGACGGCGTGCTGCTCGTGGTGGACGCCTATGACGGGCCCCAGGCCCAGACCCGCTTCGTGCTCCGCAAGGCCCTCGCCCACGGCCTCAAGGTCGTCATCGTCATCAACAAGATCGACCGCGAGAACGCCGAGCCGGCCAAGATGTATGACAAGGTGCTCGAGCTCCTGATGGAGCTCAACGCCACCGAGGAGCAGTTCGACGCCCCGGTCGTCTACGGTTCCGGCCGCGACGGCTACATGATGTATCACCTCGGCGAGGAGAAGAAGGACATGGCCCCCCTCTTCCAGACCATCCTCGACCACGTCCCGCCGCCGTTCGCCAAGCCTTCCGAGCCCTTCCACATGCTCGTCTCCAACATCGATTGGAGCGACTACGTCGGCCGCATCGCGGTCGGCAAGATCCTCGGCGGCACCGCCAACGTCGGCGACCCCGTGTTCGTCGTCCGCCACGCCGACGGCAAGCGCGTCCGCGCCAAGATCACCAAGGTCTTCGAGTTTACCGGCCTCGGCACCCGCGAGACCGAGACCGCCGTCGCCGGCAACATCGTCGGCCTCTCCGGCTTCGAGGATATTGACATCGGTGACACCCTTACCGCCGACGAGGCCGGCCACGCCCTCCCCTTCACCCAGATCGACCCGCCGACCCTCGAGATGCAGTTCTGCGTCAACGACGGCCCGCTCGTCGGCCAGGAAGGCAAGCTCGTCACCTCCCGCCAGCTGCGCGAGCGCCTGATGCGCGAGCTGAAGACCAACGTTTCCATCCACATCGAGGACTCCGACAAGGCCGGCATCTTCAACGTCAAGGCCCGCGGCGCCATGCAAGTGGCCGTGCTCGTCGAGACGATGCGCCGCGAGGGCTTCGAGCTGCTCGTCTCCCGCCCGACCGTGATCGAGAAGAAGGGCGAGAACGGCGAGCGCCTCGAGCCCTATGAGACCGTCTGGATCGAGGTGCCCGACGAGTGCGTCGGCGCCATCATGCAGAACCTGGCCAACCGCAAGGGCCGCCTGACCAACATGGAGAAGCTCCCGCACTCCACGATGATCGAGGCCACCATCACCACCCGCGGCCTGATCGGCATGGAGATCGACGTCGTCAACGCCACCAGCGGCCGCGGCGTGCTGAGCCACCTCTTCAAGGAATACGGCCCCTACGCCGGCGAGGTGCTCACCCGCATCACCGGCACGCTCATCGCGACCGAGGCCGGCGAGACCACCGGCTACGCCCTGGTCATGTGCCAGGAGCGCGGCAAGCTCTTCGTCAACCCCGGCGAGCAGGTCTACGAGGGCATGATCGTCGGCGAGAATCCCCGCAATGAGGACATCGCCATCAACGCCGTCCGCGAGAAGCAGCTCACGAACTTCCGTTCCCAGGGCTCGGGCGTCGCCACCGGCCTCACGCCGGCGTCGAAGCTGTCCCTCGAGCGCGCGATCGAATACATCGCCGCCGACGAGCTCGTCGAGGTCACGCCCAAGAGCCTGCGGCTGCGCAAGCGCATCCTGAACAACGGCGCCCGCCAGAAGGCCGCCAAGCAGGGCAAGTAAGCCCCGGCTGGTTCATCCCTTCCCCGTCGCCGCCCTTCACCGGGCGGCGATTTTTTTTGCCCACGTTGCGAGCAAACTCGCAACCTACAAAAGACCGTGCCTCACGGCGCCTTCTCCAGCTCCGCGATCTGCGCCGCGATCTCCTGCATCTTCGGGTGATTGGCGTCGTAGCGGCCGCCGTAATATTCCTGCATGGCCCGTGCCATCCGCAGCTCGGTCCCGGCCGGCCCGGCCGCCAGCAGGTGCTTGCGCAGCGCCGCCACCTTGCGGGCCTGGTCCTGGTATTTCGGGTGCTTCTCCCCCAAGTGTGTGCCCATCGCCGCCAGGTCGCCGACCGCCTCCAGAAGCACGTCCGGACTGGCCGGCTCGCTGCGCAGCTGCTGCTCCATCGCGGCGACCCTCGCCTGCTGGGCGACAAAGTCAGGGTGCTTCTCCAGGTAACGCAGCCGGAGCAGGTCGCGCTCGAGCCAGGCGCGCTGCAGGATCAGCGGCTCCTTGCGGTCCTCCTTCTCGAGGCGCTGCCAGACGCTGACCCGCAGCCGCGCCTCGGCGAGCCGGGGATGCTGGTCATCGTAACGCCCCCGCAGGGCCGCCAGGTCGTCCTGGGCCTGCCTGAGCTCGTCCGCCCGCGTGGCCGGTGTCGCCGCCGAGGCGGCAGAGGCGGCCGCGAGAACGAGCCCGGCGAGCAAATGGCGGAGGGCCGGGGCCATCACTTCGCGTGCGCCGGTTCAGGCGCCCCGCCAGCCGTCTCGCGCTCGATTTCCGCGGCCTTGATCAGGCCATGGGCGCTGGATTTGCCCGTGAACTTCACGCAGAGCTTGTCCATGATGACATAGACGATCGGGATCACGTAAAGGGTGATGATGGTCGAGATCATGAGGCCGCCCACGACCACGATGCCCATCGGGTTGCGCGTCTCCGCGCCGGCGCCGGTGGCGAAGGCGATCGGCACCGCGCCGAGCACGGTGGAGATCGAGGTCATCAGGATCGGGCGAAAGCGGATGGTCGCGGCCTCGAAAGCCGCATCCATCGCGCTCTCCCCCTTCTCCACCTGGAGCTGGTTGGCAAACTCGACGATCAGGATGCCGTTCTTGGCCACCAGGCCGATCAGCATGATGAGGCCGAAACGGGAGAAGAGGTTGTCCGTCATCGCCACGCCCCAATAGCGGGTGCAATACAGCACCAGCAGGCCACCGGCTACCGCAATGAAGACACCGGTGAAAATCGTGACCGGGTGGATCCAGGACTCGAACTGCGCGGCGAGGATAAGGAAGGTGAACAGCAGCGCCAGGCCGAAGAGGATGAAGGTGTCGTTGCCGCTCTCGACGAAGTCGCGGGTCTCGCCGTCCCAGGCAAAGGTGTAGCCGGCCGGCAGCTTCTCCTCCGCGAGGCCGCGGAGGAACGCGACGCCATCGCCGATGGTGCGCCCCTCCGCCAGCTGGGCGGAGACGGTGACCGAGCGCAGCCGGTTGAAGTGCGGGTAGCTCTCCGGCACGGTGTTTTCCGACCAGCTGACCACGTTGCTCAGCTGCACCAGCACGCCGTCGGTCGAGCGGACATACAGCCGGGCCAGGTCGCTCGGCGTCGTCCGGTTCGCATCCGTGACCTGGACGATGGCGTAATATTGCTGGTTGCCGCGCTGGAATTCGGTCACGCGGCGCCCGCCGAGCAGCGACTCCAGCGTGGAAGCGATCGCGCTGACCGGCACGCGCAGATCGGCGGCCTTGGCCCGGTCGATCTTCACGTCGAGCTGCGGCTTGGTCGGCGACGGGTCCACGCGCGGCTGGATGAACTGGCCGCTCTCGCGCATCGCCTTGAGGTATTCGGCGCCGAGGCGCTGCAGCTCGTTGAAATCGCTGCCGAGCAGGACCATCTGCACCCCGCCGCCGCCGCCGCCGCGTCCGCTGCTGAAAGGGCGCACCGGATTGGCGACGGCTTGGCCGCCGGTGACCTGTTTCTGGAAATTGCGTCTGAGCTCGGCGACGATCTCCTGGGTCTTGCGGTCGCGCTCCTCCCACGGCTTGAGGGTGGCGAAGACAAATGCCCGGCCCCCGTCGCCGGTGCGGTGGAAGGTGCGGTCGATCTCCGGGATCTTCAGGATCATCTGCTCCATGTCATAGGAGTAGAGTTTCAGGTATTCGGGGGTGGCGCCGATGGGGGCGATCAGGTTGGCCGTGAAGATGCCCCGGTCCTCCAGCGGGGTGAGCTCGCGCTGCAGCTGGGTGTAGAGGGCCAGGCCGCCGGCCGTGAAAAGCAGCGCGGCCAGCAGCACCACGGGCTTGATCCTGAAGGCGCCGCGCAGGGTGCGCTCGAAGAGGCCGTTCATCCCGACGAAGAACGGTTCGGTCTTGTTGTAGAACCAGCCGTGCTGCGCTTGGCCGGCGACCACCTTGGCCCGGAGCACGCGCGAGCACAGCATCGGGGTCAGCGTGAGCGCCACGAAGGCCGACACCAGGACCGACACCGCGAGGGTGATGCCAAACTCAAAGAACAGCCGCCCGGTCTGCCCGGATTGGAACGCCACCGGGAGGAACACGGCCGCAAGCGTCAGGGTCGTCGCGATGACGGCGAAGGCCACCTGCCGGGCCCCGTAGATCGAGGCGTGGATCGGGGACTCGCCCTCCTCGATGCGCCGGTAGATGTTCTCCAGCATCACGATGGCGTCGTCGACCACGAGGCCGACCGCCAGCACCAGGGCCAGGAGCGTGAGGGTGTTGATCGTGAACCCCATCCAGCTCATGATGGCGAAGGAGCCGATGATCGAAACGGGAATGGCGACCAGCGGCACGAGCGTGGCCCGCCAGTCGCGCAGGAAGAGGAAGATCATCAGGACCACCAGCACGGAAGCCTCCCAGAGCGTCTTGTAGACTTCGCGCACCGAGCGGTCGACGAACACCGAGCTGTCGAACCCGACATCGACCTCGATACCCTCGGGCAGGTCCGCCTTGATCAGCGGGATCATCGCCTTCACCCCGTTGGCCACGTCCAGCACGTTGGCCTGCGCCTGGCGCAGGATCTGCACGCCCACCGTGCGCTGTCCCTTGAAGTAGGATTCGGAGCGATACTCCTCGGCGCCAAGCTCCACGCGGCCGATGTCCGTGAACTTGATCTGGTGGCTGCCCCGGCTGGCGATGACTAGGTTCTCGAACTCGGCCGGCTGCGTCATGCGGCCCTCGATGCGGACGGGAAACTCGCGGGCGGTCGACTCGATGCGCCCGCCGGGGATCTCGACGTTCTGCTGGCGCAGGGCGTTCTCCACGTCGCTGACCGTGAGCGAGTGTGCCGCCAGCTTGTCGCTGTCCACCCACAGGCGCATCGCGTAGCGCGGGCCCCGGATGTTGACGATGCCCACGCCCGGGATGGTCTGCAGCCGCTGGATGGCGACGCGCTCGACCAGCTCGACCAGTTCCAGGCGGCTGTAGCGCTCGGAGCGGAAGGCCAGGGTGATGACGGGGTTGGAGTCGGCGTCGGCCTTGGTGATGACGGGCTCGTTGATCTCGTCCGGCAGGCGGCCGCGGCCGCGGCTGACCCGGTCGCGCACATCGTTGGCCGCCTCGTCAACGTTGCGGCTCAGGCCGAACTCAACCGTGATGCGGGACTGCTCCTCCTGCGAGCTGGACCGGATGACCCGGATGCCGTCGATCGAGGCGATCTCCTTTTCGAGCGGCTCGGTGATCTTGGCCTCGACGACCTCCGCGGAGGCCCCGCGGTAGTTGGTCTCCACGGTCACCACCGGGGAATCGATGAGCGGATACTCGCGCACCGGCAGCCGGGCGAAGCTGAGCAGGCCGACCAGCACGATCACGATGGACGCAACCAGGGCGACCACCGGACGCTTGATGGAGACGTCGGAGAGCAGCATGGCTTACTCCCCCAGGCGGAATTCCGCGCGCAGCGGACGGGGCTCCAGCTTGATGCCCGGGTAGAGCACGAGCGCCCCCACGCCGGAGGCCACGACGGACTGCTGCTCGGAAAGGGTGGCCGGCGTCACCGGTGTCACCTCGACCAGGCCCTTCTCGCGGAGGCCCAGCTGGACGTTCACAAACTCGGCGACCTTGTCGCCGCCCTTGTCCTGCACGATGATGATCTGCGTGCCCGCGGTCGTGGTGAGGATGGCGCCTTCCGGCACGGTCAGGACGCCGCGGTGGACCTCCAGCACCAGGTCGATGCCGGCGAACATGCCGGGCTGGAAGCCGGCCGGATTGCCCGTCACATAACCCTTCACCTGGCTGGAGCGGGTGCTGCGGTCGATGACCGAGGAGATGAAATAAACCTCGCCCGGGGCGGTCGTCGTGCCGGAGGGAGTCTGCGCACGGACTGTGAAAGTCGTGCCCGCCTTGACCTTGGAGGTGAAGCGTTCGGGCACCTGGAAATCGATCTTCAGCCGGCTGAGGTCGTCGAGCGTCGTGATGACGGTGGCCGCCGTGATATAGTCGCCCGGCGAGATGGTGCGGGCGCCCACCGTGCCGTCAAATGGCGCCTTGATCTCGGTCTTGGCCACGCGCACGCGCAAGAGGGAAAGCGCCGCCTTGGCGGAGGCATGCTCGGAGCGGACGCGGTCGGCCTCGGCTTGCGACATGGAGCGGGCCTCGGTGAGGTTTTCACTGCGCTTGAGGTTCAGCTCGGCCAGATGAAAGGAAGCCTCGGCCTGCGCCAGCTGGGCGCGGAGCTCGGCGTCGTCGATCTTGACCAGCACCTGGTCCTTGGTGACGCGGTCACCCTCCTGGAACTGCACGGAAAGCACCTGGCCGGAGATTTCGGCGCGCAGCTGCGCGGTCTCATTGGCCGCCAGCGAGCCTACGAGGGAAAGCGATTCCACCAAGTCGCGCCGGGCAATATTGGTCACCTCCACCGGCTGCTTCGCCCCGCTCGCAGCGGGGCCCGGGCCGGCTGCTTTTTTCCCACAACCGGCCATCAGGCCGAGCGCGAAAAGGCTACCAAGCAAAAACAGGTGACGGGCAGGGAGATGCATCAAATAGGTGGGGACGGAATTGAAACTCGCGGGGAGTGTCCCGGAATGACGCCGGCTCAGCCCGTAAGTTTCCCATAATCTTCGGCGCTAAGCAGTCCCGCCGCATCGGCGGGGTTGGCCAGCTTGAGCTTCATGATCCAGGCGTCCGTGTAGGGCGCCTGGTTGATCTTCTCCGGATTGGCATCGAGGGCCTTGTTGACCTCGAGCACGGTGCCGGCGACGGGCGCGTAGACGTCTGAGGCGGCCTTCACGGACTCGACGACCCCGAAGGTCTCGCCGGCCTTGAGGACCGCGCCAACCTTGGGCAGCTGGGCAAAAGTGATGTCGCCCAGACTGTTCTGGGCGTAATCGGTGATGCCCACAAGAGCGGTGCCGTCGGCGGCGACCTTGAGCCACTCGTGGGATTTGGCGTAGCGGAGATCAGCGGGGATGTTGCTCATGGGAAAAGTGCGGAATCAGTTTTTCTTTAGCGCGACGAAGGGGGGCTTGACGAGGTGCAAATTGAGCTTGGTGCCGCGAATGTCGACCGCGAGCGCCTCCTTGGCGGCCGCCGCCTCGACGAGGGCGGAACCGATGGCTTCGTTAAGAATGGGTGACAACGTGCCGGAGACGACACTCCCGACCACCGCGCCGGCGGCGTTCAGGACGGGCGTCTCGGCCCGCACGATGCGGCGGTCGCCGGTCTTGAAGAAGACGATCTTTTTGGCGGAGCCTTTCTCTTTCTCGGCCTTGAGCACATCGGAGCCGATGAACGGCCCCTTGTCGAACTTAACGACCCAGCCCAGGCCGGCCGTGATGGGCGTGATCTTGTCCGTGATCTCATGGCCGTAGAGCGGGAACCCCGCCTCGAGGCGCAGCGAGTCGCGTGCACCCAGCCCGGTCAGTTCCAGGCCGAACGGGCCGCCGGCCGCGACCACGGCCTCCGCGAGGCGCACGCCGTCGGCGGCCGCGCAGTAAAGCTCCACGCCATCCTCGCCGGTGTAGCCGGTGCGGCTGATGATGCACTTCACGCCGGCGACCTCGCCGTCGGCGAAGTGGTAATACTTGATGCCGGTCAGGTCGGTCTTCGTCAGCGTCTGGACCAGCGCGGCGGCGGTCGGCCCCTGGATGGCGAGCTGGGCGTAGTCGGGCGAGCGGTCCACGACGCTGCAATTGAAGCCCCTGGCCTGCTCCTGCATCCAGGCGATGTCCTTGGCGATGTTGCCGGCGTTGATGCACAGCAGGTAGTCGCCCTCGCCGCGCATGTAGACCAGCAGGTCGTCCACCACCCCGCCGTGCGGGTAGCACATGACGGTGTAGAGCACGCGGCCCGGGAAAAGCTTGCTGCAGTCGTTGGAGACAAGGTGCTGGAGGAACTTGAGGGCCTCAGGCCCCTTCACGTCGGCCTCGCCCATGTGGCTCACGTCAAAGAGCCCGCAGCGCGTGCGCACGGCCTTGTGCTCCTCGAGGATGCTCTTGTATTGGACCGGCATGTCCCAGCCGGCGAATTCCACCATGCGGCCGCCGTGGGCGCGGTGGAAGGCGTTGAGCGGAGTAACCTGGGGAAGACTCATGTCATAACTAAGCGCTCCGCCCGCGGGCCGGGCAAGGAAACATTGCCCGGCCCGGCAGTCATTAACGCCCCAAGCGGGGCTGAAAGAATTTGTGTCTTCGGTCTCCTGTCCTCTGTCTTCTGTTCCCCGCCTTCCGCCATGCCCTTCGCCTACTGGACCCATGACCTGAGCCCCTTCCTCCTCCGTTTCGGGGAGAATTTCGGCCTCCGCTGGTATGGCCTGGCCTACCTCGCGGGGTTCGTCGGCGCCGGCTGGCTCCTGCGGCGCTATTTCCGGGCGGGCCGCAGCACCCTGGACCTGAACGCCATCTTCGACCTGATGACGGCCCTGGTGGCCGGCGTGATCGTGGGCGGACGGCTCGGTTATTTCCTGTTCTACCAACCGGCGAGCCTGTTCCGCGATCCGCTGATCCTGCTGCGGGTCTGGGAGGGCGGCATGGCGAGCCACGGCGGGTTCATCGGCGTGACGGTCGCGCTGTGGTGGTTCACCCTGAAGCGGGCCGAGAGCATGCTGCAGGTCGGCGACCTGGTGGTCACGACGGTGCCGGCCGGGCTGTTTTTCGGGCGCGTGGCCAATTTCATCAACGGCGAACTTTGGGGCAAGGTCACCGACGTGCCGTGGGCCGTGATCTTTGCCAACACCGGCGGCGGCGCCCTGCCCCGCCATCCCTCGCAGCTCTACGAGGCCGCCCTGGAGGGACTGGTGCTGTTCGCCTTCGTGCAATGGCGCTTCTGGAAAAGCGCCGTGGCGCGGACCCAGCCGGGCCGCCTCGCGGGCGAATTCCTCATCGCCTACTCGCTGGCGCGCGCGGTGTGCGAGATTTTCCGGGAGCCGGACGCCGGGCTGATCCTCGGGCTCAACCGCGGCACCTTTTACTCGGTCTTCCTCGTGGCGGGCGGAGCGCTGCTCATCACGCTCGCGATCCGGCGCTCACAGCACAAAGCCTGACGGGATCTCCGCCCCCTTGGTCACGCAGAGGATGCCGTCGCGGATGACGACGCCGTGCGCGTAGTCGCCGTCGGGCTTGCCCTCGGGCGAAAGGACCACGCCGTCGCCGATGCGGGCGTTCTTGTCGATGATCGAGTGCTGGATGCGGCAGTTGCGGCCGACGCCGATGGACGGGCGGCCCTTGGCCTTGTCCGCCAGCACCTGCTGCTCCGTCTGGTAATAATCCGCGCCCATCATCACGACATCGGCGAAATTTGAATTCTCGCCCAGGATCGAGCGGATGCCGATGACGCACCGCTTGAGCGTCGAGTCCGTGACCAGGCAGCCGTCGCCGATGATGACATGGTCGATGCTGCACTTGTTGACCTTGGAGGCGGGCAGGTAGCCCTGGTGCGTGTAGATCGGGGCGCTCGCGTCGAAGAAGTTGAACGGCGGCAGCGGCTGCGCCAGCGCGAGGTTGGCGTCGAAGAACGCCTTCACCGTGCCGATGTCCTCCCAGTAGCCCTCGAAGATGTAGCTGCAGAGCTTCGCCTGGCCGAGCAGGCCGGGGATGACCTCCTTGCCGAAATCCTTCATGCCGTTGTCGAGGCCGCGCCGGAGCGCCTCGCGGCTGAACACATAGATGCCCATGGAGGCGAGACAGCGCTTCTCGGCGGACGGGGCCAGTTTCGCCTCAAGGGCGGGGCTGATCGTCAGGCCGTTGATGATCGCAGGATCTTTCGGCTTCTCGACGAACTCCGAGATGGTCAGGTCGTCGGCCACGCGCATCAGGCCCAGTCCCTCCACCTTGGACACGGGGAACGGGATGGCCGCGATGGTGACGTCGGCGCCGGTCGCGATGTGCTGGTTGATGATCTTGGTGAAATCCATCCGATACAGCTGGTCGCCCGAGAGGATCAGAATGAAGTCGTGCGGGTGGCTGTTGAAATGCACGAGATTGCGGCGCACCGCGTCGGCCGTGCCCTCATACCACGCGCTGCTCTTCTCCGTCTGCTCGGCCGAGAGGATGTCGATGAAACCCGCGCCGAACGGGTCGAACTGGAAACTCTTCTGGATGTGCCGGTGCAGCGAGGCCGTGAGGAACTGCGAGAGCAGGAAGATCCGGTTGAAACCGGAGTTGAGGCAGTTGCTGATCGGGATGTCGACGAGGCGGTATTTGCCGGCGAGCGGCACCGCGGGTTTGCAACGCTCCTTGGTCAGCGGGAAGAGCCGTGTGCCGCGGCCGCCGCCCATGATCACCGAGAGGACTTTTTTGGATTCAGCCATGGGGTTATGTTCTAATTCCTTGCGGTATGATTTGAACACCTTCAGAAATCGCCAGCTTAAACCAACTTATGTGCGGCATCGTCGGCTACATCGGCAAACAAAAGGCCTCGGCCATCATCCTCGAGGGACTCAAGCGCCTCGAATATCGCGGCTATGATTCCGCCGGCATCGCCATCCAGCAGGGCGGCCGCTTCGAGGTCGCCAAGAAGACGGGCCGCGTCGACGGCCTGATCAAGGCCACCCCCGCCCAGAAGATCACCGGCACCACCGGCATCGGCCACACCCGCTGGGCCACCCACGGCGGGGTCACCGACGCCAACGCGCACCCGCACGTCAGCAGCGACCGGAAAATCGCCCTGATCCACAACGGCGTCATCGAGAACTACGCCAGCATCAAGAAATTCCTCCTGGCCAAGGGCTACACCTTCCTGTCCGAGACCGACACCGAGGTGCTGAGCAACCTCATCGCCTACCATTACCAGAAGGAGCCCGAGACCAAGGACGGCAGCCGCTTCCTCGAGTCCGTCCGCAAGAGCCTCCGCCACGTCGAGGGCACCTACGGCATCGCCGTGATGTGCGGCGACTGCCCGGCCGAGATTGTCTCCGCCCGCAAGGGTTCCCCCCTGATCCTCGGCGTCGGCGACGGCGAGCTCATGCTCGCCAGCGATGTCGCCGCCATCATCAGCCGCACGCAGAACGTCGTCTACCTCAAGGACGGCGAGCTGCTCCACATGACGGCGCACAACTTCTCCATCTCGACCCTCGAGGCCGAGGACGTCTCGCCCGTCGTCGACAAGATCACCTGGAAGATCGAGGACTCCGACCTGAACGGCCACGCGCACTTCATGGAGAAGGAGATCTTCGAGCAGCCCGCGGCGCTCGAGAACACCATGCGCGGCCGCTTCTCCGAGGACGGCAGCACCGCCCAGTTTGGCGGCCTGAACGTCTCCGCCGTCGACCTGCGCCAGGTCGACCGGCTGCACTTCCTCGCCTGCGGCACCGCCTGGCACGCCTGCCTGGTCACCGAGCACCTCGTCGAGCGCTTTGCCCGCGTCCCGGTCGAGGTCGATTACGCCTCGGAGTTCCGCTACCGGAACATGCCGCTGGGCAACAGCACCCTCTTTTTCACCTACAGCCAGTCCGGCGAGACGATCGACACCCTCGCCGCCCTGCGCGAGGCCAAGCGCAAGGGCTACAAGGTCCTCGCGGTCAACAATGTCGTCGGCTCCTCCATCGCCCGCGAGGCGGACGGCGGCATCTACCAGCACGTCGGCCCCGAGATCGGCGTGGCTTCCACCAAGGCCTTCACGTCCCAGCTGCTGATCGGCGCCATGCTGGCGCTCTACCTCGGCCGCATGCGCGACATGAGCTTCAGCGACGGCACGGAATACGTGCAGGCCCTCAAGGGCGTGCCCGATCTCGTCCGCAAGGCGCTGGAGCAGGCCCCGCACATCAAGGCCATCGCGCAACGCTACGCCCATTACCGCGACTTCCTCTTCCTCGGCCGTCTCTCGCTCTTCCCGGTCGCCCTGGAAGGCGCGCTCAAGCTCAAGGAGATCTCCTACATCCACGCCGAGGGTTACCCGGCCGCCGAAATGAAGCACGGCCCCATCGCCCTCATCAGCGAGCAATGTCCGTCCGTCTTCCTGGTGCCGTCGGGCGAGATGTTCAACAAGGTCGTGTCCTCCATGCAGGAGATCAAGGCCCGCAAGGGAAAGATCATCGCCGTCGCCACCGAGAAATGCGACCTGCCCGCCGGCCTGGCCGACGAGGTCATCCGCATCCCCGAATGCCACGAGGCCGTGCTGCCCATCGTGGCGACGATCCCAGTCCAGCTGCTGAGCTATTACATCGCCGCGGAACTGAAGCGCGACGTGGACAAGCCGCGCAACCTGGCCAAGTCGGTCACCGTCGAATAGCCATGCAAGTCGTCCCGTCGCGCGAGGAGTTCCTGCGCCTGAGCAGGCAAGGCAATGTTGTCCCAGTCCGGGCCGACCTGCTGGCCGACTTGGAAACGCCCGTCTCGGCCTACGCGAAGCTCCGCGGCACCGGCCCGGCCTTCCTGCTCGAGTCCGTCGAAGGCGGCGAAAACGTCTCCCGCTACAGCTTCATAGGCTGCAACCCGCGCAAGATCTTCCGGGCCCAACCCGGCGACGCGGACCCCCTCGCCGCCCTGCAGGCCGAGCTGGCGAACCACCGTCCCGTGAGCGTGCCGGGACTGCCGCCCTTCACCGGCGGCGCCGTGGGTTACCTCGGCTACGAGTTCATCCACAGCGTCGAGAAGACCGTGCCGCTCGCGGCCATGGACGAACTCGGTGTGCCCATGATGTGGTTCATGCTGTGTGATTCGGTCCTGGCCTTCGATCGCGCCCACCAGACGATGCGGCTTATCGTCAACGCCCACATCGGCGCCGATGCCGGCGCCGCCTATGACGCCGCCTGCGCCGAACTGCGGCGCATGCAGGCCGCCCTCGCCCAGCCCTGCCCCCTCGCCTCCGCCACCCTCGGTGACACCGGTCCCGTGCAGGTGCCCGCGGGCAACTTCACCAAGGCCGCCTTCGAGAGGATGGTCGATGACTCCAAGGAGTTCATCCGCGCCGGCGACATTTTCCAGATCGTGCTCTCGCAGCGCTTCTCGCGCGACTTCACGAAGTCCCCGCTCGATCTCTACCGGGCGCTGCGCACGGTGAATCCGTCGCCCTACATGTTCCTGCTCGAGACCGGCGACTTCGCGCTCGTCGGCGCCTCGCCCGAGGTGCACGTGCGTCTCACCGGCCGCAAGGTCGAGATCCGCCCCATCGCCGGCACGCGCCCCCGCGGCAAGACCACCGCGGAGGACATCGCCTTCGAGAAGGACCTGCTCGCCGACGAGAAGGAACTGGCCGAACACCTCATGCTGGTTGACCTGGCCCGCAACGATATCGGCCGGGTCTGCTCCTTTGGCACGATCAAGGTGCCGGAGTTCAAGACCATCGAGCGCTACTCCCATGTGATGCACATTGTGTCACAGGTGGAGGGACAACTTGCGCCAGAACGTTCCGCTTTTGACCTCATGCGGGCCACTTTTCCCGCCGGCACCGTCAGCGGAGCGCCAAAAGTCCGCGCCATGCAGTTAATTTCACAAATGGAGCCCACGCAGCGGGGCAGTTACGCGGGAGCACTCGGTTATTTCAGCTACGACGGCAATCTCGACTCCTGCATAACCCTCCGCACGGCATTGGTTAAGGATGGCAAGGTTCACATCCAGGCCGGGGCTGGCGTCGTGGCCGATTCGGTCCCGGCCGCCGAGTATCAGGAGACGATCAACAAGGCGTCGGCCCTGTTTAAGGCCATTACACTGGCCGATAAGCTTTCCAGTTAGGGCGTCCACGCGGCACAGACCCGCGTAATTAGGGTCGGAACAGCCTAGGTGGGAATTTCCTTCCGCTCTTCGGCATCCAATATGCAAAGAGTCACGGAGTAACATCCCAGTTGGCTCAAACGTCAGACCCTATGATCAAAATGCCTAACCGCAAAAAGACTCTCCGCTCCACGCCGGTTGCAGTCGCGATTCCTGCGGATCGCACCTCGGCCACCGTGACCATCCCTTCCCCCGAGGAAGGTCTCTCCCTTCGGCCCGAGATCAAGCCGGCCGCCGAGCCCTCCCAGTTCGACCAGGCCTCCCCGGTCGACCGCCGCGACGAGCGCTCGAACCTCCAGCTCTATCTCAACGAGATCCGCCAGACTCCCCTCCTGACCATCGCGGAGGAGATCCAGCTCGCCGCCCGCATCAAGAAGGGCGACAAGGCGGCCCGCGACCACATGATCAAGGCCAACCTGCGCCTGGTCGTGAAGATCGCCTACGACTACAACCAGATGGGCCTCCCGCTCATGGACCTCATCAGCGAGGGCAACCTCGGCCTGATCAAGGCCGTCGAGCGCTTCGACCCCGCCAAGGGCGGCAAGCTCTCCACCTACGCGGCGTGGTGGATCAAGCAGTCGATGAAGCGCGCCCTGGCCAACCAGTCGAAGACCATCCGCCTCCCCGTCCACCTCGTGGACAAGATCTCCCGCATGCGGAAGATGATCGCCAAGCTCACCGACGAGCTCGGCCGCGAGCCGGAGAACGAGGAGATCGCGGCGGAATTGCAGATCCCGACCGCCAAGGTCGCCCTGCTCAAGACCGTCAGCGTCCGCCCGGCCTCGCTCGACGCCCCCGTCGGCGAGGACGACAGCTCCGCGACGCTCGGGGACCTCGTCGGCGACGAGTCCGCCGTCAGCCCCTACGAGGGGCTGGGCGACAAGAACCTCAAGGAGGACCTCAGCGCCATGGTCAACTCCCTCGATCCCCGCGAGGCCAGCATCATCAAGCTGCGCTTCGGCCTGGAGGGCCAGAAGGAGCTCACCCTCGAGGAGGTCGGCAAAAAATTCAAGGTCACCCGCGAGCGCATCCGCCAGCTCGAGTATCTCGCGCTCGCCAAGATCCGCCGGCAGATGCAGAGCCATAACAAGATCCGCACCGCCGACGAGGTTGAGGAGGAACGCAATGCCGAGGAGCGGGCCGAGGTCATCCGGGAGTTCGTTGCGAAAAACGCGACCGCGGCGCAATAAATCAGGCCACCTAAATCAAGGCGCCCATTTTCACCTGGGCGCCTTTTTGTTTTCGGTTGAACCATCCCCGGCCGCCGGCATCTTTCTGCCTGTGTCCGGACCGCTTCCCGCCAGATCAAAGCCACCCTCGCCGATCAAAGTCACCTCGGCGAACAAGGTGTTTTGGGCGCGGCCGGCCAACGCGGAGCTTGATCGCTCCGGCGAATGGCTTCTGAAGAAGCTCACCACCACACGGGCCAGCGTCGCCACCCGTGCCGGCCCTGTTTGATACTGGCGCACTTGAATTGCTGCGGCGGCGCCACCGGCGCGTGGAGATCCTCGCCGTAAAGCACTATCCCCCGGTAGTCTGCCCCCACGTGGTGGGCGAGTTCCTCTACGGCCAGTTCCACGCCCGGGTCCCGGATTCGGCGCTGGTGGCCTCGCGCATCTTCCTGGCGCCTTTCGAAATGCTCATCCCGTCGGCCCGGACGCCCGACATCTGCGCCCAGCTGCGGGCCAGCCTGCAGGCAGAGGGCGTCATGGTCCCGGATGCGGTCTGCTGGATTGCCGCCCATGCCTTCGAACACAGCCTGCCGGTCGTGACCACCGATCGCGACTTCCGGCGCGTCCCGGGGTTGTCAACGCACGTCGTGGCGCTGCCCAAGGACCTGGCGGACCAAGAAAAAAGGCGCCCCGCTCTCGCGGGACGCCTTTGAAGGATTTCGACTCGGGAAGGATTACTCCTTCTTGGAGGCCTCGTCGAAGATGTCGCCGAGGTTCGTCAGGTCGGAAGCGCCGGAGCTCTTCGCGAACTGGTCGTAGGTCGCCGTCTCCTGCGCGAGCTGCTCGGCGGAGTAGTTGGCGGCCTTGATCGAGAGGCCGATGCGGCGCTGCTCGCGGTCGATCTTGATGACGCGGGCGGTGACTTCCTGGCCGGGCTTGAGCACGTCCTTGATCTTGTCCACGCGGTCTTCCTGGATCTGCGAGATGTGCACCAGGCCGTCGATGCCGTCCTTCAGCTCGACGAAGGCGCCGAAGGTCGTGACCTTGGAGATCACGCCCGGGACGACGTCGCCGATGCGGAAGAAGGAGTCGATGTCGGTCCACGGATCCGTCGCGAGCTGCTTCATGCCGAGGCTGATGCGCTGCTGGTTCGGATCGACGTCGAGGACGATGGCGTCCACCTCGTCGCCCTTCTTGAGCATCTCGGACGGGTGGTTGATCTTGCGGGTCCAGGACATGTCGGAGACATGCACCATGCCGTCGATGCCTTCCTCGAGTTCGACGAAGGCGCCGTAGGTGGTCATGTTGCGGACCTTGCCGCGGACGCGGGCGCCCACCGGGTAGTTGTGGCGGACCATGTCCCACGGGTTCGGCTCCAGCTGGCGGAGGCCGAGGGAGATCTTCTGCTCGTCCTTCTGGATGCCGAGGACGACCGCATCGAGCTCCTGGCCGACCTTGAGCAGCTCGGAGGGTTTGCTGATGCGCTTGGTCCAGGACATCTCGGTGATGTGGACGAGACCCTCGACGCCCGGCTCGAGTTCGATGAACGCGCCGTAGGGGACGAGATTGACGACCTTGCCGTGGATCTTGGAACCGACCGGGAACTTGTGGTCGATGTTGTCCCACGGGTTGTTCTTGGTCTGCTTGAGGCCGAGCGACACGCGCTCTTTCTCGCGGTTGATGTCGATGATCATCACCTCGATCTCCTCGCCCTGCTTCAGCAGCTCGGACGGGTGGCCGATGCGGCCCCAGCTCATGTCGGTGATGTGCAGCAGGCCGTCCATGCCGTCGAGGTCGATGAACGCACCGAAGTCGGTGATGTTCTTGACGACGCCCTTGCGGACCTGGCCGGGCTGGAGCTTCTCGAGGAGGTCGCGGCGCTTGTTGACGCGCTGTTCCTCGATCAGCTCGCGGCGCGACAGGACGATGTTCTGGCGCTCGTGGTTGATCTTGAGGACCTTGAAATCGTAGGTCTGGCCGACGTATTGATCCAGGTTCTTGGGCGGCTGGATGTCGATGTGGGAGGCGGGCAGGAAGGAGTCGACGCCGATCGAGACGATCAGGCCGCCCTTCACCTTGGCCTTGACGCGGCCGGGGATGATCGAGCCCTCCTGGCACTTCACCAGGATGTTTTCCCAGTTCTTCTTCTGTTGGGCCTGCTCGTAGGAGAGGATGGGATTACCCTCCTTGTCCTCGAGCTTCTCGAGGATGACCTCGATGGTGGAGCCGATCTGGAGCTCGCCGAGATCGGCGAATTCATTGGCGGAAATGACGCCTTCGGCTTTGCCGCCGATGTCGACGACGACTTCATTGGCGCGGATTTCAGTGATGACGCCCGAGACGATGGAGCCTTCCTTCAGCTTGTCGAAGGAGCTCTGGGCGAGCAGGTCTTGCATTAACGAACTCATATTAACTGTGTGTCGGAATGACGGCCGCTTACTTCGGGGCGGACGGCTTCCGGCGTGGATCCTTGCGGATCCGTTGGTTGAGGGTTGGACTGTCGGACAAACCGGTGGAAGTGTCGCGGCAACACCGGCTTGACTGAAGAACGCCGCGGAATGTCGAAAGTCCCTTATCCCCCCACCCCCGGCAAGAGCAAAAAATCAGTTTTTATCGGCCGGCTTGAAGGCCGCATTCTCTTCCAGAACCTGCTGCAGGCTAGCAAAATAGAGCTGGTAGAAACCATGTTCCCGCATCGCGAGCTGGCTGGTGCCGCCCATCCGCTCGCTCTGCACCTGCTCCGTCACGCTGAGTTCCACCTCGGTTTTGCCCGGGCCGGCGTCGTTCAGGTGCAGTTTGACCGACAGCTGGCGGGAGTCGGCGAAGGCGACACTGGTGTGGATGCGACTGACCGCCTCGATGTCCACGGCCTTGGACCGGGTCACCAGGAAATCCAGCCGCTTGAAGGCCTGCAGCGCCGCCGCGTTCACGGCGAACTGGTCGCCATTGAACACCTGGACCTTCGGCGCCACCGGGGCGAAGCGGTCGGTGACAGACTCGCAACCGGCGAGCAGCACGGCACAAAGGGCGATGAGCAGAAAGGCGCGCATGTAATTTAGAGCGGCTGTTGCTGCGAGATGCAGTGGAGCGTGCCGAGGCCCCAGATGAGGTGATAGCAGTCGACCGGGATGATCTCGCGGCCGGGGAAACAGCCGCCGAGGATCTCGCACACCTCGGCGTCGCGCTTCTTTTGCCGGAACTGCGGCACGAGCACGGCGCCGTTGATGATGAGGAAATTCGCGTAGCTCGCCGGGACCTGCTGGCCGCGGAAGCCGAACGGCTTCGGCATCGGCAGCTTCACGATATCGAACTTCTTGCCGGCCGGCGTGCGGAAGCCCTTCAGCCGTTCGAGGTTTTCCTCGAGCAGCTTGTGGTTCGGGTCGCGTTTGTTCGGCTCCACCACGGTGACGAAGCCGTCGGGCTTGTAGAAGCGCGTGATGTCGTCGATGTGGCCGTCGGTGTCGTCGCCGACGATCCCCTCACCCACCCACAGCACCTTGGTCACGCCGAGGTAGTCCTGCAGGTTGCGCTCGATCTCCTCGCGGAAGAGGTGCGGGTTGCGGTTCTTGTTGAGCAGGCACTGCTCGCTCGTGAGCAGCAGGCCCTGCCCGTTCACGTCGATCGAGCCGCCCTCGAGCACCATGTCGTTCTCGAATCGGCGCATCCCGAGCTTCTTCGCGATGCTCGGCGGGATCTGGTTGTCGAGGTCGTAGGGCGGGTATTTGCCGCCCCAAGCGTTGTGCACCCAGTCGGTCACGGCGACCTCGCCGCTGCGGTCGTTCTTCACGAAGATCGGGCCGTGGTCGCGGCACCACGCGTCGTTGGTCGGGTGGTTGTAGAAGGTGACCCGCGCCATGTCGGCGCCGGCCTGCTCGCACAGGCGCTTGGCCCGCGGCTGAAGCGCGGCGGCACAGTTGATCCGCACCGGTTCAAACCGGCTGATCTGGGCCACGATGCCAGCGAACACGCCGGGAATCGGCCGGAACTGGCCGGGCCAGGTCGCGAGGTTGTGCGGCCAGGACAGCCAGAGGGCGGCCTGGGGCTCCCACTCGGCCGGCATGCGGAAACCGAGTGCGGCGGGCGTCTTGGACTTCGCCATGGCTCAGTCGATGTAACGCTTCGTGATGTCGCCGTAGGCGTCGATGCGCCGGTCGCGCAGGAACGGCCAGTGCGTGCGGGTGACGTCCACCTTGCCGAGGTCGATCGGGACGAGGAGGATCTCCTCCTTGTTCACGCTGGCCTTGGCGAGGATCTGCCCGCTGGTGCCCGCGACAAAGCTCTGGCCCCAGAACTCGAGGCCGTCGCCGCCGATGGGCTGCTCCAGGCCGATGCGGTTGACCGCCGCCACGTAGCAGCCGTTGGCCACGGCGTGCGAACGCTGGATCGTTTCCCACGCGCCGTGCTGGTTGGCGCCGTATTCCTTCTTCTCGCCGGGGTGCCACCCGATGGCCGTCGGGTAGAACAAGATCTCCGCGCCCTGCAGCGCCGTGAGGCGGGCGCCTTCCGGATACCACTGGTCCCAGCAGATGAGGACGCCGATCTTGCCATACTTCGTCTGCCAGGCCTTGAAACCGGTGTCGCCCGGGGTGAAATAAAATTTCTCGTAGAAGAGCGGGTCGTCCGGGATGTGCATCTTCCGGTAGATGCCGAGCAAGGAGCCGTCGGCATCGATGATGACCGCCGTGTTGTGGTAGAGGCCGCCGGCGCGCTTCTCGAACAGCGAGGCGATGATCACGACCTTGTATTTCTTCGCGAGCTTCTGGAAGGCCGCGGTGCTCGGGCCGGGGATGCTCTCCGCCAGCTGGAAATAGTCGTGGTTCTCGCTCTGGCAGAAATACTGCGAGCGGAAAAGTTCCTGCGTGCAGATGATCTTGGCGCCCTTCTTGGCGGCCTGCTCGGCCAGCATGAGGGTTTTCTTGAGATTTTCAGCCGGCGACGCGGCGCAGGCGTGTTGGAGCAGCCCTAAAGTGACTTTCATCAGCCACGAGCGAACGCCTCCGCGCCGGAATGACAAGAACTCTCTAGGCTGCAACTGACTGCAACAAGGCTTTGACAAGCCGCCGGTTAATTGTAAAAGCATCCCCGACACACCCTCTGTCACCCTACCATGTGCGCTGAACCCCGCCCCCTGATCGTAGTCGTCGAAGACGAGGATGAGCTGTCTCACCTGATCTGTCAGCACCTCGAGGAGGCCGGCATGAACTACCAGGCCTACAACCGCATCGCCCCGGCGTTCCGGTTCCTCCAGCACAATTTCGCGAACCTGGCCCTCCTGGATGTGAACATGCCGGACGGCTCCGGCTTCGACCTGCTGAAGCAGCTCAAGGAAAATGACATCAACACGCCGACCATTTTCCTCACCGCCAATTCCCTCGACGAGGACAAGGTCAAGGGCCTCAACCTCGGCGGCGACGACTACATCACCAAGCCCTTCAGCTACACCGAGCTGATCGCGCGCATCAACGCCGTCCTGCGCCGCGCCGAGGGCAAGACCGACTACAACGTCACCAAGAACGTCCGCACCACCGACAGCCCCTTCGAGTTTCTCGGCACCAAGATCCATCCCGACCGCCTCGAGATCGAGTTCCCGAACGGCGTCATCCACAAGACCGGCCGCAAGGAGCTCGGCATCCTCGCCTATCTCCACAGCCACGTCGGGGTCGTCATCACCCGCAAGGAGCTGATCCATTCCGTCTGGGGCATCCACGCCGACATCCGCAGCCGCTCACTCGACCAATACATCGTCAAGGTGCGCGCCGCCTTCGAGAAGAACGGACTGTCCCTCGACTGCTTCAAGACCGTCCACGGCATCGGCTACATCTTCGAGCCGCCGGCAAAGTAACTGAGGACAGAGGACAGAAGACTGAGGACGGCTACTTAAGAAGGAATGGGCCGGGATTTTGAATAATGGCGCCCAGCATCCGGCCAACGTCCTTCTTGATTTCCAGCAGCCCGCCAAGCTCGGGGTCCGTCAGATAGCCATCACGCCGGGACGTGAGCAACCAGTGCTCAGTTTCATGATTCTCGGAGTCAGCGTCTGACAGTTTGCTGACAAAATGAGCCTCATAGCGCCGTTTACCCCAAGCTTCGGAGATATTGGCTCCCACCGAACGAGCAGCCCTACGAATTTGATCGGTCAACGAATATCGCTCTTCGGGTGGCCAACGCTTGGAGAGCAGAAATATCTGCCCGGCCAGTTCAGATGAACGTTGATAGACTCGGAGCTCGGTGAAGTGGCTGATTTGCATGCTTCATTGTTGGCCCGTGAGTTGATTTTCCTTCCTCCTCCCTCTCCTGTCCTCCGTCCTCCGTCCTCCGTCCTCTGTCCTCTGTCCTCCGTCCTCTGTCCTCCGTCCTCTGTCCTCTGTCCTCCGTCCTCCGTCCTCTGTCCTCCGTCCTCTGTTCTCACGTCAGCTCGCAGACCTCGAGCACCCGCCGCAGCGCCGCCTCGAGATGGTTGCGCCGCTTGTAACCGCCGATCTGGCGGACCTTGCCCTCTTCCAGGCGGTTGAGCAACGTGGTCAACAACTCGGTGTTGTAGGACTGCATCACCAAGTCGATGGCCTTCTCGCGGCCCACCTTGGCGATGATGTCCTTCATGATGGCCTTGTTGTCGTCGTTATCCATGGAGGGAAGGTGGGACGGATACTTGTTTGTCCGGGTCCTTTGGCAAGACCAGTTTGCGGGGCCCGGGACTAGAACAGCTCGGCCTGGCCGCTGTAGCGTTCCTTCGCTTCCGCCAGGCTCGACTTCATCTCCAGTTTCTCGAGCAGCGCGAACAGCGCCGCCGCTTGCGGCTCGCCGGGCTGCACGGACGGCAGCGGCGACTCGGACGGCAGCGTCGTCAGCTTCAGGTTCATCCGCAGCTTGTCGGCCTCCTTCGCCACCGTCTCCCGGAAACGCTCGGGCTTCAGCTCCGCCGCGTGCGCAATGATGCCCTCGAGCGTCTGGAACTCCTGGAACCACTTCACCGCCGTCTTCGGGCCGACGCCGCTGATGCCGGGGATGTTGTCCGAGGTGTCGCCGATCAGCGCCAGATACTCGGCGATCTGCGCCGGGGGCACGCCGAACTTCTCCATCACCCCGGCCGGGTCGAGCACGCGCCAGCCGAGCTTGGGGTTGGCGGTCGGCGGCGGCAGCAGGATCTTGATCCGCTCGTCCACGCACTGCGCGAAATCCTTGTCGGCGCTCACGATCAGCACCTCGTGCCCGTCCCTCGCCAGCAGCCGGGCCTGCGCGGCGAGCAGGTCGTCCGACTCGACGCCGTCCAGTTCCACGCCGACGAGCCCCATCGCCCGCGTGAGGTCCTTGATGACCGGGATCTGCTTTTCCAGCGGCTCAGGGGTCTCCTTGCGCTGCGCCTTGTATTCGGGATGCAGCGCCAGCCGGTCCTGCGAGCCGCCGAGGTCGAAGAACACCACCATGGCGTGCGGCTTCTCCTGGTCCTGCAGCCGCCACATGGTCTTCACCCAGCCGTGCAGCGCCCCGGTCGGGAAACCGTCGGCCCGCGTCAGCTCGGGCATCCCGTAGAACGCCCGGAACGCCATGTTGTAGCCGTCGACCAGAAGCCATTTCGCCATCGCGCGACGCAAACGGCAAACCCGCGGCGCGTAAATGCAAATTCCTCGTGCGCCAGTGAGCTGGCTCACGCCGGCTCGGGCGCGAGCAAGCCCGCTGGCCCGCCAGTCACTTCTTCCGCGGCGCCGGGCCGGCGGGGGTCACGATCGTCGGATTCTGGAACAGCGTGCCGGGCGTCGCGCCGGGCCCGGCCAGCTTCTTCAGCGCCCCGCCGGGACTGACGAGGTTCGCCGTCACGAAGATCAACAGGTTACGCTTCGTCGAGCTTTCGCCCTTGATGCGGAAGAGCCGGCCGACGACCGGCAGGCTCCCGAGCACGGGGACCTTGTCGTTCACCTGCTTCACGTCCTCGCGGGTCAGGCCGCCCATCACGAGGGTGGCGCCGTCCCAGAGCGTGACCTTGGTCGTCACCTCGCGCACCGCGAAGATCGGCTGGTAGAAGCCGGGCGGCACCGTGACCGTGGTGCCGCCGGAGATGGCCACGCTCGGGCCGCCGTATTCGACGAACCCCTCGAACTCGGTCACCTTGGGGTTCAGGTCGAGGCTCACGCTGCGGTCGTCCTCCTCGACGGTCGGCGTCACCCTGAGCTCCACGCCGACGTTGCGGGTCGTGAATTCCTGGGGCGTGCCCGAGGTGATCGACACGCCGGCCGAGCCGCCGCCCGACACGCTGCCCGTGCCGACCTGGGACTGGATCTGGCCGTAGCTCTGCGGATAGCGGAGCTCCTGCGCGACGGTGATGGTCGCGGGGTTGCCCGAGAGCACCGTGAGCTTGGGCGCGCTGAGCAGTTCCGTGCCGCTCTTCTGCGAGAGCGCCCGGATCACCGCCTGGACGTCAAACTCGCCGATGATGCCCGTGATGTCGGCCAGCGGGCCGGCGGCCGCCCCGAGCAGCACCCCGCCGGGAATGGTCGGCGCCGGCGTCGGGAGGTTGAGCCCGCTGTCCGGCTGGCCCGTGCCCGAGATGGAAATCTGCTGCGCACTCGTCGCGTTGCGGAACGCGTCGGCCAGCGTGCGGTTGATGCCGTCGCCCGTGGTATAGGCGGCCTGCGCGCCGTTGCGCTGCGTGGCCTTGGTCGCGAGGTTCCACTGGACGCCGAGTTCCTCCAGCGCGCCCTGCTGCACTTCCATGAACTTCGCCTCGATCTCGACCTGCCGCACGTCGTGGTAGCGGGTCAGGATGTTCCGGATGCGCTCCAGGTTGCGCGGGGTCTGCGTCGCGATGAGCTGCGAACCGTCGAAGGCCAGCGTGCTGCCCGCCACGCCCTCGAAGCTGACTCCCGCCAGCTGCAGGAAGTTCCGGATCGCCTGCCCCTCGCTCTCCCCGCCCGCCGCCGGGGCGGCCGGCGGAGCACCGGTCAGCGGGTCGGTCCCGCCGGCCGGGACCGGGCCCTTCCCCGTCATGCGCAGCACGGTCGCGCGCGACACGGGGAAGAACGCCGTCTCCAGCGTCGACTGCTCGCCGCCGGGACGCACGACGACCGCGTCGGCCTGCACCTCATACTGGTAGCCGACCGAGCTGGTGATGAAATCGAGCACGCGCTTGAGCGGCAGGTTGCGCAGCGTGATGCTGACGACCGGGTTGGTGCCGGCCTGGTCGATCAGGACGATGTTCACGCCCCTGGGGCCGGCGGCGCCGGGGTCGAATTCCTCGGAGATCACGCTGAGGGTGTTGACCACCCGGCTCAGCTCCATGCCGCTGAAGTTCACGCTCGGCAGCACGATCGCGTTGAGTTTTTCCAACAACGGCGAAGGCGCGGTGGCCGCGGCCTCACCGGCAGGTGGCGGCGCGATCACACCGGGGCGCTGCCAGGCCTGGTCCACCTCGCTCATCATCTGGCTGCTGGTGCGCGCGCGGGCGGAGACGGCCGCGGACTCGCTGGCGATGCGCTGCAGGAAATACCGGGCATCGGCGTTGCCGGGATCCTGGGCCTCGGCCTGCCGGAAGGTCCCGGCCGCCGCCGCGGATTCGCCCGCCAGATACTGGCTGCGGCCGCGGGCGACCAGCGTGGCCGTGTCGTCGGTCGCCGCTGGTGTTGGTGCCGGCGTAACCGGCCCCGTCGCGCGGGCCGGGGCCGTCGGAGGCGGCGGGTAATTCTCCCGCACCGCCGCGATCTCCACCCGAGCGGTGCTCAGTTCGTCCATGGC
>JAYRXZ010000016.1:10000-62672 GCA_041917235.1 Lacunisphaera sp. | reverse complement strand
GGCGGCGCGCGCAAGGCGCCGACGGAATGGCCCTACATCAACGACTGGGCGATCCTTTGCGCCGGCGGCTTCTTCGAGACGGTGCTGCTGGATCTCTTCGGCTTGGATTTCGGTTACGACAAGCTCGGGGCCCGACCCCGGCTAACACCATTCGACCCGGCCGCGGCGCTGGAGAACGTGCCCCATCACGGCCGGCTGCACCGGATTCAAGCGACGTAGCCATCCCGTCGCTGGCTGTGCATCAAGGTGGAACCCGGCCTCCGGACGGGTTTCTTTGGCGTGCATCCTGAAACCCGCCCGGAGGTCGGGTTCCACCTGCAATCAACCGAAAAACTCCTCCTCCAGCATCAGCGAGAGGCAGTGATAGATGGGCAGATGATACTCCTGCGCCCGGTAGGTCTCCTTGGTTGGCGCGCAGATGCAAACATCGGCGAGTGGTTTTAGTTTTCCGCCGCTGGCGCCGGTGAGGGCGATCACCTTCAGGCCCTTGGCCCGCGCCACCTCGGCGGCGGCGCAGACATTCTTCGCGTTGCCGGACGTGCTGAGACCGACGAAGACATCACCGCGCCGGCCGAGCGCCGACGTCAGCTGGGCGTAGGCCAGGTCCGGATCGACGTCGTTGCCGAACGCCGTGCTAGCGGCCGGGAAGGAAGTGAGCGGGATGGCCGGCAGTGCGCCCTGCAGCCTGGACGCGATCGCCGGACGGAGGGAACCGCGCTCCTTTTTCGAAAGCGGACGGTCCTTGCAGAAACCCTTGAGCAGTTCGCCGGCCCAGTGGTCGGCATCGGCCGCGCTGCCGCCGTTACCGCAGAGGAGAACCTTGCCGCCGGACCGGAAGGATTTCCGCAGCGCCTCGTAGGCCTGCAAAATTGATGTTTTGGCGCCGGCCAGCTCGGGGCGGCGTTGCAGGAGATTGGTCAGGTGTTTTGAAGGCATGTGTTTTAAATCAATTGAACCGCAAAGAAAACAAAGGGCTGTGTTCTGTCTTTGCTCATTGTCCGTGCGCCTATAGGCGCCTCGAGGACTTCATTAGCAGTCGGGTTCGTGCTTTTCGTCAAAAATTGCTTGGTTCGATTTTGAGCTCTTTGCGATCTTTGCGGTTACATCACCCTGCTTTTCCGGGCAGAGTATCGAGGGCGTGCAGCGCGACTGCAACCGCGGCGTTGCTGCCGATCGTCTCGCCCAGCACGGCCGGCAGGATCTTGCAGCCCGCCAGCGCGCTGGGCAGGGCCTCGGCGGCGAGCGCCCGGTGCATGGCCGGCACCAACAGCGCCGCACAGCGCGGGAAATAGCCGCCGAGCACGATGCGCTCCGGGTTCAGGGTGTCGATGAGCAGCGCCAGCGCCTCGCCCAGGCGTTCGCCCGCGACGTCCAGCACTTTCAGCGCGAGAGCGTCGCCCTTGGCCGCGGCCTCGGCGAGATCCTTCAGGGTCACGCCGGATTGTTTCCAACCCATGTCCACCGCGAGCCGCGCGATGCCGCCACCGCTGCAAAAACCCTCGAACGAGCCATGCTTGCCAAAGCCCAGCGGACCGTCCGGTCGCAGCCGGAGATGCCCGACCTCGCCCGCATCGCCCGTCGCGCCCTCGTAGAGCCGGCCATTGAGAATCAAACCCGCGCCCATGCCGGTGCCGGCGGTGAGGAAGACCATGTGCTTGCAGCCCTTCCCCGCCCCGAAATGCCACTCGGCCAGCGCCGAGGCATTGGCATCGTTCATCAGGAAGGCCCGTCCGCCAAAGAGACCCGTGAAGGCCCGGCAAATGTCAATGTTCACCCAACCCGGCAGGTTCGGCGGATTCAGGATGATGCCGCGCGCCGCATCAAGCGGACCGCCGCAGGAAATGCCGAACACCACGTCCGGCCCGGGCTTGAGCCCCTCGACCGTTTTCCGGAAACGCGCGAAGGTCGCCGCGTAATCCAGCGTCGGAAAGCGGTCCACCTCCTCCACGGCGCCGCCGCGCAGCACGCTGACGGCACACTTGGTCCCCCCGATGTCGATTCCGATGATTTGCACGGTTTGGGGCTTGGTTGGTTTTAAAGGCAACAGAGTGGGCACCACTAATCCACCCTAATGGGCCACTAATCAGGCAGGCCTGAAGCACCCGATCAAAACTTTTCATTAGTGAGTCATTAGTGTGGATTAGTGGTGAAAACCTTCCGGCGAAGCACCAGCGTGAGTGCACCGATGTCCTACCGTCGCTCGATCTCCACCCTCGGTTGTCCTGAATATTCATTGGAGCAGGTGCTCGACCTTGCCCGGCGTCACCACCTCGACGCCGTGGAGATCCGCGCGCTTTCCAACACCATCGACGTGCCCGCCGTGCTCGCCGCCGCCTACGGCACCCCCGCGAAACTCGCCGAGCGCATGAAATCCGCCCCGGCGCCGATCGTGTCCCTTGACACCTCGCTGAAGCTGGCCGGCAACAAGCAGGCCGACCGCGAGGATTTCCTGAAGTTCATCCCCTGGGCCGAGGCCTGCGGCGTCCCGTGGCTGCGCGCCTTCGACGGCGGCAAGAACGCCGATGCCGCCACCCACCAGGCCATGGCCGAGACGGTCGCATGGTGGCGCGCCGAGCGGAAGCAGCACGGCTGGAAGGCCGATATCATGATCGAGACGCACGACGCGCTCTTCACCGCGGCCTCGATCAAGCAGTTCCTCACCCTGGCGCCCGGCACGGCGATCCTCTGGGACAGCCAGCACACCTGGCGCAACGGCGGGGAGGACATCCTCACCACCTGGCGGGCCATCAAGCCGTATGTCGTCCATATCCACGTGAAGGACAGCATCAGCAAGCCCAGCGCGAAGCACCCGTTCTCCTACGTGCTGCCCGGCGAGGGCGAGTTTGCCATGGCGGCGCTGCGCCCCGTGCTAGCCACGGAATTCAGCGGCTGCGTCAGCCTCGAGTGGGAAAAGCTCTGGCACCCGTATCTCGCACCGCTCGACGAGGCGCTGACGGCGGCCGAAAAGCGCAAGTGGTGGTGATGATCATGATGTAGGGCTGCCGCTTGTCGGCATGCCTAGGCACGGCGACAAGCGCCGGCCCTACATTGCAAACCAACCCGCGCGGAGCGCGCGTTCCACCTCAAGGCACCAGCCCCTGCTTCTTCAGGAACTCAATCATCAGCTCGCGGGACTTCTCCCGCCACTCGGGAACGTCGTTGCCGAAATTGTGGCCACCGCCGGGGACAATGTGCAATTCGCAGAGGTTGCCTCCCGCTTGGAGGGCATCGCGCAGGGCCGTCGCCTGCCCCAGCGGCACGGTCTTGTCGGCGTCGCCGTGGAAGGCCAGCACCGGCGGCATCTTCGGCTCGAGCTGGTGCAGGGGGGACAGCGCCACGGCGTCGGCGCCGAAGCGCTTCGGCGTGTAGCCCTTAGCGACTGACGTGTCGGAAACCGTGCTGAACAGGATGAGTGCGGCCGGTTTGCGGCGCGGCGCTTCCGCGGGATCCGAGCCCGGTGGCGTGGCCGCCAGCGCGGTCCAGAGCGCGACATGCCCGCCGGCGGAGTTGCCACCCACCGCGATGCGCGCCGGATCGAGGCCGAGCTCGGCGGCATGCTCCTGCACCCAGTGCAGCGCGGCGCGGCTGTCGGCCACCGAGCCGAGCGGCGAGACATCGTTGCGGCCCTTCGTGCGGTAGTCGGGCGCGATGCCGACCATCCCGAGGTCGGCGGCGAACTTCGCCCAGAAGATCGAGTTTTTCGGCGTGCCCGTGGTCCAGCCGCCACCGAAGAAGAACATCAGCGCGGGACGGCGGTCGCCGGCCTTCCAGCCGGCCGGCTTGACCACGAACAGCCGCATCGGCGGCGTGCCGTCCGGGCGGTAAAAGAATGTCTCGGCGCCGGGGAGTTCGGTCGGGGTGGTTTCGGGCGCGGGCTGGGCGAAGACGAGGACCGGAATGAAGAAGAGAAAGGCTATCCTGCAGGTGGTCCTCACGCGGGCCACGTTGCGCGCGAGCGCGCAACCTACATCCAAGCCGCGGGGCTGATGGCTCCGCCTCCAACCAAGGGAAATCAGACCTGATAACATGCTCACCCTTTCCCCGCTTCCTCGTTGCTCACGGGCTTGAAGCTCGGGCGGCCGTAGCGCGTCGTGGGCGGCGTGCCGTAGGGGTTGTGCTTGAACTCGTCCACCCCGCGGCAGAGGTAGATCTTGAAGTTCGGGTTCACGGCCATGTCGTTCTTCACGTTCGTGCCGGAATAACGGATGGTGAGCCCCGCGCGGCGGCGGTTGGAGGGATTGGCCTGCGAGCCGTGGATGGCGCGGTCGTCGTGCAGCGAACACTCGCCGGCCTTGAGGCGGAACTGCACGGCGCTGTCGGCGTTGAAGTCGCTGCCGTCTTCCAGCTCGAGCGTGAGCACCGAGCTGGTCTCCTTCGAGCGGCGGTGCTTGATGACGCCGCCCTTGTGCGAACCGGGAAGCAGCTTCATACCGCCGTTCTCCTCGTCCACGTCGTCGAAGGCCAGCCAGACGGTGACGGAGTTGTGCGGCGCCATCGGCCAGTAATAGGAATCCTGGTGCCAGCCGACGGTGGACATGCTGCGCGGGTCCTTGATGAAGAAGTTGCTCGCCCAGCAGTAGAAGTTCGGCCCGAGGATGCCCTCGACGAGGTCGAGGATCTTCGGGTTCATGCAGATTTCGTAGAGATAGGTGCTGTTCTCATGCCACTCGCGGATGTCCTTGGTCGTCTCGCCGGGCTGGAGGAGCGCGAGCAGGTTGGGCAGCTCGGCGTTGATCTTCGCCATCTCCTCGCGGGTGTAGATGGCCGGCAGGCCCAGCAGGTAGCCGCTCTCGTGGTAGAAGGCCTGCTGGGCGGGGGTGAGCCTGTGCGTGGCGCTCATGGGAATGGGGGTTAGCGGCCGAGGTATTTGTCCCGGCCGCGGACGAGAGCCTCGATCTTCCGGTCGGCGATGGAGCGCTTGAGCATCCAGAAGCCGCAGTCAGGGTGGACCCAGCCCACGCGGCCGGCGCCGACCTTCTTCTCGACGGCCTCGATGCGGGCGGCGACCTCGTCGGCCGTCTCGATGTGGTTCACCTTGATGTCGATCACGCCGACGCCGAGGGTGATCTTCTTGTCGATGTTCTTCAGGGCATCGAGATCCGCCGCGGGGCGGTGCGCCAGCTCGAGGACGAGGTGGTCGGTGTGCAGGGCGTTGAGGAAATCGAGCAGCTTGCGCCAGTTGCCGGACTGGATCGTCTGGCCGCCGTAGTTGCCGAAGCAGAAGTGCACGGCACGCTCGGTGCCCCGGTCGATCGCGTCGAGCAGGAGGTTCATCGACGCGGCCGCGAGCGGGCCGTCGGCCGGGTTGCCGGGGATGTTGGCCTCGTCCACCTGCAGGCACGCGGCGGGCAGGCCGGGCATCTGGGCGGCGAGCACCTCGCCGAGCGCCATGGTAAGCTTGTCGAAGCTGCCGTAGTGGTGGTCGAGCAGCGTGCGGGCCAGCATGTAGGGGCTGGTGACGGTGAACTTGAAGGGGCCGCCCGCGACGGATGCGGCGCGCTGGCAGTCGGCGAGCAGGTTGAGCGAGCCCTCGCCGAGCGGGCCGGTGACGACGCCGGCCGGCTTGCGGCGGAAGCCCATCGGCGAGTGGCGGGCGAACTCCTCGGTGATCGAGCGGCCGACGACGGACGAGATGCCGGCCATCGGGCGGATGAAATACTCGATCATGCCGTTCGTATCCGGGTGGTTGACGTCAAAGCGGTAGAGCTCGCCGTCGGTCGGCAGGTCGATGCCCGCCTGGCGCTGGAGGTCGAAGACGACGCGCGTGGCGTCGATCACCGCCTGCTCGCTCGGCAGCGCGGCCAGCCAGTCCGGCACCGGGTAGGAGCCGACGGTGGTGGTGAGGATGCGCGGCCCTTTCGGGATGCGCGGGATCGGCGCGGACTTGACCGAGGCTGCGCGCGGGGCGGCGGCGGCGATCACGCGGGGGGAAGAGGCGGGGCGGCGAGCCGGGGAACCGGCGCTGGGGGGGCAGGAGGAGCACATAGGGTTGGAGGGAAGACTAGGCATTCACGCCGGCCGTGAGCCAGCGCCGAAATTGTTTCTGGAAGGTCGTGGCCAGGGTGTCGCCGGGCATGACGAGCACGCCCCAGCCGCCGCGGGCCGGGTTGAGCGGCACCTCGCGCGGGATCTGCAGCTCGCACATCAGGCGGTCCTCCTCGAGCACGCGGATGGCGAACTCGATCTGCGCCGCCGGCGGCGGGCCGCGGAAACCGGGCGAGATGGCCAGCGACCAGAACACGGTGCAGCTCTCCCCCGTGTTGGGCGAGGGCACATGCACGAGCACGCGCTCGTCCCCGTCGGGGAAGGACTGGCGGATGGTGGTGAAATTGGGCAGGTGGCACCGCTGCCGGCGGTGGTGGGCGCTCTGGAGCTTGCCGGGCATCTCGTGCGCCGACTCCAGCGCGGGGAACGGCGCGTCCATCTGGAAACCGTCGTCATGCAGACGGATGTCCATGTCGGGGATGCGCGGGTCGGCGGCCTTGCCGAGCGTGGCGCTATGCGCGAAGGCGAAATGGGACATGTCGAGGTAGTTCTCCACCTCGCGGCGCCAGCCGGCGGCGAACTTCGTCGGCGGACCCATGACGTAGGTCCACTCCTTGTTCTCGAACTCCGGCACGGGCGGCAGCGCGTGCGGGCTGGTCACCAGCTTGACCCAGACGAAGCCGTAGCGTTCCTGCACCTCGTAGGTGTGCAGGTGGGACAAGGCCAGCTTCTCGGCGTTCGGCTCGACCAGCGAGGGGATGCTCTGGCAGTCACCGTCCGGGTTGAAGCGCCAGCCGTGATACGGGCAGACCAGCTCGCCGCCGCGGATGCAGCCGGCCGAGAGGCGGGCGCCCTTGTGCGGGCAGGCCACGTCGGCCGCGAGCAAAGTGCCGTCGGCAAACCGCGCGACCACCAGCTCGGTGTTGAGCAGCGTGTAGCCGATGACGCCGCCCGGCGGCAGGGCCGCGGCATTGGCCACCGGCTGCCAGGTGCGGCGCAGGGCGGCCAGGGCCAGGTCCTCGGTGAGGAGCGGCGAGGCGGCGGGGAGGGACGGGGATGCAACCGGCGTGGACAACGGCATGGCAGATGGGGCGATGGAGCGTAGCAGAAAGCCCGTTTCCTTACTTGGATAATCCGGAAGATCGGCTTTGGTAGATCGGGCACTCCATGAAAACCTCCCGTCCCCTGACCATCACGCTGCCGGCCGCGGGCGTGCTCTTCGCCGAGAGCGCGCACACGGGGGATTTCCACATGGCGCCGCGCACCGACCCGTTCCACAAGCTGCTCTACGTGCTGCGCGGGCGCATCGCCTGCCACGAGGCCGGCCGCGACCCGGCCAGCGCCGCGGCCGGCATGCTGCTCGTGATCCCGGCCGGCACGGAACACGAGCTCCGGGACGAGCAGCCCTCCACCCTGCTCCTGCTCTGCGTCAGCCCCGCCTTCCTGCGCACCGATCCCGAGCTGCCGGCGCTGTGGCGCGAACTGGCCGGTCGCGGCGAGCGCCGCATCGCGCTGAGCCGGCCCACGCAGCACCAGATCGAGTCGACCTGGCGCCGGGCGATGCTGGAGCGCGTCCACCGCCAGCCCGGCAGCCTCACGACCAGCCGCGCCCTCGCCGCCCAGCTGATCGTGACCCTGGCCCGGCTGCCGGTCCGGAAACCCGCGACCGCCCCGCTCACCCGCGTGGCCGCGGTGGCCCGCGAACTGGAGGTCGCCTTCTACGACGCATGGAACCTCGACCGGGCCGCGACCCGCGCCGGCATGTCGCGCCGGCACTTCAGCGTGCTGTTTCGCCGGGTGACCGGCCACACGTTCTGGGAGCACCTCACCGACCTGCGGCTGACCCATGCCGCGCAGCTGCTCCAGCAGGGCGACCACTCGGTGACCGGCGTGGTTTTCTCCTGCGGTTTCGGCGACGTGTCGCAGTTTTACCGCCTGTTCCGCACCCGCTTCAAGCAGCCGCCCCGCACGTGGGCAGTCGCCGCGCGCCGGGGAAAGGCCCGCGACTGAGGGTTCAGAAAAGGACCCGGCCGGCCGCCTGCCCCGGAGCCGGCACACCGAGCATTTGCGCCAGCGTGGTCGCCAGGTCATCCACCCCGACGCGCCCGGCGTGCACGCCTGGCTTCACGCCGGCGCCAAACCAGAGCAGCGGCACGTGGTTGTCGTAGTCGTAGGGCGTGCCGTGCGTCGTGCCGGGCGACGCGCGGTCGATGAAGAAGGGCTTGAGCACGGCCATGACGTCCGGGCTGCGCGGCGGATAATAGCTCAGCCGCAGGGCCTCGCCGATGGCGTCGAGCGGCGCCGGATCCACCAGGCGGGTGCGCGTGTAGGCCGCGGCAAGGACGGGCATGCCGGCCAGCGCCACACGGGCTGTTTCCTCGACCACCGCGGGCGCCAGCTGTTTCTGCGCCAAGGCAGCCGGGTTGAGGTGGTAACCCAGGCCGTCGCGCACGGCCCAGCGCTCGTCGTCCGCCAGCGCACCGAATTTTGCATCGAGCGCGGCGAAAACCTGCCTGTCCAGGTCGGCGCCACGCACGCGACCTCCCTGCGTTGGATTGCGCTCGGGCAGCGGCGCCGCGCCGTGGTCCGCGGTCAACACAATGGTGCAGTTGCCCAATCCGACCCTTGCATCAATAAAGCGAAACAGCTCCGCGAGCGTGCGGTCGAGCCGCAGGATCGAGTCCATCACCTCGTGGCTGTAAGGTCCGTAGGCGTGGCCGATCTTGTCCGGCTGGGAAAACCCGATCGCGAGCAGGTCGGGCGCGCCGTCGGCCTCGCCGAGCCGCTCCTGCGCAATGACCGCCCGCGCCAAGTCCGCGACGAAGTCGTTGTTCCAGGGCGTATGGTCGAAGGCGTCGTAGTAATCCTTGCCGATCTGCGGCTGCCCCCCGTCAAGCCGCTTGGGAAACGTCCGCGTGAATCCGACCGCGACGGTCTCGCCCGGCGCGTCGTCCGGTCCCTGGATCGAGTCGTAAACCGCGGGGTCGAGCAATCGGGTCCACTCGCGACCGTAGAGCTTCTCGGCGCGCTGCTCGGCGTTGAAGGCCGTGAGGTAGGCGGGCAGCTCGGGGCGGTAATAGGTGGAGGTGACGACCCGCCCCTCCTCGGTCCAGTAGGCGCCGTCGGCGAGCTTGCCGGACATCAGGATCGCAGCGCGGTCCTTGTCGGCGACACCGAAGACCTTGGCGCGCGCGCCGTGCCGGAGCTTGAGCTGGTCGCCCACGGTGGAGGCGAGGTAATGCCGCGGCGAGCGGCCGGCCTTGGCCTCGAGCACGCCACCGGGCGAGCGGGTGGCCCGGGGAGCCAGGCCGACGAGCGCCGAGTCGCGGTCCTCGACGCAGTTCACCTGCTCCGGCGCCGGCCAGTTGCGGAGGAGCCACTCGTTGGCGATGATGCCGTGGATGTTGGCATGCACACCGCTGAGCATCACCGCGTGGCCGGGCCCGGTCTTGGTGATCGCGTGCCGGTAATGGCAGTCGGCGAAATTGGCGCCCTGTTCCAGCAGGAGGTTGAACCCGCCCGGCCCGAAGTGCGGCCGGAACCGCTCCAGGTAATCCGCCCGCATCTGGTCCACGCTGATCACGACGACCAGTCGCGGCGGGGGCGTCTCCTGGGCGCCGGCACCTGCCAGCAGCGCCAGGCTGAAAAATGCGGACCTCAGGATGGGATTGATCGACATGCGGATAGCGGGGGTAGACCGCGCAGGGCGGTCCGGGGTGGAAGTTGGAGATGTGAGTTAAATGAACCCGCACCGGGCCGGGCAAAGGAAATCCCGCCCCGGGCTGAAGTTTCAACCCAACCGTAACCTAATAAATACATTGAAAGCCCATCATAGTTATCAGAAGTTGCGGCGGTGCGGCCCAAGAAAAAGATCTCGCAGACCCAGCTGGCCAAGGAACTCGGGGTGTCGCAGGCCCTCGTCTCCCTCGCCCTCAACGGCCGCAGCGTCGGCATCAACCCGGACACCTACAAGCGCATCTGGGACCACGCCATCAGCCTCGGCTACCTGCCGAAGGGCATGCGCGTCGAGTCCACCCCCGATTCCTCCCGGGCGCGCCAGATCGGCTACATCCTGCGCGCGCCGCTGCGGCTCTACATCCCGAGCACCTATTTCGGCCACGTGCAGCACGGCCTGCACCAGGAACTCGAGGCCCACGGCCACCGCCTGATCTTCCTCGGTGCCGAGGACGAGCTCACGCCCGAGAAGCTCCGGCAGTTCTTCCACCCAAGCAACCACCTCGCCGGCGTCGTCGTGCTGGGCGAGGTCGCCCGGCCCTTCATGGCCGAGCTGTGCAAGCTCACGCGCCGCGTCGTCGCCGTGTCGGCCCGCTACCATGGGTTGTGCCACTCCGTGCTCGGCAACGAGCCCGAGGCCCTCACCCACCTCGTGCGCCACCTCTTCAACCTCGGGCACCAGCGTTTCGGCTGGCTCGGCGGCAACGCCAGCCTCGGCCGCCATGACGCCCGCCTCGCCGCCCTCAAGGCGGCGCTGCAGCCGCTCGGCCTCGGCCTCGACCCCCGCTACACCACCGTGCTCAAACAGGCCGACCGCGCAGAGGGGGCCGAGGCCATCCACGCGATGTTGAAGCACTCCCGGCGGAAGGACTTCCCCACCGCCTTCATCACCTACAACACCCAGATGGCCATGGGCGCCTCCCTCGGCCTGCAGCGCGAGGGCTGGAAGGTGCCGGGTGACATCAGCCTGGCCTCGGCCGACGTCTCGCGCCTCAGCATCGAGGGAGCCCTGCGCATCACCGGCGCCGGCACCAGCCCGGACAAGCTCGGCGAGGCCGCCGCGCGCCTCGTCATGGGCGAGGGCACCGCCGCCGAGGGTTACACCGATCTCGTCCTCCCCGCCCCCCTCGTGGTGGGCAACTCCACCGGCCCGGCCCGCTAGGCCCGCCCCATGTCCCCGCCCCTGCCCTCCCCGGCCCCCGGCGCGGTGATTTATTCCGGGACTTAGATATTGATAATTATTAGGAGCGACTGATAAATTCGCCGCCCTACCCCCATGACCCCCTACGACTACGCCGTCCTCGCCTTCTACTTCGTCTTCATGCTGGTCATCAGCTGGGTCTTCCGGCGCTTCATCACGAACGTAAGCGACTACTTCCGCAGCGGCGGCCAGGTGCTCTGGTGGATGGCCGGCGGCTCGGCCTTCATGGTGTCGTTCAGCGCCTGGACCTTCACCGGGGCGGCAAGCCGCGCCTACGGCGACGGCTGGCCGATCATGATCATCTACGTGGGCAACGCCGTGGGCTTCTTCATCAATGCGGCCTGGTTCGGCCCGAAGATCCGCCAGCTGCGCGTCGTGACCGGCATGGAGGCCGTCCGCCAGCGCTTCGGCCGCGCCAGCGAGCAGACCTTCACCTGGATCACCCTGCCGCTCCAGATGCTCACCGCCGGCATCTGGCTCTACGGCCTCGGCGTGTTCTTTTCCGCGGCCTTCGAGATGGACGTGGAGCTGACCATCATCGTCACCGGCATCTCCGTCCTGCTCATCTCCCTGCTCGGCGGCAGCTGGGCCGTGCTGGCCAGCGACTTCATCCAGGTGCTCATCCTCATGCCCGTGACCCTGGTCACGCTGTTCCTGGCCGTCGCGCATGTCGGCGGCTGGCCGGTCGCGATGGAGCGGCTCTCGGCCACCTCGCTCAACCTCAACAAGCTCGTGACCGACGACTTCCTGCTCTTCTGGTGCGTCGCCATCATCTTCAAGCAGTTCCTCTCGACCAACAACCTCCACGACGCCTCGCGCTACCTGTGCGTCAAGGACGGCACCCACGCCCGCAAGGCCGCGCTGCTCGGCGGCTTCCTCTTCCTCATCGGCATCTTCATGTGGTTCATCCCGCCGATGCTCGCCACCCTCACCCACCCCGACCTCGCGGCGACTTTCCCCAAGCTCGGCCAGCCGTCCGAGGGCTCGTTCTTCGCCATCGCCCAGGCCGTCTTCCCCGTCGGCATGACCGGCCTGCTCGTCAGCGGCATCTTCGCCGCAACCATGTCCTCGATGGACGCCGGCCTGAACAAGAATGCCGGCGTTTTCGTGAAGAATTTCTACCAGCCCATCCTCCGCCCGCAGGCCCCCGAGCGCGAGTTGCTCCGGGCCGGCAAGCTCACGACCATCGTGCTCGGCCTGACCGTCATCTGCGTCGCGCTGTTCTACACCACCCTGCGGAACCTCACGCTCTTCGAGCTGATGGTGAAGTTCCAGGTGCTCGTCTCGCTGCCCTACGTCGTGCCGCTCGTGCTGGGCCTGATCATCCGGCGCACCCCGGGCTGGACCGGCTGGTCGGCCGTCATCGTGTGCTTCGTCACGAGCTACCTCACGGACCGCTACCTCGACATCGCCTGGGCCGCGCAGAAGTTCGGCGTCATCGACAGCGTCACCAACTGGGAGCGGCAAAACTGGGAGCAGGGCATCGGCGTCTTCACCATCCTGGCCGCCGGCCTGGCCTGGTTCCTTTTCGCGCGGCTGTTCTACCGCCATGAATCCGCGGAGCAAAAGGCGGCCATCGAGAAAATGTGCCTCAACCTCGCCACCCCGGTCGACTACGCCAAGGAGGAGTCGGCCGCCACCGACGACAAACAGTCCTGGCTCATCGGCTGGCTGTGCCTGCCCTACGGCGCCGTCGTCTGCCTCATGGCCCTCATCCCCAACCCGCTGGTCGGCCGCCTTGCCTTCATTTTCTGCGGCGGGGTCGTGATCCTGATCGGCTGGCTGCTCGTCAAGCAGGCGCGGGCCAAACCCGCCGCCCCGGCCGCCGGTTAAGCATCCAAGCAACGGCCACCCTGCCTTTTTCCGCCCGCACCCCAACATGCCCGAACATCGTGGAAAACTCGTGCTGCTGCCCCCGCACCGCGTCTGGCGCACCTACCAGGGTGGGCGCTGCCTCGACGCGCTGGCCGGCGCCGCGCAACCGGCCGACTCGCACTTTCCCGAGGACTGGGTCGCTTCCACCACGCGCGCCGTCAACGCCGGCCGCGAGTCCGTCCGCGAAGGCGTCTCCCCGGTCACGGTCGGCGGCGAGACTCATGACTTCGCCGCGCTCCTCGCCGGCGACCCGGAGTATTTCCTCGGCGCGAAACACGCCGCGAAGTTCGGCCCGCACCCGCAGCTCCTCGTCAAGCTCCTCGACCCGTCCATCCGCCTGCACTTCCAGGCGCACCCCACCGCGGACTTCGCCCGGCGCTTCCTCAACTCGCCGAGCGGCAAGACCGAGGCCTATCACATCCTCGCGACGCGGCCCGAGGTCGCGACACCTTATATTTACCTCGGGTTCCAGCGTCCGCCCTCGCGCGAAGCCCTCCGCCGCATGATCGAGACGCAGGACATCGCCGGCCTCGAGGCCTGCTTCGACAAGCTCCCGGTCAAGCCCGGCGACACCTACCTGGTGCCCGGCGGCGTGCCGCACGCGCTTGGCGAGGGCCTGCTGCTCGTCGAGGTGCAGGAACCGAGCGACCTCGTCGTGCGCTTCGAGTTCGAGCGCGGCGGCTACGTGCTGCCCGAGTCGGCCCGCTTCATGGGTCGCGGCCTGGAGTTCTGCCTCGATGTCTTCGACTACGGCGCCTGGCCCGCCAGCCGGCTCGCCGTCGAGGCCGCCTGCCCGCCGCGGCGCCGCCGCGCACTCGGGGCCGATTCCTACCAGGACAACCTCATCGGCCCGGAGCGCACGCCGTGCTTCTCGGTCCGCCAATCCCACCTGCGCGGCCCCTTGGCCAAGACCGAGGATTCCGCCCACATCGTCATCGTCACGGACGGCGCCTGCCAGGTCGCCGCCGGCGGCGAGACGCACCGCCTGCGGCGCTACGACAAGTTTTTCTGCCCGGCCGGCCTCGGTCCGGTCAATTTCCTTCCCTCGCCGACCACCACGCTGCTCGAGTGTTATCCTCCCACCCCTGAATAGTATCACCATGCCGCGCCCCGCCTCCCTTCTTGCCGCCCTCTCCCCCCAGGAGATCGCCGAATTCCTGCCCGAACCGCTCTGGGGCCGGGTGCGCGCCCTGGCCGGCCGCTTTGACCAGGTCGATCCGTCCGACCTCTCCGCCGCGGAATTCCACCGCCGGCTCGCCGCCGCCAATCCCGAGGTGCTGCTCACGTGCTGGAAGACCCCGCCGCTGCCGGAACAGCTTCCGCCGAATCTCCGCTACGTCTGCCACCTGGCCGGCTCGGTCAAGAAACTCGTCACCCGCGAGCACATCGCCGCCGGCCTGGTGGTCTCCAACTGGGGCGGCTCCATCAGCCGCATCGTCGCCGAGTGGGCCCTCTTCCACATCCTCTCCAGCCTGCGCCGCGCCACGCACTGGACGCTCGCCATGCACCGCGAGGGCGGCTGGAAAAGCGGCAGCACCGAGACCGCGTCGCTCTTCGGCCGGCGCGTCGGCCTGCACGGCTTCGGCCTGGTCGCCCGCGAGCTGATCAAGCTGCTTTCTCCGTTCGGCTGCGCCGTCTCCGTCTTCGCCCCTGATGTCGACGCCACCGCCGAGGCCCGCTTCGGCATCCGGCGCGCCGCCTCGCTGGAGGACCTGTTTGCCAACAACGACGTCGTCGTCGAGCTCGCCCCGCTCATCCCCGCGACCACCGGCAGCGTGACGGAGAGGCACCTGCGCCTCATCCCGCCGGGCGGCGTCTTCGTCAACGTCGGCCGCGGCGCCGTCGTCGACGAGGCCGGCCTCGTGCGGGTCGCCCAGGAGGGCCGCATCGGAATGGGCCTCGATGTCTTCACGGTCGAGCCGCTGCCGGTCGATTCCGGCCTGCGCGGCCTCGCGAACGTCACGCTCACCCCGCACCTCGCCGGCCCGACGACCGACCGCCGGCGCGACGCGGGCGAGTTTGCGCTGGAAAACCTCCAGGCCTACGCCGAGGGCCGGCCCCTGCAGGCCGCCATCACGACCCGGGTCTACGACAGCTCAACCTGAGCCGTGCCATTGCCCGCTCCATACCTGCATTGGCAGGACTCCGCCCGCCGCCTGCTCGAGCCGCTGGCCGCGCTGATGCATCCCGGCCGCGCCGACCTCGACATCGCCGGCGCCCCGAGTGACCACGACCGGCAGGCGGACCGGCTCGAGTCGTTCGCGCGCCCGCTGACGCTCGCCGCCTTCTGGCTGCAATCCGTCGCCCGCCCCGAGGACGCCGCCTTTCGCTCGCGCCTCGCGGCGTGGTTCCGGGAGGGCCTCGTCGCCGGCACGAACCCGTCGTCGCCGCACTACTGGGGCCCCGACGCCTCCTACCACCAGCACCACGTCGAGATGGGCCTGATGGCCATCGCGCTGCAAATCGCGACGCGCGACGTCTGGACGCCGCTCGCGCCCGACGAGAAGGCGCAGGTCGCCCGCTGGTTCGCCACCTGCCGCGGCGGCGGCATCGTCAACAACAACCACCTCTTCATGTCGGTGCACATCCTCGAGTTCCTGGGGAAACACGGCTACGCGCACCGCACCGACCGCGCCGTCATCAGCGCCCACCTGAACCAGCTCGAGACGATGCACCGCGGGGGCGGCTGGTTCGAGGACGGCATCAACCAGGCCTACGACCACTACAACGCCTACGCCTTCCATTTCTACGGCCTGATGTGGACGCACCTCCACGGCGCGCAGGACGCCGCCCGCGCCGCACGCTGGCGCGACTGGGCGAGGCTGTTTGTCCGCGACTACCAGTATTTCTTCGCCGCGAGCGGCGAGCACCCGGCGTTCGGCCGCTCCATCACCTACCGCTTCAACTGCCTCAACGTCTTCGGCCTCGCCCTCGCCGGGAACTGCACCGACGTCGCCCCCGGCCTCCTGCGCCGCCTCTGCACGCGCAACCTCGACTTTTTCCTCTCGCGTCCGATCTACACGGAGCAGGGCGCGCTGGCGCCCGGCTTCACCGATCGTTTCGACAAGATCATCGAACCCTACTCCGCGCCCGCCTCGCCCTACTGGGCCGCCAAGGGTTTCACGCCGCTCCTGCTCCCGCCCGGCCACGCCTTCTGGAACGACGCCGAGCAGCCGCTGCCGGCCGAGCTCGGCTTCGTGCATGTCATGCCCGCCCCGGGCCTCGTCACGCGCAGCGTCCCGGGCGGCGACATCGAGATCCTCAACGCCGGCTCCATGGTGGGCAACACGCAGCTCCGCTACGGCGCGTGGAAATGGAGCAAGCTCTCCTACCGCACCGGCGTTCATTTTTGCTACGCCTTTCCCGAGATTTCCAATGTCTCGCTGGACAGCGCACTCACCGCGCAGGTCGACGACGGCCGCCTCTTCGGCCGCCACTCGACCGTGCCGGTCGAACTCGCCGACGACCACCTCGGCTACAGCTGGAACCTTGGTTTCAAGACCGGTCAGGTTAACACCAGCGTCGAGACCTTCGTCTTCTGGCGCGACGGCTGGCTGCTCCACGTCCATCATTACGAGGCGCGCCAGCCCGTCGTGCTGCGCGTCGGCGGCTTCGCCCTGCCGCTGACGACTCCGTCGGTGGAACGCGTTGCCCTCAACGCGTTCTCCCCCGACGGCCGCGGCACCGTCCTCCAGCCCCTCCTCGGCCTTACCGCCGGCGAGTGGGACACCCGCCTCGACGACTCGACCGAGCGCCGCCACGTCGCCGCGCCCTACCACGTCACGCCGATCGCCCAAACCGCCCGCCACTCCGGCCCCGGTATCCTCGCCGCCCTCTCCTGGGCCGGCACCGACCGCGCCGAGTCCGCCGCGTGGTCCGTCGTCTCCGCCGCCGCCGGCGCCTGGAAACTCACCCACCCGAAACTCGGCGACTGGGACCTGCGTCACTGGTCCCTGCCCGCCCTGAATAGCTGACCCCTAACCGTTGGTAGTCTATTAAACTACCAACTCCTCATCCCATGCCTCGCCAGTTTTTGCGCCTTTTGCATCAGTCCGCCGCAGCCTTGCGCGTAGGCGGATGTCTTTTTGCGGCCACCGTGCCTTTCGTTTCAGTCGCCTCTGAGTTCGATTCCATCGTTCCCTCCGCCGCACCGCGCACCAACATCCTCGCCGGCCGCGCCGACGCCTTCCGCGCCTACTGCACCACCGGCGAGGGGGCCAGGGCCTTTGCCAAGCTCAAGGGCGACCTCGACGCGAAATACCTCGCGCTGCCGTTCCCGGCCGAGCCCGTCACCTACGGCGACCCGGCGCCCTCCAAGCGCACCTCCGACATGGCCGACAAGTGGCGCGGCGTGCAGGACACCTGCGGCGTCATCTCCGGCGTGGCCGAGGCCGCCACGCTCTGCTGGATCGTCACCGGCGAGGAAAAGTATCTCGCGAAGGCCAAGGACTTCCTCCTCCGCTCCACCACCTGGCGTTTCGCGCCCGACTGGAAGTCCGGACCCGCCCCCGGCGCAACCGACATCTACTATAACGACGAGGCCCACTTCCGCCTCTGGCGCAAAATGCCGCTCGTCTACGACCAGCTCCGCGCCCAGTTCACGCCCGCCGAGAAGGCGGCGATCCTCGCCCACTTCAAGGAGCGCGGCAACCGCTCCGTCGCGTGGATCGAGCACGAGGGCAACATCTCCAAGATCACGCGCAATTCGATCGAGGCCGACCTGTCCAGCCACCCGGTGCGCTTCATGCCGATGACCGGCCTCACCGCCCTCGCGCTGTGGGACGACCTCCCCGAGGCCCGCGAATGGTGGGCCTACGCCTACAAGTTCTACCGCGACCAGTTCAGCCCGTGGGGCGGCGACGACGGCGGCTGGGGCGAGGGCAACGCCTACTGGCGGGGCACGTTCGAGCACGCCGCCTTCCAGGACGCCCTCCTCGCCATCGGCGATCCGGCGGCCTACGCGACGCCGTTCTGGAAAAATTCCCCGCTCTTCGCGGTCTACAACGTCCAGCCCTACCTCCACACGACCTTCGGCGACACGTCCAACGCCGGCCGCTTCAACCTCGAGCCCGTCATCGCGGACTACATGGAGCATGTCGCCCGGGTGCAGCAGAACGGCTTCTTCCGCGCCTACGCCGGGCTCTGCACGGACCAGCGCACCCGCCCGGTCGACAAGGGCCTCGAGGACCTCAGCCGCACCTACCCGACCGCCGCCGAGTTCCTCGTCCGCAACTTCATCGCCTCCGCGCTGCCGCTGCCGCCCGCCCGCCCGCTCAGCGAGCTGCCGCCGCACCGCTACTTCGCCGATGTCGGCTGGGTGTCGCTGCACAGCGCGCTCGGCCGGCCGGACGACGACATCCACGTCACCTTCAAGTCCTCCCCCTATGGCTCCTTCAGCCACAGCCACGCGGACCAGAACAGTTTCATCCTGAACGCCTATGGCGAGGGTCTCGCCATCAACTCCGCCTACCGCGAGTTTCACAACTCCCCGCATCACCGCGACTGGACGCGCCAGACGATCTCCAAGAACGCGCTGCTCATCGACGGCGCCGGCCAGAAGGCCCAGAGCAAGGCCGCCACCGGCCTCATCCGGCGCTACTCCGTCGGCGACCGCTTCGTGTGGACGATGGGCGACGCCACCAAGGCCTACCAGACGATGCAACCGAAGGGGAAGGTGAAGCTCGTCACGCGCGACCTCGTCTTCATCGACAACCGCTACGTCGTCCTCCGCGACCGCGTCACCCTCACCACCCCCGGCAGGCTTTCCTGGCTGCTGCACGCCGAGCGCAACCTGGCCTGGGATGGCACCGCCAATCGCGCCTTCATCCGCGGCGAGAAGGCCGCTCTCACCGCCCAGTTCGTCGCCCCGGACGTCGAATGGCGCGGCACCGTCACCGACCGGTTCCCCGTGCCCGTCGACCCGAAATACGCCACGGGCGAGGTCACCGGCGCCTATCTCACCGGCAAGTGGCACAACCAGCAGCATCTCACGCTTGAGAGCGCCGGCACCGCCGCGAGCTACACCGTCTGGACCGTCCTTTGGCCGGAGCGCAACGGCACCGCGCCGGCCGCGCTCAAGGCCGAGTGGCAGCTCGGCGCGTTTGTCATCACCCGCCCCGACGGCAAGACCGACACCCTCACCCTGACCCATGACTCGATCAATCTTCGCTAGCCTCGCCGGCCTCGCCCTCCTCCCGGCCGCCGCCTGCGCGCTCGACGCCTGGCAGCGCACGCCCGCCGAACTCGCCGCGCTCGCCGCCCAGGCCCCGGCGGCGCTCAAGGCGCCCGTCGCCGTCGTCACGGACAAGCAGGTCGACCCGCCCAGCGGCGACCCGCACGACTACGTCAGCTTCGCCCGCTACTACTGGCCCGACCCGGCCAAGCCCGACGGCCTGCCCTACGTCAGCCGCGACGGGAAACACAACCACGAGCAGGTCGCCCGCGGCGACCGGCACCGCATCGGGGACTTCTGCGAAACGGTGGAAAAACTCGCCGCCGCCTGGCACGTGAAACACGACGAGGCCGCCGCCCGCCGCGCCGGCGAATGGCTGCGCGCGTGGTTCGTCACGCCGGCCACGCGCATGAACCCGCACCTCGAATACGCCCAGGTCCGCCTCGGCCACAAACAGAACCGCGGCAACGCCGCCGGCATGCTCGATTCGCGCGGCTTCGCCAACGTGATCGACGCCCTGCGCCTGCTCGACGACTCCCCCGCCCTCACGCCCGCCGAGAAGACGGCCGTCCGCGAATGGTTCACCGCCTTCCTCGGCTGGTTCACGTCCGCGAAGATCGCCCTCGAGGAGCGCGCCGCGAAGAACAACCACGGCTCGTGGTATTTCGCGCAGGCCATCCCGATCGCCCGCTACGTCGGCCGCGACGACCTCGCGCGCACCCTGGTCGGCGAGGCCCGGACCCTGCTCGCCCACCAGATCCAACCCGACGGCAGCCAGCCCGAGGAGATCCGCCGCGTGGACGGACTCGGCTACAGCCGCTTCAACCTCGAGGCACTGGCGCTCGTCGCCCGCCATGCCTCCGGCCTCGGCATCGACCTCTGGAACTACACCGCGCCCAACGGCGCCAGCCTGCGCCAGGCGCTCGATTTCCTGCGCCCCTACAACCAGGCTCCGGAAAAGTGGCCGCACACGCAGAACGAGAAGCTGCCGAAGGGTTTCCTCGACCAGCTCATCGCCGAGGCGGAGCGCGCCAAGCCCGCCGCCTGAACCGGCGCATCTCCTGCTCCTTGTAGGGTCGCCGCTCGTCGGCGGACCGGACGCGGCACGCCGACAAGCGGCGGCCCTACAGGCTTACACAAAAAGGCCGCCCTTTCGGGCTGCCGTGATCGCAGGGTTGCGCGCAGATCAGAATTTCGTGCTGACCGACAGCACCGCGCGGCTCGGGAGGCCGCGGGCCTGGTTGGCCGGGAAGTATTCCTCGTTGGTCACGTTCTTCCACGAGAGCGTCGCGGACATCTCGTGCCCGGCCCACTTCCAGTCGTAGCCGACCACGGCGTCGAACACCGTGTAGGAGTCGTAGAAGAGCGTCGGGTTGGCCGTGCGCTGGGCCTTCTTGCCGGTGTAGACGAAGCCGCCGGCCACCCACAGGCCCTTGGCGGAGCCGGAGTTGAAGGAGTAGCGCGACCACAGCGAACCGAGCGTCTCGGCCGAGCCCTCGGGCACGGCGTTGATCACGAGGCCGACGGCCTCGTTGTAGGCGGCGACATAGGCGGCCTGATAGACCGGGTCCGGGTTGACCGGGATCGGCGGGAAGGTCGCCTTCGTGGTCTTGATGTCCATGAAGGTGGCGGTCGCATAAACCTGCCAGTTGTCGATGGGCGACCAGGTGAGCTCGAGCTCCACGCCCTCGCTCTCGTCGACCGTGCCCTGGCGGGTGATGGTCGGGAAGGTGCCGTCGACCGCGGTCTCCCGGAAGCGCAGGATGCGGTTCTCGCGCTCGAGGTGGAAGAACGACACCGTCGACGAGATGCGGCCGTCGAGGAAGTCGGTCTTGATGCCGAACTCGTAGCCGGAGCCGGTCGTGGGCAGCGCCGGGGCGCTGATCGTGAGCGGGTTGGTGGCGGCGTTGGTCGGGAGGGCCGGGTTATAGGCCGGGTTGAAGAGCGTGAGGATGCGCTCCTCGATGAAGAACGACTCGGAGTAGCTCGCGAAGAGCAGCAGGTCGCGGCGCACCTTGTAGCCGACGCCGAACTGCGGCGTGGTCTTGGTGGCCGAGTAATCCGGGTCGGCCACGGCGGCGCTGGGCGTCGCGGCGACGGTCGGCAGCAGGTTGACGCCGGTGGACTCGGACTTGTTGTAGCGGGCGCCGCCGATCGCGATCAGGCGGTCGTCGAGGAAGCTGGCGTTGAGCACGGCGTAAAGCGCGCTCTCCTCGCCCGTGCCCTTGCGGAGGTTGTTGAAGGGCGAGGCCAGTTCGTCGTAGTCCGGCGTGCGGTCCCAGGTGGTCGGATCGTTGTAGTTCCAGGGCTGGAAGTGCTGGGTGGGCGTCGTGGCGCTGTTGGCCACGCCGGCGGCCGGGGCCGTCGTGCTCTCGCGACGGCGGGCGCCGCTCTTGCTCTCGCTCAGGTAAGCGCCGAAAAGCGGCTTCAGCGTGAAGCTCCCGAACTCCATCTTGCCGGTCAGCTCGGCCTGCCAGGTGTCGGAGCTGCCGAAGGATTCTTCCAGGCGCTTGCGCTTGGTGAGGATCGCCGAGGCGGTCTTGTTGGGGTCGGCGAGGATCGAGGGGTTGGCGACAACCTCCGCCACGTAGTCGAAGCGGTTCAACGTCGCGAGGTAGGCCGCGGCGGGCGTGACGGTGAACTCGGCCAGGCCGGTCAGCTTGTTGCCGATGTAGAAGTCGTTCCAGCCGTAGTTGGCGCGGGCGACCCAGTTGCGGCCGAGGTTCACATTGTATTCGAGATTGAACGAGTCGAAGTCCGATTTCCGGTAGTCGGAGTTGCCGACGTAGTTGAAGTCGTAGGGCAGCGGCGGCGCGGCGCGGAAGCCGAGGTTGAGGTTGCCGACGTCGACGTAGGCCTGCGCCCGGGCGCGGTCGGCGGTGCGGGCGAAGTTGGCCGCGGTGGCGGCGACGTTGACCGCGAGGTTCGGCATCATCCCCACCAGCGGGGTCTCGCGGCGGCGGTAGCGCTCGTAGTCGAGGATGAGCCGGGAGTTCTTCGTCACGTTGATGGCGAGGCTCGGCGCGATGAGCGTGCCCTTGCTCTCGCCCGGGTCGGTCCACTCGAAGCCGTTCTCCCAGCCAGCCACTACCCGGGCCTGGAAGCGGCCGCTTTCGGAGGCGTGGTTCACGTCGAGGTCGGCGCGCAGGTAGCTGTCCGAGCCGGCGGCCAGCTTGAGCACGGTGAAGCTTTTGCCCACCGGCCGCTTGGTGATGTAGTTCACCGTGCCGCCGGGCGTGATCTGGCCGTAGAGCAGCGACGCCGGGCCCTTGACGACCTCGACGCGCTGGATGTTGCCGGCGTCCACATAACGGTTGCCGATGAAGCCGTTGCGCTGCGGCGTCACATCACCGTCAAAGCCGCGGATGGAGTAGCGGTTGTTGCCCTGGGTGAACTCCTTCGCGCCGCTGGTCACGCCGGGGGCGAAGTTGACGATGTCCACCAGCTCGCGGGCCCCGATGTCCGAGATGAACTGCTCGGTGAACGCCGTGATGGCGAAGGGCAGGTCCTTGATCGCCGTGTCCACCCGCGTGGCGGAGACGGAGTTGGTGGCCCGGTAGCCCTTGTCCTGGTTGGTCGAGACCGTGAACGTGGGCAGCTCCACGGTCACCGGCTCGGCCGGGGGCGGGGTCTGGGCGATGGCCCGGAGGGAGAGCAGGGCGAGGCAGCCGAGGGCGGCGGCCCGGGCCCGCGTGGTGGAAACGGCGAGACGAGGGGTCATACGGGTTGGGGTTGGGGGTTCAGGTTGATTAATAGTTATCATCAAATTCGCATTTCAAGCCATTTCCCCTCTGTGTTTATTAGTCATTTCTATAATATTTGTTTAATAAACCGGTCGGGTCGGGCCGGTTTCCCCTCCGGGGCGTCCGCCAAGGCCTGTTTCTTTGACTGCAAATTTCAGCCGCTTTATTGCTTGCAAAGAAATACGCGCCGGCAAGCCTCGGCGGCGCTTTGGCTACCCCGCCCGACAAATTCGACTTCAGCGTGCTGCGTCGCTTGCGCGAGCAGCATGAGATGACCCTCGCGGATCTCTCCGAGGCCTCCGGCGTCTCCGTGCCGGTCATCTCCAAGCTCGAGCGCAACCAGCAGTCGGCCGAGCTCGACACCCTTTACCGCCTCGGCCGCGCCTTCGGCATGAGCACCACCGACCTGCTGGCCCTGACCGAGTCGCCCCTGGCCCACCGCGGCGAGGAGAACTCGCACCGCTCCGGCCAGTTCAAGTTCCGCCAGATCCGCTTCGCCAACGTCGTGGCCCTCCTCGGCACCGCCCCGGCCAGTTCCAAGGTCTCGCGCCCCGAGATCCACCACGACGACACCGAGGTCTGCTGGGTGCTCGAGGGCAAGCTGAAGCTCTCCCTGCCCCACGAGGAATGCGTCCTCGAGACCGGCCAGTGCATGCAGTTCGACGCCATCCAGCAGCACACCTACGAATCCCTCGCCGACTCCCGTTTCCTGATCCTCCACCTTCGCAAGGACAAACGCTACTGATCCCCGCATGAAAATCGACGACCAGCTGAACGCCTCCGCCCTCACGCCCGCGCTCCAGAAGTTCTGGCAGCTCTCCGGCTCGAAGATCGACCTGATCTTCAAGGAATACGATCCCGCCAAGGGCTCGCCCGTCTTCACCGCCGCCGGCAAATACACCGCGCGCGGCTGGACCGAGTGGACCGAGGGCTTCAACTACGGCTCCGGCTTCCTCCAGTTCGACGCCACTGGCGAGAAGCGCTTCGCCGACGCCGCGGCCAAGTTCACCGTCGACCGCATGGCCTCGCACGTCTCGCACGTCGGCGTCCATGACCACGGCTTCAACAATCTCTCCACCTACGGCAACTGGCTGCGCCTCCAGCGCGAGGGCAAGCTCCCGGCCAACCAGGTCGAGTTCTGCGAGCTGGCCATCAAGGCCTCCGGCGCCGTCCAGGCGGCCCGCTGGTCCTCCACCTTCGGCGGGGGCGGCTACATCTACTCCTTCAACGGCCCGCACTCCCTCTTCGTGGACACCATCCGCTCCGTCCGCATCCTGATGGTCGCCCACCAGCTCGGCCACCGCCTCATGGGCGAGAACGACGCCGCCCACTCCCTCCTCGACCGCGGCCTGCAGCACATCGATGCCACCGCGAAGTTCTCCGTCTACTACGGCGAGGGCCGCGACGGCTACGACGTCCCCGCCGAGCGCGGCCGCACGACGCACGAGGCCGTGTTCAACCGCAACGACGGCCGCTTCCGCTGCCCGAACTCCCAGCAGGGCTTCTCGGGCTTCACCACCTGGACCCGCGGCCTGTCGTGGGCGATGGTGGGCTTCGCCGAGGAGCTCGAGTTCCTGAAAACCGTGTCCGACGCCGACCTCGCGCCGCTCGGCGGCCGCGCCAAGTGGGAGGCCATCCTCCTCAAGGGCGCCAAGGCCACCTGCGACTGGTATATCGCCAACACCGCGCTCGACGGCATCCCGTATTGGGACGGCGGCGCGCCGAACCTCCACAAGCTGGGCGACTGGCGCTCCCGCAACGCCGAGATCTTCAACGACCACGAGCCGGTCGACTCCTCCGCCGCCGCCATCGGCGCGCAGGGCCTGCTCCGCCTCGGCCGCTACCTCGGCGAGACCACGCCCGAGGGCAAAAAATACTGGCAGGCCGGCCTGACCACGATGCGCACGCTGCTCAGCGACGCCTACCTCGGCATCGACCCGACGCACCAGGGCCTGCTCCTCCACACCGTCTACCACCGCCCGAACGGCTGGGACTACATCCCGCCGGGCAAGAAGGTGCCATGCGGCGAGGCCTGCATGTGGGGCGACTACCACCTCCGCGAGGCCGCCCTCACCCTCCAGCGCATCATCAAGGGCGAGAAATACTACACTTTCTTCGGCTGCCTCAAGAGCTGAGTTTGAACCACAAAGGCACAGAGACACAAAGTTTCGAACCGATGAATTTGTATTTCTTCAAACTGCCTTTCTCTGTGCCTCCGTGCCTCTGCGGTTAAATCAATTCTTCCGATGAATCCCTCATCCCCGCTCCCCGATCTCAGCCGGCTCTGCATCCACACGATCACCACCAAGCCGTGGGCGGTCGAGACGTCGGCCGAGAAGTTCGCCAAGGCCGGCGTCAAGGGCATCACCGTCTGGCGCGACACCCTCGCCGGCCGCGATATCAAAAAAACCGGCCAGCTGATCCGCGACAACGGTCTGTCCATAGTCTCGCTCTGCCGCGGCGGCTTCTTCCCGGCCGCGACCGCCGCCGACCGCGCCAAGGCGCTCGATGACAACCGCCTCGCCATCTCCGAGGCCCACGCCCTCGGCGCACCGTTGATCGTCCTCGTCTGCGGCGCCGTCCCCGGCCAGTCGCTGGTCGAGTCGCGCAAGCAGATCACCGACGGCATCGCCGCCCTCCTCCCGGAGTGCAAGGCCGCCAACGTGAAGCTCGCCATCGAGCCGCTGCACCCGATGTATGCCGACTCCCGCTCGGCCGTGAACACCCTCGGCCAAGCCAACGACATGGTCGAGCAACTCAAGTCGCCCTACGTGGGCGTCGCCGCCGACGTCTATCACCTCTGGTGGGATCCGGCGCTCGAGGCCGAGATCGCCCGCTGCGGCAAGCTCAACGCCCTCTTCGCCTACCATGTCTGCGACTGGCGCACGCCGACCACCGACCTCCTGCTCGACCGCGGCCTCATGGGCGAGGGCTGCATCCCGCTCCGCCAGATCCGCGCCTGGGTCGAGGCGACCGGCTTCAAGGGCTTCAACGAGGTCGAGGTCTTCTCCAATCGCCTCTGGGCCATGGACCAGGACGAATACCTCAAGAAGATCGTCCAAGCCTACAAGGACTTCGTCTGAGCAGATTTTTTGAACCACTAATCCACACTAACTAATCACTAATCCCAAACCCAACCTGTCTTCATTAGTGAGACCTCAGTGTCCATTAGTGGTGACCCAACTCTTCCTCTTATGAAAGTTCACAAAATCGGCATCATCATGAACGGCGTCACGGGACGCATGGGCACCAACCAGCACCTCATCCGCTCCATCAAGGCCATCATCGACCAGGGCGGCGTGAAGCTCTCCGACTCCGAGGTCATCATGCCCGACCCGGTCCTCGTCGGCCGCAGCGAGGAAAAGCTCAAGGCCCTCGCCGCCCGCACCGGCGTCTCGCGCGTCTCGACCAACCTCGATGCCGAGCTGGCGAACCCCGCCAACCAGATCTACTTCGACGCCACCCTCACCGGCCAGCGCCCGATCGGCGTCCGCAAGGCCATCGCCGCCAAGAAACACATCTACTGCGAGAAGCCCACCGCCACCACCTCCGCCGAGGCCCTCGCCCTCGCCAAGGAAGTGCAGGCCGCCGGCCTCAAGAACGGCGTCGTGCAGGACAAGCTCTGGCTGCCCGGCCTCGTGAAGCTGAAGTATCTCATCGATACCGGCTTCTTCGGCAAGATCCTCTCCGTCCGCGGCGAGTTCGGCTACTGGGTCTTCACCGGCGAGCACGAGAAGCTCCAGCGCCCGTCGTGGAACTACCGCAAGGAGGACGACGGCGGCATCATCGTCGACATGCTCTGCCACTGGCAGTATGTCATCCAGAACCTCTTCGGCGAGGTGAAGAGCCTCACCTGCCTCGGCGCCACGCACATCCCCACCCGCTGGGACGAGGCCGGCAAGCCCTACAAGTGCACCGCCGACGACTCCGCCTACGCGACCTTCGAGCTCGTGAACGGCGTCATCTGCCATTTCAACTCCTCGTGGGATGTCCGCGTCGACCGCGACGACCTCCTCACCCTCCAGGTCGACGGCACGATGGGTTCCGCCGTCGCCGGCCTGCGTGACTGCAAGGCCCAATCCCTCGCCGCCACGCCGCGCTGCGTCTGGAATCCCGACGTCGACAGCCCGATCAAATACAAGGACGGCTGGGTCCGCGTCCCTGACCAGGGCGTCTACGACAACGCCTTCAAGATCGAGTGGGAGCTGTTCCTCAAGCACGTCGTCACCGGCAGCCCGTTCCAATGGGACCTCTTCCAAGGCGCCAAGGGCGTGCAGCTCGCCGAGCTCGGCCTGAAGTCCTGGGCCGAACGCAAGTGGGTCGATGTGCCGGTGTTGAAGTGAGGCCCAGTCGGCACAGTGTTAAGTGTTAGGTTTTAAGTTTTAAGATCGGAGTCTTTTCTTAACACTTAACACTCGCTCGCAATTCTCTACCTCAAATCACATGTCTAAAATCGCTTTAGTTACTGGCGGCTCCCGCGGTATTGGTTTCGGAATTGCGAGCGCGCTCGCCGCCGAGAAATGGGATATCGTCATCAACGGCGTCCGCGAGGAAGCCGCCGTCGCCGAGCCCCTCGCCAAGCTCCGCGCCATGGGCGTGAAGGTCGGCTACGCCCGCGGCGACGTCGGTTCAGTGGAAGGTCGTAAAGCGATCTACCAAGCCACCCACGACCTCATTGCCGCGTGGGGCAAGCCGCTGGCCGCCTCGGGAACTTCAGGTTTCAGGTCTCAGGTTTCAGGTTTCCTTTTGGTGAACAACGCCGGCGTCGCCCCCAAGGTCCGCGCCGACCTGCTCGAGACCTCCGAGGAAAGCTACGACTACGTGGTGAACACGAACCTGCGCGGCGTCTTCTTCCTCACCCAGGCCTTCGCCCGCGACATGGTTGCCGCCAGGAAGGCCGATCCAGCCTTCGCCGCCTACATCATCAGCATCACATCGATCTCGGCGACGGTCGTCTCGATCAACCGCGGCGAATACTGCATCGCCAAGGCCGGCCTGAGCATGATGTCGCAACTCTTCGCCGCCCGCCTCGGCGCCGATGGTATCCCCGTTTACGAAGTCCGCCCCGGAGTCATCAAGACCGACATGACCGCCGGCGTGACCGAGAAGTATGACAAGTTGATCGCAGGAGGTTTAAATATCCAACCGCGCTGGGGCTATCCCGAAGACGTGGGTAAGGCGGTTGCTTCACTGGCGAGAGGAGATTTCCCATTTAGCACCGGGCAAGTGGTCATGGTGGATGGCGGCCTTGTCGTGCCTCGTCTTTAAGCTCACTTGCCACACCGTAGCTTCGGTGAAGCCGGGCCGCTAACGGTCTAAATAACCAGTCTCACTGGGGTTACCTATAGTCGCTCCCCACTCGGGTGCATGTGTCCTTGGAAGCCGGCTATTACACTTTAACCTCAGGTAGAAGTTATTTCCATAATTCCATTATCCCATCGTTCAAGCCCCTCAAGCTTCACGCGGATTTTGTTATATTTCGCTGCTATCGCAACAAAGTCATGCTCTCGTCCCCACCACTCAGATATCGGAAATTGTTCGTTTCCCAACGAAAGATAGTAAGCACCAGCTGATACTTCACCTGCGTTCACTTTTGAAAACACGGCGACGGCTAATAATGCCGGGACAATTCGGTCAGGCATATGCAACTCACCTTTCCCAACGCCCCATCTCGAACCGAAGTTTCCTTGAGCAGGAAGCACCGAAAATTCTTTCGGGACCTCATCTCCATGTGCGTGACCGCAGCGAAATATCTCATAGATAATCTCAGCGAGATCCGGGAAATTGGTGCTTCTCAATTGAATGTTACCGAATTTGGTCTCCACCAAATTTACGCCAGACGCTAACATCGGTTCGATTAGCCAGTAATAAGCGCGTAAGCAATGGATGTAGCGGACGCCAACCCTTGTTTCGTTCGGAGATAACCGCTTAGCGGTCGTATCGATAGCAATACAAGCGTGCAGCAAAGCCGCATCGAACTTTCCGTGCACCCAATCATCGATGGCATATATTATTTGTTGGGACAGTTTCATGGAATTTCAGACAACTTTGCTTTCCCTAGATCTCTTATTGCAGATACGAACTTTTGGAGCACTAGCGAGCGTTGAGTGCCCCTAGCAATGCGGACTGGGTGATCTTCGGAAGGACTCCTGACACAATGCTGTCAGCGGCCCGTGGTAAGGTTAGGGCATGAAACAATTCGTGATCCTTTTCCGCCAAGGGCCGTTCAATCTCAATGAAGTCGTCAGGGCGCACCGGCAGGCGGCCATCTCGCTCTGGGCCCGGGAGCAGAATGCCCGCGGGCACCGGCTTGAGCCGCGCAGCCTGGCGCCGAGCATCACCCGGCCGGGCGTCGAGTTCACCGGCGACGAATACGGCAAATGGCCCGTCACCGCCCTGCTCTTCCTCGACGCGCGCGACCTCGACGAGGCCACCGCCATCGCCGCCTCCCACCCGGCCAAGGACTACAACGTCGCCATGGAAGTCCGCCCTTGGTCAGCCCCCACCCCAGCCACGACCGGGCAGGTCACCACTAATCCACATTAATGGGACACTAATTCCGATCCCTTGGGTATTTCAGATAAATGCCTGATCCGTGTCCATTAGTAGTGTCAAATCCACCGTCCTTTGCAGCCAGCCTTCCGTTTTGCCCGTCATGCCCAAGCCCGCCGACCCCATCCCCGTCCGCACCCTCGTGTTCCGTGGTCACCGCGTGATCCTCGACGCCGATCTCGCCCGCCTCTACGGCGTGCCGACCTTTCGCTTCAACGAGGCGGTCAAACGCAACGCCGACAAATTTCCCGAGGATTTTCGCTTTCGGCTGACCAAGGAAGAGCTCGCCAACTTGATATCGCAATCCGCGATATCAAGTGCGCAACCCGCTGCAGACCCAGGCAAAATCCAGCACTCATCGCAAATTGCGATGAGTCGCCATGGCGGGCGACGAAAACTTCCCTGGGCTTTCACCGAACATGGCGCACTGATGGCGGCCAATGTCCTGCGTTCACCCCGCGCCTCGGAAATGGCGATCTACGTCGTCCGCGCCTTCGTAAAGCAGCGCGAGGCCCTCGCGAGCAATGTTGGCATCCTGAAGCGCCTGGCTGAGATCGACAAAACCCTCCTCGAACACGACCTGACGCTGCAGATCATCTGGAAAAACCTGCAGCCGCTCCTCGAGCCGCCGCCCGCGCCACCCAAGCGCCGGATCGGCTTCCACGAGGGCAACCGCTGAATCAACCGTCCGGCCGCCTCACTTCCCCACCGGCTTCAGCACGAGGTCGTGGAAGTCGAAGCTGAAGTCCGTCAGGGGGGGTATCGCCTCCATCTTCACCTGGTCGATCGCGCCGTCGGGCGTGAGGGCGAAGGTCACGAAGGCGTCGGCGTTGTGCGAGCGGTCGTGCCACCGGACGATGAACGTGTCGTGCTGCCAGTGCTCCAGGTCGCCACCGAGCTTCTCCGTGCGGCTGAAGTTCATCGCGAGTTTGCCCGCTTTTTCGGTGATGAAAACGTCGCCGCGCCAGGCATCGCGGTAGGTGCCGGCGTATTTCGCCAGCGGGAGCGAGGGCTTCGAGGCGGCGTCGCGCGCGGCGACGTGTTTCGCCCACGAGTCGTCGGACCCGGCCGCGGCCGACTTCACGAGCTCCGCGTAGGCCGCCACCCAGTCGGTCGCCGGCGCGCCGAGGTAGGCGTCGAGCACGCGCCAGCTCACGGCCTGGAACGCCGCGCCGACCTCCTGGTTGGTCAGGACGACCACGCCGAGCTTCAGCTCGGGCACCAGCACGACCTTGGACACCTGCCCCGGCCAGCCGCCGGTGTGCGACACCAGCTTGCGACCGCGGTAGTCCGACAGGTTCCAGCCATGGCCATAACCGAGGAAATTCGGCCGCGTGACCTTCAGGGCCTGGATCTTCGGTTCGCTGATCTTGATGGGTGTCACCACCGACCACATTTCCTTCTGCCGCGCCTCCTGGAAGAGCGCGACCTGCTTGTCGCCGGGACCGGCGGGGAGTTTGCCGCCGGCGAGCTGCACGCGGACCCACTTCGCCATGTCCTGCGCGCTGGAATAGATGCCGCCCGCGGCGGAGGCGTTGTCCCAGGCGAGGGGCGGCACGGGCTTGAGGTCCTTGAAATCGTATTTGGCGTGTCCGGTCGCGGCGTTGGCGCCGGGTTTCAGGTCGAGGTAGTTGGCGACCGTGTCGGTCATGCCGACCGGGACGAAGATCCGCTCGCGCATGAATTCGCCCCACTTCTTGCCCGAGACCTCCTCCAGCACGAGCCCGGCGGCGGCATAGAGGATGTTGTCATAGGCGTAGTTGGCGCGGAAGCCGGTGGCCAGCGGCACGAACCGCAGGCGCTCCACCACCTCGCGCGTCGTGAAATCCGTGACGGGCCAGAACAGCAGGTCGCCCGCCCCGAGCGCCAGGCCGCTGCGATGCGTGAGCAGGTCGCGCACGGTCATCTCGTGCGTCACGTAGGGGTCGCTCATCTTGAACCACGGCAGCCGTTCGGTCACGCGGTCGTCCCAGGTCAGCCGGCCCTCGTCCATCAGCATCGCCAGCCCGGCGGCGGTGAAGGCCTTGGTGTTCGACGCGATGGCGAACAGCGTGCGCGCGTCCACCGGCTCGGGTCTGCCCAGCTCACGCACACCGTAGCCCTTGGCGAGCACGACTTCGCCGTCCTTGACGATGGCGACGGCGACGCCCGGCACGTCGAATTCCTGCTGCACGCGCGCCACAAAGGCGTCGAAATCCCGCAACCCCGGCGGCAGCTCCGCCGCCCGCACGGTAACCAGCAACCCGATCAACCAGAAGAGCGCCACCTGATGTTTCTTCATGACCCCATCCTCCATCCCGGCGCCCGGTTGTCAAAGTCCGACCCGGGCCCAACCCTCCTGACACAGGGTTGTCAGTGGATCATGGTAGGCTGGGTCGTCTTATGAAAAACCCCCTTCGTCGTTCACTCGTTGCCGGGCTCGCGCTTGGCGCCATGCCCTTCGCCGTTGCCGAATCCCCCATGAAAATCATCAAGGCCACCGGTCCTTTCGACGTGAAGATGACGCCCGCCGCCGCGGCCGACGCGCCCGTCGGCCGGTTCACCCTCGACAAAAAATACCACGGCGACCTCGAGGGCACCGGCAACGGCGAGATGCTCACCGCCATGACCGCCGTGAAGGGCTCGGCCGGCTACGTCGCCATCGAGAAGGTTACCGGCACGCTCGCCGGCCGCACCGGCTCCTTCCACCTCCAGCACCACGGCGTCATGAACCGCAGCGCGCCCACCCTGCTGATCACCGTCGTGCCCGACTCCGGCACCGGCGAACTCACCGGCCTGACAGGCAAGATGAACATCTCGATCGCGGCCGACGGCGCGCACTACTACACGCTCGAATATTCGCTGCCGGACCGGGACTGAGCCCGCCCGCGGACTCGACGTTCCGCGGAATGTGGGTAGGTTGGCCGGGCCATGCTGTTCCGCGCCCTTATTGTCTGCCTGGTGATCGCGATGGCCGAGACCATCCACGGCATCCTGCGCGTCCGCCTGCTCAACCGCCGGGTCGGCGACCACCGCGCCCGCCAGATCGGCGTCGGCACCGCCTCCCTCATCATCCTCGGCATCGCCTGGCTGACCGTGCCGTGGATCGCCCCGGCTACCCGGGACGATGCGCTGGCCGTCGGCGGCCTGTGGCTCGCCGTCATGCTCGCCTTTGAGGTCTCGCTCGGCCGGTTCGTCTTCCATGCCTCATGGGACCGGATCGGCGCGGACTTCGACCTCCGCCGCGGCGGACTGCTGGGCTTCGGCATGCTCGTGCTGGCCGCCGCCCCGTGGCTGGCGGCCCGCTGGCACGGGCTGTTCTGAGCCGCGCCGCCGCTTACTTGATCTCGAGCAGCTCGACCTCGAAGACCAGCACGGCGTTCGGCGGGATGTCACCCTTGCCGCGCGGGCCGTAGCCGATCGCCGGCGGGATGGTAAACTTCCACTTGTCGCCGACCGACATCAGCTGCAACCCCTCGGTCCAGCCCGGGATCACCTCGTTCAGGGCAAATTCCACCGGCTCATTGCGGTCGACGGAGCTGTCGAAGACCTTCCCGTCGATCAACGTGCCGTGGTAGTGCACCCGGACGGTCTCGATCGCCTGCGGCTTGCGCCCGCCGGCACCGCTCTTCAGCACCTCATACTGGAGGCCGGAGGCGGTGACGGTCACGCCGGGCTTAGCCTTGTTCTTGGCGAGGTATTCGTTGCCGAGCGTGAGCTGCTTCTCGGCGGCCGCGGCCTGCGCGGTGGCCATCTTCTGCTGCATCGCCATGAAGGCCGCCTCGAGTTCGGCCTCCGGGAGGCGCGTCTTGGCCTTGGCCAGGCCGTCCGTGATGCCCGCGATGAGGGCCGCCTGGTCCACCTTCAGCATGTCGTCCCGGCTCAGGCCGCCGCCCATGTTGTAACCGATGCCGTAGCTGACCTTCTGCTCCACCGACTCGATGACCGCAGGGGCGGGCTGGGACGCGGCCGAGGCCGTCTGGCCGGCGGCGGGCTGCTTGCCGCAGCCGGTGAATGCGAGGACCGCGAGGCCCAGGAGGAGGGAAACGGAGGAGGAAGTGCGATTCATGAACCCGCGACAGTTGGAAGCTCCGGCAGGCGTGACAAGTCCGCGATGGCACCGCGGGCGACTTTTTTGGGGGAACTTCAATGGGTGGAACCTGTTGCCCGCATTACGCCGGCCCCGGCGGTCACCGCGGCGCCCGACGCAGCCATGCCGGCGAGCAGCCGGAGCAGGGGCTATTTCATCGCGGGCCGACGCGCCCTCCGCGCCCGACCCCAGTCAAGCGGCGGGCCGCGCCCGCCGGCCGTGCAACCAGCCGCCGAACCAGCACTGCGGGATGGCCAGCACGGCAAGCGAGATGGGATACCAGCGCGGCCCGAGGTTGAGGTTCCAGGTGGCGATCACGCCGACCAGGCCGAGCACCGTGCCGATATAGCCGAGGATCATCGCATGCTTCATCGGGTTGGCGGGGGCGAGCTTCGCCGTCAGGTAGGCGCCGGCGATGCTGATGAGCAGGCGGTAGGAACTGGCGATCAGGGCCGTTCCATGGGTGAGGTATTTGTCAGGATAGACGCCGGTGGCATGCAGGATCTGGTCGATCACCGTGCTGCCGATGACGATCATGAGGATGCCGGCCACGACGGCACCGATGCTCTTCAGTGTGCTTTTATTCATGGGAATGGGTTCCATGAATAAACGATTGAACCCCTCCGCGGCGGACAGATCAGGGCGACTTTAAATAGGTCCCGAGCTGCTCCAGCGTGCCGCTCCAGCCCATATTCATGTTGGGGAGGTTGTTAGCGAAGACCTGGCGTTCGTCCTCATCCGATTCGTAGGGCAGCCAGTTGATGGTGACCGTCGTCTTGCCGGCATTTTCGGCGAAGGTGATCACGGTCAGCATCTGCAGCGGCCAGCGATCGCTGGTGAGCGGATGCCGGGTGATGCCGCCCTGCTGGTCGGAGAAGGAGTTGATCCAAACGAGCTTCTCTGGCGGCACGACCTCGCGATAGACCGCCTTGCCCCACACCTCCTTGCCGCCGGGCATTTCCATCCGGTAGTGCGTCGTGCCGCCCGGGCGCGGATCGAACTTCACCAGGGAGATCCTGACCCCCTTGGGCCCGAACCACTGCACGAAGCGGTCGCCCTCCGTCCAGGCTTTCCACATGAGGTCGCGGGGCGCGTTGAATTCGCGCGTGATGATGAACGGCTGCACCTGCAGGGAGGCGACGTATTCGGAGGCACGCTCCAGCGTCTGTTGGCCGCCCTCGATGGCGCCGAATTCCTTGGCCACAAAGTCCCGCGCCCCGGCCGACGGGAACACCAGGCGCCCGGTCAGGCGGGTCTTGTCGCCCTCGACGGTCTCAAAGGTCCAGGTCGCGGTGAAGCTGGCGCCCGGCCCCTCCTCCCGCCCGCCGCCGTGCGAGTAGGTGATGCGCTCCAGCGGGATGATTTCCTTGAAGATGCTCTTGTTCGGGTAATTCGCGCCGTCCGGCCCGTGCATGACATGCTCCCATGCGCCGCCGACGCGGAAGTCCATCTTCTTGCTCGTCGTCGTGAAGCCGCGCGGCCCCCACCAGTTGACCACATGCTTGGGATCGGTCCACGCCTGCCAGACGAGTTCGCGCGAGGCGTGCAGGATGCGGGTGAAGACGATCTCGCGATCGGAATTGGCTGCAGGGGGCTGGTTGCGGGTGGTCATGGGGTTTGCGTGATTAAAGACAGGTGCGCGGCGAGGCGGGCGAGGTTCTCGTCGTTGGCCGGCCCGAGGAAGGACCGGAGCCGCTCGCCCTCGGCGGGGTCGTCGAAGTCCATCACCCACGTGACCACCGTGCCGCCCGCCTGGACGGCAAAGGTCATCGTCAGGGTGAAGTCGTGGGTCTGCTGAAAATGGCGCAGGACGATCCGCTCCGGGCGGACGATCTCGGTGAACCGCTTGTCCATCGCATACGCGGCGCCGTCCGGCCCGCGCATGGTGAACCGCCACGACCCGCCCGGATGGAAGTCGAACTGGTGGAATTCATTCGTGAAGCCCTGCGGGCCCCACCACTGCGCCAGGCGCGCCGGATCGCTGAACGCCGCGAACACGGCCTCCCGGGGCTGGGCGAAGACCCGCGAACTGACGATCGGCCGGCAGGCCGGCGGCTTATTTTCCCCGGGCATGGCGTTTTCCCCTTTTGACCGGCTGCCTGGCCTGCAACTCCTGCAGGTATTCGTCAAGGCGATCGAGGCTTTGCTCCCAATGCTGGCGGTAGGTCTCCAGCCAATCCACGGCCTCCTTGAGCGGAGCCGCGCGCAGCCGGCACGGGCGCCATTGCGCATCCCGCCCGCGCTCGATGAGCCCGCTGCGCTCCAGCACGCCGAGGTGCTTCGAGATCGCCGGCAGGCTCATGTCGTGCGGCTCCGCCAGTTCCGTGACGGAGCGCTCGCCCGACGCCAGCCGCGCCACGATCGCCCGGCGGGTCGGGTCGGCCAGGGCGGCGAAGACGGCGTTGAGACGGTCGGGCGACATGCCTTTCGTGTTTAACCATCTGGTTAACTACAGATCGCCCGCTGTCAAGCCGCTGGCGGCAAAAGCGACCAAGCCCGCCCGATCCACGACAAACGCACCCGCTGCGCCCGGCCGTCGCGGCTGTTGCTAATTCCTCCCGGGCGCGATACCTTGCCCGATGGAAATCAAACTGCCGCACATGCCCTTCAGGTTCGACTCGCCCGAGGGGCGGATGGAAATAACCGTGCGGGGATCGCCCAAACACGTCGAAGGTGAACCCAAGCAACAGTTTGGCGCGGCCGTCACCTTCCTGCAGCCGGGCCCGCGGGCCCTCGAGCGCGTCCAGCTTTCGGCCAAGGGCGCGACTTACAGCGGCGTCATGCAAACGCTGACCAGCGGCTTCAAGGTGACGCCGGGCGCCCACGACAAGGAAAGCGCGGAATTCCGCGTGCTGACCGCGCTCTGCCACGCCTCCGGCGTGGTCGACCTGGACGCGTGAGCTGCGCTCACTCCTCCAGCGCGGCCTCGATCTGCCGGCTGGCGGAGCGCAGGACCTCGAGGCGCGCATAACGCTTGTTGTCCGCCGGCACGAGGTGCCAGGGCGCGTTCTTTTTGTCCGTGAGCGCGAGCATGTCTCCGACGGCGATCTCGTAGGCGGCGCGCTTGCGGCGGTTGCGCCAGTCCTCGGCGTTCATCTTGTGCCGCTTATGGGCGGTGGACTCGCGCTCGCGGAAACGCCGCAGCTGCTCGGCGTGCGAGATGTGCAGCCAGTATTTCAACACGATCGTGCCGTGGTCGGTCAGCTCGCGCTCGAAGCCGTTGATCTCGGCGTAGGCGCGCCGCCACTCGTCCGGCCGGCAGAAGCCCTCGAGCCGCTCCACCAGCACGCGGCCATACCAGGAGCGGTCGAACACGGCCATGCGGCCGTCCCGCGGGAGGTCGCGCCAGAAGCGCCAGAGGTAATGCGCGTGCTTTTCCTCGGCCGTGGGCTTGGCCACCGGGATGACGCTGTAGTCGCGCGGGTCGATCGCGCTGGTGAGCCGGCGGATGGCCCCGCCCTTCCCCGCCGCGTCCCAGCCCTCGAAGGCAAACACGATGGATCGGCCGGCCCCGAGGGCGGCGCGCACCGCGCGGTTGAGGCGGCCGAGCCACTTTTCGCGCAGGGCATCGTAGTCCTTCTCCGACAAATCCTGGTCCAGCGGCAGCGCCTGCAGCCGGCGCAGGCCGGCGGGGCGCAGGGATTTCACCACGCGCGGCGGCCCGGCAGGGCGCAGGCGGGCCATCTTCCTTTGCTGCTGCCGGAACTGGGTGAGCAACAGCTGCCCGACCTGCAGGTCGCGGGTGCGCTCGTCCTCGGCATCGATGATGGTCCAGCGCGCGCCGGGTCGGTCGGTCTTGGCGCGGATGAGCCGGGCGGTCTTCGCCAGGCGGTCGTAGATGCGGTGGTGATGCCAGTCCTCGTCCGTCACGCGCCAGGCCGTGGCCGGCTCGGCGCGCAGCGTGCGCAGCCGGCGGCCCTGCGCGTCCTTGGAGATCTGCAGCCAGACCTTGATGATGAGCGTGCCGCCGTCGGCCAGGAGCTTCTCGAAATCGCGGATGCGCTCCGCCTCCTGCTCGACGTGACCCAGCGCGCGCTTGCCGCGCGCTTCCTCGCGCAGCGTTTCGGTATACCAGGAGCCGGCATAAAGCCCGATGCGGCCGATGCCCGGCAGGCTCCGCCAGAACCGCCACTGGTGCGGATGGGCCTGCTCGCTGCCCGTGGGGGCATGATAGGAGAACGTCTCCACGCCGCGGGGGTCGAGCCACTCGGCCAGCGTGTTCAGGAGGCTGCCGCGGCCGGCGCCCTCGGGTCCCGCCAGGATGAGCAGCACCTTGAAGGGCACGTGCTTCAGCTGCACCTGCAGGTGCACGAGCTGCTCGCGCAGCCGGCTGGCGCGGGCCTGGTAGGCCTTCTTGGTCAGCCGCTGCCTCGTTTTTGCCATTTGTCCCGAAGGTGGCGCCGGCCCCCGGGATGTCGAGCCGGAGATGCCGCGGGTTATGCCGCTGGACGAATCCCGGCGAAATCGTAGCGTAGGCCCGCATGGTCAATTTTGAACACGCCCTGATCCTGCTCCTGCTGATCGCGAGCCTGAGCGTCGTGGCCCGCTGGCTGCCCTGGCCGCCGCTGATCACCTACATGCTCGGCGGCATCGGCGCGGCGCTGGTGCCGGCGTTCCCGCGGCTCAAGCTCGACCCGAACTTCTTCTTCCTGTGCTTCCTGCCGCCACTGCTCTTCGCCGACGGCTGGCTCATGCCGCTGCGCGAGTTCGTCCGGGCGCGGCGCGCCATCCTTACCCTGGCCATCGGCCTGGTCATCTTCACCACGTTGACCGTCGGTCTGGTGGCCTGGTGGCTGGTGCCAGGCCTGCCTCTGGCCATGGCCTTTGCCCTCGGCGCGATCGTCTCCCCGACCGATGCCGTGGCGGTCAACGCCATCACCGAGCGCCTGCGCGTGCCGGCCCGCCTGACCACGGTGCTCAACGGCGAGAGCCTGATGAATGACGCGACGGGCCTCGTGGCCTTCAAGTTCGCCCTCGCCGCCGTCGTGGCCGGCAGCTTCTCGCTGGCGCAGATGGCCGCCGAATTCTCCCTCCTCGCCGTCGGGGGCTTCACGCTCGGCCTCGTGGCTGGCTATGCGATCGGCAAGCTGCGCGACCTGCTGCAGCGGCTGCAGAGCTCCGACCCGCTCATTGAGATCACGCTCTCCCTGATGACGCCTTTCGCGGCCTATTTCCTCGCCGACCGTCTCGGCGTTTCGTCCATCCTCGCCGTGATCGCCGCCGGCCTCTACTCCGGCTGGCGCGACCCGGTGCGCATGGATGCGGAGACCCGCCAGAGCGCCTTCGCCGTGTGGGGCCTGTTGATCTTCTGGCTCAACGGCACCGCCTTCGTGTTGCTCGGCCTGCAGTTCCCCACGCTGCTGGCGGCGGTGCGCGACCACTATTCCATCGGCCAGCTGCTGGGCTTCACCGCCATCGTCTCCGGCGCCGCCATCGCGGCGCGGCTCGCATGGGTCTTCGCGGGCATCTACCTGCCCTTCATCCTCCCGGGGGTCTGCACGGAAAAGATGCGCCCCGCAACCGGCCTGGTGATGGGCTGGGCCGGCATGCGCGGCACGGTCACGCTGGCCGGCGCGCTTTCCATCCCGTTCTTCATGCCCGACGGCTCGCCGTTCCCCGGCCGCGACATCGTCATCTTCCTCGCCTTCGGGGTCATCGCCGTGACGCTGCTGTTGCAGGGCACGACGCTCGAAGGACTGATCCAGCGGCTGGGCCTGCGGGAGGACAGCACCCGCGCCAAGGAGGAGCGCCTGGCCCGCACCACGGCGGTGCAGGCCGGCCTCAACGCCCTGCGCGCACTCGAGGCCGAGGCCACCGCGCCCGACCACAACGCCGCGCTCGGCCAGGTGATCGGCGAGTATGAGCACCGGCTCGCGGTCCTCGAGGCCGAGGGTGAGACGCGCCGCAGCGCGCGCCGCCGCCGGATCGCCGGCCACCGCTACCGGACGACCGCGCGGCTCGCCGAGCGCGCGGCCATCGACGAACTGTGGCGCAGCAACAAGATCGCCGACGAGGTCCACCGGCCGCTGCAGCTGCTGCTGGACCACGAGGAATCCCTGCTCCGGGCCGGCCCGCCGCCGTCCGAGGACTGAGCCGACACGTCGGCCCGATACGGTGGACACCCCATTGTCCCGCCGCGGTTATAACGGCATACTGCCGGCGTGTGCTAGTTGAGGGGCCGTCCCGCGAGGGCGGCCCTTCTTGTGTCCGGGCCCGATTTGCCAAAGCGGCAATTCTGGCGACCTTCCCGGCCATGGTCGCCTTTCTCTCCTCCGCCGGGTCCGCGTCATCGGGCACCGTGCCCACGCCCGCCTCGGACCCGCAGCTGCTCGACGCCTATTCCGCCGCCGTCACCTCCACCGTGGAGACCGCCTGGGCGGCGGTCGTTCACCTCGAGGTCCGGGCCCGCCGCGCCGCCGGCGAATCCCCCGGCGGCAGCGGCTCCGGCTTCTTCCTGTCGCCCGACGGATACGCCCTGACCAACAGCCACGTGGTGCACGACGCCACCGACCTGCACGTCCACCTCGCCGACGGCCGGCGGCTGCGGGCCGACCTGGTGGGCGAGGATCCGCACACCGATCTCGCCGTCGTCCGCGTGAGCAGCGAGCCCCTGCCCTTCCTGCCGCTGGCCGACTCCGACCGCGTGCGCCCGGGCCAGATCGCCATCGCCCTGGGCAGCCCGATGGGCTTCCAGCAGACGGTGACCGCCGGCATCGTCAGCGGCCTCGGCCGCTCGTTGCGCGCCCAGTCGGGCCGCACGATCGACAACATCATCCAGACCGACGCCGCCCTGAATCCGGGCAACTCCGGCGGGCCGCTCGTGAACACCCGCGCCGAGGTCATCGGCGTCAACACCGCCATCATCCGCCCCGCGCAGGGCATCTGCTTCGCCATCGCCAGCAACCTCGCCCGCTGGGTCGCGGGCTGGCTCATCAAGGACGGCCGCATCCGCCGCAGCTACCTCGGCGTGGGCGGCCAGACCGCGCCCCTGCTGCGCACCGTGGCGCGGGCCTTTCACCTGGACCAGGCTTCCGGCGTGATGGTCTCGCACCTCACCCCCGGCAGCCCCGCGTCCGTCGCCGGACTGCGGGAGGGCGACATCATCATCGCGCTCGACACGCACCCGGTGCGCACCGTCACCGAGCTGCACCAATTGCTCACCGCGGACTACATCGACCGGCCGGCCAGCCTGACCGCCGTCCGGCTCACCGAGCGCATGGTGCTTCCGGTCCGGCCGGCCGAGATGCCCGGCGACGGCGCTTCGCGCTAGGGCCGGCGGCGGCCGGCGCATTTGGCCGAAAATCGCGAATGAAGCCTAAGAAAGAACACCCCGGATCGTGTTCTTCCCATGCGCCTCAAACAATGCCTTTGCGCCGCCCTGGCGGCGGTCACCCTCCTCTCCTCCCTGCCCGCCCATGAAGTCACGGCCCCCGCCCGGCCGCGCATGGAGGTCGTCTTTGTCCTCGATACCACCGGCTCGATGAGCGGCATGATCGCCGGCGCGAAGCAGAAGATCTGGGCCATCGCCAACAAGCTGAAGTCCGCCCGCCCCACGCCCGAGATCCGTTTCGGCCTCGTGGGTTACCGCGACCGGCGCGACGCCTATGTCACCCGGGTGTTCGGCCTGACCGGGAACCTCGACGAGGTTTACACCAACCTCTACGCCTTCGAGGCCCAGGGCGGCGGCGACGAGCCCGAGTCCGTCAACGAGGCCCTGCACCGGGCCGTGCGCGATCTCCAGTGGAGCACCGACCCGGAGGTCCTGCGCGTGGTGTTCCTCGTCGGCGACGCGCGGCCGCACATGGATTACCAGGACGATGTCAAATACCCCGAGACCTGCCGGCTGGCCAACGAGCGCGGCATCCTCATCAACACGCTCCAGTGCGGCCGCCTCAGCGGCACCGAGCAGGCCTGGCGCGAGATCGCCTCCCTGACCAACGGCACCTACGGCGCCATCCTGCAGGACGGCGGCTCCATCAGGATCGAGACGCCCTACGACCAGGAAATCATCCGGCTCAATCTCCGGCTCGATTCCACCATCATCCTCTACGGCTCGAAGGCCGAGCAGGCCGGCGCCGCCGCCAACAAGTCCCTCCTCGCCAGCATGTCGTCGGAAGCGGTCGCCGACCGCTCGTCCTATCTTGGCAAGGGCGAGGCCGGCGCGATCATGGCCGGCCGCGGCGATCTCGTGGTCGAGGTCATGAACGGCCGCGAAAGCGTCGACAAACTTGACGAAAAGAAGCTGGCCCCCGAGCTGCAGGCCATGGCCCCCGCCGCCCGCCAGGAATTGATCGCCCAAAAGGTTGAGGAACGCCGCAAGCTCCAGACCGAACTGGCGGAACTCGTCGCCAAGCGCGACGCCGCCGTCGCCGACAAGCTCAAGAGCCTCGAGGGCAAGGACGGCGTCCTCGAACTCGACGCCTTCCGGACCCTGGAAGCCCAGGCCAAGGAGAAGGGTTATCGGTTCGAGAAGTGAGCGGGAAAGCCTGACATGGGCGCGCCGGGCGCCTTACCGCTCTTGCCTGGGGCGCGGCTTCCGTTCATCGTGCGGTGCGTTCGTCCACTCCACCCACCCGGCCCATGGACCTCTTCCTCAAGATCATCGGCGGTCTCACGTTGACCGTCATCCTGCTCGTCGGCGGATTCCTTTTCTTTGTCTGGTGGAAGCTGCGGGGCATCGCCAAGGGCCTGGCCGCCTCCACCTCGACGCCCTCCACCGTCGACCTCACGCTCGAGGCGGATCCCAAGTGGATCAAGAAGGAGAACGTCCGGCGCGATTTCGCGGCATTGGAAACGGACGGCTACGTCCGGGGCGCCGCGTATACCGTCGACGGGATGCCCGGCGTCAGCCTCGTGGCGCTGCATCACCCGGTGACCGGAGTCCATGGCTGCTATTACGACCACACGGTCGCCGGCAACTGGGCGGACCTGTGCGCCAATTTCGCCGACGGCCTCGAGCTCACCGTGAGCAATGCGCCCCATGGCTCCGAGATGGACACCCGTCCGGGCACGGAAAAAATCTTCCTGCCGGGCCGGCCGGTGACCGAGTTGCATCCCCGGATCGCCGGACGCCTCGCCGGCCGGGCCCTGAAGCCGGTCGACCTGCAGAACTTCAAGGCCGAGTTCGTCGCCGCCTATGCGCGCGACATGGCCTGGCGCAATGGCAAGGACGGAACCTCGGAGGAGGAATTCCTGCGCGTCGCGGCCAATCACGGGAAGACCCTGACCGATGAGCAGCTGAAGGAGGCCTTCAAGGAAACCAAGCTGCAGGAGCTGCGGAACTGGAGCGAAGAGGCCCTGGAGGACTTCGAGAAGTCCACCACGCTTTCCGTGGCGGAGTGGAAGCAGTTCGAGGACCGGATGATCATCCTGCGCGAGAGCTTCCACGCCCACGCCTATCTCGACTACCTGACCGACACCGTGACCCTGGAGGACGAGGCCGTGGAAAAATACCGGCAGGCGCTGGACGGCGGCATCAGCCTGTCCGGCCTGCTCAAGCGCATCACGGCCGACACCGGCCACGAATTCGCGAAGATCGGCGAGGTGTCGCACCCCCGGCAGGTCGAGATCTACGGCGTCAAGCTGGCGCCGGAGAAAAGCGCCTGAGCCCTCAGGTCGAAACCCCGAGCAAGCCGCGCGAGAGCTGGAAGTCCACAAACCCGCCGGCCGTGGCCACGGGCGTGTAGTCTCCCTGCAACGTGTCGGCCAGCACGCGCAACAACACCGCCTCGTCCACCAAGGGATCGCCATTGAGGATGACGTCCACGTCCTGCGCGGCGGCGGCGGGCAGGAGGGCGCGATCGGCCACCTGCAGCACCGGCAGCATCGGATGGCCCTGCTGCGAGGAGTCACCGACGAGACCGATGAAGCCATGCGCCCCGCAGGCGCCGAGGCCCGCGAGGTTCTCGACCCAGTGGTCGGAGTCGGTCTGCACGACGTGCAGGCCGGGCGTCGTGAACGGCTGCCCGTAGGCGAGCGTGGCGTGCGGGGCGGAACTCCCGAGTAACTTGGGCCGGAAGTCGGCCGACGCCAGCAGCGGATCGCCCTCGGGCACGAGCACCGAGCCACCCGCCTCCAGAATGGCGCGGGCAACGCGGGCCAGGGCGGACGCCCCCGCCCTGCCCAAGGGGGCCGCCCCAAGCAAGCCGATGGCAAAGGCCGCCAAGCCGACCGGCAGCCGGGGCGCAGCCGGCAAAGCGGTCCCGGCGCGCACGAACCACGCCTCGACATTGGCCAGCGCCTTGTCGATGCCGCCATCGAGCTGGACGCTGGCCCAGCCGAAGCGGTCCAGCGGCAGGCCGGCGGACTCGAACTGGCGGCGCATGGCGTCGTTCGGGATCTTTTCGCAGCCGTGCTCGAGCAGCAGCGCGGCGGCGACGTTCGGATGGGTCGCATAGCCGCGGTAAGTGCGGTGCAGCAAATGATACATCGATTCACCGCCGAAGCCGCAGCCCTCGCTGTGCGTGAGGGCCAGGAAGCGGGAGAACCCGAGCGTGGGTGCCAGGCCCCTGGCATTCATGCGCTCGGCCGCCAGCCGGGCGATCTGGGCGGAGCACATGCTCGTCGGCAGCACGAGCCCGACGCGCTCCGTGGCAAAGCGTTCGCCGCAAAGCACCGCGGACAACGCCGGCGGCTCCGCCCGCGCGGTCTGGCGATCAAAGGTGACGGTGAGGGGCCGGCCGTCGGGCACGGCGCGCGCGCGGATCTCCGCGATGCGCGAGGTGTCCGTCTGCCGCCAGTTGCGCCAGAGCGAGGCCTGCGAGTGTCCGGCGTGCTCGCCGCGCGTCCGCTGGCCGGAAGCCGTGGCGATCACCAGGTCGAAGGACTCGGCGGCAAGCGCAGCCATCGGCTCGCCGTCGAGGTAGCGACCGGCGTTGATGTCCATCTCCTGGCTGAGCAGCTGGTGACGGCGCGTGGTCGTGGTGATCTTCAGCGTGGGGACGAACGGGAAGTTGGTGATGGAACCGTTGCCGGTGGCGAAGAGGAAAAGGTTGCAGCCGGCGCCGACCTGCCCGGCGATCCCCTCGAGGTCGTTGCCCGGGCTGTCCATGAAGTAGAAGCCCGGCGCGCCGAGCGGCTCGGCGTAGTCGATCACGTGGTCGATGCGGGTGCGCGGGTCCTTCTTGTGCACGGCGCCGAGCGACTTGAGCGTGATGTTGTAGAGACCGCGGAGTTTATTGCCGGCGGACGGATTGCCCTCGGGCGTGACCCCGTGCCAGCCGAGGCGCGTGCGGAAGCGCTCGATGCGGGCGAGCAGCGCGCGGGCCAGCGCGGCATCGCGCAGGTTCTTCATCAGGTAGGACTCGGCGCCACTCAGCTCGTCGGTCTCGCACAACACGCCGATGCCGCCGTGACGGACGGTCTCGTGGACGATGGCGCCGGCCAGCGGATTGCCCGAGACGCCGGAGAACGCGTCGGAGCCGCCGCATTGCAGGGCGATGCGCAGGCCGCTGAGCGGCTCGGGGGTGCGCCGCTCGGCGGCGACGGCCGGCAGCCAGCCGCGGATGATCCCCTCCCCCTCGGCCAGCGCCGCGGCCAGCCCGGCGCGGATGCTGAGAAAGTGGTGCGGCACCTCGGCGAGCGGATACCCGCGCTCGCGCAGGAAGGCCTGCAGGCGGTTGTTGGAGATGGGCTCGACGCCGTAATCGACGGCGAGCACCGCGCCGACATTCGGATGCACGACGAAGCCCGCAAGCGCGCGGAGCACCTCGGCGGCATTGTTGGGTTCGCCCGGACCGCCGCCCTCGGTGTGGGCGATGGCCACGATGCCGTCGAGCGCGGGATTGATGCGGGCCAGCGGCTGCAACCGCGCCGCGAGCTGCCGGGCAAAGCTGGCGGTGCGCGACGTCGTGCCGAGGATGACAATGTAGTTGCGCGTGCCGACGCCGCGCTTCCCCGGACGGCGGTAACCGAGAAAGGTGCGCGGCTGCGGCGCCAGCGCCACCGGCGGCGCCGGCGTGAAGCTTGCCTCGTTGAATTCGAACGGCACCAGGTGATCCACGAAGTTGGGCCGGGCCGGCAAAGGAAACGGCAGGCGCCGCACCGCGAGCGCCTCGAGAATGGACCGGTTGCAAACGTAGTCGCCCGGCGCGATGGCCGCGATCGCATGACCGAACGGCAGACCCCAGGAAAGCAGCGCCTCGCCCGCCGCAATGTCCCGCACGGCGAAGCGGTGGCCCTCGAGCACCGTTTGGGTGAGCGTCCGGGTGGTGCCGTCGATCTCGATCGCCGTGCCCGCCTCCAGCTGGCGAATGGCAATGGCCACATTGTCACCCGGCGCGGGGAGGCGGCCGGCGGCGGCAAGCGTGACGGGGGCTGGCATCGGAAGCCACGGTAACCGGCGGTTGCGCCGAGTCATTGACAAAATGCACCCGCGCAGCCGTGCCATAAACACCGCAACGCTTGCCTTGGGGTCGGGCGGCGGCATTAATCGGCCGCACTTCGCCACCCATGACCCCACTGGAACTGAAGAAGACGATGTCGGCGGGACTGCTGTCTTTCCCGATCACTGATTTCGATGCGGCCGGCGACTTTCGCGCCGACACCTATGTCAGGCGGCTGGAATGGCTGATGCCCTACGGCGCCACGGTGCTTTTCGCCGCGGGCGGCACAGGTGAGTTCTTTTCACTGACCACGCAGGACTACACCGCGGTCGTGGGCACGGCCGTGAAGACCTGCAAAAACGGCGTGCCCATCGTCGCCGGCACCGGCGGACCGACGCGCCAGGCGATCGCCTTTGCCCAGGAAGCCGAGCGTCTCGGGGCACAGGGGGTGCTGCTGCTGCCGCATTACCTCACGGAGGCCGGACAGGAGGGCCTGGCCGCGCACGTCGAGGCGGTGTGCCGCGCGGTGAAATTTGGCGTGATCATCTACAACCGCGGCGCCTGCCGCCTGCAGGCCGACACGCTGGTCAAGCTGGCGGACCGCTGTCCCAACCTGATCGGGTTCAAGGATGGCATTGGGGAAATCGAGCTGATGGTGACGATCCGCCGGAAGCTCGGCGACCGCTTCGCCTACCTGGGCGGCCTTCCAACAGCGGAAGTTTATGCCGCCGCCTACAAGGCGCTGGGCGTGCCAGTGTATTCGTCGGCCGTGTTCAACTTCATCCCGAAGACGGCAATGGATTTTTACCGGGCGGTGGCCGCGGACGATCACGCCACGATGGGCCGGTTGCTCGACCGCTTCTTCCTGCCCTATCTCGAGATCCGCAACCGCAAGCCCGGCTACGCGGTGAGCATCATCAAGGCCGGGGCCCGGCTGGTCGGCCATGACGCCGGGCCGGTGCGTCCGCCCCTGGTTGACCTGAGCGCGGACGAATCCGCGCGGCTCGGCGAGCTGATCAAGTCACTCGGACCGCAGTAAGCCGGCTCCATGAGCACCGAGCCGGCCCCGCCCGCGACGAAGCGCACCCAGGTGCGCTACCTGATCGTGCTCATCCTGTTCCTGCTGACGGCGATCAACTACGCCGATCGCGCGACCCTCTCGATCGTCGGCACGGACCTGTCGGATGAGTTGAAGCTGGATACGGTGTGGATGGGCTACGTGTTCTCGGCCTTTGCCTGGGCCTACGTGATCGGGCAGATTCCGGGCGGATGGCTCCTGGACCGGATGGGGTCGCGGCGCGTCTACGGTTGGAGCATCGGGCTCTGGTCGCTGTTCACCCTGCTGCAGGGTTTCATCGGCGGCCTGGACGGCCGCGTGGCGGTGATGGTCCTCTTCGGTCTGCGGTTTCTGCTTGGTGCCGCCGAGGCCCCGTCGTTCCCCGCCAATGCACGCATCGTGGCGAGCTGGTTTCCCACGTCCGAGCGCGGCACGGCGTCGGCCATCTTCAACTCGGCGCAATATTTCGCGACCGTGCTCTTTGCCCCCATCATGGGCTGGATCACGCATGCCTATGGCTGGGAATATGTCTTCTGGTTCATGGGTGCGCTCGGCATCGCCTTCGCGCTGGCCTGGCCCAAATTGATGCACAGTCCCCGGGAACACCCGTGGGTGAACCGGGCGGAACTCGAGCACATCGAACGCGGCGGCGGACTGGTCGACCTCGATGCCGGCGGCCGGCCGGCGACCGGCGGCGTGCGTTGGGGAGTGATCGGGGAACTCCTGCGCAACCGGATGCTCGTCGGCATCTACCTCGCGCAATATTGCATCACGACGCTGACGTGGTTCTTCCTGACCTGGTTCCCGATCTACCTCGTGAAGGACCGGGGCATGTCGATCCTGAAGGTCGGCTTTGTCGCCGCGCTGCCCGCGCTCTGCGGGTTTGCCGGCGGCATTCTGGGCGGCTGGTTCTCGGATCTGCTGCTGCGCCGGGGGTGTTCGCTGACGGTGTCGCGCAAGACCCCGATTGTCGCCGGGTTGCTGCTGTCGGTCAGCATGGTGGCGTGCAACTACGTGGCGTCCGAGACGGCGGTGATTTTTTTCATGAGCCTGGCCTTTTTCGGCAAAGGCGTGGGGGCGCTCGGCTGGGCGGTCATTTCCGATACCTCGCCCAAGTCCGTCACCGGGCTGTGCGGCGGGCTGTTCAACACCTTCGGCAACACCGCGGGCATCGTCACGCCGATCGCCATCGGCTACATCCTGAAGGCCACGGGGTCGTTCAACTGGGCGCTGGTCTATGTGAGCGCCCATGCCGCGCTCGCGGTCGCGTGCTATCTGGTCGTTGTCGGCGAAATCAAGCGGGTGGAGCTGAAGGCCGGCTGATTTTTCCCATCATGATGAATTCCAGGGAAAACGATACGCCCAAAGTCACCGCGATGCGGGTCGTGCCCGTCGCCGGCCACGACAGCATGTTGCTCAACCTGAGCGGCGCGCACGGTCCCTTCTTCACGCGCAACGTCGTTTTGTTGCAGGACAACGCCGGCCGCACCGGCGCGGGCGAGGTGCCGGGCGGGGAGAAGATCCGGCAGACGCTGGAAGAGAGCCGCCCGCTCGTGCTCGGCCAGCCGGTGGGCAATTGTGCGGGCGTGCTCGCCGCCGTGCAGGAACGGTTTGGCGACCGGGACGCCGGCGGGCGCGGCATCCAGACCTTCGACCTGCGCACCACCATCCATGCCATGACGGCGATCGAATCGGCCATGCTGGACCTGCTCGGCCAGCATCGCGGCGTGGCGGTGGCGGACCTGCTGGGCGAGGGCCGGCAGCGCGATTCGGTCGAGGTGCTCGGTTATCTTTTTTATGTCGGCGACCGCCGGAAGACTCCCCTGCCCTATCGGTCCGAGCCTGACGCAAGGGACGACTGGCTGCGCCTGCGGCATGAAGAAGCACTGACTCCCGGTAAGATCGTGCGGCTGGCCGAGGCCGCGCAGGTCCGCTATGGATTCAACGATTTCAAACTCAAGGGAGGCGTGCTCGCCGGCGCGGCCGAGATGGAGGCCATCGCGGCCCTGAAGGCGCGGTTTCCGATGGCCCGCATCACGCTCGATCCGAACGGCGCGTGGTCGCTCGAGGAAGCCGTGCGCCTGTGCAAGGACCGGACGGGTATGCTGACCTACGCCGAGGACCCCTGTGGCGCGGAGCAGGGACGGAGCGGGCGCGAGATCATGGCGGAGTTCCGGCGTGCCACCGGTCTGCCCACCGCCACCAACATGGTGGCGACGGACTGGCCCCAGCTGGAGGACGCGATCCGGCTGCAGGCCGTGGACATCCCGCTCGCCGACCCGCATTTCTGGACCATGCAGGGTTCGGTCAAGGTTGCGCAGACCTGCCGGCAACACGGGCTGACCTGGGGATCCCACTCGAACAATCACTTTGATATATCCCTGGCGATGTTCACGCACGTCGCCGCGGCCGCGCCCGGCAAACTGACGGCGATCGACACCCACTGGATCTGGCAGGATGGGCAGCGGCTCACGAAGGAGCCCTTCGTCATCAAGGGGGGCCGTCTGGATGTGCCCCGGCGGCCGGGCCTCGGCATCGAGGTCGAGCTTGAACAAATTGAGCAAGCCCACGAGTTGCACCGGCAGGCGGGGCTGGGTGGCCGCGATGACGCGATCGCGATGCAATATCTGGTGCCCGGCTGGAAGTTTGATCCCAAGCGCCCCTGCTTGGTGCGCTAAAGCGCAGGGAGTTCAGCAAGCCCAAGCGGCCCCTGATAGTCGCGCTGGTAGTGGATGGCACCGAGTTGGAAACCTGTCGGTGGGAAACCCGGCGGCGTGGGCACCAACAGGATTTCCCGCAGGCCGAAGCCCGCCGATCTCATTTCGCGCAGGCGGGCCTTGGTCCAGACGTGATTCACCGTCATGAGAAAAACCACGTTATCCGCATGGGCAAAGCTGTGGACCAGGAAAGCGCGGATGCGACTCCACGGCGGATTCGTGATGATCCAATCATAGTGCGCATCGTGGGCGAAGAAATCGCGACCGCGCTTGATCTCGCACCAAGCGCTGCCGGGCGGCAGACAGTCGAGGATGTGTCCCTCGCCGGCGCACGGTTCGAGGATGCGTCCGGAGGGGGAAAAGTGCGCGACAAGTTGCCGGCCCAGCCCGGGCGGCGTCTGGATGTCGTCGTTGGAAACGTAGTCGCGGTTGGGTTGATAACGCATGACCGGTGGCTGGCCCGTGTCTGCGGTGACCTTGGAAAATAAGAAGGCCCGGACGCTGCTTTCGCAACATCCGGGCCATAAACCTGGCAACGACCTACTCTCGCGGGACCTAACGTCCTACTACCATTGGCTACGCGGGGCTTAACGGCCGTGTTCGGGATGGGAACGGGTGGAACCCCCGGTATATGGTCACCAGGAAACTCTTACTCCTTGCGGAGAAATTGATATAAAAGCCCAGACAAACCGACTGCGTGTAAGCAGGTGAAATAAACGCCTAGAAACCAGGTATCTGCATAAACCGGCAAGGTCATTAGTAACAGTAAGCTGAACGTATTACTACGCTTGCACTTCTGTCCTATCAACCGGGTGGTCTACCCGGACCTTGCACCGTCTTGCGACGGATTGTGATCTTATCTTGGGAGGAGCTTGGCGCTTAGATGCTTTCAGCGCTTATCTCTTCCGCACATAGCTACCCGGCGCTGCCACTGACGTGACAACCGGAACACCAGAGGTGCGTCATTCTCGGTCCTCTCGTACTAGAGAATGAACCCCTCAAATCACAAACGCCCACAGCGGATAGAGGACCGAACTGTCTCACGACGTTCTGAACCCAGCTCGCGTACCACTTTAACCGGCGAACAGCCGGACCCTTGGGACCTTCTCCAGCCCCAGGATGTGATGAGCCGACATCGAGGTGCCAAACCGCGCCGTCGCTGTGAACGCTTGGGCGCGATCAGCCTGTTATCCCTAGCGTACCTTTTGTCCTATGAGCGATGGCGATTCCACATTCAACCACCGGATCACTTGAACCTGCTTTCGCAACTGCTCGACTTGTTGGTCTCACAGTAAAGCTCCCTTATACTCATGCGCTCTATAGCCCGATTACCGACCGGGCTGAGGGAACCTTCGTAATCCTCCGTTACTCTTTGGGAGGATTCCGCCCCAGAAAAACTGACCTGCTATCACTGTCCCACGCCCGGATGACGGGACGAGGTTAGACGCCTAACAATTAAAAACTGGTATTTCATATTTCGACTCGGCCCGCCCCTGAAGGCAGGCTTCGCAGTCTCCCAGCTATGCTACGTATTAAAAATCAAGCGACAATAACAGCTTACAGTAAAGGTGCATAGGGTCTTTCCGTCCTGCTGCGGGTAGGCGGCATCTTCACCGCCACTACAATTTCACTGGGCCTCTCTCCGAGACAGTTGTCAACTCGTTACTTGATTCGTGCGGGTCGGAACTTACCCGACAAGGAATTTCGCTACCTTAGGACCGTTATAGTTACGGCCGACATTCACGGGGGCTTAGACCCGGAGCTTGCACCCCAGGCTTTCACCTTTCCGCATTGGTCACAAGTCACTCCCTATACGTCGTCTTGCGACTTAGCAGAGAGCTGTGTTTTTGCTAAACAGTCGGTTGACACTCTTATCTGTGGCCTCTTGCGAGGCACCCCTTATAGCTAACATACGGGGTCAGTTTGCCGAGTTCCTTAGAGAGATTTAACCCACGCGCCTTAGAATACTCATCTATTCCACCTGTGTCGGTTTACGGTACGGGCACCCTATCAAATAGCCACGAAGCTTTTCCTGGAAGCCGAGTATCACACGAATCGCCTCGGCCGTAGCCTCAGCTCTTCATCGTCTTTCAGATAGATCCGGTATTTTATCCCCGGACAACCTACGGACTTGAACGGAAATCAGCGCCCCGCTCGTGTTAACTTTCTCCGTCACTCCTTGGCATCGAACTCCAATAAGGTGGTGCTGGAATATTGAACCAGCTGTGCATCGACTACTCCTTACGGCCTCGTCTTAGCTCCCGACTAACCCTGGGAGGACGAACCTTCCCCAGGAATCCTTGGAATTGAGGCGAGATGGATTTTAACCATCTTTATCGTTACTTATGTCTGCATTCTCACTTCCAAACGCTCCATGGTCGGTGACCCTTCCACTTCGCTGCATTTGGAACGCTTTCCTACCCCGACATCTTGCGATGTCAGCCATAGCTTCGGTATACGGCTTAAGTCCCGATCATTTTCGGCGCAATTTCGCTCGATGGGTCAGCTGTTACGCACTGTTTAAATGATGGCTGCCTCTAAGCCAACATCCCCATTGTCTAAGCAAAATCACATCCTTTTACACTGAGCCGTATTTTGGGACCTTAACTGATGGTTTGGATTATTCTCCTTTTGACTATGAAGGTTATCCCCCACAGTCTGACTCCCGGGCTTCACTCTGCGGTATTCGGAGTTTAATTAAGTTCAGTACCCCGGTAGGGGCCCTAGCTTATTTAGTGCTCTACCTCCGCAAATCAGCGCCCGAGGCTATACCCAAATATATTTCGGAAAGAACCAGCTATCAGGGGGTTTGATTAGTCTTTCGCTCCTAACCACAGCTCATCCGACAATTTCTCAAGATTGACCGGTTCGGACCTCCACTTCGTGTTACCGAAGTTTCATCCTGGCCATGGTTAGATCACCTCCCCTTCGGGTCTATTGCCGACAACTAAGCGCCCTATTCGGACTCGCTTTCGCTGCGCCTGCGCCGCTGAGCGGCTTAGGCTTGCTACCGACAATAACTCGCAGACTCATTATACAAAAGGCAGGCCGTCACCCCACAAGGGGGCTCCGACTGACTTGTTAGCAGATGATTTCAGTTACTATTTCACTCCCCTAACAGGGGTGCTTTTCACCTTTCCCTCGCGGTACTAGTTCACTGTCGGTCGTCATCGAGTATTTAGCCTTATGCCGTGGTCGGCATGGATTCACACGGGGTTTCACGTGTCCCGTGCTACTCAGGAT
>JAYRXZ010000016.1:0-7500 GCA_041917235.1 Lacunisphaera sp. | reverse complement strand
CCGAAGGCTCGTTCCGTATTAACTTGGAATATGATGATTGGGGGTCCCAATCAATCGCACAAAGTAAATTTCAAAGAACCGCTCCCCGCTAGGGGAAAGATTTCCAAGAGAACATTCGCATTCTTCTCCGTCAATCCTTTTCCCGAAAAAATCCGAAAAAAGTTTTGGAAAGGAACGCCGTTTTCTCCGCCCTTCGTTCACCTCACCCGCGTTTTCCGCGAGAGATTCACCGAAGGGATCGCGGAACATGGGAATTGCATTTTCTTAATCAAGACCTTTTTGGATAAAAAATCTAATGGGCCCGGATATTCTTATATAACAGCTATTTAAGGTGAATTAAAAGTCCCTGGCTTCCTTGAAAGCCCGATAGCCAAATACACTAATAATGTCGGACGGGCTCATCCATACTGTGTATCTACTCTGCAGATACAAATGTTTACACCAACAATCTGAATTCCGCACTGGACGGGCCGCCGCGCACCTCTGCCTGGAGCGCTTTCCTAGGCAACCTACCATCGACTGAATCCCTCAGGCGGGCTGATTCCCCCCTCACGATCCAACCATTTGTCCAACCCCGTATCACGGGTATCACTGCCAGCCCTGACGCTGTCTGTTGTAATCTAGGGTAAACGTGGCGCACTTGCCTGCCATCCCACACAGAGTAAATGGCCACCCTGCCATCTCACCCCCCTTCCACAGAGGTCTCCTCCAAAACATGTGCCCCAAAGATGAAACACTCCCTATTTGATGCTACTGCCGGTTATTTTCCAAAACTTCCCCTCGCGAAACCAGGGCCTTTATTGGCTACTTTCAGGCCATTATTCGCACAAATCTTTCCATTTTGCTTCGAAATTCCGCGTTTTTACAAATTACACCTTAAATGGGAAATCGGTAGTTGCTATGCCCGACGAAAGTTCTTTTGAACGCGGGCTTCCAGAACGGCACTAACCTGTGCACCACTAACTCAACCAAGGCGATTGCTTGGACCTAAAACAAATCAAACAGATCATCGATTTGATGAAGCGCTCCGAACTCAGTGAGTTCGAATTCGAGGAAGAAGGCTTCAAAATCAAGATCAAGCGGGGCTCTGGCGGCCAACCTATCATCACTTCGGCCCCCCTGTCAGGCCATCCACTACCCGTATCCTCCGCCCCACTGGAAACGACCGCCCCAGCGCCTCGTGCAAGTGCTCCGGCCGCGCCCGCGAGTGCATCGGGAGCGGATGAAACCGGCTTTGCCTATGTAAAGTCCCCCATGGTAGGCACTTTCTACCGTTCTCCCTCTCCGGAAAACCCGGCCTTCGTGGAGGTCAACGCCAAGGTGGAAGAGAAAACCGTGGTCTGCATTATCGAAGCCATGAAGATCATGAACGAGATCCAGGCCGAAACCAAGGGGACCGTTGTTGAGATATTGGTGGAGAACGGCCAACCCGTCGAATACGGGCAGCGCCTGTTCAAGGTTAAGCTCACCTAACCGAGCACCGCTCATGGGCCGGGCAGATCCCTGTCCGGCCTAAATTTTTATACCAGTATGATTCAAAAGGTTCTCATCGCCAATCGCGGTGAAATCGCGCTCCGCATCATTCGTGCCTGCCGCGAAATGGGTATCAAGACCCTCGCAGTCTATTCCGAAGCCGATGTCCAATCCCTCCACGTGCAACTCGCCGACGAGGCGATCTGCATCGGTGGACCCAAGAGTGCCGACAGCTACCTGCGCGCCGACCGCATCATCAGCGCGGCGGAAATCGCCGACGTGGACGCCATCCACCCCGGCTATGGCTTCCTGTCGGAGAACGCGAAGTTCGCCGAGCAATGCGAGTCCTGTAACATCAAGTTCATCGGCCCGAAATCCAAGAGCATCCGGATCATGGGCGACAAGGCCATCGCCAAGGACACTGTGCGCAAGGCCGGTGTGATCACCGTCCCCGGCTCCGACGGCCCGATCGAGAACGAAACCGAGGCGGTCAAGGTCGCCCGCAAGATCGGCTACCCGGTCATCATCAAGGCGGTCGCCGGCGGCGGTGGCCGCGGCATGCGCATCGCCCACAACGACGTTTCCTTCGCCAAGGAGTTCCATGTCGCCCGCAACGAGGCGGAAAAGGCCTTCGGCAACGGCGCGGTCTACATCGAGAAATACATCGAGAAACCGCGGCACATCGAATTCCAGATCCTCGCGGACAGTCACGGCAAGGTCCTGCACCTCGGCGAGCGTGATTGCTCGGTGCAGCGCCGGCACCAGAAGCTGATCGAGGAGTCCCCCTCGCCCTTCCTTACCGCCGACCTGCGCAAGAAAATGGGCAAGGCCGCCGTGAAGGCCGCCGAGGCCGCCGAATACCAGAACGCCGGCACCATCGAGTTCCTCGTCGATGCCAAGGGTAATTACTACTTCATCGAGATGAACACCCGCATCCAGGTGGAGCACCCTGTCACCGAGGAAGTGACGGGCATCGACCTGATCAAGCAGCAGATCAACGTGGCCAACGGGGAAAAGCTCTCCTTTGACCAGGGCGACATCAAATTCGAGAAGCACGCCATTGAGTGCCGCATCAATGCCGAGGATCCTGCCCGTAACTTCACCCCCTCGCCCGGCACCATCAGCCTGTATTATCCTCCGGGCGGCCTCGGGGTCCGCGTGGACTCTCATGCTTACAGCGGCTACACCATCCCGCCCTACTACGACAGCATGATCGGCAAACTCATCTGCGTGGGCCCGACCCGCAAGATCGCGTTGCAGCGCTCCTATCGGGCCCTGAGTGAATACCTCGTGCGCGGCATCAAGACCACGATCCCGCTGCACAAGGCCATCATGAGCGATCCCATCTTCATCGAGGGCAAGGCCACCACCGCCTACATGGAGGACTTCATGTCCCGCACCCCGACCGATCTCTTCTGATCAGCCTGTCCTCATTTCAAATCTTGAACCTTAACCGCGAAACTCCCGTCTCGCGGTTAATTTTTTGCCACCCCGCCCGATGAACCGGTCCGCCGCCTACTGGCTAGCTGCCGCGCTGCTTGCCGCACTCGTTCTGGCCAAATTCAGCCCGCAAACCGGATTCACCAGCCTGATCCGCTTTGGCGAGACCTGGCAGGAACGCCGCCTCAGCGCCCTGCAAGTCCTTCCGGTTGCGACCGCCCACGATTCAAGCGGCTACGACGGCCAATTCTATGCTCAGATCGCCCTGGATCCTCTCCTGCGCGATCCGAGGCTGCCAACCGCGCTCGATGCCCCGTCCTACCGCGCCCGCCGCATTCTGGCCCCGGCCACCGCCGCCATATCCGGTCTGGGCAACCCTTGGTGGACGCTCCAAGCCTACGCCTTGCTGAATGCGTTCTGCTGGTTCGCGCTAGGCTGGCTCCTTTACCGTCAGATCGAGCCGGACGGCGGGCGCGCTTTTGCCCGTTGGGCCGGATGCATGTTCAGTTTGGGCGTGCTCGATAGCGTGCGCCAATCACTCGTCGACCTGCCAGGCCTGCTCCTGTTGGTCCTGGCAACCACGGCCTACCTTAAAGCCCAATCCACCCGCTCCACCGCCTGGCTTGCCCTGTCCGGCCTGACCAAGGAAACGAGCCTGCTGGGCGCATTGGCCCTGCTGGCCGACCGGTCTCTCCGCCCGTTTCCCTGGCGCCGTGCCGCTCTTGCACTGCTCGCCACCGCCCTGCCGGTCACCGTCTGGTCGCTGTATGTGCAGCAGCGTCTCGCCAGTGCGCCGGGCAGCGAAGGCCTGGGCAATTTCACCTGGCCGCTGCTCGGTCTGCTCACCCAGGCCAAGTATGCACTGCGCGAGGTGTCCCTCGGCAATCTGGACAGCCGTTACACCTTCGGCTTGATCGGAATCGTTGGGCTCGGAACCCAGGCATGCGTCCTTTGGCGCCGTCCACTGCCTCAATCCCCGTGGTGGCGCATCGGCGCCGCGTATTCGATCCTCCTTGTCTTCCTCAGCCCGTGGGTTTGGTCCGGTTACTGGGCCGCCTGCCGCGCCGTGCTGCCCATGACCGTCGCCTTCAATCTCCTTCTGCCATCCAGCCGCGCCTTCTGGCCCCTGTGGATTCTTGGAAACCTGACCGTGCTCCACGGTGTCTGGCGCTTTCTCTGATCATGCGTCGCGTCCTCACCTCCTTTGCCTGCCTGCTCTTGCTCGCCTCCCGCGGACTCGCCGAACCCACCACCCTCGAACATCTGACCGTATTCCTCACCGGTTCTTTCTCGAGCGCCGACCAAGCCCGGGGTGACCAGAATTTCCGCGCTGCCACCCTCCATATCACGCCCATCTGGACCGACCGCTCCGACGGCCCCTGGCTTTATGTCGAGCAGGCCTTGGCGGATGCCCCGGCCCATCCCTACCGCCAGCTTGTTTACCGACTCGCAAACCGCGCCGACGAGACTCTGGCCGTGCATGTCTTTGAGCTCCCCGATCCCATCGCCGCCACCGGTGCGTGGAAGGACCCCACCCTTCTCTCCCGGCTTACTCCCGACAAACTTGTGACCCGTGAAGGCTGCACCGTTGTCCTGCGCCTCCAACCGGGCGGCACGTTCAAAGGCGGCACCGAGGGCACGGGCTGCGCCAGCACCCTGCGCGGGGCCAGCTACAGCACGGTGGAAACCGTCATCTCAAACCTGCAGATCGTGACCTGGGAGCGGGGCTACAATGCCGCTGGCACCCAAGTCTGGGGCTCGATCCACGGCGGTTACGTCTTCAAGCGGGTCGAGTAAGCGCGAGGTCCGCCCACTCGCCGAGCACGCGCGACTCCACGCGCCAGCCTGCAGCCGTTGCCGTGAACTTAGCCCGCACGGCCTCCAATTCCTGGCTGAGAATGCCGCTGAGCACCAATTGCCCGCCCGGGGCCACGGCACCGCACAACTCCCGCACATAACGCATCAGCACATCCGCCTGGATGTTGGCCAGCACCAGTTCGGCCGTGCGGCCGCCGCTGAAGCCAGTAACCAAATCGCCGACATAAAAATCCACCCGTCCGGTCAGGTCGTTGAGCCCGGCGTTCTCCTTGCTGACGTCGATCGCCAGCGGATCGTTGTCGAAGGCGGCAATCCCGGCGAAGCCCAGCTTCGCCGCCGACAACGCCAGGATACCCGACCCGCAGCCGGCATCGATCACCCGGGCTGAATTTCCGTGCGTCGCGGCAAACAGTGCCAGGCGTTCGCAGCACAGCCGGGTCGTCTCGTGATTACCCGTGCCGAAGGCCATGCCCGGATCCAGCCACAGCACCTCCTCGCCCGCCGGCAGGACAAAAGTCTGTCGCTCCCACACAGGCACCCAGTTCAGGCGGCCGAATTTCCACGCCTTGAAATGCGCCTTGTAGCTGTTCTTCCAATCCTCGTCCGGCAACTCGCGCACCACCGGCCCGGTCTTGGTCCAGGGCGCATCCGTGGCTCCGGTCAGATCCCGCCAGGCCGCCGCGGCCTCCGCCTGCGACTCGAAATAACCCGTCAGCCACGCGCGTCCCGAAGGCTTGTCCTCCAATACCATGAGCCGCTGCTCCTCGCGTTCAGCGAGCAATTCCTCCAAGGCCGGCGCCGCCTCCAACGGCACCTCGGTTTTAAGTTCGAAGATGGCCATGACTATTGGGTGGTCTGGCTCAGGCGGGCGATGACAGCCGGCAGCAGCTTGTGCTCTGCCGCATGCACCTTCGCGGTCAATGTCTCAAGTGTATCACCCGGCTCCACCGGCACCGACGCCTGCTCGATGATCTTCCCGGCATCCACCTCCAGCGTGACGTGATGCACCGTGCAACCGGTGACCTTCACGCCGGCGCGAAACGCCTGCCCGATGCCATCCAGCCCGGGAAACGCCGGGAGCAGACTCGGATGCAGGTTGATGATCCGACCCGCAAAGGCGCCGAGGAATTTCGGCTTCAGCACGCGCATGAATCCGGCCAGCACGACCAGATCGGCCTTGGCGGTTTGGATCGCCGCGATGAAACGGTCCTCGCCGGGACCCTCAAGCTTCGTCTTGAAGGGCGCGGGATCCACAAAGGCCGCCGGCACGCCGAACCGCGCCCCGAGGGCCAGGATGCCCGCGTCGGGCTTGTCGGAGAGGATTTGCACCACGCGCGCCGCGCCGAGCCGGCCGGACTGCTGGGCCAGCAGGATCGCCTCCGCATTGCTGCCGCGCCCCGAGCCTAGGATGACGACGCGCATGGGCGGCTCAGAAAAACTTCTTCGCCTTCTCGAAAAAGCCCTTGCTCATCGGCTCGTCGGTGTCGCCGCTGACCCGGCCGAACTCCTCGAGGATTTTCTTCTGCTCGGACGACAGATTCGTTGGCACCTCGACCTGCACCCGGATAAGCTGGTCGCCGTGCGATCCGCCGCGCAGGTGCGGCATGCCCCGCCCCTTCAACCGGAAGGTCGTGCCCGACTGGGTGCCGGCGGGAATTTTCAGTGACGCCTTGCCGGCCATCGTCGGCACATGGATCGTGCCACCGAGCGCAGCCAGCGTGAACTTGATCGGAATCTCGCAATAAAGGTCGCCCCCCTGGCGCTCGAAGACCTCGTGGTCCTTCACGTGCACCACGATGTAAAGGTCACCGGACTCGCCGCCCATCGCCCCGGACTCGCCGTTGCCGACGGAGCGCAGCTTGTTGCCCGTGTCCACGCCTGCGGGAATCTTGACGTTGATCTTGGCCGTCTCGTTGACACGACCCTCGCCATGGCACTTGGCGCAGACCTTCTCGAATTTCTGGCCGGAGCCATGACAGGTCGGGCAAGCCTGACGCACATGGAAGAAACCGCGCGAGGTCGTCACCTGGCCCGCACCGCGGCAGGTCGGGCACGTGGTTTTCTTCGAGCCAGGCTCGGCGCCGCTGCCATGACAGTGGCCGCATGATCCCAGCTTGCGGAAGGAAATCTCCTTCTCGACGCCGCGCGCGGCCTCCTCGAGAGTGATCTCAAGGTCGTAACGCAGGTCGGAACCGCGGCCGGCGCCGCCGCCATTGCCGTCGCCGCCGAAGAACTGGTCGAACATCCCGCCGCCGCCCCCGCCCTGCTGGCCGAAGACCTCGCGGAAAATGTCGAACGGGTCGTGGAAGCCGCCGCCGGCCCCGCCGAACCCGCCGCCGCCGCGCGGCGCGCCGCCCTGCTGGAAGGCCGCATGGCCGTAACGGTCGTAGGCTGCGCGCTTCTCGGGATCCTTCAGCGCCTCGTAAGCCTCGGAGACCTTCTTGAACATCTCCTCCGCCTCCTTGTTGCCGGGGTTCTTGTCCGGATGAAACTGCACAGCCTTCTTGCGATAGGCCTTCTTGAGATCCTCCTCGGTCGCGTTCTTCGCGACGCCGAGAAGCTCGTAGTAATCCTGTTTTTGTCCGGCGGCCATGGCGTCAGGCTTGCGCCTCCTTCGCCGGGCCGCTGGACACGATCACCGAGGCCGGGCGCAGCAGCCGCCCGTTCAGGGTGTAACCGGGACGCACGACCTGCATCACGTGCTCCTCGGCGACCTCCGCGCTGGGCTGGTGCGAAATGCACTCGTGAAAATTCGGATCAAAGCGCTGG
>JAYRXZ010000015.1:0-68122 GCA_041917235.1 Lacunisphaera sp. | reverse complement strand
GTTGTCGGCGGACTTCACGTTGACCGAGGCCTCGTTGTAGAAGGCGTCAAGGTGGGCGCCGGTCTGGGCGAGCCAGACCTCCTCGATGCGGACGCCGGCGCGCTTCTCGGCCATCTCGAGGGCGTGGTGGGTCGCCTCGCAGGCGGCCTTGTAGTCGACGACCTCGCCTTTCATCACGCCGCGCGACGGCGAGACGCCGACGCCGATGATGTTGAGGGCCCGCCCGCGGGTGATTTCACCCACGAGCACGGCGATTTTGCCGGTGCCGATTTCGACCGCCGCGACGATTCTAGAGCTCACGTTTCGTTTTCCGTTGTGAAGGTTGGATTGAAAAGGAAGGAGCCACCGGCTTGGCCGCCGGCGTGGCGGCCACCGCGTCGGACAGGCCCTGCAGGCGCACGGGCACCTGGCCCTCGAGCGAGAGGTTGACCGACTGCAGCGCCGGGGCGGCCTCGAGGCCGTGCGCGGCGTCGATCACGTAGTCGAGCTGGGCGACCTGCTTGTAGAAGTCGCGCTTACGGCTGAAGATGATCTCGGGCACATCCTGCGCCTTCACCACGATCTCGTCGCGCTCCTCGAGCCGCGCCAGCGACACGATGAGCCAGTCGCGATAGAGGTGCGGGACCTGCAGCTGCGCGGTGGAGAGGAGGGCCGAGACGTCGGCCATGCCGGCGATCGGCTCGTAACCGTTGCCGGACTTGATGAGGCGGATGCCGTCGAGCCAGGGCAGGCCGCCGATCATGGCCTTGTCGTAGTTCACCCCGTCGTAGACGGTGCCGTCCTTCGCCACGAGCAGCTGCTTCGCGGCGCCGGTGCTGTCGGCCGCCTGCACGCGCGCCACCGGGGTGCGTTCCTGCAGCGTGACGACGAGGGTGTCGGGAAAATTCCGGGTCAGCACGGCGACCTGCACCTGCCCGTCCGCGAGCAGCTTGGTGCGCAGCGCCGGCAGGTCGAGGGCCATGAGGCTGGCCGACTTGGGCAGGGCGAGGACGCCCGTGACCCACTGCTTCGTGAGCACGCCGTCGGTGATGAGCACGACCTCGCGCACCAGGGCGCTGTGCACCGCCGTGGCCAGCGCCGCGCGGTCGGTGGACCAGGTGTGCGCGATCTCATAGATCCCCCAGCCCGAGCCGGCGACCAAAGTGGAAAGCGCCGTCACCTTCGCCCACGCGGCCAGCTGCCGGCGGCGTCCCTTGCGGGACATGGCCGGCCGCACCTCCTGGCGGATGTTGCGCCAGGAGCGGCCCGGAGGCGGAGCGGAGTTGTCGGCGGGAACGGTCATTTACGCGAAGCGGAAGCCTGGGCGAATCGTTCCACGGCGGGGGCCACCATCTCGCGGCACAAAGCGACAAAATCCAGCCCCACACAACGCGCACTCATCGGCAGCAGGCTGGTCTCCTTCATGCCGGGCAATGTGTTGATTTCCAGCAAATAAAGCTCCCCGTCGCCTGAAAGCATGAAGTCGATCCGGGCGTAGTCGCGGCACCCGCACGCCGCGAAGGCCGTCTCGGCGGCCGTGCGCAGCTTCGTGGCAATCTCGTCGGAGATCTGGGCCGGGGCGAAATACTCCGTCAGCCCCTTGGTATATTTGCTCGTGTAGTCGAAGACGCCGGACTTCGGCACAACCTCGACGACGCCCATCGCGCGACCGCGCAGGATGCCGACGGTGAACTCGCGGCCGAGGATGCGTTCCTCGGCGATCCACTCGCCCTGCCGGATGCCGCCGAGCGCGATCTCGAGTCCGACCTTGGTGGAGACAATCTGCAGGCCGACGCTGCTGCCCTGGCGGTTGGGCTTGAGCACGACCTGCTCGCCGTATTCCGCGACCAGCGCCGCGGCCGTGGGCTTGGCCGACGCCTGGAACACCCGCCCCGGCGCCACTTGCACGCCCTGGGCCGAGACGCTCTGCCGCGTGCGCCACTTGTCGAAGGTCAGGTCGCTCGCCTTGGCGTCGCACCCCGCATAGGCCACGCCGGCCTGCTCCAGCAGGCGCTGCATGCCACCGTCCTCACCGAACACGCCGTGCAGCGTCGAGCACACGATGTGGCGCGCCGGATCGAGCCCCTCCGGCAGCGCGTCGGAATCGATCGTGAAGAACGCGGTCGGGTAATTGTAGGCCATGGCCAGGGCGACGGCCTTGCCGGAGCCGAGGGAAACCTCGCGTTCGGGTGAAGTGCCGCCCGCAAAGACGGCGATGATCGGAGAACTCATAAAATATCCTTCCATTCCTTGCCGTAGAGCAGCACCTCGGGCTCGAGGTCCACGCCCTTGGCGCTTTTCACCCGGGCCCGGATCCGGCGGACCAGCCCGATGACGTCGGCGCTGGTCGCGTGGCCGCGGTTGACGATGAAATTGGCGTGCACGGTCGAGACCTCGGCGTCCCCCACCCGCTCGCCCTTGAGCCCGGCCTCGTCGATGAGGCGGCCGGCGGAGTTGCCCGGCGGGTTCTTGAAGATGCAGCCGGCGCTCGGCTCGCGCGGCTGCGACTCGACGCGCTTCTTCTGGTAAACATCGACCTGCCGGCGGATGTCGGTGGATTCCGCGCTCGCGGCGGGCTTCAGGACGGCACTGAGGGCGATTGCGTCGTGCAGCTCCGCGCAGTGGCGGTAATCGACATGCATCTCGGCCTTCTTCATCACGCGCACCTCGCCCAGCCGGCTGATCAGCTCGACCTCCTCGACCACGTCGAACATCCAGCCGCCCATGGCGCCGGCGTTCATGCGCAGCGCGCCGCCGACATTGCCCGGGATGCCCTCGAGAAATTCAAAACCCTTCAGGCCCGCCTTGATCGCAAGCCCGCAGAGATTCTTCAGACGCAGGCCGGCGCCGACGCGGACACGTCCGTCCGCCAGCGGCTCGAACTTCTGCCAGTGCTCGTGGCCGAGATTGATGACGAGGCCGTCGACGCCCTCGTCGGGCACCAGGAGATTCGAGCCGCGTCCCAGCATCAACACCGGCAGCTGGCGCTCGCCCGCCGCCACCAGCAGCTCGCGCAGGTCGGCCGTGCCGGCCGGCTCGGCATAGACGCGCGCCGGGCCGCCGACGCGCATCGTCGTCTTCGGGCCGAGCAACTCGCGCTCGGTGAACCGGGTCGCCGGCGTCAGCCGCGGGCGGACGGCGGCAATGAAGTCGCTCCAGCGGGCTTCGCCCACGTCCGGGTCCGGAATCCTGGTCACGGCGCTCATGGCACGGAGGCGGCCGGCGTGTGCCGCAGGTGCCGCGGCGGCGGCGTGCCGGCCGCGAGGTCCTCGAGGTCGTGCACGATCGTGTCGATGGTGTTCTCCTGCGACATGCGGTGCAGGTTCGTGCGGAATTTGTTCAGCAGCCAGTCGTTGAAGATGACATCGAGCACCTCCTGCCGCAGGCCGGCCAGCGCGTGGTCGGCGATAACCACGCCGCCGCCCTGCTGCTCGAAATACGCGGCGTTGGCCCACTGGTGGTTGTCCGCCGCGTGCGGATAGGGAATCAGGACGGCGGGCGTCTCGCAGCGCACCAGCTCGGCCAGCGTGCCGGCGCCGGCGCGGCTGAGCACGAGGTCCGCGGCGGACATCAGCACGCCCACGCGGTCGGAGAAGGCCTCGAACCAGCTGCGCACCACGCGGCCGCTCTTGTCGGCCAGCTCGCGCACGCCCTCGCTGCCCTTGCCCAGGCCGGTGACGCAGTAGACCTGGATGCCCTCGTGCGCGAGCGCCGCGAGGTTCTGCTCCGCCCACTGGTTGAGGTTGCCGGAGCCCTGGCTGCCGCCGAGGACGACGAGCAGCTTCTGCGCGGGGTCCAGGCCGAGCCGGGCGCGGGCCTCGTCGCGCGGCAGGCGGGAGATCTCGTTGCGCACCGGCAGGCCGGTGTGGCGGATCATCACGCCCCGACGGCCCGGCAGGCGGACGCCCGGCGGGAGGTAGAGCCGGGCGGCGAAGCGCGAGAGCACGCGGACGGCGCGGCCGGGCACGCGGTTCGCCTCGTGCAGCGCGACCGGGATACCGAGCCAGCGCGCCGCCATCACGACGCCGGCATTGGTGAAACCGCCGAAACCGATGATGGCGTCGGGCCGGTTCTTGCGCAGGAACCGCAGGCTGAAGAGCAGGCCCTGCGTCTGTTTCAGGTGGAAGCGCAGGTGCACGCCCGGCCGCCAGCCAAACGGGGCGCTCGGCACGCGCTCGGCGGGCAGGTGCGGGTATTTCTCGACCAGGCGTGTGTCCACCTTCTTGTGGCTGATGAACAGCGTGACCGTGTGGCCGCGCGCGACGAGCGCCTCGGCCAACGCGATGCCCGGCGAGAGGTGGCCGCCGGTGCCGCCGCAGGCGATGACAAAACGGCTCATGCGATGACCTCCGTCAGCGCCCGCTTCCGCACAAGCGGCTTCGGGCGTTCCCAGGTGCGCTGGGAATTGATGATGATGCCGACCAGCAGGCCCATGAGGATCAGGTTGGAGCCGCCGGCGCTGATGAACGGCAGCGACATGCCCTTGGAGGGCAGCAGGCTGGTGACGACGCCGAGGTTGATGATGGCCTGGAGCGTGATGAGCAGCACGCAGCCGGTCACGAGCAGGAACTGGAAGAGGTTCGGCGCGCGGCGCACGTGCATCAGGCCCGCCACGAAGATGGTCACGAACAGCGCAACGGTCAGCAGCGTGAAGATGAGGCCCATCTCCTCGCCCATGATGGCGAAGATGTAGTCGGTGTGCGCCTCGGGCAGGAACGCATTCTGCTGGCGGCCGTTGCCGAGGCCCACGCCGTCCACGCCGCCGGCGGCGAAGGCGAGCAGCGCCTGCCACGGCTGGTAGCCGGTGCCCTGGCGGTTGGCCTCGGGGTCGAGAAACGAGAGCACGCGCTGCAGGCGCACGGGGTTGTTCAACACGAGGACGACAAAGCCCAGCAGCGCCGCGCCGACGGTCGGCAGGAGGAACTTCAGCCGCGCGCCCGCCAGGAAAAGCAGGATGACGCCGATCGCGCCGAGGAGCATGGCCGCGCCGAAGTCGGGCTCGACGATCACCAGCAGGGCAAACAGCCCGATCCACGCCAGCGGCAGCACGAAGCCGCGCCAGAAGTCATGCAGCCGGCTCTGGTTGAGCGCGAGGTAGTGCGCGAGGGAGAAGATCAGGGCGAGCTTGGCGAACTCCGACACCTGCAGACGGGTGAAGCCGAGGTTGAGCCAGCGGCGGCTGCCCTTCACCTCGACGCCGATCGACGGGAGCAGCACGAGCACCAGCCCGAAGAGCGCGATGCCCGCGGCGACCCAGGCGAACTTGCGCAGCTGCTCGAGGTCGGCGATGGCCACCAGCCAGCCGGCGCCGATGGCAACCGCGAGGAAGATGAACTGCTTATAGAGATACGCGTAGGGCCCGCCCTTGATGGGCGAGCTGGCGCTGAACAGCACCACGAGACCAAGCGAGACCAAGGCCGCCACGCAGACGACAATGACGCTCGCGGGAGTGATCGTGAGAGGTCGGCGAAAAACCGCGGCACTCGGCGAACTCACCATGGCGGTGACCGGTTAGTTCTTGGGCGCGGGCTTGGCTTCCTCGACCTTGATGGTCGGCACCTCGGTGCTGGCGTCCTTCAGGCCCGCGTCCAGGTCCTGGCCCGGCGGCGGCGGCGTGAGTTCAAAGCGGGGGGAAGCCGGCGCGGGCGTGGTGGCCGCGGGAGTCTCCGTGGCGGCCGGCTTGGCCGGCGCGGAGGCCGCGGGCGTGGCCGTGACCCCCTTCGCGGTGACGGCCTTGAAGCCGGGGATGACCAGCTGCTGGCCGGCGCGGACCTTGGAGGGATCGGTGATGTTGTTGACGGCGGCGAGCTCGCCGACGCTGACCTGGTATTTGCGCGCGATGACGCCGAGGCTCTCGCCGACGGCGACGGTGTGCTTCACGGACTCGCCGTTCGCCGGCTTGGCGGCCGCGGGCGCGGCCTGCGTCAGCGTGCCGAGGTCGCGCGGCTTGTCGGCGGCGGGGGCCGGGGCGGCGCCGGGCTTGCCGGGGATGATGAGCTTCTTGCCGGGCTGCAGCGCGGTGCCGGTGCTCATGTTGTTGGCCTTGGCGAGCTCGGCGACGGAGAGGTTGTTCTTCTTCGCGATGGTCCAGAGGCTGTCGCCGCGGGCCACGGTGTAGGTGGTGACGTGGGTGACCTCGGCGACGGGCTTGGCCGGCGTGATGGCGACGGCGGCGGCGGAACCGGGGCGCGTCGGCGCGGCGTAGCCGGAGGCCGAGGCGGGCGAATAGGCGACCGAGGTGCCGAGATCAACCGGCTGCGGCGAGGCCGGGCTGAAGCTGACCGGGGCGGCGGCCGTGCCGCCGGACGGCATGGTGGCGTCGGGCGTCGGGATGTTGCGCGGGCCGGACTGGCAGCCGGGGCTGGCAAAAATGAAGATAAACGCGAGCACGTGCACGGCGACAACGGCTCCGAAGATCTGGAGGATTTTCATGGCGATATAAGAGGACGGAGGGTGGAGATTTGCTATCTAAAAATGGGACTTATTCACAGCTTTTCCACAAAGGGGCGGGCGGGCCGAAAGGTGGAACCGGCGCGGGGCGACGGCTCCACCTCAGGACACCGGAAAGATGAACCGGGACGGTCATTTCCTGGAAAATAAAAGCAGGTGTTCGCTGACAGCAAAGATAGGTAAGGTTCCGATTGGATGGTATAAAGAACCTGTCAGCGAACTCCTGCGAAAGTCTTGGCGGTGCGCACCAGCGGGCCCTCGGGGACCGCCTGACCCTTGCGGAGCCGGCGCAGTTTGGAGAGGGAGCGGACGATCGGCTGCCGCAGCAGGATGAGGCTGGTGCGGGTGACGTCGCGGAAACTGGGGGTGGCCTCGAAATTGTAGTCGATGGGCATGGGAAAGGGCTCAGGAATTCAACCCGAGCACGATGAAGAGGGCGAAAAGGCAGGCCCACACGCCGATGGCGATGAGGGTGCCGGGGGTCGCGAAGGCGGCGGGAGCGGAGGCGGGCTGGGACTCGGTCGGGGATTGGGACATGGCGGGTGGTGGTGGCGGGTGGTTGGGAGTGGAGAGAAATCAGCGGAGCTTGAGCGTCGCCAGGCCGGCCAGGGCAAAGCCGAGCGAGAGGATCCAGAAACGCAGGACGACCTTCGTCTCCGGCCAGCCGCGCTTCTGGAAGTGGTGGTGGATCGGCGCCATGAGGAAGAGGCGCGCGCCGGTGCCGGTGCGCCGCTTCGTCCACTTGAACCAGCCGACCTGGAGGATGACCGAGAGCGCCTCCATGACGAAGACGCCGCCGACGATCACCAGCGTGAAGGGCTGGTGGATCATGAAGGCCATGACGCCGATGAGCCCGCCGAGGGCCAGCGAGCCGGTGTCGCCCATGAACACCTCGGCCGGGTGCGAGTTGAACCACAGGAACGCCATGCAGGCGCCGATGAGCGCCGCGCAGACGACGGTGAGCTCGCCCGTGCCGGGCACGTAGCTGATGAGCAGGTATTGCGAGATGATGCTGTTGCCCGCCGCGTAGGCCATGATGCCGAACACCAGCGCGACCGTGATCGTGCAGCCGGTGGCGAGGCCGTCCAGACCGTCGGTCAGGTTGATGGCGTTGCTGAAGCCGACGATCCACAGGTAGAGCAGCACGAGGAGCAGCCACCAGGGCATGTGGTGGATGACCGCCGTCTTGAAGAACGGCACCCAGAGCTCGAGGATCTTCGCCTTGCTCTGGGGGTGCCAGAGCAGGAGGCCGAGGGCGACGACCGTCGCGAGCGACTGCCAGGCGATCTTCTCCCACGACCGGATGCCGTCCTTGTTCTTGTGGACCACCTTCAGGTAGTCGTCGCGCCAGCCCGGCACCGTCAGGGCGGTGTAGACGAAGAGGGCGACGACCGTCCAGACGTTGGGCGCGGCCCAGAGGACGACGCTGCCGAACAGGGAGATGAAGATGATGAGCCCGCCCATCGTGGGCGTGTGCTTCTTGTCAAAGTAGGTGGCGCCCAGCGCGCCGGTGCGCTCGTCGATGTAGCCGTGGCCGAACTTGAGCGCGCGGAAGCGGCCGATGAGCCACGGGCCGACCAGGAAGCCGATGAACAGGGCCGTGACCGCGGCGCCCACCGCGCGGACGGTGATGTATTGGAAGAGCCGCAGCGGGCTCCACACATGCGCGTAGTCTGCGAGGTAGCTAAGCATGTCGGGCCTGGATCTGTTGCAACGCCTGCCAGATGCCGCCGCGCGACGGAGTCGCCGGCGTGCGCCGCGGCCACTCGCACCAGCGCGGCTCCATCGGGGGCGTGCTGCCGGTGTTGGGCTTCGCGGGCGCCGAACCGGCGCTGAGGCGGCGGGCGGCCTCCGCCATGGGGCTGAAGTTAGTGCGCATGGGGGGCGTTTTTCAGGCTGGCGCCGGAGACGGGCAGCAGGTGGCTGCGCAGCGTCGACCGGCCGCGGGACAACACCGCGCTCCAGCGGCTGTTCTTGAGCTGCACGGCGGAGAGGTGCTGCGTGTAGCGCCGCAGCGCCTCGTCACGCGCGGCGGTGAGCCGCGCGGTCTGGTCGAAGGAGACGGGTTCAGTGGGCATGGGCGGGGGCGTGCGGGTCGAGCACGGTTTCGAGTTGGTAACGGCGGCTGCCTTTCAAAAACACGGCGCCCTTGAAGCCCGCGAGGCGCTCGCGCACGGGGGCGACATCGGCCACGACCGCGACCTGCGCGGGATCGTTGCCGTTCTCCAGCAGCCCCTCGCGGAGCGCCGCGGCCTGGCTGCCGAGGGCAAAGAGGAAGTCGCCGCGCCGCAGGTGCAGCAGCCGGCCGAGCTGGCGGTGGTAGGCGGCGGACTCGGCGCCCAGCTCCTCCATCGAGCCGAGCACATAGAGCCGCGGCAGGTCGGCGCCGACGGCGCCGTTGAAGGCGTCGATCGCGTCCGTCATCGACGCCGGGTTGGCGTTGTAGAAATCGCAATAGACCGTGGCCTCGCCGCTGCGGCGGAGCTCGCCGCGCCACTTCGAGGGCTGCCAGTTTTCCAGGCGGGCCTGCAGGGCGCCGTCCTTCACGCCCAGCTCGGAGGCCAGCGCGAGCGCCAGCGCGGCGTTCTGCGCCATGCCGGCCGAGACGCGGCGCAGCTTGAACCGGCGCTTGCCGTCGAGGGTCAGCTCGGTCTGGTCGGGACGGTGGAAGACGTTGAACCTGATCGTGCGGGCGGCGACCCGCGTCATGCCCTCGTTCTCCGGCACGACCACCAGCGGGTTGGCCAGGGCGCGGAACGGCTCGTAGGCCCAGCACGAAACGGGAAACACGGCGAGGCCGCCGGCGCGATTGGCGGCAGGCAGCATGGCTTTCTCGGCCGCCACCCCCTCCAGCGACCCGAGTTTCTCCAGGTGCGCCGGGCCCACAAGCGTGACAACGCTGTGGTCGGGTTCAATCATCTCCGCCAGGCCGGCCATCTCGCCGGGCAGGCTGATCCCGGCCTCGATGACGGCGGCGCGGTGCGTGGGCTCGAGCCGGGTGAGCGTCAGCGGGACCCCGATGTAATTGTTCAGGTTGCCGGTGGTCGCGAGGACATCCGGGCTGCCGCCCAGCAACAGGGCGAGCAGGTCCTTGGTCGAGGTCTTGCCCACGCTGCCCGTGACGCCGACGACCGTGCCATGGAACTCGCGGCGGTGCTCGCGGGCGACGCGCTGGAAGGCGCCCAGCGGGTCCGCCGTCACGAGCTGCGGCAACGTCGTGCCGGAAACCTCGCGGCCGACGAGCGCGGCGACCGCCCCGCCCTGCTGCGCCTCGTTGAGGAAATCGTGGCCGTCGCGCTTGTCCGTCTTCAGCGCGACGAACACCTGCCCGGCGCTCAGCGTCCGCGTGTCCTGGTTGAAACCCGTGACCGGCCCGCCCGGAATACGGGTCCAAGACCCGCCGGTCCAGGTGGCGAGTTTTTCAGGGGCGAAGGAGTGCATGGTCGGAAGCTCAGGCGGGCTTGATTGACTTGATGCCGATCAGCTCGCGGACGACCTGGCGGTCGTCGAACGGGATGATCGTGTCCGCAAATTCCTGGTAGGTCTCGTGGCCCTTGCCGGCGATGAGCAGGCAGTCGCCCTCGCGGGCGGCGTCGAGCGCGAGGCTGATGGCGCGGCGGCGGTCCTCGACGAAGGTGATCTTCGCCGCGTCCTTCACGCCGGGCTGCATGTCGGAGAAAATCTGGGCGAGCTTCTCGGCCCGCGGGTTGTCGGCCGTGGCCCAGGCATGGTCGGCGAACTCCTGCACGGCGGCGGTCATGAGCGCGCGCTTGCTGCGGTCGCGGTTGCCGCCGCAGCCGAACACCACGAAGAGCCGGCCCGGCGTGATGGCGCGGAGCATGCCGAGGGCGTTGTGCAGGGCGTCGTCGGTGTGGGCGTAGTCCACGAGCACGTTGTAGGCCTGGCCCTCCTCGATGCGCTCCATGCGGCCCGGGACGCCGCCGAAGCTCCGGAGGCGCGCGGCGATGACCGACGGATCGCGGCCGAGCGCGTAGCACGCGGCAAACGCGGCGAGCAGGTTGCTCACGTTGTAGCGGCCGATGAACGGGCTCTCGAGCTCGATGCTGCCCTCGGGCCAGACGAGGCGGAGGGCGGTGCTCTTGAAGTTCAGGCGGACGTTTTCCGCGCGGACGACGGCCTCGGGCGACTCGCCGAAGGTGACGACCCTGACCTGCGGCGGCACCACGGCGGCGAGCTGCCGGCCGTGCGGGTCGTCCAGGTTGATCACCGTGGCGCGCGGGGCCGAACCGGCGGCGCCGGTGAAGAGGCGGGACTTCACCGTGAAGTATTCCGCCATCGTCTTGTGATAATCGAGATGGTCGCGCGTGAGGTTGGTGAAGACGGCCACGCCGAACTGCATGCCCAGCACGCGGTGCTGGTCGATGCCGTGGGAGCTGACCTCCATCGCCGCCTGGCGGCAACCGGCGTCGCGCATCTGGGCGAGCATGCCGTAGAGCTCGAGCGACTCGGGCGTCGTGCGGTAGGACGGCACGATGCGGTTGCCGAGGTCGTAGTTGACCGTGCCGATCAGGCCGACGCGCTGGACCGGCGTGGAGAGCAGGTGCTTGATGAGGTTGACGACGGTGGTCTTGCCGTTCGTGCCCGTCACGCCCACCAGGTCGAGGGCCTTGTCGGGGAAATTGAAGTAACGCTGCGACACCAGTGCGAGCGACCGGCGCGCGTCGGCGACCTGAATGTAGGTGACCCGTGCCGCGGTGCCCGAGGGAATCTTTTCACCCACGATGGCGACGGCGCCGCGCTGGATGGCCTCGTCGATGAAGGAGCTGCCGTCGGCGCGCCGGCCCGGCAGCGCGAAGAACAGGTTGCCCGGCATCACCCGGCGGCTGTCCATGGCCAGGCCCGAGATGGGGCGCTCAAGGTCGCCCTTGCTGGAGAGAAATTCACCGTCCCGGAAGTAGTCGGAGAGTTTCGGGGCCATCTTGAAAATGCGCTGGGAAACGGGGTCGGCCGGCCGGGTGCGGGTTTTGGGCAGCGAGCGGAAGGCGGCGACGAGCGGGTAGTTGGGTGTGAGATAGCCGATCACCGGGCACCTCCTGACAGGGCGAGCAGGCTGCGGGTGGCCGGGGCGACCGGCTTGATCTCGAGATACTGCACCAGCTGCTCGGCGATGCGCTGGAAGGCCGGCGCGGCGACGGCGCGGCCGTAATTCTTGCCCCCGGGCACCTGCGCGTCGTCGACGATGACCGTGAGCACCACCTCGGGGCGGCTGGCCGGGAAGAAGCCGGCGAAGGAACCGACGTGGTGGGTCGTGACGTAGCGGCCGTCGATGATCTTCTGGGTCGTGCCGGTCTTGGCGGCGATCTCGAAGCCCGGCAGGTCGAAGCCGGCGCCCGTGCCGTCCTTGCCGACGACGCCGTGCAGCAGCTGGGCCAGCAGCGCGCTGGTGCTGGGCTTGAGCACCTGCCCCACCCGCTCCGGGCCGTAGGAATGGGTGACGGTGCCATTGGCATCGCGGATCTCCTGGATGATCTGCGGCCGGAGCAGCACGCCGCCGTTGGCGACCGCGCTCATCGCCATGTGCATCTGCAGCGGCGTGGCCGCGACGGCGTGGCCCATCGGCATGCGCGTGATCGTCAGGCCGTCCCAGTTCCGCGGCGACTCCAGCATGCCGCGCTCCTCGCCGCCGAGCTGGAAACCGGTGCGCTGGCCGAAGCCGAACTTGCGGGCGTAGTCGTAGAAGGTCTGCTCGCCCATCAGCATCGCGAGGTGGGCGGCGCCGCGATTGCTCGAGTGGCTGATGATCTCCGCCACGGTCAGGCGGCCGAACTCATGGTCCTCCTTGGGCAGCTTGAGGTCGCGGCCCTTGTAATTGACGAGCGCGTTGCCGCAGTCGAAGGCCGTGAGCGGCGTGACCAGCCCCTGGTCGAGGGCGGCGCCGGCGGCGACGATCTTGAAGACCGAGCCGGGCTCGATCTGGTCGGTGATGGCCCGGTTCTTCTGCATCTCCAGCGGGGCCTTGTTGTATTCGTTCAGGTTGAAGGTCGGGTAGTTGGCCATCCCGAGGATGCGGCCGGTCATCGGGTCGCTGACGATGATGCTGGCGAACTTCGGCTGGTATTTCGCCCCGATGCTGCGCAGCTCGTTCTCGATCATGTGCTGCACGACGGAGTCGATGGTGAGCACCACGTCGTGGCCGTCCTTCACCGGGATCTCGCGGGTGCGGAACTGGGCCATCTCGCGGCGGGCACCGTCCTTCTCGGACTCGATCCAGCCGTCCTCGCCCTTCAGGAACAGGTCGAACTTGCTCTCGACGCCCGCGGCGGCGGAGCCCTCCTTGTTGACGAAGCCGATGATGTGGGCGGCGAGCTCGTTGCCCGGGTAGACGCGGCGGTAGACCCGCTCGGCGGTGAGGCCGCGGATGTTGAGCGCCTCGATCTTGGCGTAGGTCGGCTCGTCGACGCCCTCGCGGAGCTTGACCCAGCGGTCCTTGGTCAGGCCGTCCACGACGCCGTCGCGCTTGTCGGCCTCGGGCTTGATCGCGCGCATCGCGGGGACGAAGGCCTGCTCGATGTCGGCCACCGGCAGCCCGAGCAGGGCGGCCAGCTGGACGCGCTTGGCCTGCTCCTCGGCGGCGCGGCGGGCGCGCTTCGCGGGGTTTTTGTCAATCTGGAGGAACTCGTCGAGCGCCCAGGCGTCGACGGCCACGGTCATCTCGGAACGGCTGGTCGCCAGCAGGTTGCCGCGGGAGTCGAGGATCGTGCCGCGCCGGGCGTGCTCGATGACGATCTGGCGGCGGGCCTTGTCGACGAAGCGCAGCAGCTCGTCACGGTCGATCACGTGCAGGAAAACCAGGCGCACGCCCACCGCCATGAAGCAGGCGACGACCCCGAGGGAGAGGAGCGTCAGGCGGTTGTTGGCAAAACCCTTGGACATCGCGGCGGCTTAGCGGAGGGAGGCGGTGACGAGGCGGAAGGTGGGGGCGCTGTCCCCGGCCGGGACCGAGGCGAGGCTGAAGATCTCGCGGTTGCGCTTGGCGGCGAGGCGCAGCTCGGGCGAGCCCTCGACGCGGACGACCTGGGCTTCCTTCGGGGTGCCGAGACCGAGGCGCATGGCCTGGTTCTGCTTGAGGAGGACGTCGGGGTTGACCGCGGCGGCGACCTCGGCGTTGACCTCGTCCAGGCGGCGCTCGACGTCGGCGATCCGCGCCACGAGGGCGCGGCTGCGGTTGGCGGTCTGCGAGATTTCCTGGCGGACCCAGACGGCGCCGAGGCCGAGGGTGCCCGAGAAGACGAGGAGCAGCAGGCTCAGGGCGATGAGCCGGTTGACATTGGCGTTGGCCGGAGGCGGTTTCATGGCGGGCGCGGAATCAGAGTTTGCGGAGCACGCGCAGCTTGGCGGAGCGGCTGCGGGGGTTGGCGGAAATCTCGGTCTCGGACGGGATGAGCGGCTTGCGCGTCAGCGGGTCGGCCAGCTTGGTGCGCAGCTGCTGCGGCGTGGCGTCGTTGGCGTCGACCGGCTGCCCGCACATGGCGCGGAAGAACTGCTTCACCGGGCGGTCCTCGAGGGAGTGGAAGCTGATGACGGCCAGCACGCCGCCGGGGGCGAGCTTGGCGAAGGCGGCGGGCAGCGCGCGCTCGATGGCGCCGATCTCGTCGTTGACGGCGATGCGGATGCCCTGGAAGGCGCGGGTGGCGGGATGGATGCGGCTCTCGCGCTTCACCGCGGCCGGGAGGGCGTCGGAGATGAGCTGGGCGAGCGAACCGGTGCGGGCCAGCGCGCCGGTGCCGCGGGCGGACTCGATGGCGGACACGACGCGGCGCCAGTTCTGCTCCTCCCCGAGGTCGCGGATGGCGCGGACGAGGGAGTCGTGGCTGGCGACCTCGAGCCAGCGGGCGGCAGGCTGGCCGGAGCGCGGGTCCATGCGCATGTCGGCCGGGGCGTCGTTGCGGAAGGCGAAGCCGCGGTCGGCCTCGTCGAGCTGGAAGGAGGAGACGCCGAGGTCGAAGAGGATGCCGGCGAAGCCGGTGTCGGGCAGCGTGGCCAGGTCGCCGAAGTTCAGGTCGACCAGGCGGAAGGTGGCGGGAAACTCGGCGCGGAGGGCCTCGGCGCGGGGCTGGGCGGCGGGATCACGGTCGAGGGCGACGACGCTGGCGCCGGACGCGAGGATGGCGCGGGTGTGGCCCCCTCCGCCGAAGGTGCAGTCGAGGTGGCACGTGCCCGGGAGCGGCGCGAGGTATTCGAGAACCTCGTGCAACATCACGGGTTGGTGCCCCGGGTTCATGGCGCGGGTGGGAAGTTCAAGCGCGGGCGCGGACATGGAGTTTCTTCCACGGGAGGGCGATCGAGATCGGCTCGCGCAGGAGGGAGCGGCGGTTCGCGCAGAAAACAGGGGACAGCTTGGGCAACGGCTGGGGCCGGATGAGCGTGATCAGTGTTTTCATGGGTTAGAGTCCGATGCGGCGCATCATGTCGCCGAAGTTCTCGCCCGCGGTGCTGCGCGTCATCTCGGTCCAGCGGGCCGGGCTGAGGATGTTGAAGGTGTCGCCCATGCCGCTGAGGACCGCGTCCTTCGCGATGCCGGCGTGCTTGAGCAGGTCGGCGCTGACGCCGAAGCGGCCCTGCTTGTCGAAGGTGAACGAGAGCGCCTCCGAGAAAATCTTCGCCTTCACGGCCTGCGCGTCGCGGTCCGACAATTTCATCTCGCCGATCTGCGCGAGCAGCTTGTCGACGCGCGCCGGCGGCAGCACGGCGATGTAACCGTCGGGGTGCGGAATCGCCAGGAACGTCTCCTCGTCCGTGTGCACCCAACGCCACAACGACGGAATCGTGAGACGATTCTTGTCGTCGAGCGTGTGCTCAAAACGGCCGGAATAAACGGTTGTGCGTGATTGCGCCATGGAAGGTGTCCGGAGGCCCCATCCCCCAAGACGCCCCATTTCTCCCCATTTGGCTCCCTACAAGCAAGTAAAAACCCACACCGAAACGTCAAAAATTATTCACAAATTACCCCCAAAGCGGAGGTTCTGCATCCAACCTTTTCCCAACCCTACCCCAACCCGGGTTATTATTTACTTGACGCATAGACCCTATTTCTGTGTTCTAGGCGCATGAAAGACCAAGCCCTTCCAACCACGCAGATTCAGGCCATCCGCTTCTTTGCTGATGACGCTGTGTGCCACAATTTCTTAGCCGAAATGCGGTGGGGCTCCGCCGTGAAGTGCGCCCATTGTGAGAGCGACAAGGTGGGCAATCTGGTCGTTTCCGTGGTCCCTTCCCGCAGCAAGAAGCCGGATGCCCAACCGACCACCCGCCGCCTCTGGAACTGCAAAGCCTGCAAGAAGCAATTCACGGTCAAGACGGGCACCATTTTCGAGGATAGCGCCCTGCCCCTCTCCAAGTGGCTCCCGGCCGTCTGGATGATCTGCAACGCCAAGAACGGTGTGTCTAGCTGCGAGCTGGCCCGCTCCCTTGGTGTTACGCAAAAGAGCGCATGGTTCATGGGGCACCGCATCCGTCTCGCCATGCGCGATGGGAATTTCAACCTCTCTGGCACCGTCGAGGCCGACGAGACCTATATTGGGCCGCGTGCTGAGCGCATGAACGCCGAGTCGCGCAACCGCCGTGTCATTCGCAAGGGTGGCAGCTGGAAGATTCCTGTTCAGGGCATGCTGGAACGCTCTGAAGTTAAGGGCCAATCCAAGGTCGTTCTCGAAGTGCTGGAAGCCACTGATTCGGCCACCATGCAGAAAGCTATCCGCAACCGCGTCGAGAAAGGTGCTTCAGTTTATACGGATGCGCACGGTTCTTACGTCTCGCTGAATGATGCCTACAACCACGACTTCGTTGACCATGCCGTCGCCTACGCCAAGGGCGCGGTTCACACGAACGGAATGGAAAACTTCTGGTCGCTTCTGAAGCGCACCCTGAAGGGGACGTATGTTCACGTTTCCCCCTTCCATCTGTTCCGCTACCTCGATGAGCAGGCGGTTCGTTTCAACGAGCGCGGCGGTGACGACCTCACCCGTTTCCTCTCTACCATGAACCGCGTCAAGGGTCGCCGCATCCCCTACTCTGCGCTTACCGGCGTCGGCCTCATCTAAGCACCCCCGCGTTGACAAAAGGCTCTTACCAAAAGAATGCGCTCGGGCTCTAGATCATATTCGTTTTCTTCATCTCTTCGCGCAGCATTGTGGCGAGCCTTGGGTCCGTATCCGAAAGATTTGCTAGAATCGTGTTCAGTGCCGCTTTCAATCCCGCAAGGTGGATGTCATCCAAGTGGCCTTGTCCTAGATGACCTGCGCCCGCTTTCTCTGCGACTTGAGCGACTAACGAACGCAATACAGCAATCGAAACTGTGCTCATCATTTGATGCGCCTGAAGATTCAAAATCCTCTCTTCCAAAAATCTCAGTCGTTCTGCGGTATCCTCATCCATAAGGCCGGTGCTTTAAGCGGCCTTCTTCTTCGTCGGTTTCTTAGGTGAAAGAATAGCCTTCATCGCAGCCACAAAATTACTTTGGGCCGATTGCCCAGTTGCGTATTCTGCGACATGCTTGGGACGACCTGGGGGCCTTTTTTTCATTCGGCGGTTTTGTTTTCTTCGGCGGTCGTATCAATCCAGGTTTGCGCCGGCATCCCGTGATAGCCGGCCTGATGTAAAATAAAACGCGCACTAACCACGGTATAGTCGGTGCGCGTTTTGAATGTGGTCATGTTGGGCCCAAGAGAAGAGCGACAGGTTATGAATCCGTCCTTCTCATCGTGCTTGTCAAAACCAAGCTGTTTTAGCTTAGCAAGTAGCTGCGAGTGCGAGATCATCTATCTCTACTTTTTCAACCGTGACCTTTTTTGCGGTCACGATTGCGTGCATCGGCACGGTGGCACTCGGCGGCATCCAGTTTCTCGTTTTGAGGAAAGATTCCAGAACGCCGTGCTTCAAAGCAGAGGTAAAGAATGAGTTCATGCCCCGATCAATCTCGGGCCACAGCTCGTCTTGCTTGTCCACTTCCAGCGTGATGTTAAGCGACGGACAAACGGCGATGATGCGCTTGCTTTGTGGATCTTCGGCATACATCCACGCCACAGTAGCATCAACGACGAAGCCGTGCTCCGTCTTGTCGATTTTGATGGTTTGGTTCATGGGTGGTTTCCTTCTCTTTTGCATAACAGGAGTTTATCCCGTCAAGCGGGATTAGCAAACGGTCTGCCCCATTGTGGGGCAAGACCCATTTGGCGGCTTGACTGCTAAATTCCCGTTTCTTCCAAAACGCCCAAAGCGGCACTAAAGTTTCTAACTTTAGCGCGTTTTACATTTGTAAAGCGATATTTGCCAGAATTACCGGCCATTTCCAAAAGTTCCCCCGTGGGAACTTTCTCCCCGTTTGGTCCCGTCGTGGGACCAAACCGCCAGATTAACTTTAAATCCTAAACCGGCTGACTTTATCGAATTTCGATATTGTGCGACTGAGTTAAACCAGTGCAACCGGTTGCAATTCGCACCGCATTCGCTCTCTAAGGAAATTTCAGGACCGTTAAGGGTTTTTCATGGCTATGCGCCTAGTATGTGAGCCCCCCAACCCGCTCAGGACTGCTCGTCGCCGGTCAGAAAGTGACAGCCTTTGCTGATCGGGTTTAGCGCGGCGGCATGGACGACCAGCAAGGCGGTCTGCACGGCGTTGCGCAGCTCGATCAGCTCGGCCGTGGGCCGGCAATCGCGGTAGAACGCCTGGATGTCCTCGCGCAGCTCGAGCAAAATGCGCCGTGCCCGGGCCAACCGGCGCGGCGAGCGGATGATGCCGGCGTAATTCCACATCGTGGTCCGGATCTGGTGCAGGTCCTGCCGCACGAGCATCGGGTCAGCCGGCTTGTCCGGGCTGGTCCACGGCTTGGGCGCCGGGAGATGAAACTGCCCGCCGGTCAATTCAGCGACATCCGCGGCGGCCGCGGCCTTGGCCCCGACCAGGCATTCAAGCAGCGAGGTGCTCGCCAGGCGGTTGGCGCCGTGCAGCCCGGTGCAGGCGGTCTCGCCGATAGCATTCAGGTGACGGACATTCGTGCGACCCGACAGGTCGGCGTGCACACCGCCGCAGGAGAAATGCGCCGCCGGCACGACCGGGATGCGCTCGCGCGTGATGTCCACCCCACCCTCCAGGCAACGCTGATAAATTCCCGGGAAACGCTCGCGAATGAACTCCGGTTTCAGGGCGGAAAGATCGAGGTAGACGCAGGCCTCGCCCGTCGTCGCGAGGTGCTGCTTGATGGCGCGGGACACCACGTCGCGCGGCGCGAGCGAGCCGAGCGGGTGCACGCCGTCCATGAACCGCCGGCCGGCCGCATCGACGAGCACGGCCCCCTCCCCGCGCAACGCCTCGGTGATGAGGAACGGCGCGGCCCCGGGCAGGCTCAGCACCGTCGGGTGAAACTGGACGTATTCGAGGTCCATCAGCCGCGCGCCGACGCGATAGGCCATCGCCACGCCGTGGCCGACGCTGCCGGGCTGGTTCGTCGTGTGCAGGAAAATTCCGCCCAGCCCGCCGGTCGCGAGCACGGTCTTCTTCGCCACAAACGCGACGACCTCGCCCGAGGTCGTATCGAGGGCATAACAGCCAAAACAGGTCAGCGGCTCGTAGCGGTCACGTGCGTCACTCGAGCTGTGTGAGAGCGTGGCCAGGTCGATGGCGGAGAAACCGCTGCGGCGTGTGATGCCGGGAGTCGTGTCCACCTTGCGCGCCAGCGCCGCGAGGATGGCATGGCCCGTGGCGTCCTTGGCATGGATGATGCGGCGTTCGGTGTGCCCGCCCTCGCGGGCCAGGTCGAGGCGGCCGGCCGCGTCGCGGTCGAAATCCACGTGCAGCTCGTCGAGCAGGAGTTCCTTCACCGCGGCCGGACCTTCGCGCACCAGCTGGTCGATGGCCGCGGCGTTCGCCGTGTGGTCGCTGGCTTCAAGGATGTCCTGCGCGAGCTTGGCCGGGTCGGGACTCGTGTCGTAAATAATGCCGCCCTGGGCCCAGTCGCTGTTGGCGCGCAGGGGTTCGCCCAGCGACAGGAGCTCCACCGTGAACCCGGCCCGCGCCGCGTGCCATGCGTAGGCAGAGCCGGCGAGGCCGGCGCCGAGGACGAGGCAGTCGGTGTGGATGATTCTCATCAGCTGCGCAGATCGAGGCTGAGGTCGGCCGCCGCCACGGAATGCGTGAGCGCGCCGATGCTGATAACGTCGACACCGGGCAGCGCGTAGTCGCGCAGGGTGGCGAACGTCACCCCGCCGGAAACCTCCACCACGGCGCGACCCTTGATCGCCCCGACGGCGACACGCACCTGTGCTGGCGTCATGTTGTCGAGCAAGATGATGCCGGCACCGGCGCGCACGGCCTCCTTCACTTCCGCGAGGGACTTGGCCTCAACCTCAATTTTCGCCCCGTGTGGCGCGGCTGCCTGGCAGAGGCGCACGGCCTTGGTGAGCGAGCCCGCGGCGGCAATGTGGTTGTCCTTGATGAGCACGTGCTCGCCAAGGGACGAGCGGTGGTTGAAGCAGCCGCCGCAGCGCACGGCGTATTTCTCGAGCGCGCGATAGCCCGGTGTGGTCTTGCGCGTGTCGACGATGCGGACACCGGTGCCGCGCACGGCGTCGGCAAAGCGCCGGGCCTGCGTCGCGATGCCGCTGAGTCGCTGCAGGAAATTGAGCGCGGTGCGCTCGGCGGTGAGCAGGGCGACCGTCGGTCCCTCGACGCGCAGCACCGCGGCGCCCCGCTTCACCCGGTCTCCGTCCTCGGCGAGTAGCTTCACTTTCAGGGCCGGGTCAACGCGCGCGAACACCGCGGCGGCGACCTCGAGGCCGCAGATCACGAGATCCTGCCTGGCGTCGATGACGGCGCGGCTGCGGTGCCTGGCCGGGAAGATGGCGCGGCTGGTCACGTCGCCGAGGCCGGCGTCCTCCTCCAGCGCGAGGTCGATCAGATGGGCGGTGCGGACGTCGGTCATGGGATTCAGTTTTTCGGGGTGAGCTCGAACATCCGCTCGATGCTGCGGGCGGCCCGCAGCCGCAGGCCCTCGTCGAGGGTGATGATCTGGTCGGGCCGCGGGGCGGTCATCGCCTGGAGCACCTTCTCGAGGGAGTTAAGCTTCATGTAGGGGCACAGCCGGCAGCCGCCGATGAAGCGTTTCTCCGGTGTCTCGACCTGCAGCCGGCCGACGAGACCGCACTCGGTCAGCATGAGGAAATACGGCGCCGGTGTGTTCTTCACGTATTTCATCATCGCGCCCGTGCTGCCGACAAAATCGGCGGCGGCGGCCACCTCGGTGGTGCACTCGGGATGCGCAACGACCTTGAGGCCGGGAAACTTATTGCGCGCGGCAGTGACATCCGCCGCCGTGAACTGGTCGTGCACGATGCAGGTGCCGTCGGACGAGACGATCTCCTTGTCCACGCCCCGGTGCTTCAGTTCGGCGCGGACGTTGTCGGCCATCAGCCGATCGGGCACGAAGAGGATACGCCGCTGCGGCAGCCCGGCGACGATGTCATAGACATTGCCGGAGGTCACACAGACATCCGACTCGGCCTTCACCTCCGCGGTGCTGTTGATGTAACAGACGACGGCCGCGTCCGGATAGAGCGCCTTCAGCCGGCGCACGCCCTCGCCGGTGATCGAGTCGGCCAGCGAGCAACCCGAGCCGCGGTCGGGCACGACGACGGTGGCCTGCGGCGAGAGGATCTTCGCCGTCTCGGCCATGAACACGACGCCGGCGAAGACGATCTTCTTCGCCTTCGAGGCGCGCGCCTGCTGGCTGAGAAAGTAGGAGTCGCCCTTGAAGTCGCCCACCCCGTAAATGATTTCCGGCTCGACGTAGGAATGCGTGAGGATGACGGCGTCCTGCTGGCGCTTCAGCCGGTTGATCTCGAGGGTGAGAGGCGCGATACGGCGGCAGGCCTCGTAGTTCCACTGACGGCCGGGCTCGCAATCAACGTGCAGCAGAGCCTTGAGCAGGCGGTCGGCCTCGGCGTCGACCTCGCTGGGAGTGAAGGTGGTGGCGGATATGGTCACGGGAAGGGACATTGATCGGCCATGGCCGCGATTTGGGCAAATGCTATCAGCGTCATCACCTGGCAATAGATCGCCCGCGACGGACAACGGTTCCATTTTGCCTGGCAGGTATTTGCCCGGCCGGCCGGTGGGCGTTGGATCGGGCAGGCGTGATCCAGGGCAAAAGCTGTCAGGAGACATGCCGGTCGGCGGATTGGCGTCTTGCCACCCGCCCATGGCGGGCAAGGTTCGCTCCGTGGCGTTGCGTTACCTCACCATCGACTTCAACTCCTTCTTCGCCTCGGTGGAGCAGCAGGAGCGTCCCGAGCTCCGGGGCAAGCCGGTCGGCATCGTGCCGGTGATGGCGGAGACCACGGGCTGCGTCGCGGTCAGCCTCGAGGCCAAGGCCCTGGGCCTGACCCGCAACGCGCGCGTCTCCGACGCCCGCCGGATGTGCCCCGGCATCGTCATCGTCGAGGCCCGGCCCGAGACCTACATCAACTACCACCGCCGGCTGAAGGACGTCATCGCCTCGCTCGTGCCGGACATCGAGGTCCAGTCCATCGACGAGGTGACGGCCCACCTGCACGAGATGCTGGACCGCACCGAGGCCGAAAAGCTGGCGAGGAAGATCAAGGCGAAGATCACCCGCGAGGTCGGCCCCCTGCTCCGCAGCTCCATCGGCATCGCCCCGACCTGGCTCCTGGCGAAGGTCGCCTCCGACATGCAGAAGCCCGACGGGCTGGTGATCCTCGACGACGAGGACATCCCCGCGAAGCTCCTCGACCTCGCGCCCGGCGACATCGCCGGCATCGGTCCGAACATCCAGCGCCGCCTCGGCGAACACGGCATCACCACGATGGCCCAGCTCTACGCCGCCACGATGGCCGAGTTCCGCGGCATCTGGGGCGGCATCAGGGGCGAGCAGATCTGGCGCCTGCTGCACGGCGAGGACCTCCCCTACTTCGAGCAAAAGACCGGGCAGAGCATCGGCCACGGCCACGTGCTGCCGCCGGCCAAGCGCAACCACCCCGACGCCCTCGCCGTGCTGCACCGGCTGCTGCAGAAGGCCGCGATGCGCCTGCGTCATTCCAAGCTCTACGCCTCCGCCCTGCGCATCTCGGTGGACTACACCGACGAAACGCGCTGGTCCGACGAGTTCCAGCTCACGGAAACGCAGGACACCCTGCGGCTCACGCACGCGCTGAACGACCTGTGGAAAAAGCGCCCGGCAAAATTCTCCCGCAATACCCCGCTGCGCATCGGCGTGCATCTCACCGGCCTGATCGACCTGAAGATGCACACGCCCGACCTGTTCGAGGAACCGGTGGAAAAGGCCCGGGGCAAGCTCTTCGAGGCGGTGGACCACCTGAACAAGGTCCTCGGCAAGAACACCGTCTACCTCGGCGGCGCCCACGGCGCGACGAAGGACGCGCCGATGCGCATCGCCTTCACCCGCATCCCCGACCCCGAGATCGAGGAGATCGACCGCAGCTACGAGGGCCGGCTCAAGAAAAAGAAGCCCGCACCGCCCGAGCCCGAGGTGTGGTGAGGCCGCTTCCCGCAGGCGCGAGCCTGATCGCGCGGGCCGCTTACCCGATGACATCCTCGGTCGCGGCGTCGAAAAGGTGGGCCCGCGCGAGGTCGAAATAAACGGTGAGATGGTCGCCCACGACGAAGCGCTGATCCGCCCGCAGGCGCGCCACCAGCGCGCCGGAGTCGCAGCCCAGGTGGACATAGGTCTCCGCGCCCATCGGCTCGGCCAGGTCGATCCGGGCGGTCAGGGCCGCAGCCGGCTCGGTGGTCGCCGTCGCGATCGTCTCGGGGCGGATGCCGAAGATGACCGGCCGACCCTCGCTCCCGGCCGCGCGGGCGGCCAGCGTCCCGCCCAGGGCGAAGGAGGCCGCGTCCGCGCCGCCTTCCCCGACAAAATGCAGGCTGCCGCCCCGCCGCCGGATCGCACCGCGCAGGAGGTTCATCGGCGGGCTGCCGATGAAGCCGGCGACGTAGGCGTTGGCCGGCTGGTGGTAGAGCGTCAGCGGGTCCGCCACCTGCATGATCCGTCCGTCCTTCATCACGCAGATCCGGTCGCCCATCGTCATGGCCTCGACCTGGTCGTGGGTGACGTAGATCATGGTCGCCCCGAGGCGGGCGTGCAGGCGCGAGATCTCGGTGCGCATGGAAACGCGCATCTTGGCATCGAGGTTCGAGAGCGGCTCGTCGAAGAGGAAGACCTTCGGCTGGCGCACGATGGCGCGGCCGACGGCCACGCGCTGGCGCTGGCCGCCCGAAAGCGCGGCCGGCCGGCGCTCCAGCATCGCTTCCAGCCCGAGGATCCGGGCGGCGTCCTGCACGCGGCGCTCGATCTCGGGCCGCGGCGTGCGGGCCAGCTTGAGCCCGAAGGCCATGTTGTCGTAGACCGACATGTGCGGATACAGCGCATAGTTTTGGAAAACCATGGCGATGCCGCGGTCCTTCGGCGGGATGTCATTTACCACCGTGCCGCCGATGCTGACGGTGCCGGAGGTGATTTCCTCCAGCCCGGCGATCATGCGCAGCGTGGTGGACTTGCCGCAGCCGGAGGGACCGACCAGGACCATGAATTCGCCATCCACGATGTTCAGGTCGATCCCTTTAACGGCGTGGAACGCGGGGGAGCGCGCGGAGGCGGGATAGGATTTCTCGAGGGCGGTGAGGGTGACTTGGGCCATGTGGATTATCCTTTGATGGCGCCCTGGGACAGACCCCGCACGAACAGGCGCATGGTGAAGGCGAACAAGACCAGCAGGGGCAGCGCGGCGAAGAGGTAGGCGGCCATGATCTGGCCCCATTGCTTCACGTATTCGCCGTCGAGATAGATCAGGCCGACCCCGATCGTGAAGAGATCCTTGTCGCGCAGCACGATGAGCGGGAGCAGGAATTCGTTCCATTTGTTGAGGAACGCGAGGATGGCGAGTGTGCCGAGGATGGAAGCCGACATCGGCACGACGACATGGACCAGCTGCTGGAAGTGTCCCGCGCCGTCGATCTCAGCGGCCTCGAACAGGTCCTTGGGGAGATCCTCGATGAAGCCGCGCAGCACGAAAAGATTGAAGGCCTGGCCCCCGGCCACACCCACGACCACAAGGGCGTAGAGCGTGTTGAGCAGGCTCATCTCCTTCAGCAGCGAGAACAGCGGCACGATGTTGGCGATGCCCGGCAGCAGCATGAGGACCATGAACACCGCCCAGAGCGCGCGGGAGAACGGCAGGCGGCTGCGCGCGAAGAAATACGCCCCGGCCAGCGCCAGGGCCAGCGTCAGCACCGTGCCGGTCACGGCGACGAAAAGGCTGTTGCCCACGTAGGGCAGCACGAGGCGCGCGGCGTGCACCCAGTTTTCCCACTGCCAGTCCGCCGGCGAGGACGGCAGCCAGGGATTGCGGATGAAGGCCGCGTTGTCCTTCAGGCTGATCTGCGCCATCATGTAAAGCGGCAGCAGCTCGATGCCCAGCAGGCACAGGATGAACAGGTGCTTCGCCCAGTCCGAGGGACGGCGGGAGCCCGAGATGGTGGGAGTGGATGCTTTCATCGCCGGGAGCGCACAAAGCGGTTGTTCACCAGGCTGAGCGCCAGGATGAAGACGAACAGGATCAGGCCGATGGCACAGGCATACCCGAACTCGCCGGCGATGAAGGCCCGGTTATACATCCAGAGACCGGGTGTCATGCCCCGGCCACCCGGGCCGCCCGTGTCGCCCAGCAGCAGCAGTTGCAGGCCATAGCCCTGCAGTGTGGAGATGATGAGCAGCGTCAGGTTCAGGCGCACCTGCGTCAGGATGAGCGGCAGCTCGATGTGGCAGAACTTGCCGACCGGACCGATGCCATCCAGTTCGGCCGCCTCGTAGACCTCGGTGCCGATCGCCTGGAGGCCGGCGAGGTAGATGAGCACCCCCACCGCCCCGATCCACGGGAAGCCCCAGAGGAATAGCGACGGCAGCACCAGGTCCGGCTGCGACAACCAGCCGACCGGCACGCCTTCGAAGAAGACGCCCCACCCCGCCAACCGGTCCAGGCCGACGAGCGCAGCCTTGAGCCCGGTGGCGTCGAGCACGCGGTTGAGCAGCCCTAGATTGGGGTCGAGGTAGAATTTCCAGATGAACAGCGTCACGAGGCCGGGCACGATCATCGGCACGACCAGGAGCACCCGATACAGGTATTGCCAGCGCTCGCTGCGCAGGCGGTGGATGACAACCGCCAGCGCGATCGACGGCAGCATCTTCACAAGGTTGAAGCCAATCAGGCAAGCCACGGTGACGAAGGAGTCCCACAGCACCCGGTCGCCCCACGCCCGCCGGAAATTGGCCCAGCCGAGATATTGCTTGGCCTCCCCACCCTGCCAGTCGAAGAGACTGTGATAGACGGCGCTGGCCGCGGGAAAATAGGCAAACACGGCCACCAGGCAGAGTGATGGCACCACGAAGAAGTAGAGCCGCCATTCACGGAAGGCCCTGGCCAGGGTGGAGCGACGCACGGTGGGGGTCATGGCCGGGCCGGCGGGTTGGAGCCGGCCGCGGTGCGGGCCAGCTCATGGAGGATGAAATAATTCTCGGCCTCGTTCCCGTCGATCTGTTCGGCCACCTCGTTGAACTTGCGGGCCAGGACGGCATCGCCCGGCGCGGCCCGCGACAGCCATCGGTAGGCGGCAAGATTGCCGTCCTGCCGCATCACGTTGCGCCGCGTGTTGGCGGCCCGGCTCTCAAGGTCGAGTCGCAGGGCCGGGCGATAATCACGGTCCAACGCGGCCGTGTAGGCCGCCACCGCCTGCTCGTCGGAGCCCGCCGCCAGCAGCAAGTGCAGGTTGGTGTCAGCGACGCGTTTCGCATCCGGGTGCCGGCGGCGGATCGAAAGATCGAAGCCATTCGCGAAGCCCGCCGTCACGGGGCGGAACGGCTCCAAGGCGGCCGGAATGGGGGCGTCGGCCACGGCGGTCAGCCACCCGCTCAGGGCGGCAAAGCGGGCCGCCGCGGCTTGGCTGGTCAAGTAGCGCAGAAAATCCACCGCTTGCGCAGGATTGCGGCTGGCGCGGGTCAGACCAAAGGCGCCGGCCGGCCGGATGTTCGCCTCGGTGACCGGCCCGAGCATCTGCGCGCCGTAGGCCGGATGCGCGGTTCCCGGCACCGGCAGGGCGAACACGCCGAGCGGGAATTCCGCCTGCGCCCGGAGGCTCGCCGCCTCGTGCGCGCCACTGGCCAGCATGACCGTGCGCCCCTGCAGGAAGGCGAAGTTGGCGTCGTCGCGCTGCAACTGCAGGAAGCCGGGCTGGATGTGCCGGCCAATGTCCCGCACGATGTGAAAGGCCGACTGGAGCGCCGGATCGGCAAAGCCCCACCGTCCCTGCAACAGGGCCACCGAGGGGGAAAGATCCGCGCGCAGGTGCGCCGACCACGCGACTTCAAATTGCCGCCGCTGCGTCTGCGTGCCGAACAGGAAATCAATGAGGAATGGCGCGTTGTAGACCGATCCCGCGAGCGGCACCAGCGGCTGGCCGCGGGCCGCGCCCCACGCCTCGATGGCCACACACGCCGCCCGGAAGGCCTCGTAATCCGCCGGCGGGGACTCGGTGCCGAAGATCTCGCGCCACAGCGACCGATTGTAGAAGACCCGGTTGGTGAAGAGGCTGGTCGGGATGCTGTAGTAGCTGAGGAGCCGGCTGTCGTAGCTGCCGGTCAGGCCGTCGATGAAGGTCTCGCGCCACGGCAGGCTGGCCGCCGGAGTGCCCGCGTTGTAGGGATTGGGCGACTCGACCCACTCGTGCAGCGGAGTGAAATGCCGCGCAAGGTCCTCCAGCGTAAACTGCCCGCCGTCGACGAGCACCAGGTCGGGCGCGGTGCCGCCGATGAGCTGCGTCTTGGCCCAGGCATTGAAGATCCGCTGCGGCACGGCAATCTGCTGCACCTCCACCTCCGGATGCAGCCGCATGTAGTCGGCGGCGATCTGCGCGTAGGCCTCGCGGAGACCGGGCTCGAGATAGAAGTGGGCAAAGCGCACCGTGACCTTGCCGGCCCCCGCCACCGGGGAGGCGGCGCTGGAGCGCAGGAGAACCCGGAAGGTGGCGGCAGCATAGATCGCCACAAACACCATCAAGCCTGCCCAGACAAGGGAGCGACGCTTCATCGGGCGGCCTCCTGTTCCAATTCGGCCAGCTTGAGCGTGATCCAATAAACCCGCTCGTCGCGCCGGAACCGCTTCAGAAACTCCGTGAAATAGGCGCGGGCCTTGGTCCGGTCTCCGGTCCGGCGCGCCAATTCCCCCATGCGGGCGAGGAAATCGCCCTGATCAATTCCCCGCTCGATGCCCAGGGCCCACGCCGCCTCCAGGTGCCGCAATGCCGCCGGCAGCGAGACAGCGAACTTCTCATAACCATCCGCCAGGATGATATGCAGGTCCTTTTTCAGGGTCGGGTCGGTCAGGCGCAAAAGCTCCCGCTCGGCCTCCTCCAGCCGGCCGGCTTTTTCGGACCAAGGCGTGACCTCATAGAGGCTGAGGGTCACCCATTTGACCGATGCCGCCTCGGCCCAGAAACCGCCTCCCGGCATGCGACTCAGCTCGTGAAAAGCCAGGCGCGCCGCCGCCAGATCTGGCTTCGACTGGTGAAGCTGCAGGGTGCGGGCCAGGTAAAACTGCGCGGCCAGCCTGATCTCGTCGTCGGCCGGCGCCGGTTCCGCGACCAAGGCGGTGAGCAGCCCGCGCGCCTCGGCGATCGTGCGATCACTCTTCGGCTGGCGGTTGAGCTGGCTGATCGCCAGGGCATAACGGTTCTCCCGGGACGGCTCCTTGTCGACCAACGCGCGAAACACGACCTCGGCCTCGTTAAATCGGTAAAGGGTGGTCAGCTCCCAGCCGGCGCGCAGCGTGGCCGGCGGAGGCTCCGCGGCCGGCGCGCCAATAATCCAAATAACGGCCAGGAGAATGAAATAAAAGCCGGCGCGCATCAGGATAGCCTCAGCGGGGTGACTCCAACGCATGCTCACTGAGCACGCGTCCATGGGTGTCGTGATGCCGGAAAGTAAGGATAACCCGGCCGTCGTGCCGTGTCAGTTCACCGCTGAAAAAGCCTCCGTCAATCCGCAGGAAACGGTGCATGGGGCCGAGTCTGACCTTGTCGACAAATCCTTCGGCCATGCCGAAACAGGCCGGCCCGCAGCCAAATTCGTGCAGGCCCGTGACCGGGTCGACCGAGTGATACTGCCAGTGCCGGTCGCCGGTAATGACCACGGTGCCGGGCTGCGCGGCGAGAAATCGGCGCACTTCATTGCCCTCCGTCAGGAAAGCCTCGTCGGCCAGCGAGTCCCCCTTCTCCCCCGCCTTGTAATCGACGTTGGGGCCGACGACCGGCGTCCCGGAAATGATCACGCGGAAGGTGGCGTCGGACGCTCGCAGCGTTTCGAAAAGCCAGCGTTTCTGCTCCGCTCCGAGCACGGTCTTGTCCGGACCATCGAGCGTCTTGCCCGCGCTGCGGAATTCGCGGCTCTCCAGCAGCCAGACCTGCAGATCGCGCCCCCAACGGATCGTGCGGTAGGGCGGATTCCGGGGCATGGGCAGCTGCTCGTGTTCAATCGCCAGGCCCTGCTCCCAGGTGAGGTCGCCATAGGTCATGCCGGGGTGGCTGTCATTGCGCAGCGTGTCGTGGTCGTCCTTCAGGAAATAGCTCGAGACGCCGCGGTAAAATTCCCGCACATACGGCCAGGCGGATGTGCGGTTCCACTTGAAGCGGGCCAGCGCGGCGGTGGTGGCGAAGGGATAATATTTGTCGAGGTAAACATAATCGCCGGTCTGCACGAAGAAGTCTGGCTGCCATTTCCCGGCCGCCGCATACATGTCAAAGCCCATCCCGGGGTTGTCGCGGCGCCAGTCATCGTGGCAGGTGGTGACGATGAAGCGGACTGCCCCGGTCGCGTCGGCGGGCGGCACGGTCTTGAAGCGCCCCTCGACCACGGCACCGGGCACGCCCTGTGGATCTCGCGACTCGACGCGGAGACGATGCCACCGCCCCGGGGCGAGACCGTTGAGGCTGATTTGCCGCGTGTAATCCCTTTCGGGATCCACCGGCATCCAGGCCGTGGCCTGCTCCGTGCCGGCGGCCGCGTCCTCGAGGGCCCAGAGCGCACGCACCTCCCCCGCGGCACCGGGCACGGCGTATTGCATCTCCTCCAGGCTGCGGCCGGGCGGAATCTGCCCGTCAGCCCGGCCTTCCCGGATACCCTCGCGCGTGCTGACCTCGGCAAACGGCACCCCGTCGCGGCGGGCGTCAGGCTCCCGGGTCAACCGGGTCCAGACCAGCGCGCCCGTTCCCGAGACCTCGCCAATCTTGATGCCGGTGGCCTGGTGCACGGCGGCCGCCGGGGCCGCAGCCGAGCCGGCCAGCGCGGCGATCACAGACAGGAGAGCGAGACGAAACTGCATCAGGATGCTACCACTCGCCACTGCCCGGCTTTTTCGGCTGGAGCTTGTCGACCCCAACGCGCTTCGACCAAGCGGACCAGCTGGCCGCGAGTTCGGCCGCCAAATCGGGCCGGAGAGAAGCCAGATTATGCTGCTCCGCCCGGTCGGTGGAGAGATCGTAAAGCTCCCATGGACGATCACCGAGCGAGACTAGCTTCCAGTCGCCGCGGCGGACCGCCCGGTCGCCATTATATTCCCAAAACAATGCTTCGTGCCCGGCCCGGTCCCCGCCTTGGAGCAGGGGCACCAGCGAGCGACCTTCCATCGGCGGGATGGGCTGGCCCTGGAATTCCGCCGGGTAGCGGGCACCGGCCAGTTCCAGCGCCGTAGGCATAAGATCCATGATATGACCGACTGCCGGCGTGATGGCACCCGCCCGGGTCTGGAGGCCCGCAGGCCAGTGCACGATCAGCGGAGTCGCATTGCCGCCCTCATAGCAGGTATCCTTGTAGCCAAAAAAAGGCGTGTTGCTGACGTCCGCCCACGGGGTGTCGTAAGTGTGGAACGAATCCATCGGTCCCGGCCCGGAAGCCGGCACATCCTTCGGCGTGGCGCCATAATGATGCGTGCCGGAGGACGCCCCGTTGTCGGAAAGAAAGACAATCAGGGTGTTCTCAAGCTTGCCGAGCTCGCGCAGCTTGGCCACCAGCCGGCCCACATTCTGGTCGAGGCGGTCCACCATGGCGGCGTAAACCGCCATCTTGAGATCCCACCGGTCGTGATCGGGCACCTGCTCCCACGGCATCACGCGACCCTGGTCATCCCAGAAACGGGGCATCCACGGGCCCGTGGCCCGCACCATCCCCAAGGCGGTGTCGCCGCGCGGTGGCAGCTTCATGCCCGGGGTGAGCAGGCCCATCTCCCTCTGCCGGGCGTAGCGCGCCTCCCGGATCCGATCCCAGCCGGCCAGGTATTTGCCGCGATATTTAGCGATGTCCTCCGGCCGGGCCTGGATCGGGTAATGCGGCGCGGTGTAGGCCACATAAAGGAAGAACGGCTTGTCGTCCTTCTGCTCCGACAGGTAACCCAGGGCGCGATCGGTGAAGGCATCGCTCGAATAAAAATTCCGATCGTCCGGCGTCCACGGCTTGAAAACCTGGCCGTCGATGGCCCAGGTGCGATCCCATTTGTCCTGGGCCGGGATCGGCTCGCCGGGACGCTGGCGGCCCGGGTTGAAATGATTCACCTGCCCGTCCACGAGGCCGAAGTAGCGGTCGAAGCCGCGGTTCACCGGGATATCCTTGCCGTGCCACTTGCCGGTCATCCAGGTGTGATAACCCGCGTCCCGCAGAACCTCCGCAATCGTCGTGCAGTTCTTCAGTCGGTCAACATTGCGTCCGAGTCCCGTCTGGTGGGGATACAGGCCGGTCAACAACGAGGCGCGGGACGGGAAACACTTCGGGGTGGTATAAAACTGCGAGAAACGGAGGCCCCCCGCCGCAAGGGCATCCAGATTGGGGGTGGAAATCTCGGATCCATAACAACCCACATCCGAAAACCCCATGTCATCCGCCATGATCACCACGATATTCGGCCGCTTGTCCGCGGCGCGCAAGGGAACCGTCGAGGCCAGAATGCCGAGGGTCGTGGCGCAAGTGATAGCCGAATAGGTTAGGAATGTTTTCATGATGAGGTAATTTCAGGAAATGGAATGACGCGGGCGGGCGCCGGCATCGGCATGATGGGCTCAGGGCTTATCGTAAGTGCGGGGATGCGGTTGGGGAATGAGGCGATTCTTCTCATCCGGCGTATCGGAAAGCTGCAGCCAATGCGGCACCATAGTCCCCACCCAGCCATCCGCCAGCAACGATTGCAGCCGCAGCCGCTCGAGCACGTGCTTGTGGCGCTGTCCGTCGATCAAACCGTCGAGACCTTCCCAAGCTTTGACAAACCCGTGGACTTTTTCCGCACCGCCGTAGTAGCGATCGTAGAGCTCCTGCACCAGCGGCCGCCCGTTCTTCAAGCGGTGTTCCCAAGGCACATGGTGGAAAAAGAGCAGCAGGTCCTCCGGACAGGTCGCGGCCTGCTCGTAGGCCGAGCGCCACGGCTCGTTGTATTGGCCCGCGTAGCCGCTGCCGGTGGCGACGGTCCGGTCAAAGCCCAACCCGTCCTTGGTGGGGTTGCTATGATCCATCCGGTAGATGGGGTCGGGCACAAAGTGATCAACCCGGCGGGTCATGTGATTTAGTCCCAGCGGGGAGGTGTAGTTTTCATAGGCCTGCCAGGAATCCAGCAGCATCCCGGAGACCGTCCGGACGACCCGCTCGTCCCGCCCGAAGGTCAGCATCGTCCATTCCCGGGCAATCGGCTCGATGGCCGCATCAGGGTCCCAAGCCAGGCGACCCAGCGCAAAGGTGTTGGCCTGGGCCAGCAGGTGCCCGGTCCAGTTCCGGGAGTTGCCCGTGTTCATGACCCCGACAATCCCATTGCGTGTTCCCGGGTGCAGGCGGTCGCGCAGCAGGGCGGAGATGGTGGAACCGGCCCCGCGGGCATGGGTATCAAACTGCAGGACCTCCCGCCACATCGGCGCGAGGTAGCACAGATGTTTGTCCTGACCGGTGTATTCCTGCGTGATCTGCAATTCGATAAGCTGGTTGGTCCGCGGCATGGCCCCGAGCAGGGAGGAGACCGGCTCCCGGACCTGGAAATCGAGCGGGCCGTTCTTGACCTGCAGAAACACATTCGGGGCAAACTTGCCATCCAATGGCGTGAAGTTCTGGTAGGCCTGCACCACCCGATCACCCTTGGCGCGATCATAGACGAACGCCCGCCAATGCACCGCACCGCCGTGGGGCGCGAGCGCGGCGGCAATCATGTTCGCCCCGTCGGCATGCGTGCGGCCGTAGGTCATCGGACCCGGCTCGCCTTCGGAGTCAGCCTTGACCAGAAACCCGCCAAAATCCGGGATCGCGGCATACAGTTCGTCCGCCTTGCGCCGCCACCAGGCCCGCACCGCAGGGTCCAGCGGATCCGCGGTGGGCATCCGATCGATCAGGATGGGGCTGAAAAAATTCACGGAGACATACAGCCGAATGCCATAGGCCCGCAGCACACCCGCCATCGCCGCCAGCTTGGGCTGATACTCGGGTGTGAGCAGCCGCCAGCCCTCGAGTCCGCGCTTGGCGGTATTCACGTTGTTCACCATGACGCCGTTCATGCCCATGGCGGCCAGGAGCCTCGCCCAGTCGTGCAAACGCGGATCGATCACCCCCTGCAGTTCGGTCCAATTGAAGAAACTCTCGCCGGCATAACCGCGCTCGATGGACTCGTCACGGAAAGTCGTCGAGCGGACGGGATTGTCCCAATGATTGGCAATCCGCTCCTTGATCCGGGGGGCGTCCGCCAGATCCAAGTCTGCCACCGGGCCGCCCGCCTGCATGCGCCGGAGCAAGGCGAAGGTGCCGTAGAGCACCGCCCGGTCGCTGCCGCCCGCCACGACCAGCACCCGCGAGCCCTGCCATTCGCCGGCCTTGAGCACGAATCCCTCCGCTCCGAGTGCGGCCAGCCGCTCCGCCGGCACCAGCGCCGCGATCGCCGCATGGTCGTCCCGCGTGCCCAGAATCAGCCGGGCGCCGGCGGATGCGGCCGAGCCGGTGATCTTCGGCACCGCCCGTTCCAATTCCCGACGGGCGGAGTCCAGCACGGGTCGTGCCGCCGCGGTGACCTCGCCGCACCAGCTGGCATATTCCGCCCGGCGGGACGGTTCCGGCTCCAGCCGGTAACGCAGCCAGAGTTCATAACCGTCCTCGTCCGGCAGCGGAGCTGCGGCCGCGACCAAGGTTGCGGCGATTCCAATTAAACCGAGAAACAGGGGGCGTATGTTCATTGAAGCTGGGTGAGTGTATGGGCATCGGACCGAAGCGACAGGATCGAATCGATCCGCACCGGCATCCGGGTCTTGAGCGACTCATTGGCGGCAATGCCCACCAGAATGGAAGCGGCTCCCTGTTCGGGACCGGCCAGACGGCCCAATTCGTCCGGCTCCTTCCGGTCACTGAACAGGCGACGGATCATGAGTGGGTCACCGCCCCAATGGCCGCCCGGTCCGGTTTGGGCGGCCAGCTCGTAGGCCTTGCCCTCGTGCGGGTAGACCCGGATGAAGCTTTGTTCCGGCGCCGGACCGGCCGATCCGTTGACCGCTGGCTCGGCCGCATGGCCCTCATCATTGACCGCTTGAAGGCCGTTCGACCGGTCAAACAGATGGTATTCGACCCGGCCGCGGTCGCCGTTGAATACGGCCCTCATGCCCTCGCGCGGACTGAAGGCGTTGAGGGCATAGGTCAAAGTCATGCCATTCCGGTAGTCCACGAGCACGCTCACATCATCCTCGATGTCGATCCCGGCGCGGAAGACATTGCGATCCCGGACATAGCCGGTCTCCTGCTCCGCCTTGAGGTAGAGTTCCTTAAAGTGTGCGTTCTCGGAGAGATCGATCGCAAAGGGATCCGATTTCGCCCGGGCCTCACCCGTGTAGCGCGGATAGGTCGTCAGCTCGGCCTGGCCCCGGGCCCGGGCGTTCGCCTCGCCATAAAATTTGAGGCCCCCCGTCGCATAGACCCGGTCGGGAATGGAATCCGTCCACCAATTCACCAAATCAAAATGGTGGGTGGCCTTGTGCACGAGCAGGCCGCCCGAGTGCTGTTTCTCGCTGTGCCAGCGCCGGAAATAGTCCGCCCCATGCTTCAGGTCGAGCTGCCACTCCAGGTTCACGCTTTTGACGGTGCCGATGGCGCCGGAGGCCAGGAGCTCCTTGACCCGCGAGTTGGCCGGAGCCCAACGGTAGTTGAAGGCGACATTGACCCGCCGCTCATGATGACGGGCGGCCGCGGCGAGGATGGAACGGCATTTTTCCGCATCCGTGGTCATCGGTTTCTCGGTGATCACGTCGCACCCCAGTTCCAGGCTGCGGATGATGTATGCGTGGTGCTGGGCATCCACGGTCGCCACGACCACCAAGTGCGGGCGCATCGTGCGCAGCATGTCCACGAATCCATCCGGCGTGTAGGCCGGCACCGCCGGCCGGCCGTGCTTCTCGGCCAGCCAGCGGTTCTGGGCTGCGATGCGGGTCTGGCTGCTGTCACAGAATCCCACCAGCTCGACCGCCGGCCGGCCGGGGCCGGCGAGCTCGTCGATAAACCGGGTGGCCCGGTGCCCCACCCCGACAAAAGCGACACGATAGCTCATGCGGCTCCCGCTCAGAGCTCCCACGCCACGCCCAGGGAATAGAACCGCCCGGTCAGGCCGTGGAAAAGCTGGCGGGTGCGCGTGCCGTAGTATTGCCGCTCCGGCGTGTCCTCGAGGTTGTTGGCGGTGAACTGGATCGTCCAGCCGCGGCGGAGCTTGTAGCCGATCTGAAGATCAAGCCGGTGATCGTCATCATAATTGATGTCGAGATCGCGCGCCACGAGCTCGCTCAGGTAATTGGACCGGAAACTGTAGGACAGGCGGGCCGACCAGTCGTATTTCTGGTAGGAAAGAGCGAGGTTGCCCACCATGTCGGCCTGCTTGAAGAGCGTGAACTTCTCCCCCGGCCGCTGCGGCACATCCACGCTGGAGTCAACCAGGGTCAGGTTGCTGTAGATGCCGAGCCCGTCGAAGGGACTGGGCAGGAAACGCAACTGCTGCTGGTAGCTGAACTCGAAGCCCGAGAGATCAGCCTGGCCGGCATTGAGCTTGGTGATGTAGGTGTAGCGCTTGACCCCCGAACCGTCGTCGAAATCGAGGACGCTGTTGCTGGTATAGATCGGGCCGTCGAGCCGCTTGAAGAAATAGCCGGCCGTGATCAGGCCGACGCGCGGCAGGTAATACTCGGCCGTGAAGTCCCAGTTCTGCGACTCGACGGCGTTGAGGTTGGGATTGCCGCCGGTGATGATGAGGTTGGCGCTGTCCACGCTGAAACCGGGCAGCATGTCGCCTGCGATCGGCCGCGCGAGGGTGTTGGTCCAGGCGGCCCGCAGCACGAGGCGGTCGGTGGCATCATAACGGACATGCACCGCCGGCAGCAGGTTGTCATAGGACGAGGTGCGCGTGAACGGAATATAGCGCGACCGGTTCGTGGAGGGCAGCGCGGCGTTCACCCGGATGGCGTCGAAGTTCAGCTCGGTGCGCTCGAGGCGCGCGCCGGCGACGAAATGCCACTTCCGCTTCGACCAGTCGCCGCGCAGATAGCCGGCGGAAACATCCTCCTTGATCTTGAAGTCGTTGACCAAGGCATTGTTCGTGGTGTTGCCCAGATTCGGCACAAACAGCCCGTTCAGGTCCGAGAATGTGCCGGTGTTGGTGTCCCAGGTCGCGTCGTTGGCGAGGAAGAACTCCTGCATCTTCAGGGCGTTGACCGAAGGGCCGAAGTCGTAACGCCCGCGCAGATAGGAGGAGTCGATCACCACGTTACCCCCGAGGCGGGGATCATTGAAATCCAGGGCCGCGCCGCCGACGGTGGCATCGTAGCGGATCGGGTCGTTGTTGCGCGACTTGGTGTTCCAGCGAAGCTTGCCACCGGCCGACAGCTTGAGCGGTTCACCGGCGAGTTGGAAGGAGCGGCTGAGGTCGCCCTTCAGCATCGTCTCATCGCTGAACAGGTAGTCGCGGCGGACCAGCAACTGATTGAAGCGCAGGCCGGAAGGATCGAAAAACGGGGTGCCCGAAAGCTGGGTGAGCCGCCAGAAGTCGCGATCCGACTGGTCGATGGTCGCGGTGTTGGTGTTCACCTTGCTGACCCACTGGCCCTGTGTCGTCAGCAGATCGCTGTCGGCGCGGCTGTAGGCCGCCGTCAGGTCTGCCGTCCAGGAGGACTTCTGCAGGCTCAGGCCCGCCGAAATCGCCGCGGAGGTATCGTAAATGAAGCGGGGCTGGACCTGGCGGCGCGTGGTGGCGCGGGTGGCAGTGTATTGCTGGAAGGTGCCGTCGGCGGAGACCACGATTGGTCTGGTGGTGTCCAGGTTGCCCCCGGTCGCGGTGACGCCCGTCGCGTAGCGCAGGGCATCACGCAGGTTGGTTTCATCAAACCGGTTGGCAAAACCGCGCACCCAGAGGCGGAGCCCGCTGTCAAACCGCTTCTCGATCGCGGCGCTGGTGGACTCGCGGATCTTCTCCACCGTGACGTTGGTCTGCAGGAGTGTCACCGGGAGGAAGCCGGTCAGGGTCTGCCCCGCCGCCGTGACGGTGGTGGCGGTCCAGTCATTGGTCTCGATGTTCTGCTCCAGGCCGTTGGCCAGCTCGTAACTGTAGGCGACCTGCACGCCCCAGTCCTTCTTCGCCCCGAAAATGTCGCCGTAGCTCACGGCCCCGCGGTAACCGAAATCCTCCGCGAGATCGTTGTAAGAGCTGTTGGCATTGGCCGTGACCACGCGACGGCCGGCATCGAACGCACTCTTGCCCTTCAGCATGATGGCGCCGCCGATGCTGTCGCCATCCATGTCCGGGGTGATCGCCTTCACGATCTCGATCCCCGAGACCTGGGCCGACGGAAACACATCCAGCGATACCGTGCGAAAATCCTGCTCGGTCCCCAGGATGGCCACGCCGTCCATGGTGACGGAGTTGAGGCTCGGGGCCGCGCCGCGGATGGTGATGAAGCGGGCCTCGCCCCGCTGGCCCTCGGTGTGGATGCCGGGCACGCGCTGCAGGGACTCGGCCACATTCTTGTCGGGGAAGTTGCCGATGGCGTCGGCGGAGACGATGTTCTTGAGGTTGGCGGATGCCTTCTGCTGGTTGAGGGCGCGCGCCTGACCTTCCCGCACGCCCTCGATCCGGAAGGCCGGGAGTTGCAGCACCTCGGAGCCAAGCGCGACTTCAAGCTCAGCGGTCTCGCCCGCCACGACGGTCACGGTCCGGGAGACGGATTCGTAGCCGAGGTAGGAAAAAGCCACCACCTGCTCACCCGCGGCCAGGCCGGTAAGGCGGAAGGAACCATCGCGGGCCGAAGTGGTGCTCTGGTCGCCCGCGCGCACCTCCACGCCCGGCAGGGAGGTGCGGTTGTTGGCATCGGTGACCCGGCCGGTCAGCGAACCGGTCGCCTGGGCCGACAGGCCGGGGGCGGACAGGGACAACAGCATGAGGGCGAGCAGGGCTCGCGAGAGGAACGACTTCATGGGGTAACGGGGTTGGGTTGGGATAACAGGGGCGAAAGGTGGACGGCGCGAGATTAGCCGAAGTGAGCCCAGGGCTCTAGGTCATATTGCGTTTATGTGTTTACATTTTGCGTCAGTTGCGGCTGATGGCTGCATGTCCGGACCCGGCTACCGACTGGGGGTGTTCCTGAAGCTGGAGGCTTATCACTCGCATGGCATCCTCCGCGGGCTGGCGCGGTTCGCCCGCGAGCATCCGGAATTCGAGATCCTGAAGTTGCCGCAGCCTGACCGTTACACCATCCCGGCCCTGCGCACACTGCGGCTTGACGGCTTGGTGGCGCGCGTGTCGTCGCGCCGCGATGAGGCGGTTTTGCGCCGCATCGGGTTGCCGGTCGTGAACATCTCCGGCCAGGTCGCCACCCCCGGCCTGTCCTGGATCAACTCGGACGACCAGGCGGTGGGCGCAATGGCCTTCCAGCATCTCTGGCAGCGCGGCTACCGCCGGTTCGCCTACTGTGGCAACCGCACCCATCTGGCATCGCTGCGTCGCATGCGCAGCTTCAAGGCGGCCGCGCTTGCCGCCGGCTGTCCCTTCAGCAGCCACGTGCTGCCTCGCCGCGAGGAATCCACGCCTTTCCCCGAACCAGTGCGGCGGGGCCTGGCCCAATGGCTGCGGACCTTGCCCCACCCGGCCGGCATCCTGGGTTTCAATGACCGTGTGGCGCTTGAACTGGCTGAAGCCTGTCACTTGGTGGGACTCGACATCCCGCGCGACATCGCCCTGATTGGTGTCGGCAACGACCTGACGCGGCTCGAGTTCGCTCGCACGGAGATCACCAGCATCGATCTGCCCACCGCCCAACTCGGCTACGAGGCAGCGATGGCGGTGCGGCGGCTGTTGCACAAAACCCACGGGCCGACCGAGCGGCTTCTGTCTCCGCCGAAGATCGTCACTCGCCGATCCACCGATCATTATGCGGTCGCGGATGAAATCGTGGCGGTGGCGCTGGATCACATTCGCGAGAACCAAAGCAACACCATCTACGTCACCGAAGTCGCCCGCGCCGCCGGCGTTTCCCGCCGCGTCCTGGAAAAGCGATTCCGCGCCACGCTCGGCCTCTCCGTCTACGATGTGGTCCAGCGGGTCCACCTTGAGCGGGCCAAGGAACTCCTGGCCAATCCCGATCTCTCGTTGACTGAAATCGCCTACGCCAGCGGCTACGAGAATCCCCGTCACCTGAGCCTGGCTTTCCGCCGGATGGAGCAAACCACGCCGGGCCGGTATCGAAGCAACCTCGGTTGGCCGCAACGGACCCGGCGCGGATGATACGGTTAATCCGGACCGGGATGGCCGCCACCCATGATGATCCGGGCGCCGCGCTTGTAGGTGAAGTAGGAATACACCCAGTTCACGAACACCGAGATCCGGTTGCGCAGGCCGACGAGGAAAACGATGTGCAGCGCCAGCCACATCAGCCAGGCCGCGAGGCCGCTGAAGTGCAGCTTGCCGATCTGCGCGATGGCTTTGGAGCGGCCGATCGTCGCCATGTTGCCCTTGTCCCAATAGGCGAAGGCCGGCCGCGCCCCGGGCTTCCGGGCCCCGACGACGAGGTCATGGGCGATGAGCTTCGCGACAAAGGTCCCGCCCTGCATGGCGCCCTGCGCCACGCCCGGCACGACCTGGCCCTTGGCGTCGGTCAGCGTGGCGATGTCACCGACGGCGAACACCCGCGGATGGCCCGGCAGGCTGAGATCCGGTAGCACCTTGATGCGGCCGGCGCGGTCGGTCTCGACCCCGAGCGAGCGCGTGACGGGACTCGCGCCCACGCCGGCAGCCCAGACGATGTTGCCGGCGCGCAGCGGCTGGCCGTCGAGTTCGACCTCGCCGTCGCGAATGGCGGTGACGCGCGTATTGAGCCGCACTTCGACGCCGAGTTTCGCCAGCTGCTTCAGCGCGCTGGCCGACAGGTCCTCGGGAAAGGTGGACAGGATGCGCGGTCCGCCCTCAACCAGCAGGATGCGCGCCTGGCGCGGGTCGATGTGGTCGAAGTCGCGGTAAAGCACCGTGCGCGCGAGTTCGGCAAAGGTGCCGGCCAGCTCAACGCCGGTCGGGCCGCCGCCCACGACGACGGTGGTCATGAGCGCCTCGCGCTTCGCCGCGTCGGTCTCGACCTCGGCGCGCTCGTAGGCGAGCAGCATGTTGCGGCGCAGGCGCACGGCGTCGTCGAGGGTCTTGAGCCCGGGGGCGAACTGTTCCCATTCGTCATGACCGAAGTAGCTGGTCTGGCCGCCGAGGGCGATGACGAGCCAGTCGAAGTCAATCGTCCCGTGGTCGAGCTGCACGCGCCGCGCCGCCAGGTCGATGCCCTGCACGCCGGCCATCAGGACGGTGAGGTTGGGCCGGTCGCGCAGGATGGAGCGGATGGGCTGCGCGATGTCCGGCGCGGCCAGGCCGGCGGTGGCGACCTGGTAGAGCAGCGGCTGGAAGACGTGGTGGTTCTGCCGGTCCACGACGGTAACCCGCGCCAGGTGGGACGGGAATTCCTTGGCAAACAGGAGCCCGCCGAAGCCGGCGCCGAGGACGACGACATGGGGGAGCTGGTTGGGAGCGGATGAAGGCATGACGGGACAAGCGTAACCATGACCGACCCCGAGTAAACCCGGTGGAGCCGTTATTTCCCTGACCGGCCGGCCCACCCTGCCGGGCTTATGGGAAGGATAAGCCTGATTGCAGTGGGCCGGTGAGTTTGCTCACGCCTCCTCGGAAGAGCGCGAGCAAGCTCGCTAGCCCACGGATCGGCAATCAACCGAAGCTGAGAGCCGGCTTGCGCCCCGGCCAAACCAAGCTCCTGCTAGAGGCATGCAGACGCCCACCGACATCCAGCTCATCGGCACGGAAGTGGCCCTCCGTTGGGCCGACGGCCACGAAAGCTTCATTTCGTTCGCCACGCTCCGGGCGGCCTCGCCCAGCGCCGAGGTGAAGGGGGAGCGCGACATCTTCGGCCACCAGTATGGCGGCGAGGTGCCGAAGAACTTCGTCGGCATCGAGGTCACCGGCTGGGAGCGCATCGGCAACTACGCCATCCGTTTCGAGTTCAGTGACGGCCACCGCACGGGCCTCTACAGCTACGAGCTGCTGCGCCAGCTGGGCGACGCGGCAAAGTAGGCGGCACGCTACCTGCCCGCCACCACGCCGCGCTCGCTGCGCTCGACGAAGGTGAGGAAGCGCTGGAAATCGGCGGTGGCGCCGAGGGGGTGCGCGTGCATCTGCTCGAAGGCCTGCGTGCGGTTGTGGCCCGCCCGGTAGAAGACGCGGAAAGCCTGCTTCACCGCCTCCAGCCGCTCGGGCGCGAAGCCGTTGCGCTCGAGGCCGACCTTGTTGATCGAGCGCGCGATCGCGGGGTTGCCGTCGGCGATGATGTAGGGCGGCACGTCCTGCACGATCTTGGACATGGCGCCGACCATGGCGTAGGCGCCGATCCGGCAGAACTGGTGGACACCGCACTTGGCGCCGAGGCCGACATAATCATCCACGACCACATGCCCGGCCAGGCCGACCGAGTTGCTCGCGATGATGTGGTTGCCCAGCTGGCAGTCGTGCGCGACGTGGCTGTAGGCGAGGATGTTGTTGTCGCTGCCGATGACCGTGTATTCGCCGTCCTTGGTGGCCGCGTGCACGCTGACATACTCGCGGAGGACATTGCGGTCGCCGATCTTCACGCCGGGGCGGCCGCCCTTGTATTTCAGGTCCTGCGTCTTGGTGCCGATGCAGGTGAAGGGAAAGATCTCGCACGAGGCGCCCACCGTGGTGAAACCCTCGACGCTGGCGTGGTGGTGCAGCACGGTGCCGGCGCCGATGACGACCGAGGCGCCGACGAAGGCGTAGGCGCCGATGACCACATCCTCGCCCAATTCCGCGCCGGGCTCGATGATGGCGGTGGGGTGAATCTGCTTGGCCATGGGCTCAGTCCAGCGCGCTGCTGTCGACGGTGGCGAACATCAGGTCGGCCGAGCAGACGACCTGGCCGCCGACGCTGCACTCGCCCTCGGCGCAGGCGACGGTGCCGCGGACCTTGGTCAGCTTGACCTTGATGAGCAGCTGGTCGCCTGGGCGGACGGGCTTGCGCCACTTCACCTTGTCGCAGCTCATGAAAAGGGCGGTTTTGCCTTCCATCGTGGTCCGGCGGATCATGAGGACGCCGGCGGCCTGCGCCATGGCCTCGACCTGGAGCACGCCGGGCATGACCGGATTGCCCGGATAGTGGCCCTGGAAGAACGGTTCGTTGAACGTGATGTTCTTGATGGCCGTCAGCGTGTCGTCGGTCATCTCGACGACGCGGTCGAGCATGACGAACGGATAGCGGTGCGGGAGGGTGTCGAGCACGCGGCGGATATCGAGCGTGGTCTCGGTGGTGATGTCGGCCTTGGGCGCGGCGGGCTTGGCCGCCTTCTTGCCACCCTTCTGCCAGGCGGTGTATTTCTCGAACAGGATCTTGGTCAGCTCGGCGTTGACGGCATGGCCGGGGCGCGTCGCGACGATGTGCGCCTTCAGGGGCACGCCGAGGAGCAGGATGTCGCCGATGATATCGAGGATCTTGTGGCGCACGAACTCGTCGGCGAAGCGCAGCGGCTCCTTCGAGATGATCTTGTCGCCCTTGATGACGACGGCGCAGTCAAGCGAGCCGCCCTTGATCTTGCCCAGCTTGATAAGCTCCTCGATGTCCTCGTAGATGGTGAAGGTGCGCGCGGCGGCGACCTGGGAGGAGTAGACCTCGGGGTCGATGACCAGCGAGAGGTGCTGCGTGTGGATGCCGCGGTCGTCGGCCGAGGTGCAGGTGATCTTCAGGCCGTCGTAGGGCAGCGCGATGATGGAGGAATTGCCGCGGGCGACGGAAATGGTCTCGGCCAGAGAGAAATACTCGCGCTCGGCGTCCTGCTCGACGGGCTCGCCCTGCTGGATGAGCTGGACGAAGGGCCGGGACGATCCGTCCATGATGGGCGGCTCGCTGGCGTCGATGTCGATGATCAGGTTGTCGATGCCGCTGCCGTGGAGGGCGCTGAGCACGTGCTCGACGGTGTGGAGCTTGGCGTGGCCGACCTGTATGGTGGTGGCGCGCACGAGGTCGGTGACCTGGTCCACGCGGGGCTTGAGCTCGGGGTGGCCGTGCAGGTCGACGCGCCGGAACACGATGCCGTGGTTCACGGGGGCGGGCTTGAAAGTCATGTGCACGGCGTCTCCGGTGTGCAGGGCGTTGCCCTTGATGGAGACCTCGCGCAGAAGGGTGCGCTGCTTCATGGGTGTGTCGCGGGAGTGTCGGAAACCTCTTGGAAATGACAAGCTTGGAGATGCGGCGGGCCCCGCCGGGGTGGGTGGAACCGGCGCTCCGCGCCGGTTTGAGCCCGCGCGGAGCGCGGGCTCCACCTTTTGGGAGACGGCTGTTGACATAGCCGAAAGGCCACGGGTAATCCTATCCCCTTACGTAACCACTCCACCTTACCTGTTCCCGTCATGCCCGCAGCCAACGATCTCAAAAAAGGCCAAGTCATCACCTTCAACGGCGAGCCGCACCTCATCATGGAGACGCAGCACCGCACGCCCGGCAACCTGCGTGCCTTCGTCCAGGTGAAAATGCGCAACCTGCGCTACGGCAAGTCGCTCGAGCAGCGCTTCAACTCCCCGGACCACGTCGACGTCCTCCAGACCGACCGCCGCACCCTGGAGTTCAGCTACGCCGACCGCGACACCTACTCTTTCATGGATCCGGAGACCTTCGAGACCTTTGAGATCAGCGCCGCCATGATCGGCGAGGCCAAGAACTACCTCGTCCCCAACGGCAAGGCCGACGTCCTGTTCATCAACGACGTCCCCGTCACCATCGACATCCCCTCCTCCGTCACCCTCAAGGTCGCCGAGAGCTCCGAGGGCATCAAGGGTGACACCGCCAGCAACGTCCAGAAGCCCGCCACCATGGAGACCGGCCTGGTCGTCCAGGTGCCGCTCTTCATCAAGGCCGGCGAGCTGATCAAGGTCAGCACCGCCGACGGCTCCTACCTCGGCCGCGCCTGAACCGGCGCGCTTTTCCCGCCTCCAGCCCGCGGTTCACCCCGCGGGCTTTTTTGTGCCGGTTGGTGGAGGCGGGGCCATCCGCCCCCGCGCCTACCAGGGCACGGTCGTCGCGCCGCGGGCGCTGATAGCCTCGATCGCCGCCTTGTAGGAGGCGGCAGCCTCCTCGGAACTGCCCGCCGAAGGACCCAGATCGCGGATCAGGCCGTCGCGCAGGCCGTAGACCCAGCCGTGAACCGTGAGGGGCTGGCCGCGGGCCCAGGCGTCCTGGACGATCGTGGTCGCGCAGACATTGGCGACCTGCTCGATGACGTTGAGCTCGCACAACCGCGCGCTGCGGGCCGTGTCGTCGGGCAGCTGGCAGAGGCAGGTCTCGTGCTTCACCTTCACGTCCTGCACATGGCGCAGCCAGTTGTCGGCCAGGCCGACGCGCTGGCAGCGCAGGACCGCATTCACGCCGCCGCAGCCGTAATGGCCGACGACCATGATGTGCTTCACCTTGAGCATATCGACGGCGAACTGGATGACGGAAAGGGCGTTGAGGTCGGCGTGCACGACGACGTTGGCCACGTTGCGGTGCACGAACACCTCGCCGGGGAGCAGGCCGATGATCTCGTTGGCCGGCACGCGCGAGTCCGAGCAGCCAATCCAGAGGTATTCGGGATTCTGCTGGCGCGAGAGCTTCTGGAAGAATTCCGGGTCCCGGCGCTTGATCGCCTCCGCCCAGGCTTGGTTCTGCTCGAAGAGCTTCTGCAGGCTGTGCATGGGGGCGAGATTCCGGACGCGCCACCGGTTGTCCACCCCGGAATTGCGCGACCGCCGGCGGGAAAGTTTGATTGTGCCCGCCCGCCCCGACCGGCACCGTGCGGCACCCCATGAAACATCACGCCCGCATTGCCCGCTTCCTCCTCGGATTGGCCGCCAGCTGCGCCGGTTTGTGCGCGGCTGCGGACCAGCCGCGTTTCAATCACGCCGCGTTTTACGTCGCGGACCTGAAGATCAGCGCCGGCTTCTACCGCGATGTCGTCGGCCTGCCGGTGATTCCCGAGCCGTTTCACGACGGCAAACACGCCTGGTTCGAGCTCGGGCCCAAGCAGGCGCTCCATATCATCTCGGGCGCCGATAAGGTCCTGCCCAAGGAAAAGCGCACCCACCTGTGCCTGTCGGTGCCGTCGGTGGACACCTTCGCCGCCCGACTCGCGCAACACCGGATCAGCTACGAGAACCTCGCCGGCGAGAAGTCCGCCGTCACCCGCCGTCCCGACGGCGTGAACCAGATCTATTTCCAGGACCCCGACGGCAACTGGATCGAGATCAACGACGCGAAGGAGTGAACGATCACCCCGGGCGCCGGCTCAACGCTGCCGATCGTCCAGGCGCTTGGATTTGCCGTCTTCCGCCGGGGCCTGACCGTCCTGCTCAATGATGATCAACGGGCCCAGCTTCACGGTGCCTTCCTTGAGGGGCGTGGCAATGGTCACTTCCTCCTCTTTCATGGGGCGGTCAAAAAAGTGCGCGCCCGCGGCCAGCATCTTAGGATAAAGTTGGTTCAAGTCGTGCTGGTCCGGCTCGTCCACGACCATGGTCGTTTTCCAGAGCTCGGCGGGCTTTTCCTTCCGGTCGCCCGGAAACTTCCACGCCGTGACCCGGATGAAGAGTTTCTCTTTTTGGGCGACCTGCACCTTATGTTCGTAAGAGCCCCAGCTCCGCTTGCCGGAGAGGCTCGGGTCCACCGCCGCGGCACGCAGGCTCTCGAAATTAGTGGGGGCCAGGCTGTCCGAATTGATGTCGCCATCGATGTTGGCCAGGTAGGGATTCCGCAGGTGCCCGCGGCCGTAGAGCAGGGTCAGGACAATGTCGGGGGTATCGCCTGTCACGGCTTCGCGAAAGCCACGCGAATTGAGGACGTGCCGCAACTGCTGGCGCACGCCGTCCTCGTCAACCGCCTGCAGCAATTTCCGATCGGAAGCCGCTGCCTGAAGCGAAGCGATCAGGTAAACCTTGCCGTGCTCGATCGGTCCGCCCTTGCGCACGCCGTTCCAGCGCTCGTCGACCGCGGAGCGCACCCCGATCACCACTTCAGCCGGCGTCGGTTCCTCGGATTCCGCCGCCAAGCCGGAGCCGGCTGCCACCCCCAGCAATAGGGCCAGGCCGGTGATATGGCGGAGCAGAAGGGATGACCGCGGGGTGAGTTGCATCGCAGATATTGGACAGAGCGGGTCAGACGCGAGCTTGCCATGCATGGCTCGAAAGTCACGGTTGGAAATCGAACCGCCGCGCCTCCCACTGAATATTCAGACCATGCACCAACCGGCGCATTTGACGTGTCCACTCTGCCGCGCAGCGCTGGTTCCGGCCGGAAAATCCTACCGCTGCGCCCAAGGCCACGCCTTTGACGTGGCGAAGGAAGGTTATCTTTCCCTCCTGCACGGCCGGCAAAAAGGCGAAGGCCGCGGCGACAGCAAGGCCATGATCCTCGCCCGCGACCGCGTGCACCGGGCGGGAGTCTTTGACCCGCTGGTAAAGGCACTGGTTGCGTTGCCGTTTGAAACGCCGCCGCAAAGCGTGCTCGAGCTGGGCTGCGGCGAAGGCTTCTTCCTCGGCCACATGGCGCGCACGCACGCCACCGCCGCGAGCTACGGCCTGGACCTCTCCGCCGACGCCGTGAAGCTGGCGGCCAAGACGCTGAAGCAGTCGCTCATCCTGCGCGCGGACCTGCTCAATCCCCTGCCCTTCGCCGACGGCAGCCTCGACCTGGTCCAATCGATCTTCGCCCCTCGGCCCTTGGCCGAAATCAGGCGCGTCCTGCGCCCCGGCGGCTACGCCCTCTTTGTTTACCCGCAAGGCGATCATTGGGCGGAGCTTCGCGCCTTCCTTCCACTCGCCAAAATCGGCGAGGAAAAACTCCCGGCCGATCCGGAAGGCTTCACCGCTTGTGCCTCCTTGCACGTAATGGAGAAAATCGAACTGAACCACGCCGTGCTCGTCGACCTGGTGGAAATGTCTCCCTCCATCCACCGTCTGACGCGAGAGGGAACCCCCTGGCAGAGCCTCCTGCCCGCCAGCTTGGCGGCCAGCCTGTCGGTGCAGGTGGTGCTGGTCCGCAAGACGGGGGCGGCCCGGTAGTAATACGGCTTGATTCCCCGGTTTGCCCTGACGACATCCCGCCATGCCCCAAGCGTTCCACTTTTTCCGCTGCGTCATGCTCTGGAGCGCGATGAGCGTTGCGACTCTCGCGCGCGCGGAGACAGAATCACCCACCGCAGCCACCAACACCCTACAGCCGGTCGTCTATCCATTTGAGGCCCTTTTGGCAGGAAAGCGAGGCAAGGTAGAGGCCGACTTCGTCATCGACCGGCAAGGTCGCTTGGTGAACGTCACGATCGGGAAAACTGATGCGCCGGAATTCAGCGAGACCGTTCGCGCCCATGCTGAAGCCACTGATTTCTCCCTCCACGCCGCGATGGCCGCAAAAACCAAGGAAGGTCGCAATGGAGAGCTTCTCCTTCTCCATCAGAAATTCGAATTTGACGACAGGCCCGGTCGAAAAGTCTTTCTTTCCATCGCCACGCCCTCGCCGGCAGCCCAAGAAATCCTAAAAAAACTGCGGAACGATCCCACCGGAAAAGAATATGGCGGTGCCAATAACCTGGATGCCCCGCTGCAGATTATTTCTCACACCAAGCCGGTCTTCCCCCGGCAGCTGGTGGAGACACATCCTGCAGGCTCCGCGATGGTGGAATTTTATGTGAGCACCGATGGGCGGGTGCTGCTGCCCCGCGTAATCTCGGCCACAGCCCCAGCCTTCGGTTATTCCGCCTGCCAAAGTGTCGCTAGCTGGAGATTCACCGCCCCGTTGCGCAATGGGAACCCCGTGGTCGTGCGGGTCCGTGTCCCGGTCAACTATTCACTGAACCCGGCTCCAGGGAAGTAACGCACATCAGGGCCCCAGTGCCTCACAAGACTGGCGGCGATCGGGTAATAACGCCCCTTCGAAAGAAGCACCGGCTCAAGCGCGGGTCCAATGCATGACCCAGCTTTCCTTCCAGGTTTTGCCATCGTCATGCGATGCGGCCTGGAACCAGCGGCATGAGGCGGGCGTGATCTGGTCCCACTGGCCGCGGTAAATGACCGGCTTGCCGTCCTCGACATCGTCCGAGTCCCAGGTGCCCACGCCGTTGACGAAGCTGCCCCAGGCGGGCGGCGGGCTCAGCACGCCGCTCTTGGCATTCACCCAGAAATCGGCCCAGAGCCTGCGTTCCACATCGAGCAACCGCAGCCCCATGCCGCTGAAGTTCCGTGCCGGGATCCGCAGTTCCTCGACGCTGGCCACGCCCGCGAGGATGCCGTGCACCGTCGCCTCGCTGTCGAATTCATCCCATTCCGTCCCCTTCAGGCGGCGATTCTTGATCTTCCAGTTGCCGGAGAGGAAATCGAAGTCCCCGGGCTTGCCCGTGGCCGCCGGGGGAATCGCCGCCGCCGTGGCCGTGAGCACCCCGAGTTGGGAAAAGGCCGCGAGTCCCGCCATCGCCTTCAGCAGGTCCCGCCGACCGAGAGTAAGCGCATTGGTATTCATGGCTTCATGCCTCCACTCGTCCCGGAACGACTCAACGCCCGAGCGCCGAGTTCCCCGGACAGTTTGGCTGTATTCCGTGCAAAACAGTCGCCTCGCCTGCGCCAACGGCAGGGCGCACACCACCCGCGACCACAGCACCTTGAGGGAGCGGCGCTCGGAGCAGTTGGAATAGATCGTAGTCCGGCCTTAGTGAAACTCGGGGCGGGCCCAATAGGTAAAGTCGTGGTCGATGGTCAGCAGGGCGTCGACTTTGAGGAGCAACTCCCGCGGCCGGTCCACCTCGGGCAGCTGGAAAGTCACCTCCTGCAAGCCGCGGTCTCCCGGGACCGTGGTGGGCCGAAGGATGCGGCCCCACATCGGGATGCGCTTCTTCCCGTCCACCCAGATCGCCAGGAAATTCGCCCCGTCGGTCTTCCCGTTTTCTTCCAGGTAGGCCTTGTCGAAAAAGCCGTAGCGAAGCGTCACCGTCTTGGCGCCGGCGGGGATGGGCATGCGAATCTGCGCGGGCGCATGCAGGAACATGACCTCCCGTTCGCCGATCTTATCGAGGAAGGTGCCGGCGGCAAAACCCACGGCCGGCCCGAACGGGGTGTCGAACGGGGCGTCGTATTGCCGGCGCCAGAGGGTGAATTTGCTGTCGATTTCCAGATACGGGCGCCCGCGAATCGCAAGTTCGCCGACCTCGCGGCTGACATCGAACACCCGGTCGACTTTGTAGCGTTGCGAGAAGATCGCCGCGTCGTCGTTTCGGATGCGGCCAATCTCCGTATCGCGCAAAACCAGCCAGACCGGCTCAAGCTCGGTGATGAGGTCGCCCCAACCGTTGCCGACCTTGCGGCGCGCTTCGACCATCCGGGCGGATGACATCCCGGGAAAATCATAGGTTTCGAGCTGGGAAAAATAACCGATGTAGCCCAGCGGCTCCATGAAGACGGTGTCCTGCGGCTGCGCGTGCTCCCGCAGATACAGGCCAATCTGCTTGCGGTTGCCATCCTCCACCCACTGCTGCGCGGCCGCCAACTGGCGCGCAGCCTGCAGGGTCAGCCAGGCGGAACCCATGAGCGCGACCGCCAGCGCGAGTCCGCCCAGGCGTCTCCATCCGGGGCTCCGTGTCCAAGCCTGGTCAAAGAGTCCGGCCAGCACGACCGCGGCGCAACAGGTGAGGGTGGGCAGATACCAGGGAAACGGAAAATAAGTCGCAAAGTTCAGGTAGAGGTGGCCCGCGAGAAACGTGAGGGAGGCGGCGCGGACGGGGCCGCCCACAAAAGGCAGGAGCCAGACCAGGGCGAGCCCGGCGCTCAGGACGCCGGCCGCATGCACCATCCCTTCCGGCCAGCCGCCCGCGAAATAGTAGGACGGCAGAAAAGTGGAGGCGAAGGAGTTCTCGCCCCGCCAGATGCCGCCCGGTAACCCGGCCAGCAGACTGCCGGCGCGCTGCCAGGTCAGCGGCGCCGCGCCCAGTCCCTTGGCTACGATGGTGTGGGGAATCGGCGAGCCATAATACAGCTCGGCGAAGATCAGCCACGGCAGATACAGCGCGGTCGTGAGCAGGCCGGCGCCAAGGAAGCGACGGATCACCGTTGCCCGGGACTCACCGCAGCGATCAAAGCAAAGCACGCCCAGGGCGGAAATACCGATGTAGATGAAGCTGTCGGGCCGGGTCCACATTAAGCCCGCCCAGGCCAGCCCCAGGTGCCGCCACCTTTTCGCCGGATCGGCCGCAAACAGCCCGTAGAATGTCCACGCGAGGAAAAGCAGCAGGAAGCCCGTTTCCATGCCGTTGATCGAGAAATCGACCGTCTTCGCATCGAACACGAAGAGCAGCACCAGCGCCCCCGCGCCGGCGGGGCCCCATTGCCGGCGGCGGGCCATCGCAAACAACAAGCCGGCCGCGCCCGCGAAAGCCAACGCGCTCATCACCCGGAAAATCCAGAGCGCCGCGTAGTCGGAAGTATTCAGCGTCAGCAGGTAGGCCAGCGCCGGCAACAAGACCCCCAGCGGCGACGTGAAGGTGTGCAACTTCTCGCCGGGGTTGAAGACCAGCCCGTGGCCTTCCGCCAGATTCCGGCTGCTGCGAAACGTAATCCAGTAATCCTCCCACGCGTGCCGGGTATAGAGGGCGAAGGCCATCGCCAGGCCAAACGCCAGGGCCGGCACCACCACCCACCAAGGAATTCGTTGCCACCCCACTGGAGGACTTTCGCTCATGTCATGCGCGACCAGAGCACCTTGAGGTAACGGCTCTCGGGGCAGTTGGAATAGATGGGATGGTCGATACCGGGGCCCGTGCGGTCGAAGATCTGCAGGCGACGGTTCAGGCGGTGGGCACCCTTGATGACACATTCCTCAAAGGTCTCGAGTGAGACGAGACCCGAGCAGGAGCAGGTGACGAACAAGCCGCCGGGTTTAACGAGGCTGGCGGCGATCTGGTTCAGGTCGGAATATTTCCGCATGCCCTCGGACGCGCCGGCGGGCTCGCGGGTCATGACGAACTTCGGCGGGTCGCACATGACGGCGTCGAACTGCTCGCCGTTCTTCTGCATCTGCCGGGCGTAGGCAAAGGCGTCCGCGTGCACCCATTTCAATTTGTTCGGGGAAATCTGGTTCAGGTTGGCGTTGCGCCGGCCCTGGGTGATGACGTCCTCGTCGAGATCGACCGCCGTCACCTCGGTCGCGCCGCCGAGCATGGCGTTGATCGAGAAGCCGCCCGTGTAGCTGCACAGGTCGAGCACCCGCATGCCCTTCACGAGCGAACCGAAGCGCTTCCGGTTGTCGCGCTGGTCGCAGAAGAAGCCCGTCTTGTGCCCGCCGGCGAAATCGACCTCATACTTCACGCCGTGCTCGCGGATCCTGACCTTGTCGGGCGCCGAGGCGGTGAGGTCCTTCATCTGCGAGGGCTTGATGCCCTCGAGGCTGCCGAGGTCGTGGTCCACGTGGACGCGGACGTGTTTCGTGCCGAGCAGGCTGTGCAGCAGCGGCAGCCATTTCGGCAGGCGCTGGAAGATGCCGAGCGAATAAACGTCGCAATAAAGCGTGTCGCCGTAGCGGTCGATGGTCAGGCCGCTGATGCCGTCGCCGTCGGAGTTGACGACGCGCCAGGCGTCGGTGACGGCGTCGAGCTGGAACATGTCCTTGCGCAGGGTGACGGCGCGGCGGATGGCCATCTCGAAATATTCCTCACCAATGGGCTCGCTGGAGTGGACGACGACGCGCAGCGGCATCTTGGCGCGCGGGTTGAAAAGGCCGGTGCCCACGCGGTGGCCGAACTTATCGTAGACGGAGACCAGGTCGCCCGGGCGGGCGTCGCGCGAGACCTCGCCGAGCATGCGCGGGAAGATGGCCGGCTGGAACGAGACGAATTTCAGCTGGGCCCACGGCTTGGACCACTGCTCGGGCGGCAGCGGGTCGCCCTGGTCGGGGCGGCCGGGATTGATCGGGGTCTTTTCGTCGGTCTGTTCGGACATCGCCCACATGTGAGGGTGATCGCCCGTTGTTGGCAACAAGGTAGGGGCCGTTGCCCCAACGCCCGGGCGCTTGAGGGCAAGCGCCCCACCCTCCCGTTCAACCACCCCTCACGCCCGCGTCTTGCCGATCAGGAAGTAGAGGATGGTGCCAAGGAACGGCAGCAGGATGATGAGGATGATCCAGAGCACCTTGTTCGGGTTGCTGCTCTTGATGCAGTCGACCAGCGCGACGATCCAGAAGATGAAACAAAGGACGGCGATCAGGTAGTTCAGGTTCATGGGAGACAAATATACCGGCGGGCGTTGCACGACGCGATGGGGCGAAGACCTACCATGGAACGACCACAGTAGCCGGGTTCGGTTCGGAGATATTTTCCAATGAAGGCGTGACTATCAGTCCCGCCTCCTAAGAAAAAAGGCCGGTCCCGCGTGCGGGACCGGCCTGAAAGTAACGTGGACCTGATCAGGCCACGCGCTCGACGACGAGCGGGGGCGGGATCGGCCGCTTGGGCGCGAGGCGGTAGGCGTCCTTGAAGAAGTTGAGCGCCTGCTCGAGCTTCGCCTCGTCGTTGTAGTGGATCATCATCAGCGGCTCGCCCTGCTTGACCTGCGTGCCGACCTTCTTGATCTCCGAGACGCCGACGGCGTAGTCGATCTTGTTGTGGTGCGCGGCATCCTTGCCGGCGCCGAGGAGCGAGACGCCCTTGGCGATCATGGCGGCGTTGATGGTGTGCACGTAGCCGCGCTTCGGGGCGGGCAGCTTGCGGATGTGCTTCGCCGTCGGGAATTTTTCCGGGTGGTCGATGTAGGAGACATCGCCGCCCTGGGCCTTGATCATGTCCTTGAATTTCTCGAGCGCGGAGCCGTCGGTCAGGTGGCGCTGAACGGTCTGCTTGGCCGAGAGCGTGGAACCGGCGACGCCGGCGAGGCGGACAATCTCCATGCCGAGCTTCAGCACGAGTTCCTTCATGTCCTCGGGGCCCTCGCCCTTGAGGAGCGCGATGGCCTCCTTGATCTCGAGCGCGGTGCCGACGGTGTCGCCGAGCGGCTGGTTCATGTCGGTGACGAGCGCGACGCAGCGGCGCTTCATGGAGCGGCCGACGCGGGTCATGGAGCGGGCGAGCTGCTTGGCCTGCTCGAGATCCTTGATGAAGGAGCCGTTGCCCCACTTCACGTCGATCACGAGGCCCTCGGCGCCCTCGGCGAGCTTCTTGGAGAGCACGCTGCCGGTGATGAGCGGGAGGCTCGGGATGGTGCCGGTCTCGAGGCGGAGGTCGTAGAAGATCTTGTCCGCCGGGGCGAGCTCGGGGCTCTGCTCGGCGATGGCGCCGCCGACGCGCGCGAGCTGGTCGACGAAGTGCTGGATGGACATGTGGCTCTTGAAGCCGGGGACGGCCGAGAGCTTCTCGAGGGTCGTGATGACGAACTCCTGCTCGACGCCGCACATCATCGGGACGACGACGCCGCTGGCCATGGCGAGCGGGGCGAGGACGAGGGCGGTCTTGTCGCCGACGCCGCCGGTGGAATACTTGTCGATCTTCGGCTTCGAGATATGCGACAGGTCGATGACCTCGCCGGAAAGCATCATCTCCTCCGTGAGGATCGCCGTCTCCTGGGCCGACATGTTGGCGAAGTAAATCGCCATCAGGAGGGCCGCCTGCTGGTGCTGCGGCATCTCTCCATCAAGGGTTGAATCAATGATGTAGCGGATTTCCTCCTGCGTAAATTCCTGGCCGTCGCGTTTCTTCTCAATCAATGAAGTAAACGACGGCTTGATGAACCGGCGGGTGGGAATGGGACGTTTTCTCATGGAAGGCACTGTGTGTGGCGAGGGGATCGCGCCGTGCGGCGCAAAGCTCGCAGAGGCAATGGGTTTTGCCAATTTTGTCGAGACTAAAATGGCCGGTTCAGGGGCCAGATTTACAGTAGATTCCATGCGACAGGATACACGGATTTACATTTCCCGCAACCCGCCAAAATCCTTCTTGCTCAAAGCCAAGCGCAATTCCTGAATCACCCGATGTCCCTTCCTTTCAACGTCGCGAGTCACCTCGACACGGCCCTCCGGGCAGCCGCCGCCCAGCTCGGTTTGAGCGAGCGGGGCTTCCAGCCCGAGGTGCGCGTGGCCGACCCGGCCAACGGTGATTTCCAGGCCAACGGCGCCCTCGCCTTCGCCAAGCGCGAAAGGCAAAACCCCCGCGCGCTCGGCCAGCAGATCGTCGATAAACTCGACGCTTTGAAGGAGCATTATGACATCTCCCTCGCCGGTCCGGGCTTCATCAATTTCCGCCTGAAACCCGCCGCCCTGCTCGGCTGGCTCCAGACCTACGACTCCGAGGAACACCTGCAGACCGGCGCCGCCAGCGCCCGCCGCGGCCAGACCTGGATCGTCGATTACTCGTCACCCAACACCGCCAAGCAGATGCACGTCGGCCACCTACGTTCGGCCGTGATCGGCGAGGCCATCTGCCGCCTGCTCGCGTTCAGCGGCGCGAAGGTGATTCGCGACAACCACATCGGCGACTGGGGCACGCAGTTCGGCAAACTCATCTGGGCCTACAAGCGCCACCTCGACGCCGCGGCGCTCGCCCGCGAGCCGCTCGAGGAATTCGAGCGCCTCTACAAGCTCGGCAACAACGCCGCCGAGGCCGACCCGGCCGTCCTCACCGAAGCCCAGCAGGAACTCGTCAAGCTCCAGGCCGGCGACGCCGAGAACCTCGCGATCTGGCACCGGATCAATGAAGTCTCCCTCGCCGCCTTCCAGGTCATCTACGACCAGCTCGGCATCCGGTTCGACGTCACCCTCGGCGAGTCGTTCTACAACGACAAGGTCGAGCGCGTCTACCGCGAGCTGACCGACTGCGGCCTCGCCGCGGAAAGCCAGGGCGCGCTCGTCGTCTTCCACCCCGAGCACCCGCGCTTCAAGACCCAGCCCTTCATCATCCGCAAGAAGGACGGCGCCGCCAACTACGCCTCGAGCGACCTCGCCACGGCGCTCTACCGCGCCGAGCACTTCAAGGTCGACGGCGCGGCCTACGTCATCGACTTCCGCCAGAGCGACCACATGGACCAGCTCTTCCTCACCACGAAAAAGTGGTTCGAGAAGACCGGGCGCAAGCTGCCGCAGCTCGAGCACGTGGACTTCGGCACCGTGCTCGGCGAGAACAACAAGCCGCTCAAGACGCGCGACGGCGAGAACATCCGCCTCAAGGACCTGCTCACCGAGGCCCGCGAGCGCGCCTACCAGCTCGTGAGCGCGAAGAACCCGGACTTCCCCGAGGCCGAGCGGCGCGCCATCGCCGACGTCGTCGGCGTCGCCTCGGTGCAATACGCCGACCTCTCGCAGAACCGCTCCAGCGACTACGTGTTTGCCTGGGACAAGATGATCTCCCTCGAGGGCAACACCGCCGCCTACCTGCTCTACGCCGTCTCGCGCATCCGCTCGATCTTCCGCAAGGCCGGGCTCGACGCCGCGCACCCGCCCGTCGCCGGCGCCACCGCCCCCGAGTCGCCGCAGGAGATCGCGCTCGCGCGCAAGCTCGTGAAGCTGTCCGACGCCGTGCAGCTCGCCACGAACACGCTGCGCCCGCACTTCCTCAGCCTCTACCTCTACGAGCTCGCCGGCGAGTTCAGCACCTTTTACGCCGCCGACAAGGTCATCGTCGACGACCCAGCCGTGCGCGCCCGCCGCCTGCTGCTGTGCCACCGCACGCTCATCGAGCTCGAGGCCGGCCTGCACCTGCTCGGCCTCCGCACCGACCTGGAGCGGATGTAGCGGAATTGCGCCGGGATAACGGCCGGCCGCTTACTTCGCTCTTGCCGCTGCCGGTCCGGCCCGCAACATGGCGCCACTATGTCCGGCGGCTCCCCAGATCCCACCGGCCCGGAATATTACATCCGCGGCCTCAACGACACCGAAGCGCGCGGCCCGTTCTCCATGGAGCAGCTGCGCTCGCTCACCGAGAGCAGCGACCCGGCGAAGAACGTCACCCCGGAAACCTATTTCTACGACGCCGCCTCCGAGCAATGGCTCCAGATCGGCACCCACGACCAGCTGAAGTCGGTCCTCTGGCCCGAGAAGCGGAAGATGGGCTTCAAGCAGAAGGAGTTCAAGGCCGTCAACGAGGAGAAGACCGACAGCGCCCCGGCCATCACGGTGCAGGATTTCCTCGCCGCCGCCGAGGGCAAGACCGACGAGACCAAGGGCAAGCAGGACAAGGGCGAACAGATGATGAAGGCCGCGCAGTGGGGCACCCGCTCCGCCGCCATCATCTGCCTCCTGAGCGCCATCGCCCTCATCCTGCCGAGCATCGACCTGCTGATCGCCATGGACATGGCCAAGCTGGCCGACAAGCCGTTCGTCTACCTCGGCATTGTCGATGCCGTCATCGGGATCCTGCTCCTGCTCGGCGTCATCCAGATCTATCCCTTCGTGCGCTTCCGCGCCGTGTTCGGCCTCGGGTTCCTCGGGTTTCTCTTCATGACCCAGGGCCAGGTCACGCCGATGATCGCGGTGGCCGCCGGCTCGACCGGGCTGTATTTCTGCACGATCTTCCTGAGCTACATCCCGCTGGCGGTCGCGGCGCTCCTCGGCCTGGGCGGCATGGCGATGCTCGCCACCCTCGCTTACACCTGAGCGCGCCCCGGCGCGCCCGGTCACGCCCATGCCGCTGCCCGCGCTTTTTTCCCGGCTCCGGCGGCTCTGGACCCACGACATCTGGGCGGCCGGCCTGATCCGCGACCGCTCGCCGCGGAGCCGGTTCCTCGCGCTGCTGCGCATCGTCTCGATCACGATCTCCGGCCTGCACGAGATGCACGTGGCCATCCGCGCCGCCGCCCTCAGCTACAGCTCCCTGCTCGCACTCGGCCCGCTCGTGGCCATCGCCGTCCTCATCTCCGGCTTCACGCTGGGCAACCAGGACCCCAACCTCGCCGCCCAGGGCATCAACCGCGTCATCAGCTTCATCGCCCCGCAGGTCGCGCAATATGACCGGGCCAGCGCGGAGGAACTCGAGCAGGAACGCCTCCACGGGGCCGTCCCCGAAAATGCGACCGCGCCCGCCGTGACCGCCACGCCCGAGATGGTGCAGCTGCTCAACAATTTCATCGCCAGCTCGCGCTCCGGCACCGCCGGCCTCATCGGCATCCTGACCCTGTTCATCATCGTCATCGGCCTCTTCACGACGATCGAGAACACCTTCAACGACATCTGGGGCGTCCGCCGCGGGCGGAGCCTGCTCGCCCGCATCGTCTATTACTGGAGCGTCATCACCCTCGGCGCCCTGCTCTTCTTCACCTCGCTCACGCTGCTCTCGGCCGGCGCGTTCATGAACGTCTTCTTCGAGAAGATCCCCCTCGGTGCCCAGCTGAAGAGCCTGTTCGTCTGGATGCTGCCGTCCGGCTCCGTGCTCCTGCTCGTGTTCATCCTGACGCTCTTCTACCGGCTCGTGCCGCACACCCGCGTGCGCTGGACCGCGGCCCTGCTCGGCGCGGTCATCGTCACCGCCCTGCTCTTCCTCAACAACTACCTGGCGTTCCTCTATTTCAAGCGCGTCGTCCTCTCCAAGAGCCTCTACGGCTCGGTCAGCATCATGCCGATCCTGATGATCGGCCTCTACATCTTCTGGTTCTTCGTGCTGGTCGGCGGCCAGATCACCTACGCCGTGCAGAACGTCCGCTACCGCAGCAGCCAGACCGCCTGGCACAGCCTCAACCACGTCACCCGCGAGAGCATGTCGCTCGTCGTGCTCCTGCTCATCGCCCGGCGCTTCAAGGTCGCCGGCCCGGCCTACTCCGTCAGCGAGCTGGCCACGCTCATCCGCGTGCCGTCGCAGATCCTGAACGAGAGCCTGAACCGCCTCACCGACATCAAGCTCATCGCCGAGCTGCCCCCCGCCGAGGGCGCCGACCCGAACGACCTCCGCTACCAGCCGGCCCGCCCGCTCAACCAGATCACGCTCGAGGAGTTCCGGCGCGAGTTTGAGAATTACGGCGAGGCCCCCACCGCCGGCCTGCTCGACAACGTCGACCCCGTGCTCGCCCTTTACCACAAGCGCCTGGCCGAGACCCTCGCCCCCGCATTGGGCGGCCAGTCCCTCGACGAGCTCATCGACGACCTTCAGCCCAGCCAGACCTACGCCCCCTTCCCGGTGAAGGGGAAGGGCCAGGCCTGAGCGGCGCGCCGCACGGCCCGTTTCGCTCGTAAAAGCCGCCCGGCCGGCGGTCCAAACGGGGGCTGCTTCGCCTGTTGACAGCCGCACCTCCGTTTCTAGGTTCAGCCCCTTTCCCCCATGATTTCCTGGATCCAACGCTACTTTCAGAAGCACTTCCGCCTCGTTTTCGCCGTCATCCTGATCGCCGTGGCCGTGCCCATGGTCTTCATCTACAGTGCCTCCGGCGGCACCGGCGGCGACCGCAGCGGCAAGCTCCTCGAGCGCTCCTTCTTCGGCTACAACCTCGGCAACGCCGAGCAGACCCGCCGCATCTTCTCCGACGCCACCTGGAGCATCCGCCTCAAGGCCGGCTACGACGCCCTCCAGGGCGACCAGGTCCAGCAATACGCCCTCCAGCGCATCGCCGGCCTCGCCCTCGCCGACGAGCTCCATCTCCCCGTCCCCACCGCCGAGCAGGTCGCCAAGGTCATCCCGACGCTCCGCGCCTTCCAGAACGAGCAGGGCCTGTTCGACCAGTCCCGCTACACCCAGTTCGGCGACTCCCTCAAGACCCGCGCCGATCTCACCGGCGCCGACGTCAACCGCATCCTGCGCGATGACCTCCGGCTCGAGGCGCTGGGCAAGCTCGTCGGCGGCCCGGGCTATGTCCTGCCGCACGACATCAAGCAGCAGCTGAGCCTCGCCGATTCCGTCTGGACCGTGCAGGTCGCCACGCTCGACTACAACGCCTTCAACCCCGCGATCAACCCGACCGAGGACACGCTGAGGAAATTCCATGAGGATAATGCATTCCGCTACGAGGTGCCGGCCCGTCCGCGCCTGAGCCTCGTCGAGTTCAAGGGCACCGAGTTCATCCCGCCGGTCGCCCCGACCGAGGCCGAGCTCCGCGCCTATTACGACGCCAACCAATCCCGTTTCCCCGCGCCGGCCGACGCGGAAAAGAAGGACGACAAGCCCGCGCTCACGCCCGCCGCCCCTGTCGACAATTTCCCGAAGGTCCGCGCGCAGGTCGAGGCCGCCCTCAAGAGCGCCGTCGGCGCCCGCGGCGCCTCCAAGGCCGCCAACGACCTCGCCAATGCCCTCTTCGAGCGCAAGTTCGCCCCGAACTCCGCCGAGCTGGCCGCCTTCCTTGCCGAGCAGCGCCGCCCGGCCAAGGCCGTCGCCCCGTTCACGCCCGACAATCCGCCGGCCGACATGCCCTGGCTGGCGAACTACTCCGACCAGATCTCCCGCCTGAGCGAGCAGCGCCACTTCTCCGACCCGCTGCCCACCACCGACAGCTTCGTGATCCTTCTCTGGAACGAGAACCTGGCCGGCTACAAGCCGCTGTTCGCCGAGGTCCGTGACCGTGTGCTGGCCGACTACAAGGACAGCGAGAAGCGCAAACTCTTCATCGCGCGCGGCCAGGCCCTCCGCACCCAGTTGCAGGCCGCCGGCGCCAACTTCGGCACCGTCGCCGCCGCCGAGAAACTCGAGGTCAAGAGCTTCGCCAACTTCACGCTCCGCCAGCCCCCGCAGGACATTCCCTACGCGGCCTTCAGCGCCCTGCAGACCCTCGAGGCCGGCCAGGTCGCCGAGATGATCGCGGAAGCCGCCAAGGGCTACCTCGTCTACGCGCAGGAAAAGAAGCTCCCCGATCTCACGCCCGCCAACCCGCGCTACGCCGAGCTCCAACAGCAGATGATGATCCGCACCTCGGCCAACAACAGCAGCGCCTACCTCGCCGACCTCGTGGAGCGCGAATTGAAGAAATCCGAGCCCGCGGCGCCCTAAGCCCCGCTTCGGACCCCGGGGTGCCGCTCATCCTGTCATAAAGCCGCCCGCCCATTCCTCTCGTGCCACCGCCCCCCGCGGTGGCATTTTCTTTCCTGAAACCACCCCGGCAGGGGCACCGTCACAAAAAGCTTAAACTTTTGACCAATTTCGCGTGTTCTACCGCTGTCCCAGTCTCCCTCTTCTCATGATCATGATCCCCCGCCGTCTCACCGCCGCCCTGCTGGCCGCCTCCTTCGCCTGCTCGGCCGTCTTCGCCCAGGACAGCGTCCCCACCACCGTGCCCGGCGCCACCACCGCCCCCGCCGGTCCCGAGCTCACCCTCGAGCAGTGCATCAACCGCGCCCTGGCGCGGAACTTCACGCTCGAGATCGGCCGCTACGCCCCCGAGATCGCCAGGGACGGCATCGAGGTCGCCAAGGGCGGCTACCAGCCCCAGCTCTCCGTCACCGGCGCGACCGGCAAGAGCAGCACCCCCGGCTTCGACAGCCGCTCGTCCAACGTGCGCGTCGGCGTCACCCAGGAGCTCTACACCGGCACCACCCTCAGCGCCAGCAGCCGGCTCGACCGCAATTCCTCCGATCCCTTCACCGTCGGCGCCCTCAATCCCGCCTACGACGCCGACGTGACCCTGTCCGCCCGCCAGTCGCTGCTCCGCGGCTTCGGCACCGAGGTCAACCGCGCCAGCCTCAACCGCGCCCGGATCGGCCTCGACCGCGCCAACCTGGACTACAAGGCCACCGCTCTCGACGTCATCCAGGACACCGAGAACGCCTACTACAACCTCGCCTTCGCCCGCGAGCAGCTGAACGTCCGCAACTTCTCCTACGCCCTCGCCCAGCGCCTCTTTGACGAGGCCAAGATCCGCCGCGACACCGGCGTCGCCACGAACCTCGACGTCCTCCAGGCCGAGGTCGGCGTCGCCAACGCCCGCCGCAACGTCATCCTGGCCGAGCAGTCCGTGAAGGACCGCCAGGACGCCCTGCTCGCCCTCATCGGCCAGTTCGAGCTCGATACCGCCATCGGCACCGTGCGCTTCGCCGAGATCAGCCAGGCCACCCCGGTCTTCGCCTCCTCCTACCAGATGGCGAAGCAGAACCAACCCGACTACCTTTCCTCCCAGGCCGCCATCGAGCAGCTCAAGCTCGACCTCAAGATCGCCAAGGACGACAGCAAGCCCGACCTCACCGTCGGCGCCGCCCTCGGCCTCAGCGGCACCAACGGCAGCGGCAAGGACGCCTTCGGCGACGCGCTCGACCGTCAGAACCACTCCTGGCAGGTGGACTTCGCCTTCAATTATCCCTGGGGCCAGACCTCCGGCAAGGCCCGCTACCGCCAGAGCCTCGCCGGTCTCAACCGCGAGCAGGTCCGCCTGAAGCAGATCGAGCAGAACATCGAGCTGCAGGTCCGCAGCGCCGTCCGCTCGGTCGAGACCAACTTGGAGAGCGTTAAGATCGCCACCCTCGCCGCCAAGCTCAGCGAGCAGCAATATGAGCTGGAGAAGGCCAAGTTCGACGCCGGCCAGTCCACCAGCCGCCGCGTGCTCGAGGCGCAGAACGACCTGGAAGACGCCCGCGTCAACGAGCTCCAGGCCAAGGTCAGTCTGCAGGGCGCCATCTCAACGCTCCACCGCGTCGAGGGCAGCTCGCTGCAGCGCTACTCGGTGAACCTGCCGTAAGCAGCGCGCCCCGTTTCATCCTTTCGGCCTACGACTCCACCCTTGTCGCCTCCGGGCGGCCGGGGTTTTCTTTTGTGCGCCCTGCACCACCCCATGCAGTTCAAGACCATCATCGAGCCGTTTCGCATCAAGACGGTCGAACCCATCCGGTTCACCACGCGCGAGCAGCGCACCGCCGCGCTGGCCGCCGCCCACCACAACCTGTTTCTCCTCCGGGCCGAGGATGTCATCATCGACCTGCTGACCGACTCCGGCACCGGCGCCATGTCGGCGGCCCAGTGGTCCGGCATGATGTCCGGCGACGAATCCTACGCCGGCGCCCGCTCCTTCTTCCGCTTTGAGTCCGCGGTGCGCGACGTCACCGGCTACCGCCACATCATCCCCACGCACCAGGGCCGCGCGGCCGAGCGCATCCTGTTCACGAGCGCCTGCAAGGCCGGCGACATCGTGCCGAACAACACGCATTTCGACACCACCCGCGCCAACCTCGAGGCCGTCGGCGTCACCGCGCTCGACCTGCGCTGCCCCGAGGCGACCCAGCCGGCGCTGGTGGCCCCGTTCAAGGGCAACATCGACCTCGTCGCGCTGGAGCGCTGCCTCACGGAAAACAAGGGCCGCGTGCCGTTCGCGATGATCACCATCACGAACAACTCCGGCGGCGGCCAGCCGGTCAGCCTCGCCAACATCCACGCCGCCTCGGCGCTGTGCAAGGCGCACGGCGTGCCGCTCATCCTCGACGCCTGCCGCTTCGCCGAGAACGCCTGGTTCATCAAGCAGCGCGAGCCCGGCCAGGCCGGCCGCACGCCCGCCGCCATCGCCCGCGAGGTATTCGACCTAGCCGACGGCTGCACCATGTCGGCCAAGAAGGACGGCCTCGTGAACATCGGCGGGTTCCTCGCGCTCAACAACGACGCCCTCGCCGCCAAGTGCCGCAACAATCTCATCCTGACCGAGGGCTTCCCCACCTACGGCGGCCTCGCCGGCTACGACCTCGAGGCCCTCGCGGTCGGCATCAAGGAGGTGCTCGACGAGGATTACCTGCGCTACCGCATCGCCTCCGTGGCCTACCTCGGCGACAAGCTCACCGCCGCCGGCGTCCCGATCGTCCAGCCGCCGGGCGGGCACGCCATCTACATCGACGCCAAGGCCATGCTGCCGCACATCCCTCCTGGCGAATACCCCGCTTGGGCCCTGTCGCTCGCCCTCTACCTCGAGGGCGGCGTGCGGTCGGTCGAGATCGGCTCCGTGATGTTCGGCCGCCAGCCCGACGGCACGGAGAAGGCCGCGCCCATGGAACTCGTGCGCCTCGCCTTCCCGCGCCGCGTCTACACCCAGAGCCACGTGGACTACCTCGCCGAGGTCATCCTGCACGTCCACGGCCTGCGCCACCGGCTCCGCGGCGTCACGATCACGGCGGCCCCGGAGATGCTCCGCCACTTCACCGCGCAGTTCGCCCCGGTCGGCGGCCGGCTTTTGGTGGACTAATTGCTCCGGCCACTTTTGCTGGCCGGGTGAAACCTGAGTTCAAATACGGCCTGATCAACGGCGCGGGCGTCTGCCTGTGGATCGCGCTCGAATACCTGCTCGGTTTCCACACCACGCGACCGGAAATCGGCGGCTACACCGGCCTGCTGTCCAACCTGGTGCCGCTGACCGTGCTGTTCCTGCTGCTGCGGAAGAAGCGCGCCGCCCTCTACGACGGCCGGCTCTCCCTCGGCGCGGGCATCTGGTCCGGGATCCTGGCGTCGTTCGTGGCCTCGCTCGTGGTTTACAGCTTCCTCGTCAGCTACACCCACTTCGTCAACCCGGCCTGGATCGACCACGCGCTGGAAGTGAAGGTCGCGCAACAGCGCGCCGCCGGCATTTCCGAGGCCGCCATCCAGCAGAGCATCACCTTCACCCGCAACGCCTACACGCCCGCCGGCATGATCACCTCGATCATCGTCGGCCTGACGCTCATGGGCGGGATCTTCTCCCTCGTCCTCACCCTGCTGGTGCGTTCCCTGCCGCACCGGCCGGATTAGGCGAACAGGTCCCCGGTCTGCGCGGTCGCGGCCGGCACCTGCCGGTGCGCCGGCAGCTGGGTCTTGAACCACGTCCGCTGCTTCTTCACCAGCGCGCGGGTGTTTTTCGTGATGGCCGCGGCCAGCTCCGGCTCCATGAGCCGGCCCTCGATGAAATCGACCGTCTCGCGATAACCAATGGCGCCGGCCGCACTGGGGTTCTCCCTGAGCCCCTGCGCCAGCAAACCGCGCACCTCGGCCACCAGCCCGGCGGCGAGCATCGCACCCACCCGCTGCTCGATGCGCTGATCCAAGTCGGCCGGCTCGCGCACCAGCTCGCAAAGCTGAACGGCGCAATCGGCGAAAGGCGCCGGCTGCGCGTCAAAATCCGCCTGCAGCGCCGCGAGCGTGCGCCCCGAGGCCCGGCAGCGCTCCAGCGCCCGCAGCACGCGGCGCGGGTTCTGCACGTCGAGCGCACCCAGTCCCGCCGGGTTGAGTTGCTTCAATTCGGCCACCAGCGCGGCGAGCCCCCCCGCCGCTTCCAGCCGGGTCCGCAGTTCCGCCCGCAGTTCGGGCGGCACCGCGACCTCGTCGGCCACGGGGGCGAAGAATGACTTGAGATAAAACCCGCTGCCACCGGTCACGAGCACCCGGCGGCCGCGGGCCAGGATGCCGTCGATCGCCACCCGGGCCTTGGCTACGTAATGCGTCACGTCCATCCGTTCCCGCAAGTCGCAGATGTCGATCAGGTGGTGCGGCACCCGCGCGAGCTCGGCCTTGGTCGGCTTCGCCGTGCCGATGTCGGCGCCGCGGTAGAAGAGCAGCGAGTCGCACGACACGATCTCGGCCCCGTTGGCCTCGGCCCAGCGGAGCGCCAGCTCGGTTTTGCCGACGGCGGTGCAACCGGTGAGGACGTGGAGGGTGCGTGGCATGCCTCCATGCAGGCGGCGCGCTGAATCGTTGCAAAACTACTTTTGCCAAATCGTCACTAAATCGACTCACTCCCGGTCCCCGTCCCCCTTGAAAGCCCGGTTCATCTTCAACCCCTACTCCGGCAGCAACCGGCGCAACCCCTACCTGCGCGACCGGGCCGCCGCCTTCATCAAGGAACGCGGGCTCGACGCCACCGTGGTCGACACCCTGCGGCCGCGCCACGCCACCGAGCTGGCGGCGCAGGCGGTGGCCGACGGTTGCGAACTGGTCGTCGCCATCGGCGGCGACGGCACGATGAACGAGGTGGCCACGGCCTTGGTGGGCACCCCGGCGGTCTTCGGCCTCATTCCCTGCGGCTCGGGCAACGGGCTCGGCCGCCATGTCGGCATCCGCAAGCCCGGGGACGGCGCCTTCCGCACGCTGCTGGACGGACGGCCGCTGTCGATCGACACCGGCCTGGTCAACGGCTTCGCCTTCTTCAATGCCATGGGGCTCGGCTTTGAGGCGGACATCGCCGTGCGGTTCAGCCGCCAGACCCGCCGCGGCCTGGCCGGCTACCTCCGGGTGGGGTTTCCCTCCTTCTTCGCGCACCAGCCGGAGGCGGTGAAGGTGCGCTATGCCGGTCGCATGGCCCACCTCGAGGCCTTCACCCTCGCGGTCATGAATTCCGACCAATACGGCAACGACGCCCGCGTGGCGCCGGGAGCCAAGCTCGACGACGGCCAGTTTGAACTGATCAGCGTGCCCCGGGTCGGCTTTTTTGCCGCCTGCGGCATGCTCTACCGCCTCGGCACCGACACCTTCGACCAGGTCAAGGCCGTCACGCGCTTCAGCGGGGCCGAGTTCGCCATCGAGCGCACCAAACCCGGCTGGATCCACACGGACGGCGAGCCGCGCGCCACGACGGCAAGGCTGGAAATCACCCTCAAGCCCAGGAGCCTGAGGATCATGGTGCCGGCCTCTACTTGAACGGGACGACGGTGCCGTCGGCCATCACGATCCGGTTGCGGCCGCCCTTCTTGGCGGCATACAGCGCCTTGTCCGCCACCTCCACCAGGTCGAGGGCACTGGTGGCGTCGCCGATGCTTATGGCCACGCCGGCGCTCAGGGTGACATCGACGGTGAGGTTCTTGCTCTCCACGACGCACGGCGTCTCGGCCAGCAGCACGCCCAGCCGCTTGATGTGCTCGGCGGCGTTCTTGCCGTCCGTCTCGATCATGATGAGGGCGAACTCCTCGCCGCCATAGCGGGCCACGCGGTCCACGTTGCGCACCTGGCCGGCGAGCAGGCTGGCCACGTGGCGCAGCACCTCGTCGCCCACCTGGTGGCCGTGGGTGTCGTTGATCTTCTTGAAATGGTCGATGTCCACCATCACGAGGGCGAACGGCCGCTTGAACCGCACGCTGCGGTCCCATTCCTCGTTGAGGATCCGGGAGAATTCGCGGCGGTTGAGCAGCTTGGTGAGCTCGTCGCGCTGGGCCAGCTGGCGCAGCTGGCTGAGGGTCTCGCCGAGCTTCAGCGCGTAGCGGATCGAGCGCTCGAGCAGGCGGGGGTTGAGCGTGGCCTTGACGAGGTAGTCGACCGCGCCCGCCTCCATGGCGGCGATGTCCACCTCCTCGCTGTCGTCGGCGGTCAGGATGATGACGGGGGTCTCGCTGCCGGCGATGCGGGCCTCGCGCAGCAGCGCCAGGCCGTCCTGGGCGTCGAGCCGGTAATCCAGCAGGCACACGGCGTATTTGCCGCTGAGCAGCTTCTTCAGGCCCTCGGCGTAGCTCTCGGCCCCATCGAGCTCAAAGGCCCCGCCGCGGAAATTCTGCACCAGCCCCTGCATGAGCCGCTGCTGCAGGCGGTCGTCGTCGATCAGCAGGATCCGGCGGACTTTGGGTGGCGGCAGGGGGGTCATGGTCAGGCGGCGCCCGCGACCAGGTCGGCCGCGGTGATGCGCAAACGTGCCGGCAACCCGGCGCGGTTGTCGAGATTGTCCTTGATGACGTTCACCAGCGCGCTGCCGACGACCACGCCGTCCGCCACGCGGGCGACCTGGCGGACCTGCTCGCGGGTGGAGATGCCGAAGCCCACCGCCACGGGCAGCGCCGTGTGCTGGCGGATGCGGGCGACGGCCTCGGGGATGTTGGCCGCCACCTGGTCACGCACGCCGGTCACGCCTTCGCGGGAGACATAATAGATGAACCCGGTCGCGGCCGCGCCGATGCGCGCGAGGCGGCCGGCGGGCGTGGTCGGGGCGACGATGAATACCGTCTTCATGTCGTGCTTGGCGCAGGCGGCCAGCATCTCGTCGGCCTCCTCGGGCGGCAGGTCGAGCGTGAGCATGCCGTCCACGCCGGCCTCCTTGGCGGCGCGCACGTAGTTTTCCACGCCGTTCGAGAAGACCAGGTTGTAGTAGGTGTAGAAGATGATCGGCACCTCGCTTTTCTCGCGCAGGCGCCGGACGAGCTCGAAGACCCGCGCGGCCGTCATGCCGCCGTCGAGGGCGCGCTGGGCGGCCAGCTGGTTGGTCAGGCCGTCGGCCAGCGGGTCCGAGAACGGCACGCCGAGCTCCAGCACGTCGGCCCCGGCGTCGAGCACCGCCCGGCAGGCGGCGAGCGAGGTGTCGAAATCCGGGTCGCCGGCGCACAGGTAGGCCACGAACGCGGCGCGTTTCTCGCGGCGGGTGCGGGCAAAGGCTTGGGCGATGCGGTCCATCAATTCGGAGAGTCCGGACTCAGGCGCCGGGGGTCGAGCGCAAATTACGTCACCGGCTGGTCCAGGTCGAATTCCACCAGCACGGGCCGGTGGTCGGAGAGGTAGCAGCGCACCACCTCGGAGTGGACCGGGCGGCATTCCTCGGGTAGCAGGACGAAATCCAGCGACAGCGCCGGCAGCGCCGCGGGAAACGTGCGGCCGGTCTTGGGCAGGAGGGTGTAGTTGTTGGTCTCCTCGCAGAAGCCCAGCAACATCGCCGTGGCATCCGGCTGGTGCGCGGGGTTGTTGAAATCGCCGCACATCATCGGCGGGGCCACCCAGTGCGCCCCGCGCGTGGCGGTCCGCTCCGTGATGAACTTCATGAGGATGCCCGCCTGCAGCAGGCGCTGCTTCCGCGAGGCGTGGTGCAGGTGGAGGTTGATCAGCGGCAGGTGCCGGCCGGCGGCGAGCTCCATCTCGACCAAGAGGAAGCCCTTGTCGCCCAGCTGGCGCCGGCCGAAGGTCGCGGTCTCGGCATGCTTGATCGGCCAGCGCGACAGCACGCCGTTGCCATAGTTGAGCGGGTAGCGCCCGCCGCGCTCGTTGGTCAGGCCGATCGCGGTGAACGGCAGGCCGCAGTGCTCGCTGAGGAACGTCAGGTGGTTGTAGCTGCCATTCCAACGCGAGTTCTCGTCGATCTCCTGCACGGCGACGACGTCCGCCTTCAGCTTCTTGATGAGCGCGGCGATCTTCAGGAGGTTGCCGCGGATCTTGACGGCCGAGCGCAGGCTCTGGTGCACCGGGAGGGTGCCGCGGGCATG
>JAYRXZ010000014.1:0-69024 GCA_041917235.1 Lacunisphaera sp. | reverse complement strand
GGCGCCCACCTTGACGCCTTCTACAACGAGGCCTCGGTCAACGTGAAGTCCGCCGACAACACCGTCACCGCGCTCGACATCGCCTCCGTCTGCGAACTCGCCAAGGAGAAGGAGCTGCCCGCGGGCCGCTCGCGCATCCACGAAATCCGCCGCCCCTTCCGCCTCGACGGCCGCGCCGTGCCGGATCCCGAGCACCTTTCCGGCCGCCGCCTCGAGGTCGGCTACTGGATCGTCCACGGGCCCGAGAGCAAGATCAGCGACAACATCCACGTCGTGGGCGGCTATCATTTGGAAGTGCGCGAGCTAGTCCTCGCCAGTCTCGCCACCGGTTCGCTTCTCACCAGCGCCGAGGAGCGCGCGCAGGGCGTCCTCGTGATCGACATCGGCAAGGGCGTCACCGACTTCGTGCTCTACCGCGACGGCCACGTGCTCGTCACCGGCACGCTCCCGGTCGCCGGCGACCACGTGACCAACGACCTCAGCATCGGCCTGCGCGTCACGACCGCCCAGGCGGAGATGCTCAAGCTGCGCCATGCGCGCGCCACCGCGCTCACCCGCGACAAGGCCGACAAGGTCTGGCTCAACGGCGACGCCTCCTTTGGCGACCGCCAGCTGCCCAAGGTCGCGATCGAGACCATCACCGCCGCCCGCGTGCAGGAGCTGCTCGAGGTCATCCGCGCCAAGCTCGGTTCCGCCTTCGTGGCGGAGCACTGCGGCGCGGGTGTCATCCTCGCCGGCGGCACCGCCAAGCTGCCGGGCATCGAGGAGGCCGCCACGCGCGTCTTCGGCCTGCCGGCCCGCCGCGGCGAACCGCCGGGCTGGGTGAAGGAGGAGCTGCACGACCCGATGTTCAGCACCGTGCTGGGCGTATTCCAGTTCGGCCTCCGCACCGCCCACGAGCACGCCGTGCCGGCGCGCCGCAAGACCGGCCTGCTGAGCAACCTCACCAAGATCTTCGCCGCCTCCTGACCATGAGCCTTCCTCCGAACGAACTGCCCCTCGAGGCCCTGACGGACCGCAACGTCGGCATCAAGCTCATCGGCGTGGGCGGCGGCGGCTCGAACGCCGTCGACCGCCTCAAGATGGAGAACCTCGACCGCCTCCAGCTCGCGGTCATCAACACCGACTTCAAGGCCCTCAGCACGTCGCCCGTGCAGGACAAGATCCTCATCGGCACGACGCTCACCCGCGGCCTCAGCGCCGGCGGCGACCCCGAGCTCGGCCGCAAGGCCGCCGAGGCCGACGCCGACAAGATCGCCGAGATCGTCAAGGGCACCGACCTGATCTTCCTCGTCGCCGGGCTCGGCGGCGGCACCGGATCCGGCGCCTCGCCGGTGGTGGCCGAGATCGCGGCCGAGGCGGGCGCGACCGTCATCGCGTTCGTCACGCTCCCGTTCAGCTTCGAGGGCGGCCGCCGCCGCAAGCAGGCGGAGGACGCCATGAACGAGCTCCGCCGCGTGTGCGACGCCGTCATCCCGCTCGCCAACGACATGCTCCTGCAGGAGGGCACCGAGTCGACCAGCGTGCTCGACTCCTTCGCCCGCGCCGACGAGTGGATCGGCCGCGGCGTGAAATCCATCTGGGCCATGCTCTCGCGCACCGGCCTCATCAACGTCGACTTCACCGCGCTGCGCCAGGTGTTTCAGCACCGCGGCGGCAAGACCCTCTTCGGCCTCGGTGTCGGCTCCGGCGAGAATCCCGCCGCCGCCGCGCTCGAGGACCTCAAGCAGTGCCCGCTGCTCCACACGCCGGAATACGCCCGCAAGGCCGACCGCCTGCTGGTCAACATCACCGGCGGCGCCGACCTCAGCCTGGCCAAGGTCAACGAGCTGATGTCCGCCCTCACCGAGGAGTTCGGCCGCGAGGCGCACGTGGTCATGGGCGCCGCGATCGACGAGGCGCTGCAGGGCCGGGTCGAGATCTGCCTCATCGGCACCACGGACCTCGGGAGCCGTAACTTCGTCCGCCGCGCGCCCACCCCGGTGCCGGTGCGGAAATCCGAACGCGCCGCCGCCCCGACCGCCACGTCCGTCGCGCCCGAGAGCAACCAGAACGTCAAGACCGCCGTCACGCCCGCCACGCCGCGCCCCGCGGTCTCGGCGGCCGACATCCACAAGGCCAAGCCCACGCAGGAGGAATTCGGCTTCCAGGGCGGGGCCCCGGCCGAGAACCGCGGCGCCTTCGACAAGTCCGATCGCAACCTGTTCGAGGGTCAGGACTTGGACGTGCCGACTTATCTCCGCAAGGGGATCAAGGTGACGGTCTGAGTATACTTTGACATATCACGCGCTTTGCGCGTCTTTCGGGCCATGTTTATCGACGAAACCACCATCAAGGCGCGCGCGGGCGACGGCGGCCGCGGCTGCTCCAGCTTCCGCCGCGAGAAATACGAGCCGTGGGGCGGCCCCAACGGCGGCGACGGCGGCAAGGGTGGGGACGTCATCCTGCGCGGCGACGACGACCAGAACAACCTCATCGACTTCAAGTTCAAGCCGCACTGGAACGGCGAGCGCGGCGAGCACGGCCAGGGCGCGGATTGCAACGGCCGCGAGGGCCGGCCGGCCATCCTGCGCGTGCCGCTCGGCACCGTCGTCCATCGCCTCGACACCGGCGAGAAGGTCGTCGAGATCCTCGCCGACGGCGAGGAGTTCGTGCTGCTCAAGGGCGGCAAGGGCGGCTTCGGCAACACCCGCTTCAAGTCCTCCGTCACCCGCGCCCCGCGCAAGACCGGCCCCGGCGAGCCGGGTGAGATCGGCGAGTTCCGCCTCGAGCTGAAGAGCATGGCCGATGTCGGCCTCGTCGGTTTCCCCAACGCCGGCAAGTCGTCGCTGACCAACCTCATCACCAAGGCGCGCCCGAAGGTCGCCGCCTATCCCTTCACCACGCTCCAGCCGCAGATCGGCGTCATCGAGTATCCCGAGGAATACGAGCGCCTCGTCCTCGCCGACGTGCCGGGCCTCATCGCCGGCGCCAGCGAGAACAAGGGCCTCGGCCACCGCTTCCTCAAGCACATCGAGCGCTGCAAGCTCCTGCTCATCATCATCGACCTCGCCGGCACCGACAACCGCGACCCGCGCACGGACTACAAGCAGCTCCTCCGGGAGCTCGAGCTCTACGACAAGGCCCTGCTTGACAAACCGCGCGTCATCGTCGCGAACAAGATGGACGAGGACGCCGCCGTCGAGAACCTCAAGAAGTTCAAGAAGCGCTACCCGAAGGTGGTCATCATCCCGATCTCCTGCCTCTCCGAGGTGGGCATCCCCCGGCTCAAGAAGGAACTCCTCAAGCGCGTGCTCAAGCTGCGGCCCAAAGAAAAGAAATCGCCAAAGCGGGCCGGCCAAGTAAGTTAACCGCGTCATGATGACGGAATACCGCCCCTTGCTGATGCGCGCGAACCGGTTGCTCGGTTCGGCCCTCATCGAGCACAACCTCGTGAAATTCGAGGACCTGGAGGCGGCCAACGAGCGCCTGCTCGAGGTGGCGGCCACCGGCCAGGTGCGGCAGAGCTCCGTCCTCAGCATCCTCGTCTATGAGAAGAAGGTGCTGAAGGAGGAGGATGTGCTGCACCACGTGGTCGACGACCACGGCGTCGGCGTCGTCGACCTGCGCGGCTACGACGTGCCGGAGGAAGTGAAGAAGGACCTCGACCTCGACGCCTGCTGGGCGACCTGGAGCGTGCCGTTCGACCGCGAGGAGGACTTTCATTTCGTCGCCACCGCCTACTACCTGAGCCCGGCGGTGCGCTCCTACTGGGAGAAGAAGCTCGGCGGCCAGATCATCTGGCAGGCCACCACGATGGACATCATCGCGGACTTCCTCGACCGCGTGCACGCCGAGCGCGGCGAGGGCATCAAGAAGAGCGGCGGCACCCGCGCGCCGTTCCCCGTCGCCGGTCCCGGCGGCAGCGGCTCCCCGGTGCCCAACCCCGGCGGCTCGCGCCCGCCGATGGGCGGCAGCGTCGCCCCCTTTCCCGTGGCCGGCGGCACCAAGCCCCCGTCCGCCAACTGAGCCATGCCCCTCGGCCGCACCCAGACGCAGATCATCGACAAGCTCGAGGAGATGGGAAAACTCTCCGCCGAGGCCAAGGGCGTGCTGCTGGCCCGGCCTGACGAGCCCACCGGCGACCAGCTCGACCAGATCCTCCAGGCGGACCACCACATCTCGATGTTCCAGCTGCTGCTGGCCAAGTGCCGCGCGCTGGGCCTGGCGCCGTTCAACGTCGCCCGCTACAAGGTCCACACCAACACGTTTGAGAAGATCGACCTCGAGTTCTGCCAGAAGAACATGATCCTGCCGGTCGGGCAGGTCGGCGACTTCCTGCTCGTGGCGTTCGCGAACCCGTTCGACACGACGGTCGCGACCAAGATCCAGGACAAGACCGGCCAGCGCGTCGTCCGCCTCCTCGGCCGCGAGGCCGACATCCGCGACAAGCTCAAGAAGGACCAGGTTCACGACGAGGTGCAGTTCTCCGACGTGGTCGACCAGCTCGGCGCCCAGTTCGACGACGAGGAGACGGAGATCAAGGACGAGGACCTGGAGAACGAGGACTCCGCCCCCATCATCCAGCTGGCCAACCGCATCATCGAGGACGCATATTTCGCCGGCACGTCCGACATCCACGTCGAGCCGTGGGAGAAGGAGGTCGTCGTCCGCTACCGCATCGACGGCCTCACCCAGGAAAAGCTCCGCCTGCCCGCCAAGGTCGCCGGCGCGCTCGTCGCGCGCCTGAAGATCATGTGCAACCTCGACATCGCGGAACGCCGCCTGCCGCAGGACGGCCGCATCGTCTTCAAGCAATACAACAAGAAGAACATCGACGTCGACCTCCGCGTCTCCACCGCGCCGCTCAACTACGGCGAGGGCGTGGTCATGCGCATCCTCGACAAGCAGAAATCCACGCTGCCGCTGCCGGCGCTGGGCTTCACCGAGGCCAACCTGGCGAAATACCGCGAGTGCATCCGCCAGCCCTACGGCATGATCCTGCACTGCGGCCCGACCGGCTCCGGCAAGTCGATGACCCTTTACTCGGCGCTCAACGAGGTGAACACGCCCGACGTCGTCATCCGCACCGCCGAGGACCCGATCGAATACACGCTGCCCGGCATCAACCAGATGCAGATGCACCGGCAGATCGGCCTGACCTTCGCCGCCGCGCTCCGCTCCTTCCTCCGCCAGGACCCCGACATCATCCTCGTGGGCGAAATCCGCGACAAGGAGACGGCGAACATCGCCGTCGAGGCCGCGCTCACCGGCCACATGCTCATCTCCACGCTGCACACCAACGACGCCCCGAGCACCGTCGCCCGTCTGACCGACATGGGCATCGAGCCGTTCATGATCTCGTCGTCGCTCGTCTGCGTGTGCGCCCAGCGCCTCATGCGCCGCGTCTGCAAGGTCTGTCGCGTCGCCTACGAGCCGGACGGCCGCGAGAAGGACATGCTCATGCGCGGCATCGGCTGGAGCGGCCAGATCTACAAGGCCAACCCCAAGGGCTGCTCGAAGTGCAACAGCACCGGCTACAAAGGCCGCGTCGGCATCCACGAACTGCTCGTCAACAACGAGGAGCTGATCGAGGCGATCAACAAGGAGGCCGAGACCGCCGAGTTGAAGCGCATCGCGATGCGCGGTGGCATGAAGACCCTCCACCAGGACAGCCTGTTCAAGGTGAAGGAAGGCCTCACCACGCTCGCCGAGGCCATCAGCACCGTCCCGCAGGACATGGAGCTCCGCGAGGGGGCCAAGGAGCGGTGATCCGGCTTCGCCGCGGATGGCCCGGGTTCACGCGGATGATGGCATCGGCCTTCCGCCGGTATCCGCGCCCATCCGCATGATCCGCGGGATATGAATTACTGGCCCGAGTTCCTCACGATCGTCGTCGCCCACGCGCTGGCCGTGGCCAGCCCGGGACCGGACTTCGCCCTCGTGTTGCGCCAGAGCCTCGCGCACGGCCGGCGCACCGCGCTATGGAGCAGCCTCGGCATCGGCTGCGGGCTCTCGATTCACATCGGCTACTGTATCCTCGGCCTCGGCTATTTCCTGAAAAACTCCGAGGTGGCGCTCGCCACCGTCGAATACCTCGGCGCGGCGTATCTCGCTTGGGTCGGCGTGCAGGCACTGCGGGCCCGGGCCCGCACCGGTGACGTCGACCTCGCCGCCGGGGCCACGGCGCCGACGGATGGCGCGGCGTGGACGACCGGGTTTCTGGTCAACGTGCTCAACCCGAAGGCCGCGCTTTTCTTCATCTCGCTCTTCCCCCTGGCCGTCAGCGTGACGACACCGAAGCTCGTGCAGGTCGGTTACGGCGTGTGGATGACGCTCGCGACGGTGGCCTGGTTCAGCTTCGTGTCGGTGGTGTTCACGCGGGAGGACGTCCGGCGCCGCTTTCTCCGCCACGGCCACTGGATCGACCGGGCGCTGGGCGTCGTGTTCATCGGCTTCGCCGTGAGCCTGGTGTTCGCGAAATTGCGGTAGGAGCCGTTGCGCCCAACGGCCCGGGCCGTTGAGGGCAACCGCCCCTACCGTGTTGTTTCCGCCGGAAACGGCGCCGCGCTCTCCGGTTGCGCGGACTGCGCCGCCAGCAGCATGGCGCTGAGCTCGGTGGCGCCGCGGGCGAACTGCGCGTAGGCGCTGTGTTCGAGCGGCGAGGCCCCGGCGGGGGGCGTCGGCAGGCTGAGCTCATCAAGCGCGGCTCGCAGCGTCCGCAGGCGGGCGGGATCGGGCGCCGGGGATTCCACCGTGCCCGCCAGGGCTTCCAGCGTCTCGACGGCCACGCGGACAAAATTGCCGAGCGCCGGGCGTTGCAGCACCGTGCCGGGGCTGAGGTGCAGGACGACGACCGTGAGGGCGCGCGTCAGCCGCTGGTTGCCGTTGGCCAGCGCGGCGGCGGCCTCGATGCCCGACTGCTGGTTCTTGGGATCACCGGACATCCGCTGGAGCGAGGCAAAGACGATGCTGTTGGCCTTCTCGGCCGCCTTCTTGAGGTTGATGGCGGCGGCGTCGTAGCCGCCGCCGGTGACGAGGCGGTCGCCAAGCATCCGGGCATAGTCGCGGTTCGCCCGCAGGGCGCGGGCGAGGATGGCCGGGAAGAACTGCCGCTCCCAGGCCGGCCAGAAGAGTTGCGCCGCCAGCAGGGCCAGCAGGCCGCCGGCCGCAGTGATGGCGAGGCGCTCGACGGTGAAGGCCAGCGTGACCTTCGCCTCGGTCTCCGTGATCAGCACGACGAACAGGGTGATGAAGAAGACCGCGTAGCCGTAGTTGCGCTTCAGCCAGAAGGCGAAGCCGAACATCGTCACGGCCATTGCCACGAACAGCACCGGCGGCGGCAGCGCCAGCCACAGCACCACGCTGGCGAGCAGGCTGCCGGCCAGGGTGCCGATGACGCGCTGCCCCGCGCGCAGCCGGGTGGAGCCGTAGTCGGGCTGGAGCACGACGAGCACGGTGAGCGGGAGCCAGTAGCCGTGGGCGAGGTCGAGCAGCTTGAACGCCGCCACGGCGGCGACCTCCAGCACGGCCAGGCGGGCGATGTAGCGCACCAGCGCCGCGTCGGGCCGCCAGCTGAAGTTCAGGGCGGAGGCCAGCGGGCGCATCGTCCAGGTGTGCAGGTCAAACAGCTCGAGCGAGAAGGCCGTGTGCTCGTTCGCGCGGTCCACCGTGGCGCGGAGGGCCGTGCCGAGTCCCGGGATCAGGTTCGCCACCTGGTGGAGGAGGAAGGTCAGCTGCGTGGCCTCGGGGGCGTGCCCGGTCTGGGCCAGCACGCGGTCCTGCAGCGCCTGCATCAGGTTGCCCAGCCGGCGCAGGCGGACCTCCGCGGCGGCGAGGTGCGAGGGCTGGCGCGAGACGACCGTCACCGCCGTGGTGCGGGCCAGGTTGGTGAGCGAGTTCAGCACCGGCGTGAAACTCGGGGCGAGCGCGGCGAAGTCGGGCCGGGACATCAGCGAGTCGAGGGCGGTGTTGAAGGCCACGACGCGGGTCGCGAAGCGGGCGGCGGTGAGGTTGAGCTCCTCGAGGGCCAGCAGGTGCGGGCGGACCCGGCCGGCGTGCGCGGCCGTGAGGGTGGCGCTGTTGTGGTCGAGGGCGGTGCGCAGCAGCGCTTCCTTCTCGGCGATGCGACGGTGGCGCGCCTCGGCGTCAAGGTCCTCGCCGGGCATCATGGCCTCGAGCAGGTCGGAGAGCGCCAGCCAGCTGTCGGCCACGGCGCGGCGCAGCGGGTGCTGGGCGCGGAAGGGCCAGAGCGCCACCTGGATGAACAGGCCCCAGAGGCCGCCGCAGAGGCCCGCCAGGAAGAAGTGGTTCGCCTGGGCCGCGCCGTTGGGATGGGCGAGGGCGAGCATGAGCAGGAAGGCGGAGGTGATCGCCAGGGACATGCCGTAGTCGGGGCTCAGGTGCCGCCAGATGCCGCCCAGCAGGATGATGAGGGCCATGGCCGCCATGCCATGGGGCAGGTAACCGCCCGCCATGCCGCCGAGCCAGCAGGACCCGGCGTAAAGCGCGGACGTCACGAGCAGCAGGCCCAGCCGCAGCGGATAGGAGCCGCGGATGTCCAGCATGGCGACGTTTTGCGCCGCGATGGCGGCGAAGGACGCCTCGATGGGCCCCAGCCACCAGAAGGCGGCGAAGAACGCCCCCATGAACCCCACGGTGGCGCGCAGCCCGCGGTTGATGTCGGGCTGGAGCCGCTGCTCCTCCAGGTAATGCCGGAGCCGGGCGAGGTGCTCGCTCATGTGGGGCCCATTGTCACGAACCCGGGCCCGGCGTCACGCGTTTTGCGCGGCGGGGTTAAGCGCAGTCGAGCTGTCCGCGGGCCGGTCGTTTCAGAAGGTGCTTCGTGCGTCGGGTCGCGCTTCCTTTTGCAATTGGGGGCGCTCATCCAGTTCGCCTGCCGGCACCACACTGTCCAGTTCCTCCAGCGGAGCGGCCGGTGCGCCGGGCGGAATCCGTCCGGGTTGAAGTTCGTTGATCCGGCTCGCGAGTGCGGAGATTTCCGCGCGCAACTGGAAGAGCTGCCTGGCCTGGCTGGCGTGGGTGGAGGCGAGAAAAGCAGCGGAGGCTTCGTCGTCCGGCTTGGTGCGGAGCCGCTTGTTTTTCAGAATCGAGCGCACCAGCGCCTTTTCCTCCGCCTGCTTCCGGCCGAGCTTGATGGAAAGACCCGTCACGAGCACCTGCCGCACCGCCAGGCCGGCGACCTGTTCGCGGACGGACGCATTGACCCCGGGGCCGGGGGCTTCGCCTTCGCCGGACATGGCGTGGTATTTCAATTCTTGCAGGGCCTTCGCGAACTCGATGCGTTCCGCCCCTGTTTGCCGTTCCGCGATGGCCTCGAGGCTGCGGTTGTAGTCGTTCCAGTCGCCGCCGCTGATCTTCAGGTCGAGCACCGGCCCGGGGGCTTTGCCGCAACCGGCCGGCAGCAGGGCCAGGCAGAGCAGGGTGACACTCAGTGCGACCGAAACCGGGGTTGGGTGCGGACGCGGCATGGGCGGTTCACGGCTCCTTGTCGCCCCAGCGCCAGCCGGGCTTCTCGCCCTTCCAGTAGCAGATGGCCGTCAGGATGCCGCCCAGCGCCAGGCTGTAGCCGACGTAGGCCAGCGGATGAATCCTCACCAGGGGTGTGCCGGCAAACAGGGCGGCGAGGAATCCGACAAATACGACCCAGCCCTGCCAGCGGCTGGGAATGCCCCAGCCCCAGCCGTAGGTCTTCGCGGGAAACCAGGCTTGGTCTTTGGGCAGCGGCATGACTTGGTCCTTGGTTCAGGCGGATGCCGCCGCTGCGGCGGGCCCTGCCTTGTCGCGCAGGAGGCACAGCAGGCTGCCGGCGTAGGCGGCGATCACGAGGTAGGAGAGGTGGTGGCTGCCCACGGCCATGCCGAGATATTCGGAGAAACCGCCGACCATCGCGCCGATCAGGTTGGCACCGAACAGCGCCGCGGGGTTCGCCGCCTCGCGGAAACCGGTCGAGAAGATCAGGCCGGCGAAAAACACGGGGAGCGGCACCACCAGGACCGTCCATGCCAGCCGGCCGGCGAAGCCGAGCGTGAGGATCGTCTCGCGTGGCATGACAATGAGCAGCACGAGCGAAACGAACAGGGGCACATAGAACCAGAAGGAGAAGCGCGCCACGCGGCCGGCCACGAAATTCGAGGCAAGCACCATCAGGAGCACGCCGAGCACCACGAGCAGCGTCACCAGCCAGGTGGCCCCGAAATACAGCGAGCAGTCCGTGATGCTTTTCGTCTCCAGCAGCAGGAAACCCATGCCGAGCAGGGCGAAGTGGGCGTCGTTGCGGCCGAAGGACCGGCCGCGCAGCGCGCCGACCGAGACGAGGGAAAGCAGCAGCAGGCCGCCGATCACGACCAGGTAGTCGGGCGGGACGGCCTTGCGCGCCAGATAGAGGAAGGGCCAGTCGTCGGTCGGGGGATCGATCTTCGGCCGGCCGACGACCTCGGTCAGCTTGAGGTCGTTGATCTCCTGCGGCGGCCGCGCCGGCAGCCAGGTGCGCGGCACGCAGAAGACGGCGTGGCCCGGGCTGTGGTAGAGCAGCGGCGTGCGGCCGGTGGCCTCCTCCACCATGCGGTAGAGCTTCAGCATCAGCCAGTGCTGGCCGTAGCCGAAGGACAGGACCAGCAGGCCGCGCTCGTTCAGCAGGCCGTAGGCGGTGCGGATGCTTTCGACCGTGTAGACGTAGCCGTCGAGGCGCAGGTTGCTCATGGAGCTGAAGAGCGCCTGCGAATCCAGGTAGCCGAAGGTGACCAGATCGTAGCCGGGCCGGGCCTTGGAGAGAAAGGAGCGCGCGTCGTCGACGTGGAGCGTGACGCGCGGGTCGAGGTAGGGCGCGTCGGCGTTGAACCGGCGCGAGATGGCGGCCAGCACGGGATCGATCTCGACCGCGTCGACGTGGCTGGCGCCGGCGGCGAGGGCGCCCCGGACGTCGGCGCCGCCGCCGGCGCCCAGCACGAGGACCTTCGCGCGCGGGCCGCCGAGGACGTAGGGCACGCGGTATTGCGCCTGCTGCTTGGCGGCGAAGTCCGCGGTGGGGGAGCCCGGCGTGTAGCGGGCGGTGTCCTGCGAGCCGTCAACGTGGTAGAAATCCTGGTTAACGCTGACCACGTAGACCGGCGGGTCCCGCATGGTGGCCAGGCCGGGTGCCGGCTCGGTCACGCTCTGCTTCGTCACCAGGTTGCGCACGAGGATGTGGTAATAGGGCGACCAGAGCGTGGCGCGGTCGTTGGCCGTGAACATGCCGGCAATCACCAGCCCGAAAACGGGCACGGCCCAGAGCCAGCGCCGCCACGGCACGAGGCTGAGGTAGAGCAGCGTGACGGCGACCATGCCCGCCACGGGGGAGAAATGCAGCAGGGAAAACAGCCCGAAGCAGAGGGTGCCGCCCAGGCTGCCGGCGAGGTCCCAGGCGTAGGCCGTCAGGCGGGGCAGGGCGTTGAACAGCGCGCCCATTTGCTGGCCGATCGGGACGAAGACCAGGGCATTGGCCACAAAGAGGCCGAACAGGATCACATAGTTCATCACCTGTGGCGGCAGCGCGCCAAAGCGCATCTCGACGTCGCTCGAGCCCAAGGTCAGCTCGCGGCTCAGCAGGAGCGCGCCGATGTAGCCGGCCAGCAGGACCGGGAACCAGCCGAAGAGGCGCCATTTCCGGCTGGCGGCCATCGCGCCCACGCCCAGCCCGAGAAACGAGCTCAGCAGCATCAGGTTGGCGTAATAGGCCACGAGCCGCACGACCGACGGCACCCACCGGATCACCATGAGCTCGAGGAAGAGCGCGGTGAACGAAAGAATGAACATCTGCCACTTGGGCGGGATCCTGTCCGCTGCGAACGTCATCGGGGGTCGCAGCTTTGGGATGCGGCGGACTTTCTCAAGAAAATCCAAGCCGACAGCGTGTCCCGGACTCAGGCGAAAACCGCGCCGCCGAGGAGCTGCTCGCCGTCATAGAGAGCCATGATCTGGCCGGACGCGAGGGCGCGCTGGGGCTGCTCGAATTTGATGGTGGCGGTGCGCTCGGGTCCCGGTGCAAACTCGATGAAGACGCGTGGGTCGCGGTAACGGACCTTGCACTCGATGCGGCGCGTTCCCGTGACGGGGTCGCCGATGAAGCTGACGCTGTGCACCCGGCATTCGCCCGCCCACAGGCCGGGCGCGTCGGGTCCGTCGAAGGCGACGAGCAGGGCATGGTCGGCGGCGCGCTTGCCGGTGACGACGTAGGCCTTGTCGTCGGTATTCGAGGGAATGCGGATGCCGCGGCGCTGGCCGATGGTGTAGTAGTGCAAGCCGCGGTGCTCGCCGATGATCTTGCCGTCGGTGGCGCGGACAATGGGGCCCGGATGATCCGGCACGTAGGTCTTCAGGAAGTCGGCCATCTTCACTTCGCCGATGAAACAGATGCCCTGGCTATCCTTCTTCGCGGCGGTCGGGAGATGGGCGTCGGCGGCGAGGGCGCGGAGCTCGGGCTTGGTCAGGTCGCCAATGGGGAAGCGCGCGGCGGCGAGTTGCGCCTGCGAGAGCAGGGCGAGAAAGTAGGACTGGTCCTTGTTTTTGTCGGCGCCCTCGAGGAGGGCGTATTGGTTGGAGGCGGGACCATCAGTCCCGCGAGGCATGCTGTCCGACGTGGTGACCCGCGGGACTGATGGTCCCGCCTCCACCCGCCGCGCATAATGTCCCGTCGCCACGGCGGCAAACCCCTCGGCCTTGGCGTATTTCGCGAACACGCCGAACTTCATCTCGCGGTTGCACATCACGTCGGGGTTGGGCGTGAGGCCGCGCTGGTAGCCGTCGAGCAGATAGTCCACCACCAGCCGGCGGTAGTCCTGCATGAGGTTGACCACCCGGAACTCGATGCCGATTCGGTCCGCCACGGCGCGGGCATCCTCGATGTCCTGCATCCACGGACAGTGGCCGATGACATTGTCCTCGTTGATCCAGTTCTTCATGTAGGCCCCGACGATGTCGTGCCCCTGCGACTTGAGCCGGAGGGCGGCGACACTGCTGTCTACGCCGCCGGACAGGGCGACGAGGATGCGTTCGGAGGACATGCCGAAAGACATTATTGTTCATCGTTCATTGTCCAATGTTCATTTGTCATTTGGGCTGTCCGATGCCGGCCAATGAAAATTGAACAATGATCGATGAACACTGAACAATCGTTCTTTCTCCCTGCTTGCGGTGGCGCGGCTTGTGCTGGAAAGTGACTCCGTCCTTGAACACCCGTGCTCCCTTCACCCTCGAACAAGCCCAGCGCATCGCCCGGGCCTGGCTGAACTCGACCTCGACCGGGATCATCGAGCTCGATGCCGACTGGGCGGGCGCTTCGCTGCCGCTGCTGGCGCCGGGCGACCACGCCTTCGCGTTTGCCGACCTGCGGCCCGCGCCGCCGTCGCTCTACGCGGACGAGGCGGCGTATTATGTCGACGAGGCGGGGCAGGTGGTCTTCGTGCTGGATCCGTCGGAACACAGCTGGGTGGAGTTCGGCAAGATGCCGGTCTATGTCGCGGGCGACTTCAACGGCTGGGAGGCGGCCGTCGGCGAGTCCGACTGGGCGCTGGAGCCCGGCGAGCTGAACGGCCGGCCCGTCTGGCTGCTGCGCAAGCCCGCCGCGCTGCTGCTCATGGAGCCGCCGCACCAGTTCAAGTTCATCACCGGCGACCGCCGCTGGCTGGAGCTGCCGCGCGAGGCGACTAACCTCGTGCCGGACGGCAACGGGCATTTCAACCGCGCGCTGCTGCGCCACCGGACGGGCCGCAACCTCTTCGAGTTCGTCACGACCGAGCCGGTGCTGCTGAACCAGACCTACTCGGTCATCCATGTGCGCGACGGCAAGGAGGCGCCGAAGACGCGCGTGCGGCTGGGGAAGTTCTTCCACGAGCTGCGCAGCGACCTCGCGCTCGGGGCGATCGTGCGCCGCGGCGAGACGACCTTCCGGCTTTTCGCCCCGCGGGCGAAGCACGTGCGGCTCTTTGTCTGCGAGAAATTGGGGGAGATGGACGCGGCCTTCGGTTACGAGCTGGACCGGCGCGAGGAAGCGGGCGGCGGCTGGCGGGGCGTGTGGGAGGTCCACCTCGACCGCAACCTGCACGGCTGGTATTACTGGTATTCCATCAGCGGGCCGCACGATGTGTTCGGACATTTCCATCCCACCCAGCGGATCCTCGATCCCTACGCGCAGGCCGCCGTCGGCCGCGAGGGCCCGGGCATCGTCCTCGATCCCGGCTGGGTGGGGCGCGCGGACCGGAGCTTCGCGACGCCGCCGTGGCAGGACCTTGTCATGGTCGAGGGCCACGTGCGCGACCTCGCGGCCCATGCACCGGTGGCGCTGACCCCGGACGAGCGGCTGGGTTTCGCCGGCCTGACGAAATGGGTGCAAAGCCCGGATTTCTACCTGAAGCAGCTCGGCGTGAACTGCGTCGAGCTGCAGCCCGTGCACGAGTTCGACAACAAGACGCGCGAGGAATACCAGTGGGGCTACATGACGGCGAACTGGTTTGCCCCGGCCAGCGGCTTCGCGCTGGACGGCCCGCGGGCGTCGCAGGTGAAGGAGTTCCAGGACCTGGTGGCGGCATTCCACCGGCGGGGGATCGCGGTCGTGATCGACGTCGTCTACAACCACGTGGGCGAGCCGGCGCACCTGCTGTTCGTCGACAAGCTCTACTACTTCGAGCTCGACGACGAGGGCGGGCTCGAGAACTGGAGCGGCTGCGGCAACGACCTGCGCTGCCGCTCGGCCATGGCGACACGGCTCATCATCGACAGCCTGGTGCACTTCATCGAGGTCTACGGCGTGGACGGCTTCCGCTTCGACCTGGCCGAGCTCATCGGCGTGGACGTGCTGCGCGACATCGAGACCGCCGTGAAGAAGGTGAAGCCCGATGTCATCCTGATCGCCGAGCCGTGGAGCTTCCGCGGGCACATCGCCGCCGCGCTGCGGCCGACCGGCTTCGCGTCCTGGAACGACGGCTACCGGAACTTCCTGCGCGACTACGTGAAAGGCTACGGCTCGGCGGAGCGGCTCGAGTATTTCCTCAAGGGCTCGCCGTGGCACTTCGCCTTCTGGCCGGCGCAGACGGTCAATTACACCGAGTCCCACGACGACCGCACCTGGATCGACGAGATCACGGAGAACGGCGGGAACAACGGTTTCCACCCGACGCAGAACGACCGGCAGCGCACGCACCTGATGGCGGCGATCCTGCTGGTCTCGGTCGGCATCCCCCTGCTGGCGGCGGGGCAGGACTTCCTGCGCTCGAAGCACGGCGTGAACAACACCTACCTGCGCGGCGACCTCAACGCGCTCGACTACCACCGCATCGCCCGCTTCCCGGCGACGCACGCCTATTTCGCCGCCTGGATCGCCTTCCGCCGTTCGGAGCGCGGCCGGTTGCTGCGGCAATGGTCGCGCCCTTCCGAGGGATTTTTCCGCGCGGTCCGGGGCCCGGCGCTGGCATCGCTGGTGCTGGTCTATAACGCCGACGGCAGCCAGGGGGCGCAGCGGCTGCTGTTCGCGGTGAACCCCACGCGCGAGGACACGCGGGTGGAGATCGGCGAAATCGCGGACCGGCCTTGGACCCTGGTCGCCGACCATGAGTGTTTTTACGCGCCCGGCGGCCACCCGCCCGGGCATGCGGTCACCCCCGACCTGTTCATTCCGGCGCAAGGCTGCAGCCTGTGGATTTCGGAGGGGTAGGAGGCAGGGTGCGGGCGGAGCGCGTCCGGCGTAACTGTTTATTACGCAGAAATTGGCCACTGTTGCGCGGATTCAGGCACAAATTAAGCATCACTCTTGCCAAAGCCGGCGCCGGGCACTTCATATGCCTCTCTTAACGTCCACCAACCCACACCCAACATGGCTGTCAAAGTAGCAATCAATGGTTTCGGCCGCATCGGCCGCCTCGTTTTCCGCGCCCTGGTCGAACAGGGCCTCCTCGGCAAGGAGCTCGATGTTGTCGCCGTCGGCGACATCGTCCCGGCCGACAACCTGGCCTACCTGCTCAAGTATGACTCCACCCAGGGTCGCTTCAACGGCACCGTGTCGTCGAAGAAGTCGTCCGCCGACAAGGCCGAGGACGACGTCCTGGTGGTCAACGGCAAGGACATCCATGTCGTCAGCGCCAAGACCCCGGCCGAGCTGCCGTGGGCGAAATTCGGCGTGGACCTCGTGATCGAGTCCACCGGCCTGTTCACCGAGGCCGAGAAGGCTCGCGGCCACATCACCGCCGGCGCCAAGAAGGTCATCATCTCAGCCCCGGCCAAGGGCGAGGACATCACCGTCGTGCTCGGCGTGAACGACGACAAGCTCGACCTGAGCAAGCACAGCATCATCTCCAACGCCTCCTGCACCACGAACTGCCTCGCGCCGGTCGTGCACGTGCTCCTCAAGGAGGGTTTCGGCATCGAGGAAGGCCTCATGACGACCATCCACTCCTACACCGCCACGCAGAAGACCGTGGACGGCCCGTCCAAGAAGGACTGGAAGGGCGGCCGCACCGCGGCCCAGAACATCATCCCGGCCTCGACCGGCGCCGCCAAGGCGACCGCGCTCGTGATCCCGGAGGTCAAGGGCAAGCTCACCGGCATGTCCTTCCGCGTGCCGACCCCGACCGTCTCGGTCGTCGACCTCACGGTCAAGACCACCAAGGAGACATCCTACAAGGACATCTGCGCCGCCATGAAGAAGGCGAGCGAGACCTACCTGAAGGGCATCCTGGAATACACGACCGACGAGGTTGTCTCGACCGATTTCATCCACTGCAAGGCCTCGTCGATCTTCGACGCCGGCTCGGGCATCGAGCTGAACAGCAAGTTCTTCAAGCTCGTCAGCTGGTATGACAACGAGTGGGGCTATTCCAACCGCGTCGTCGAGCTGACCAAGAAGATCGCCGCGAAGCTCTAAACCTTAAGATCCGTAACCACGGAAGACACGGAACCCACGGAATGAAAAACTTCTGTGTCTGCCGTGTGTTCCGTGGTTAATTTTTTCCCCCCTCCGACCATGGCCAAGTTCAAATCCATCCGCGACCTCAGTCTCGCCGGCAAGCGCGTCCTCATGCGCGTCGACTTCAACGTCCCGCAGGACAAGGCCACCGGCGCCATCACCAACAACCAGCGCATCGCCGCCGCGCTGCCGACGATCCAATACGCCCTGGCGCAGGGCGCGTCCGTCGTCCTGATGTCGCACCTCGGCCGCCCGGACGGCCAGAAGGTCGCCAAGTTCTCCCTCAAGCCCGTCGCGGTGGAGCTCGAGAAGCTCCTGGGCCGGCCCGTCATCTTCGCGGATGACTGCATCGGCCTCCGCGTCGAGGAGCAGGCCAAGGCGCTCAAGCCCGGCTCGGTGCTCCTGCTGGAAAACCTGCGTTTCTACCTCGAGGAGGAGGGCAAGGTGAAGATCAAGCAGGCCGACGGCACCGAGACCAAGGTCACGGCCGATCCGGCCAAGGTTGTCGCCTTCCGCGAGTCGCTCTCGCGGCTCGGCGACGTCTACGTGAACGACGCCTTCGGCACCGCGCACCGCGCGCACAGCTCGATGGTCGGCATCAACCTCCGGGACAAGGCCGCCGGTTTCCTGATGGAGGCCGAGCTCAAGGCCTTTGCCGCGGTGCTCGACCACCCGCAGCGCCCGCTGCTCGCGATCCTCGGCGGCGCGAAGATCGCCGACAAGATCCCGCTCATCAACAATCTCCTCGAGAAGGCCAACGAGATCATCATCGGCGGCGGCATGTCCTTTACCTTCAAGAAGGTCCTCGAGGGCATGGAAATCGGCAACTCGCTCTTCGACCCCGAGGGCGCGAAGATCGCCGCCGAGCTGTTTGCGAAGGCGAAGGCCAAGGGCGTGAAGATCACGCTGCCCGTTGATTTCATCACCGCCGACCGCTTCCCGGGCTCGCCCGCCGACCTCGCGGCCGTGCAGACCGGCGTGGCCGACGACCAGTCGGGCATCCCGGCCGGCTGGATGGGCCTCGATGCGGGCCCGAAGTCGCGCGAACTCTTCGCGCAGGCGATCGGCCGCGCCAAGACCATCATCTGGAACGGCCCCCCGGGCGTGTTCGAGGTCGAGAAGTTTGCCGACGGCACCAAGGCCATGGCCGCCGCCGTCGCCGCGGCCACCGCGGCCGGCGCCACGACCGTGGTCGGCGGCGGCGACACCGCCACGGCCGCCAAGAAGTTCAAGGTGGCCGGCAAGGTCACGCACTGCTCCACCGGCGGCGGCGCCAGCCTCGAGTTCCTCGAGGGCAAGGTGCTCCCTGGCGTGGCGTTCCTGGAGGGCTGATTTCAGGTGCAGGGCCCAGCTCCGGCTGGGCCGCGGCCCGTCAGGAGACGGGCCCTCCATCGAACTTTTCCGGTCAAAATTTCTCCTCGCTCCGCGCTCCCCGCTCCCCACTACTTTTCCCATGCCCATATTCCGCAAGAAAGTCATCGCCGGTAACTGGAAGATGAACAAGACGGCCGGCGAGGCCGCCACCCTGACCAAGGACATCGTCGCCGAGGTCGGCCGCGAGACCTCGGTGGACATCGTGCTCTGCCCGCCGTTCACGGCGCTGGCGGCGGTCGCGCACGAACTCGAGGGCCAGGCGGTCAAGCTCGGCGCCCAGAACATGCATCCCGAGAAGAACGGCGCCTACACCGGCGAAATCTCCGCGGAGATGCTGCGCACCCTTTATGTCACGCACGTCATCCTCGGCCACAGCGAGCGCCGCACGTATTTCGGCGAGACGGACGCCTTCATCAACAAGAAGGTCCTCACCGCGCTGGCCAACGAGCTGAAGCCCATCCTGTGCGTCGGCGAGACCCTGGCCGAGCGCGAGGCGGGTTCGACCCTCGCGGTCGTGCAGCGCCACGTCGAGGGCGGCCTGGCGGGCGTGAAGCCCGAGCAGATCACCACCGTGATCATCGCCTACGAGCCCGTCTGGGCCATCGGCACCGGCAAGGTCGCCACCACGGCGCAGGCGCAGGAGGTCCACGCCTTCATCCGCGACCTGCTCACCAAGCTTTACGGCGCCCCGCTGGCGCAGAAGGTCCGCATCCTCTACGGCGGCTCGATGAAGCCCTCCAACGCGGCCGAGCTCCTCGCCGAGAAGGACATCGATGGCGGCCTCATCGGCGGCGCCTCGCTTGAGGCGAAGTCGTTCATCGAGCTCGTCAAGGCGGCGGACGCGGTGAAGTAAGGTAGGGCGGCGAGTCCCTACGCCGCCGGGTTCGGCGCGGAACGGAGTCCGCGCCCTACCAAGGCATTTCCTCGTTGCCGCGATGGAAACTCCTCGGCTTTGATGGACTGCATGCGGCGCCTTTCCGGCCTGATCTGTCTCCTCCTGTCCTGGACCGGCCTGGTCCGGGCGGCGGATTACCAGTTCGGCCCGCCCGGCTGGGCGATTGAGGCGCGCCTGCCCGCGACGCCGGGCACGGACGGGATCCTGACGCCCTCGCCGCAGGGCGACATCAAGGCGCACCGCTTCTTCACCGAGCAGGCCGGCGAGCGCAATTTCCTCGTCCGCTTTTCCTACCCCATGGCCATGCTGCCGGGGGAGGAGACGGGACTTTATGCCAAGTCGATGACCGACATGCTCAAGTCGCGTCCGGGCGAGGTGAAGTCGCGCGGCAGGTTCGAGCTCGGTCCCTTCCAGGGCGAGCGGCTCGTCATCGCGCAGCGCCGCGACCGGACGATCCGCGAGGTGCGGCTGGTCGTCATCGGCTCCACGCTCTACCTGTTCAGCGCGGAGTGGCCGGAGAACGGCACGGGGGCGGCGCGGGCCGAGCAGTTTTTCCGCAGCATCCAGCTGAAGCCCGACTTCACCGACCTGCGGCTCGTGCAGGAGAAGGAGCGCTTCCGCGAGCTGGTGGCGGGCAACTTCCGGCTGCGTTACGACGCCACCCGCTGGTATCGCGACCCGGCCGACGCCGAGCCGGGGATATTCAATTTCCTGCGCCTCGACGAGAAGGCGGAGGCCCAGTTCATCGCCGAGCCGCAGCCCGTCGAGGGCAGCATCGAGGCCGCCGTGATTAACACGGCGCGGGAGGGCGCGGAAAGCGTCACCGTCCGCAAGCGCGGTTCGAAGCTCCGCGGTGCCGCGCAGCTGACCGAGCTGGAGTTCGCCGCGCGCGTCGAGAATGTCACCTACGTCAACCACGGGTATTTCTACAGCGGTCCCGAGGGCGCGGTGCAGCTCCGCGGCTGGGCCCGCGATGTCGATTATGGCGCCGTGAGCGGCGACATCACCGAGCTGCTCGACGGGCTGGCGGTGGGCGCGAAGTGACCATCAGCCCTGCCGCCGGATGAACTCGTCCAGCAGCTCGCGGACGGGTGGGAGCAGGTCCAGCGGTTCCACCTCAGCCAGCAGCCCGGTCACCACCAGCGCGACGGCCGCCGGATCGGCGGGATCGTCCAAGCCGACGAGGAGCGCGACCTGCAACGCCAGCTGGCGGGCGCCGGCGGCGAGGTCGTCGCGGTCGCGGAATTGATAGAGCCGGGCCGTTTGCTGCAGCAGCTCGGCGTAGGTCAGGCATTTGGCGTGGCCGGCAGCCTTGCTCTCCCCCGCCATCAGCGAGGCGACCTGATCGTCCACGGTCTGCTGCAGGAAAACCGCGGCGGGCATGGGGAAGAGTTTTTCCTGCAGGTGCAGGGCCAGCTGCAGCGCTTGTTCGAGGCCGCCCTTATCACCCGATCCGGCCAGCTGGGACACGAATTTCCGGAGCAGCTCGATCTGCCGGAGGATGTAATCCTGTCGCTGGCCAGCCATGCTAGCTGGTGCGCGCCGCCATGTTCTCCACCAGCGTCGTCAGGAACGGCGCGCCGCCGGGCAGGCGGGCGAGGGCGGACTTGGCGGCGTCGGATTGCCCGCGGGCGTGGCGGCGGGAGGCGTCGAGGCCGTGGAGCTTCACGTAGGTCGTCTTGCCGGCCTTGGCGTCCTTGCCGGCGGTCTTGCCGAGCGTCGCCGTGTCGGCGGTGGCATCGAGGATGTCGTCGATGATCTGGAAGGCCAGGCCGAGGTGCCGGCCGGCCTCGCGCAACGCGGCGACCTGGGCCTCGCTGGCGCCGCCGCAGAGTCCGCCGGCAACGAGCGAGGCGGTCAGCATGGCGCCGGTTTTGTTCAGGTGGATGAACTCAAGTTCGGCGGCGGTGGCATCGGCCTTTTGCTCGGCGAGCAGGTCCTCCATCTGGCCGCCGATGAGGCGCTCGCTGCCGGCGGCGTCGGCGATCTCGCGGGTGAGGGCGGCGCAGAGGGCGGGGGAGCCGGCGTAGTGCCGGCCGATGAGCTGGAAGGCGAGGGTCAGCAGGGCGTCCCCGGCCAGCAGGGCCGTGGCCTCGTCGAACTGCTTGTGCGCCGTGGGCCGGCCGCGGCGGAGGTCGTCGTTGTCCATGCACGGCAGGTCGTCGTGGATCAGCGAATAAGTGTGCAGGCACTCCAGGGCGACGGCGGCGGAGAGGGCGTCGGCCTTGGCGCCGAAGAGGTCCGCGGCGGCGAGTGTCAGGACCGGCCGGAGCCGCTTGCCGCCGGCCTCGAGGCTGTAGCGCATGGCGGCATGGAGCCGGGCGGGGCGCGTGGTGGCGGCGGGCACCAGGGTGCCGAGGCCGTGTTCGATCCGCTCGCGGTAGGCCTGTAATTGGGCGGTAAAGTCCATGGTGGAGCCCGATGAGCTGAACGCGCTAAGCGGCTTGGGGTCAACCAACTAACTGGCCGGTGCGGGGGCCAAGAACAGACTCGCCAAGCCGCTCCCGCCGAATCATATCTGGGCGCACTTTTCCGGATGCCCACCTACGAATACGTCTGCACCAAATGCGGCCACGCGATGGAAGCCTTCCAGTCGATGAAGGACGCGCCGCTCACCAAGTGCCCGGCCTGCAAGAAGCCCGCGCTCAAGCGCCAGGTCGGCGGCGGCGCAGGGTTGATTTTCAAGGGGTCGGGCTTCTATATCACCGACTACAAGAAGAAGTCCGGCACGCCCGACGCCAAACCCGCTTCGAAATCCCCCGAAACCAAGCCCGCGGCCTCCGCCGCCAAGTAAACCCTTCCCGCCATGGCTGACGCAAAACTCGAGAAAGCACTTTATGGACCGAGCATGACCGAGGTCGCCCTCGGCGCCATCCTCGGCCTCCTCGCCGGCGTGCTCGTCGCCTGCGTCTATCTCGTCTTCAAGCCGGTCTCCCAGGTGAAGGAGATGCCGCCCGAGGACAAGATCCTCAAGAGCATGGTCTATTTCATCCCCGGCAACGAGAGCAACGCCAAGAGCCGCGGCTGGCAGGCCAAGCAGAAGCAGATCCTCGGCAGCCCGACCTTCACCGTCGACCTCGTCGAGGACGAGCTCAACGCGTGGGCCAACACGCTCGCGGTCCCGGCCGCCCCGGCCCCCAAGCCCGGTGCCCCGGCGGGTGCCGCCGCCCCCGCGCCAGCCGGCGATGGCATCTTCAACCCGGGCAAGCCCAACTTCAAGGTCATCGCCGGCAACAAGCTGCAGATCAGCGCAAAGTGCGTGCTCAATTGGTATGGCCTGGCGCACGAGGTCACCGTCATCGCCACCGGCACCTTCACCAAGTCCGGCGACACGGTCACCTTCGCGACGGACACGCTTCACCTGGGCTCCTGCCCGGTGCACCTGCTGCCCGCTCTGGCCGGTCCGCTGATGTCCCACCTGATTTCCCGCGAGAAGGTTCCCGATGAGGTCCGCGCCGCCTGGGCGAAGCTCGACAGCGTGACCATCGATGGCACCAAGCTGACGTTCGTCGCGCAGTGAGGCCCGCGGCCCCGTCCCTGCCGCGGCCGTGTCCCAGAACCTGAAAAACATCAGCGTGGTCGCCACGGCGACCGTGGTGTCGCGCGTGCTGGGGCTGGTGCGGGAGATTTTCATCGCCGCGGTGTTCGGCACCAGCGCGCTGAGCTCGGCCTTCGTGTCGGCCTTCACGCTGCCGAACCTGTTCCGCCGGCTGCTCGGCGAGGGGGCGCTCACCGCCGCCTTTGTCCCGACGCTGGCCCACGAGCTGGAGCACCGGCAGCGCGCCGCGGCGTTCGCCCTGCTCAGCAAGGTCGCCAGCTGGCTGCTGGTCGTCACCGTGGCGCTGGTCACGCTGGCGATCATCGTGATCGCCAACGCGGAACCGCTGCTGCGGGCGACGGGCGGGCTGGGGATGGAGGCGGATACCATCGGGCGCCTGCTGCTCGGCGCCGACCTCGCGGTCATCCTGTTTCCCTACATGATCTTTGTCTGCCTCGCGGCGGCGTTCAGCGCGGCGTGCCAGGTGCTCGGGCGTTTCAGCGAGCCGGCGCTGTCCCCGGTGTGGCTGAACCTCGCCATCATCGGCGCGCTCGGGCTCGGGGCCTGGTGGGCCTGGGGTGACAGCGCGCGGATGAACCTGCTGTGCGTCGGCGTGCTGGTGGGCGGATTCCTGCAGATGGCGGTGCCCGCCGGCGTGCTGTGGGCCGAGGGCTGGCGGCCTCGCTTCGACCTCAAGGCCGACGACCGCGTGCGCGAAATCACGCGCCTCATGGCGCCGACCGTCATCGGTTCCGCCATCTATCTCATCAACATCTCCGTCTCCCGGTTTATCGGCCTCTCGCTCAACGACAGCGCCGCGCAGGTGCTGAACCTTGCCACGCGCGTCATGGAGCTGCCCATCGGGGTGTTTGCCGCCGCCATTGCCACGGTGGTGTTCCCGCTCATCGCGCGGCACGCCGCCAAGCAGGATTGGAAGGCACTCGCCGACGACTATCACAAGGGCCTGCGGCTCGTGCTGATCATCAACGTGCCGGCTGCCGCCGGCCTCGCGCTGCTGAGCGAGCCGATCACGCGCCTGCTGTTCCAGCGCGGGGCGTTCACCGCCGCCGACACGACGCTGATGACGCCCATCCTCGCGGTCTATGCGCTCGGGCTGCCGTTCCTCTCGTTCACCACGGTGGCGCTGCGCGGTTTCTACTCCCTGAAGGACACGGCCACGCCGGTGCGGGCGGCCGCACTGAGCTTTGCGGTAAACCTGGGGCTGAGCATTGTGCTGATGGACTGGCTGTCCACGGTCGGCCTGGCGCTGGCCAGCAACCTCGCGGTGCTGGCCCAGGCGTGGTTCCTGCAGACGCGTCTGTCGCGCCGGATGGCCGGGCTCGGCTTTGCGCCGTTGCTGCCGAACCTGGGCAAGATCGTCGCAGCCAGCGCGCTGATGGGGGTGGTGGTGTGGGGCGGGGTGAAGCTGCTGGCGCTGCTGCCGCTGGCCGGCAAGGCGCGGGACCTGGTTGTCGTGGCCGGGCTGATCCCGGCCGCCTGCGCCGTGTATGGCGGGCTCCTGTGGGTTTTGAAGATTGAGGGCCGGGAGGAACTGGGCGCCTTGTGGACCAAGTTCCGGGCGAAGTTGTAGGGCGGTATTTCCCTATCCCACCTCGAACCACCCTTTTCGCCTGAAGGCGGGATACGGAGATCCCGCCCTACATTGCCAACGGTCTTTTGACACGCGCAGGTTCCGCGCAATAATGGCGGTATGTCCGACTCAATTACGGTCACCCACAATGCCGCCGCGCACCGCTATGAGGCGGTGGTGGACGGGCACCTGTCGATCTGTGAATACGAGCAGACGGAGGGGAAGATGGTTTTCACTCACACCGTGGTCCCGCCGGAATTGCGTGGCCGGGGCATTGCAGAAAAACTCGTGCGCGCGGCGCTGGCTGATGCCCGGGCGGCCGGCCGCAAGGTGGTCCCGGCCTGCTCCTATGTCGCGAAGTTCATCGAGCGGCATAAGGAGTATGCGGACTTGCTGGCTTAGGTGGAACCCGGCCTCCGGACGGGTTTCGTTGTCGAAGCTGCAAACCAACGCGTCCGGAAGCCGCGTTCCACCTCAAGGCATGGAAATAAAAAACCCGCAGCTTGCGGCTGCGGGTTGAAAGGGGAGGAGGCGAACTCAGGCCTTCTGCACGAGGCCGGCCTTGATGGCCTTGACCGAGACCCACATGCGCTTGGTGCCGCCGTTGGGGAGCTTGACCTTGATCCACTGCAGGTTCGGGCGGAACAGGCGGGTCGTCATGCTGGTGACGTGCGTGCCGATGCCGCCGCTCTTCTTGGACTGACCCTTGCGGTTGATGATCTTGCCCTTGGTCGGGCGTTTACCGGTGATTGCGCAAATTCGTGCCATGGTGTTTCTTGAGTTAAAGGTTGAGGAGTAAAGGTCCGCGCTTCGCCTTAGCAAGGGAATTTTAGAAAACCTCGCTCCGCAGGCTCACTTGCGTAAAGCGTAGAGGGCCTGAAACTTCTGGCCCATGTTGGCCGGGTGCAGGAGCTGCATGACCATTCTTTTCCGCGGGCTGAAAGAGCCGGCCTCGGCCTTAGTGATGGCGGCGAGCGCCTCCTCGGCGTGGCGCATGAAGAAACCCTCTTGGGAGTCGACCATGGTCTGGCCAAAGCCGGCCCGGACGAGGCCGTCCTCCAGCCAGTCCCAGCAGATGTGGCCGGTGATGTCCTGCTTGCCCGGGCGGGCCAGCAGGTCGTTGCCCATTTTCTGGCGGTGATAGGTGCGGATGGTGCCGGCGGGCGTGTGCTCGGCCAGCGCGGCCCAGAACTTGCCGTAGTCAAAGGCGAGGAACAGGCCGGACCATTTCGGCCCGACGATACGCTCAAGGACGGGCACCGTCCCGATCGGCAGGTCGATGTGGTAGTTTTCCTCGGAGGTCTTGGGCAGGCGGTCGGCGTAGGCGGCCAGCTCGGGGGAGAATTCCGGCATCTCCACCTCGCGCAGGTGGCGGCCATGCAGGGCCACGCCCAGCTCGCGCCAGCGGCCCTCGCGCCAGACCACCCGGGAGAAGGGCTGGGCATCGAACAGCTCGTTGGAGAAGACCACGCTCTTCTCCGGGAACACGAAGGGCTGCCCGTAGGAGATGGTCTGGTAGGCGGCGAAAGGGTGCCTGGCGACGTCGCGCAGGATGCCGGCGCCGGGCTCGGCGGCGACCTCGACGAAGGTGTAGTCGCCGGGATTGGCCGGCGCCAGCAGCTTGGCCGCCGCGGCGACCACCAGCTCGCCGAAGACCGGGCTGAAGCTCGTGGCCGTGAAGAAGTCCGCCTTCTCGTCCCGGCCGACACGCTTGAAGTCCCGCGTGTAATAGCCCGCCGTCGGGTGATACATCGCCAGCTCCATGTAGCGAGCAAAGGTCACCCCCGTGGCCGCGTTGGGCTCGGTGGCGAAGATTTCGAAAAAGTCGGACGAGGAAGCCATTTTTAGATTTGTGCAGGAGGAGCGGCACGCCCCTGGTTGTCGGGAACGAGGCAGCGCGCATATCACTATTTGCCAAGACAATCATTTGTGGCCACCTAAAGTCATGCTTAAACGCTTCCTGCTCATCGCGCTCGCCGTCGCCGCCGGCTACGGCGCGGCCCAGTATGCCGCCCGCAGCGGGGCGCCGAGCTGGTGGCCGGACCGGGAGCGCGACCGGAACGTGAAATATTTCCGCGAGGTCCTGCAGCTGGTTAAGGAGAATTACGTGGGCGACGCCCCCGCCAGCTACGATGATCTCACCCGGGCGGCGCTCGACGGCCTCCTCGGGCAGCTCGACCCCCATTCGCAGTTTCTCCGGGCCGAGGAATACCGCGAGACCGAGGAGGAGATGAGCAACGCCTTTGGCGGCGTCGGCATCCAGGTGGAGCTGCGCGACGGCCATATCGTCATCATCACGCCCATCACCGGCACCCCGGCCGAGCGGGCCGGCCTTCGCCGGGGCGACCGGCTGGTCAAGATCGACGGCAAGCCGATCGAGAACCCTTCGATCGATAAGACCGTGCGGCTGGTGCGCGGCGAGCCGGACACCCTGGTGACGGTCACCGTTTTCCGGCCCGCGACGAAGCAGACGCTGGATTTCCCGCTCAGGCGCGCGCGCATCCGCCTGGAGAGCGTCCGCAACGCGACCATGCGCCCCGGCGGCCTCGGCTACCTGCAGGTCACGCAGTTCAGCGAGCGCACGGGCAAGGAGTTCCGCGCCGCGCTGGCCGGGCTCGAGAAGCAGGGGATGCGCGGCCTCGTGATCGACCTGCGCAACAACCCCGGCGGCCTGCTCGACGCGGCGATCGACGTGTGCAACGAGTTCTTCGAGGACGGCGAGCTCATCGTCTACACCCAGGGCCGCACGCCCGAGTCACGCGAGAATTTCAACGCCGACAACGGCCACGCGCGCCGCACCTATCCGATCGCGATCCTCGTCAACGGCGGCACCGCGAGCGCGGCCGAGATCGTGTCGGGCGCGATGAAGGACACGAAGCGCGCCGTCATCGTCGGCGAGAAGACCTTCGGCAAGGGTTCCGTGCAGAGCATCATCGAGCTCGAGAACGGCGAGGGCCTGCGCCTGACGACCGCGCGCTATTACACCCCCAGCGGCATCACCATCCACGAGAAAGGCATCCAGCCGCAGGTGGAGCTGGAAATCTCGGCCGACGACGAGGGCAAGCTGCGGCTGCAGCAGTCGCGTCCCGACCTGACGGAGCCGGTGGAGTTCAACGAGCGTTTCGGCTTCCAGCGCATCGAGGACCTGCAATTGAACGCCGCGGAGGAAGTCCTCACGGGCGTGCTGGCAGCGAGGGCAAAATGAGCCTGAAGATTTCATCTTTCCATGTAGGGCCGGCGCTTGTCGCCGTGCCTAGGTCCGCCGATATGCGGCGACCCTGTATTTGGGAAATGAGGTTGGATTCAGGTCTCAGGTTTCAGGTCTCAGGTCTCTCTTCCTCATGATTCTCGCGCTTGAAAGTTCCTGCGATGAGACCGCCGTGGCGGTCTTCGACCCGGCGCGCGGCCTGGCCGGCGAGTGGGTGCACAGCCAGATCGCGCTGCACGAGGCCTACGGCGGCGTCGTGCCCGACCTGGCCAGCCGCGAACACCTGTCGCACTTCGGCCCCCTGCTGGCGCGGGCCCTGGCGGCCGTGCCCGCGGACAAGTTTTCGCAGATCGCCGTGACCAGCGGCCCCGGCCTGGCGGCGTGCCTCGCCATGGGCTTGTCCACGGCGAAGAGCCTCGCGCTGGCGTGGAAGCTGCCGGTCGTAGGGGTGAATCATCTCCGCGCGCACGCCTTCTCGCCGTTCATCGCCCTGCACGCGGCGAGTCCCGCGGACTTCGACGCGGAGTTCGCCAAGCTGCTGCCGCATCTCGGGCTGCTGGTGTCGGGTGGCAACACCGCGCTCTTCAGCATCGACGAATCCCGGCGCATCCGGCTGCTGGCCTCGACGATGGACGACGCCGCGGGCGAGGCACTCGACAAGGGCGCCAAGCTGATGGGGCTCGGTTATCCGGGCGGGCCGCAGGTCGAGAAGCTGGCGGCGACGGGGAATGCGGCGGCCTTCGAGTTTCCCAAGGCGGTCGCACAACGCTCGTCGCTGGAATTCAGCTTCTCCGGCCTGAAGACGAGCCTGCGCTACCAGCTGGAGAAGATGGCCCCGGCCGACATCGAGCGACGCAAGGCCGACCTCTGCGCCAGTTACCAGGCGGCCGTGTTCAACGCGCTGGTCCGGAAGTCGGCCCTGGCGCTGGAACGGGGCTTTGTAGGGCGGGATCTCCGAATCCCGCCTGCTCCGGACGTTGCAACCGATAAAAGGCGGGGTTCGGAGACCCCGCCCTACAGCGAAACAATGGCCTACCGGTCGTTCGGCCTGTCCGGTGGCGTGGCCAACAACAAGACCCTGCAGGCCGAGCTGGCCAAGGTCGCGCAAGGGCAGAACATTCCCTTCTTCCGTGCCCAACCGCAGCACACCGGCGACAACGCCGGCATGATCGCCTTCGCCGCCTGGGCCGAGCGCGAGGCGGGCGGGGTCAATGAAGGCGGGTTGGGGCTGGGTATCGCGCCGAGTTTGCCGCTGGCAGCAGGGTAGGGCGGCTTATCCTTAAGCCGCCGTGAACGACGGCGCGTTAAGGATAACGCGCCCTACCTTTTCAATTTTTCCCGCAGATATGGCGCGGTCGGGCTCTTCTTCGCCTTCAACAGGCCCGCAAGCGGACCCTGATACATGATCTGGCCGCCGGTGGGGCCGCCGTTCGGCCCGAGTTCGACGATGTAGTCGGCTTCGGCCAGCAGATCGAGGTGGTGCTCGATGACGACCACCGTATGGCCTTGTTCGACGAGGCTGTGCAGCACGTGGATGAGCTTCTCGCAGTCGCTGAGGTGCAGGCCGATGGTCGGCTCCTCGAGCAAGTAGAGGTTTTTGACGGCGATGTTGTGCGAACGCTCCTTGTAGGTTTGCAGGCCCTTGGTCAGCTCGGTGACGAGCTTGAGGCGCTGCGCCTCGCCGCCGGAAAGTGACGGACTGCTCTGGCCGAGCGTCAGGTAACCAAGGCCGCAATCGACCATCAGCTTGCACACCTGCGAGAGCTGCGAGTGGAAATCAAAGAATACCGCGGCCTCGTCGAACGAGAGCTTCAACACCTCGCCGATGCTCTTGCCCTTCCAGGCGATGTCCGCGAGCTCCGGACCGAAGCGCGAGCCGCCGCAAGCGTCGCACGGCAGGTAAGAGTCGGGCATGAACGCCATCTCCAGCTTGATGCGGCCGGCGCCGGAGCAGGTCTCGCAGCGGCCGCCGGCGACGTTGAAGGAGAACCGGCTGGCGTTGTAGCCCCGCATCTTGGCCTCGGGCAGCGAGGCGAAGAACTGGCGGATCAGGTCGAAGATGCCGAGGTAGGTCGCCGGCGTGGAGCGGGGCGTCTTGCCGATGGGCGACTGGTCGACCTCGACGACGGTGCGGAAGACGTTTGCTCCGGCCAGCTCCGCGAAAGGCGAGACCTGAGACCTGAAACCTGAAACCTGAGGTTGGTCGGACTCGAACTTGGCGAGTTTGACGAAGTCTTTGCCAGAGAGCTTCGTCTTTTTTGCTTTGATCGCGGTTGAGACGGCTGGGTGCAGGATATCACGAAACAGCGTGGATTTGCCGGCGCCGCTCGGGCCGCAGACCATCGTGAGACGGCCCAGAGGCAGGCGCAGGGTCACGTCCTTAAGGTTGCGGAAATTGATGCGGGTTAGTTCGAGCCAGTCGGGGGCGTGCGGAGGGTCGGTAGGGGCGATTGCCCTCAATCGCCTTGAGGCAGGGCCGTTGGGGGCAGCGGCCCCTACCGGCCGGTAGCTGCCCCGGATCGGGTGATTGATGCCCTTGGCGAGGAAGAGGCCGGTGAGGGAGGCGGCGTTTTGCTTGATGGCGGCGGGGCTCTCGTTGGCGAGAATGGTGCCGCCGTGGATGCCGGCGCCGGGCCCGAGATCGATGATGCGGTCGGCGCGTTCCATGACCACGTCGTCATGCTCGACGACGAGCACCGTGTTGCCCTTGTCGCGGAGCGAGAGGAGCGTTTCGATCAGCCGGTCGTTGTCGCGGGCGTGCAAACCGATTGACGGCTCGTCGAGCACGTAGAGCACGCCCGAAAGGTTCGAGCCGAGCTGGGCCGCGAGGCGGATGCGCTGGGCCTCGCCGCCGGACAGGGTCTCGGTGGGGCGGTCGAGCTGCAGGTAGTCGAGGCCGACCTGGCCGAGAAAGCGCAGGCGCTCCTCGATCTGCGGGACAATGTCCTGCGTGATCAGCTTGCCGCGGGCCTCGAGCTGGAGGTTGCGGAGCGTCGAAAGGAGATCGTCGGGCGTTAGCCGGGTCAGTTCGGGCAGGGAAATGGGTTCGGCTTTCTTGACCGGCAGCCGCACGGCGCGGGCAATGCGGTTGAGGCGTTCGCCCTGGCAGGTGGGGCAGGCTTTGCCCTGGGACGAGACGTCGTCGGGATCGAAGGTGCGCAGGGCGTCGGCCACCTCGTCGGAGCGCTCGTCGTCCTCGTCGGGCGTGAGCATCCAGTCGTAGATGCGGCCGTGGCCGCGGCAGGTCGGACACCAGCCCTTGGGCGAGTTGAAGGAGAAATGCTTCGGGTCGAGCTCGGGAAAGGACTCGCCGCTCAGGATGTCGGTGCGGGTGGTCGAGAACCAGGAGAGGATTTCCCCGGCGGGCGTGAGCAGGAAGCACGCGCCTTTGCCGAGTTTCAGGGCGAGGGTGAGCGCGGCGGCGGTTTCCTTGGCGGGTTTGCCCTTCAGGTCCGCGACGACGACCTCGACATCATGTTCCTTGTAGCGGTCGAGTTTCTGGAAGGTGTCGACGCGCAGCAGCCGGCCGTCGGCGCGCATCAGCTCGTAGCCCTGTTTTTCAATCCACTTGGCGATGGGCTCGTGGTGGCCCTTGCGGCCGCGGATGAGCGGGGCGCAGAGGTAAAGGTGTTTCGCTTTCTTCGCCTTGGGCGTGGCGAGGATCTTGTCGAGCAGCAGGCGGAGCTGGCTGGGCGTGAGCGGCGTGACGGCCCGGCCGGTCTCGGGGTGGTGCTGGACGCCGAGGCGGGCGTAGAGGAGGCGGAGGTATTGGGCCACCTCGGTGATGGTGGCGACGGTGGACTTGCGCGAGCCGCGGGTGACGCGCTGCTCGATGGCGACGGTCGGCGGGATGCCGCTGAGGCGGTCGATGTCGGGGCGGGGCAGCTGCTCGACGAACTGCCGGGCGTAGGGCGACATGGACTCCATGAAGCGCCGCTGGCCCTCGGCAAAGATGATGTCGAACGCGAGGGTGGACTTGCCCGAGCCGGACACGCCGGTGACGACCGACAGCTGCCGGTGCGGGATGGAGACGGAGATGTTCTTGAGGTTGTTCTCGCGGGCACCGAGCACGGTCAGCTCGCCCGGATTCATTGAGAGGGCGGCTTGATAGGGCGCGGCGTCCTCCGCGGCGGCCAGCATCGGCTCGGTCGAGGCGAGGACATGGCGCAGGAAGACGGAGGTGGCGGTGTCGGCGCGGGCGAGGTCCTCCGGCGGGCCCTCGGCGATGATGCGGCCGCCCTGGGCGCCGGCCTCGGGACCGACCTCGAGGATCCAGTCGGCGGACTTCAGCACGTCGAGGTTGTGCTCGATGACCACGATGCTGTGGCCGCGGTCCACGATACGCTGGAGCACGGCGAGCAGGCGTTTCACGTCGTGCCGGTGCAGGCCGGTCGTGGGCTCGTCGAGCAACAGCAGCGCGCCCTGGGCGGTGGCGGAGTCCGCCGTGAAGTCGCTGAGGTAGCGGACGAGCTTGAGGCGCTGGGATTCGCCGCCGGAGAGGGTGTTGAGCGGCTGGCCGAGCGGGAGGTAACCGAGTCCGACCTCGTCGAGGGCGGCGAGGCGGCGGTGAATCTCGGGGTGGGCCGCGAACACGGCAAGCGAGTCGCCGACGTTGGTCGCGAGGATGTCGGCGACGGAGTGGCCGTTCCACGTGATGGCGAGCACCTCGGGCTTGAAGCGTTTGCCCTCGCAGATCGGGCAGGGCACGAAGACGTCGGAGAGAAACTGCATCTCGACGCGCTCGCTGCCGAGACCCTGGCAGTTGTCGCAGCGGCCGTCGCCGCTGTTGAAGGAGAAGCTGGAGGCGTTGAAGCCGGCTTCCTGCGCGGCCGGCACGGTGGCGTAGAGTTCGCGGATGAGTTCCCAGGCCTCGCAATAGAGCGCGGGATTGGAGCGCGGGGTGCGGCTGAGCGGCGACTGGTCGACCAGCACAACCTCGGAGAAGACGAGGTCGGACTTCACGGCTTCGATCTCGGCCGGGTCCTCGGTCATCAGGCTGCGCTGCGTGAGCAGGCCCTGGCAGATGACGTTGTCGAGCAACGTGGACTTGCCGGAGCCGGACGCGCCCGAGTGGCACACCAGGCGCTGCAGGGGCAGGCGGACGGAGAGGTTGCGGACGTTGTGCTTCGACGCGTTCGTGAACTTCAGCCACCTCTTGGGCGCCGGGCGGCGCCGGGCCGGGGCGTCGATTCGCTGGCGGCCGGAGAAATACGCGCCGGTGATGCTTTTCGGCGAGGCAAGCATGCCGCCGACGGAACCCTGGAACACGATGTGGCCGCCGCGGGCGCCCGGCTCGGGGCCGACCTCGATCACGTGGTCGGCGGCGCGGATCATGGCCTCGTCGTGCTCGACCACGACCACGGTGTTGCCGGCGTCGGTCAGGGTGCGGATGATGCCGAGCAGGCGGTCGATGTCGCGCGGGTGCAGGCCGACGGAGGGCTCGTCGAGGACGAAGAGTGTGTCGACCAGCGAGGTGCCGAGGCAGGAGGTGAGGTTGACGCGCTGGACCTCGCCGCCGGAGAGCGTGCGCGAGGTGCGGTCGAGGGTCAGGTAGCCGAGGCCGACCTGGGCGAGGTAGCGCAGGCGGGTGACAATGGAGTCGTGGGCGATGGACGCGCTGTGCGCCTCATGGCCGGCGGCGCGATTGGCCAGGGTGGTGTCGCTGGAGACGGCGGCGAGCAGTTCGCTGATCGGCAGCTGGTAGAGCTGGGGCAGGGTGTAGCCGCGCCATTTCCAGCAGAGGGCCTCGGGCTGGAGCCGGGAGCCGTGGCACTCGGGACACTGGTTGTAGGCCCGGTAGCGCGAGAGGAAGACCCGCACGTGCATCTTGTAGGTCGTCTTCTCAAGGTAGCGGAAGAAACCCTTCAACCCATACCAGTATTTCGGCCAGTGGTTGGTCTCGCCGTCGTAGCCCGGCGAGCCGTCGATCACGAAGGTCTTCTGCTCCGGCGTGAGCGCGGCAAAGGGCACGTTGACCGGCAGGCCGACCTTCCTGGCGAACTGCATGAGGTCCTTCTTGGACTCGCCGTAGATTTCGCCCTCCCAGGGGCGGATGGCGCCGTCGGCGATCGACACGGAGTGGTCGGGGATCGCCAGGCGGTAGTCGATGTCGATGACGCGGCCGAAGCCCCGGCACTTCGGGCAGGCGCCGAGCGGGGAGTTGAAGGAGAACAGGCCCGGCGAGGCGGGGCGGAAGGTGCGGCCGGTCTTGGGCGAGTGCAGGCCGCGCGAGTAGTGGCCGGCGGGCGTCAGCTGGTCGGCCGAGAACAGGTGGATCTCGCCCTTGCCGAAATGGAGCGCGGACTCGGTGGCCTCGAGGAAACGCGACTTGTTGTCGGCGACGATGGCAAGGCGGTCCTGGATGACGTAGATGAACTTCGAACTTTGAACTTCGACCTTCGAACGTTGAACTTTCGAGCCGGATTCCAGTCCCTCAAGTAGTTCGTCGATTTTCTGGATTTCGAGGCTCTGGTTCGAAGTTCGACGTTCAGAGTTCGATGTTCGAGGTTCTGCCAGGATCCGCGTGTAGCCCTGGCCCTTGATGCTGGTGAGGACCTCCGACCATTTCAGGTTGTCGGGCTTGGCGATGCGGAAACAAAGCAGCAGCGTGGCGGCCGGGTGGCTGGCGTGGGTCTTGGCCCAGATGGTCGCGGGGTTGTCGTCCTCGACCTTCTCGCCGGTGGCGGGGTCGTAGCACTCGGCGACGTGGCTGAACCAGACCTTCGCGAAGTCGGTCAGCTCGGTCATGGTGCCGACGGTGGAGCGGGAGGTCTTGACCGTGTTGGACTGCTCGATGGCGATGGACGGCCGGATGTTCTCGATGCGGTCGACCTTGGGCTTGTCGAGCAGGTCGAGGAACTGGCGGGTGTAGGCGCTGAAGGTCTCGACGTAGCGCCGCTGGCCCTCGGCGTGCAGGGTGTCGAACACCAGGGAGGACTTGCCGGCGCCGCTCAGGCCGGTGACGACGACGAACTTGCCCAGCGGCAGGTCGAGGTCGAAGCCCTTGAGGTTGTTCTGGCGGACGCCGCGCAGGCGAATGGACTCGGGAGCGGAGGTGGTCGGCACAGGAGGCACAGAAAGATGACGAATCAGCGGAACGCAAACCCGGGCGGGTTTCAACCCATGCCTGCTGACATAACGTTGTCAGGAGGGGACGCCCGCGCCCGGCAACCGCGGGTCAGCCGATGGCGAGCGGCGGCTTGCCGAGCTTTTTCGGCTCTTCCCGGGGAACCTTCGTGGTCAGGTCCCGGAACAGGCCCAGATGCGCCTGCATCTGGCGCTCCGGCACGAAATTCGCGGCGGCTTGCTCGCGGCCGTGGTGGGCGAAGCGCCGGCGCTCGGCGGGCTGGCGGATCAGCCGGTCCAGGGCGGCGACGAAGCCGGTCTGGTCCTTGTTGGCGATGAGGCAGCCGGACTTGTCCGGCACGAAGCACTCGCCGACGCCCACGATGTCGTAGGCCACGGCGGGCAGGCCGTGCAGCTGGGCCTCGATGAGGAAGTTCGAGAGCGACTCGCTCTGGGAGGCCAGCACGGCCAGGTCGGAGGCCAGGTAGAGCTGGGTGGGATCGGACTGGTAGCCGAGGAACTTCACGCGCGAGCCGAGGCCGAGGTCGTGGGCGAGGCGCTCGCACTGTTTCCGCGCCGGGCCGTCGCCGGCCAGCCAGAGCTGCCAGTCGAGGTAGCCCGGCAGCTTGGCGCAGAGCTCGATGAGCTCGCGCTGGTTCTTCTCCCGGCGGAACATCGCGACGTTGAGCAGCACCACGGTCGTCGGGTTGGCCCCGTGGTAGCGCCGCAGGGCGTTGTTGCGCGGCGCGGTCTCGTCGGTGAAGCGGAGGACCGAGTTGTGGATGACCGTGATCTTGTGCGCCGGGATGTCGTGGTCGTCGGTCAGCACGCGCTTGGCGACGTGGCTGTTGGCGATGATGTGCCGGCAGAGCCTCAGCGAGCGGACGAAGAGCCAGGGCAGCAGCTTGCCCGTGCGCATGGTGCAGATGACCGCGGCCTTGGGCAGCCGGCTTTGGATGAAGCCCGCGTAGCAGTTCGCCATGCGACCCATGCAGAGCACGAGGTCGGGGGCGGCCTCCTCGGCGGCGTTGAGCAGGCCGGGGGCGAACCAGTCCAGCCCGGTGTCGAACGACTGCAGCGACCGGAAGGCGAAGGGCTGCTGCTCGCCGTCGAGCTCGAGGACGCCGCGCGGGCGGAAGGTGAGGAGGGTGACCTCGTGCCCGGCCTTGGCGAACGCCGTGGCCATGAAGACGGATTGGCGCTCGGTGCCGCCGCTGCGAAGGTAGTCCTGGACGATGAGAATTTTCATTGCTCCGCGGGGAGCCGCGGCAAAGGTTTGAGGTCCATCATTCAATGAACCAACCGTTCGTCAACCTGCTGGTGCGGTGGCTGGTGCTGGCCCTGGGGGTCGTGCTCAGCACCAAGATCGTGCCGGGCATCAGCTATGACACCGGCACGACGCTGTTTGTCGTCGTGCTCCTGCTCAGCCTGTTCAACGCCGTGCTGAAGCCCCTGCTGCTGCTCTTCACGCTGCCCTTCATCGTCCTGACCCTCGGCATCGGCATCTGGCTGATCAACGCCCTGCTTTTCTACTTCGTGGGCCGGCTGGTGGACGGCTTCCATGTGGCCGGGTTCGGGTCGGCCCTGCTGGGCGCGCTGATTGTCAGCCTGACCAACATGATCCTGAACCGCCTGCTCGCGCCGCCCCGGCCACCGGGCGGCCCCGGCCGGTCCGGCGCTCCGGCCAAGCGGGACGATGTGATCGATATTTGAGGCAGAAACCTGAGACCTGAGACCTGAAACCTGAGGGAGAGGAACAAGGGCGGGACCGCTGATCCCGCCTTGGTGTTTGGCCGGGCTGGCCTTCCAGGCGGCCACCTGTTTTCGCGGTCTTTTGTGCTAAAAAAGCCCCGGATGACGGCGGCGGATGCGGACGGGGCGGGATCCTTAGTTTCCGTTTGACGGGACCGTCGCGCGGGGCGACTTTGCCCGCTCACAAACTCCCATTATGGCAGACGATATCTACGACTTGGTGATCATTGGCGGCGGTCCCGCCGGCTACGTCGGCGCGATCCGCGCCGGGCAGCTCGGCAAGAAGGTGGCCGTCATCGAAATGGAGCGCGCCGGCGGCACCTGCCTCAACTGGGGCTGCATCCCGACCAAGGCCCTGCTCAAGAGCGCCGAGCTCTACCGCACCATCCAGAAGGCCGACAGCTACGGCCTGAGCGTCACGGGCGCGTCGTTCGATTTCGCCAAGGTCGTCGAGCGCTCGCGCGGCGTCGCGGCCCAGATGGCCAAGGGCGTCGAGTTCCTATTCAAGAAGAACAAGGTCGACTACCTGGTCGGCAAGGGCTCCGTCACCGTCCCCGGCATGGTCGAGATCACCGAGGGCGAGCACAAGGGGAAGTTTCTCCGCACGAAAAACATCATGCTCTGCACCGGCCAGAAGCCGCGTCCGCTGCCCGGCCTGCCGGTCGACGGCACCCGCGTGATGACCTCCCGCGAGGCGCTCGCCGCCAAGACCGCCCCGAAGACGCTGGCCATCATCGGCGCCGGCGCCATCGGCGTGGAGTTCGCGTATTTCTTCAACGCCTTCGGCACGAAGGTGACGCTCATCGAGATGCTGCCCCAGATCCTACCCGTCGAGGACGAGGAGGTCGCCAAGGTCCTCGAGCGCAGCTTCACCAAGCAGGGCATCGCGGTCCACACCAACACCAAGAGCGAGAACATCCGCGTCGGTGACAAGAGCGTGAAGCTCGACCTAGTGAAGGACGGCGCCAAGACCGAGCTCGAGGTGGAGACGGTGCTCGTCGCCATCGGCATCACGTCCGCGCTCGACGGCCTGACCTCGCCCAAGGTGAAGCTCGAGCTCGACCGCGGGTTCGTGAAGGTGGACAACAATTACCAGACCAGCGTGCCCGGCATCTATGCCGCCGGCGATATCCAGGGCCCGCCGTGGCTCGCGCACGTCGCCTCCTTCCGCGCCATCCAGGCGGTCGAGGGCATGTTCGGCCACGCGAAGCCGAAGCAGGTCGGTCTGTTCCCGGGCTGCACCTACTGCCAGCCGCAGGTCGCCAGCACGGGCCTGACGGAGAAGCAGGCCAAGGAAAAGAAACTCGACTACAAGGTCGGCAAGTTCCCGTTCACCGCGGTCGGCAAGGCCGTGGCGGCCGGCGACACCGAAGGTTTCGTCAAGGTCATCGCCGACGCGAAGACCGGCGAGATCTACGGCGTGCACATCATCGGCAACGAGGCCACCGAGCTGATCGCCGAGTATGGCCTGGCCATGAACCTCGAGGCCACGGTCGACGAGATCCATCACACGATCCACGCCCACCCGACGCTGTCCGAGGCTCTCGGCGAGGCCGCCCTGGCCACGTTGGGCAAGGCGATCCATACGTAAGCCAGGAAGCAGTCAGCGATCAGCTTTCAGCCAACGAGGCCGGCGATTCCGCCGGCCTTTTTATTTCAGAAGGTCGCTGACCTTTACATCACGTATACCGGCCAGCAAGAAGGCTTCTTCCCAAATGGCCTTTAGTGCGACTAATCCCTTGGGCTGCACTCCGAATACCATATATTCGTTTTTCCATTCCATTCCGCTTTGGCGCTCGATCTCGACGATTTTCTCAGCTCCTGGGATATCGTTGTAGGCGTGCTTGAATTCCCAACCAGGGTTTTGGGATGGGTTGATTTCAACCGGCAGGGCAGCGATGACTGCGTCAATGAGTTTTAATCGGATATGCGGGCAGAAACGGAATCGGTTCACGTTCTGATGTGCCTCATGTTTGATGCGTTCTTTGTCAAAAACCCAAACCAGTTTCTTTCCCGTAATCCCGTCTTTGCGGAATTTTCCATATGAGAACCACTGCGCCCAATCCGACCATTCCATGCGCACCTGCTTACAGCCAAACGGATTCAAGCGATTATCATCCTTTCCGAAGCAGTATTCGACAGGTTTGAACGCTTTCGATCTTTCGGCTGCGCACCAAGAAAAACCGTAGACTTCATCCCAACTTCGTTCGGTCCCATCCATGAAAAGCTTCTTGTTTTTGAGGCCTGAAAGTAAGGCTCCAAGTTCAAGAGTTTCTGTGAAGTCTCCGTCTGGCCATGCAGCCAAATACCAGCATTTGGTTCCCTTAAGGCAGGAGCTGAAATTGGGCGATTTCTTGGCGCATATTAAAATCGCGTCGAAGCTGCCGCTTGAGGATTCAGAAAATTCTATGGCGGTGCCTGTTTTGGGTATGATGTATTCCGCGGCTGGCGATACCGGTGGTGCAGCTAAAATAGCCGCAGCCCCGCAATGTGGACAGAATTTAGCCTCAGCGGGGATTTTAGCAGAGCAACCAACGCATTTTTTATCTGTAACAACTGATATACGCCTTTCCGCTTCGGCCTGCATCAAGTCTAGCTGCGGCTGATTTATTCCAAGTTTCTCTGCAAATTCAGTCAATACACTGCTTTCAGCATCCTTAAGTTCACCGTCAACAAGAGCGACAAAGAGCATATCTTCTAGATTAGAAATCTGGATGCTCCATCGACCGACTTTGGTGAGTTTATGTATCCGGCCTTCGACTAACTTAATGGCTTTGTTGAGATCGCCTTTTTTGGCGCCGATTTCCCCTCTTATTCTTTCTAGCGCTTCCGCTTCTTTTGGTGCACGTGCGCCATCAGCCGAAATTACCAGGATGATATTTGCCAAATAAGGGATAACGTCTGCATCTTCAGGATTCATGTTGGGCTTAGTTGATAGCTTCGCTGATTACATGCCGGCCCAAGCACATCTGACGGCAGTTGTATTTAAAGGTCACTTTCCGTCAATGGTTATGGAGAAGCGTCACAGACCTGTTCGACCGGAATGCCCGTTTTGCATAGCGGACATTCGCCGGGTTTCCACATGCCGAAGGGCAGACGGACGAGGGCTTCGAGCTTAAGGTTGTTCTCGGCGGCAAAGGCGTCGGCGTGGTCACCAAAGACGATGAGCGCGCCGCACACAATGGGTCGCGCGCCGCAGGCGAGCAGATCGGCATGTGTGCCTTTGACGGCCGAGCCGGCGCTGATGGCGTCGTCCACGATGGCCACGGACTTGCCGCGGAGATGATCGCGCTGGGCGGAGGAAACGAGATAGCGGACGGGGAATAGGCCGGTGGCATGAGGCGTCTCGAAACGCTCGGCGGGAAAACTTTTAATGTTAAGTTTGGCGCCGATCATGGCGGCCAGTTTCGCCCCGCCGGTCATCGGACCGCAGACGGCTTCAATGTGATGGGCGGTGAGGAGGCCGGCCAGTTCGTCGACGAAGGGCTGCAGCCGGGCGGGATCCTCAAAGAGTTTGTCGAGATTGAACCACCGCTCGCTGTGATAGCCTGATTCCATGCGGAAGTGACCGCGGCGGCCGGCGAGAAGGGCGAGCAAGTCAGACTGCATGCGGCCTGATTAGGTGGGACCGGGTGCGCTGACAAGCAGGCACGAGGGGCGCACTGGAGCATTTTGCCCCGTGACCCCTGACCGGTTGTGCGGTCCATAAGTCATGGAGCCAAAAAAACCAGAAACAGCAATGGACCCGGCCCGGGATTTGAAGAAATTCGAGCAACTTCCGGCCAAGACCAAGGAGATGTCACTCCTCAAGGACCAGGCGGAGAAGGCGACCGGTCCGGAAAATGCCGCCTTGAACCGCAAGATCAGGGACAAAGGCGGTCCGCTGACCGATCCCGCACCCCGGGCCTGAGGTCACTCCGGCAGCGGCCGGCCCTTCGTCTCGGGGGCGAACCAGATCAGGACGAGGCCGGCGGCATAGACGAGGGTGATGACGGCGCCCGCCTGGGCGTAGCTGCCGTGGAAGGTCTGCATGAGCGCGCCCATCTGCAGGGCGCCGACGGCGGCGAGGATGCGGCCGGTGTTGAAGGCGAGGCCCTGGGCCGTGGCGCGGACGCGGGTGGGGAACAGCTCGGGCAGGTAGAGCGGCAGCCAGCCGAAGAACGAGGCGGTGATGGCGCCGACGAGGAAGGTGAGCGCCAGGAACGGCACGCCGTAGCTGTCGATGCCGCGGAAAAGCCACGCGCAGCTCAGGAGCGACCCGAGGCAGAGCATGAAATACGCGGCGCGGCGGCCGAAGCGCCCGCCCATCCAGGCGCCGATCAGGCAGCCGAAGATCGAGCCGACGGCGGAGAGGGCCTGGGTGTAGGCCTTGGCCTTGGGCAGGTCGGGGCCGGCCATCTTGTCGGCCCAGAGCGGCAGCCACTGCACGGAGCCCCAGGTGCCGATGAGCACGACGGCCGTGAGCAGCACGCCGATGATGGTGGGCTTGAGGATCGTCATGTTGGTGAAGATCTCCTTCACCGGCTGCGTGGGCTTGAGGGCGGCGGCGTGCTGCCATTTCTCGGATTCCGGCACGAAAAGCCGCACGAAGAAGGTGAGCGCGGCCGGCAGGGCGCCGATCACGACGACGTAGCGCCAGGTTTCCTGGGTGACGGCGTAGAACATGCCGACGCACGCGATGAGGGCGAAGCCGACATTGGCGGCCGCGCCGATGATGCCCGCGAGCATCGGGCGGTTCTTCTCGGGCCAGACCTCCATAACGAGGGCGACGCCCAGGGCCCATTCGCCACCCATGCCGAGCGCGGCGACGAAACGCAGCGCGGCGAGGTGCCAGGGCTCGACGGCGAAATAGACCAGGCCGGTGAACACCGAGTAGCACAGGATCGCCAGGCTCATGGCGCGGACCCGGCCGATCTTGTCGCCGAGCCAGCCGAAGACGAGGCCGCCGCCGGCCGCGCCGAGCAGGAAGGCCGCCGTCACGATCCCCATCCAGTGGCCGACAAACTTGTCGTCCACGATGCCGTAGGCGGCCTGCATCTGCTGCAGGGCCGGGCGGGCGACGAGCGGGAAAATGCCCATCTCGAGCCCGTCGAACATCCAGCCCAGGAAGGCGGCAAGCAGCACAAGTTTCGGACGCGAGGCCGGGGCAGGCGTGGATTCCATGGGGTCGCGGCACGCTAACGGCCTCGGCTTGCCGGGAAAGGCTAATTTGTTCCGCGGGGCAGCCGCGGCCGGCTTGCCAGCCGTAGCCACTTGGGGAGCGAGCGGGGGCGAAATGCTGTCCGTCGCCAAGCCTATGGACGGCAGCCTCCGTCTTCGCTACGCTTGGCGGAGGTTGGTGCGAGCGCCGGGAGTCGAACCCGGATCAATGGCTTCGGAGGCCACTACACTATCCATTGTGCTACGCTCGCAGGGAACCGAGCGGGTAGCTTTCCCGGGTGACGGGGGTTTTCAAGCAGTTTGTGAGGGTAGGGCGAGTCGTCCCATCCGGAGGATTCGCCCTGCCAGCTCAATGCTTCACGTGCACCGTGGCGGTCATGGGCTGGCCGATCTCCTTGAGGAGGTCCTTGAACCACGGCTGGGTGGTGTCGAAGGCCTTGCCGCCCTTGATGCGGGGAAATTCGATGGCGCGCAGCTCGTTGCCGCGTTCCTCGTCGTGGCCGATGAGGCCGGTCACGCCGGCCTTGGCGCACTCGACGGCCTTGAGGACGCAGGTGTCGATGAGCTTGAAATCCTCGGCGTTGGCCGGCGCGGAGCGGGCGAAATAGCCGCTCTTCTGCACGAGGGTCTTCTCGGCGCCGATGAGCTTGGCGAACTGCTCGGCGAACCACTTGCCGGGGTTGATGGTGTCGAGGCGGACGTGGCCGAAGGCGTCGCGGTCGATCGCGGCGCCGCGGGCGGTCATCTCGGCGATGATGCTGTCGAGGCCGGCGCCCTCGCTGACGAAGAGGTTGATGTTGCCCTGCTTGTCCATGAGGGCGCGGAGGCGCTTCGCCTCGGCCTCGATGTCGAGCGCGAGCTCGGGCAGGTAGATGGCGTGGACGCCGTAGCGTTCCTTCGCGAGGCCGATGCCGGGGACCCACTGCTTGCCGGCGAGACTCTTCTGGTATTCGCGGGCGGTGGCGGCGGTGAGCCAGCCGCAGTTGCGGCCCATGACCTCGTGGACGATGAGCATGCGCGCGCTGGCGCCGAGCTCGGTGACGACGTTGGAGAAGAAGCGCGCGCCCTGCTCGGCGGCCGTGACGGCGCCGAGGCTCTGGCGGATGGGGATGATGTCGTTGTCGATCGTCTTGGGCAGGCCGATGACGTTGAGCTTGTAGTTGTTCTTCTGGAGATGGGCGGCGAGGTCGGCGGCCGTGGTGTTCGTGTCGTCGCCGCCGACGGTGTGGAGGATGTCGACGCCGTCCTTCGTGAGCTGCTCGGCCGCGACGTTGAGCGGGAGCTGGCCCTCCTTGACGAGGCCGCGCTTCACGGCGTCCTTGACGTTGGTGAGCTTGACGCGGCTGTTGCCGATGACGCTGCCGCCGTATTGGCGGAGGACGGCGGCCGAGGCGCGGATCTCGGGAGTGACCTTGATGCTGTCGCCGAGCAGCAGGCCCTTGTAGCCGGAGCGGTAGCAGATGATCTCCCAGTCGGGGCACTGCTGCGTGTAGTGCAGGATGAGCTGGCCGACGGCGGCGCTGAGGCAGGGGGCGTGGCCGCCCGCGGTGAGGATTGCGACTTTCTTTTTCGAGGTGCTCATGGTGAAAATATGAGCAGGGAAGGTGCCACGGCGGGGCGGCCGGAGGCAATCGCGATTAGTGTCATCGCGGCCAGAGACCTGAAACTTGAAACCTGAGACCTGAAATCAAACGCCGGTCAGGCGCGAGCCAGCTCGCTGGCCCACACAGGGGCCATCAAGCAGTCGTGGCCTTCCGCGACTTCTGCCACTCGCGGAAGAATTCCACGACGATCGGCAGCACGGACAGGATGATGATGGCCAGGATCACGAGCTTGAAGTTCTTCTGCACGAACGGCTGGTTGCCGAACATGAAGCCCGCGTAGGTGAAGAAGTAGATCCACACGAAGCCGCCGATGACATTGTAGGCCATGAAGCGCGGGTAGGTCATGGAGCCCACGCCGGCGATGAACGGCACGAAGGTGCGCACGATCGGCACGAAGCGGGCGAGGATGACGGCGCGGCCGCCGTATTTTTCGAAGAAGGCGTGGGCTTTATCGAGGTGCTTTTTGCGGAGCCAGATCGAGTCCTCGCGCTTGAAGACCGCGGGGCCGATCTTGCGGCCCACCCAGTAGTTGACGGTGTCGCCCAGGATGGCGGCGACGAGGAGCAGGCCGGCCATCAGGTGGACATTGAGGCCGGTCTCGGGCTTGGCGCAGAAGGCGCCCGCGGCGAAGAGCAGGGAGTCGCCCGGCAGCAGCGGCATGACGACGAGGCCGGTCTCGGCAAAGATGATCAGGAAGAGGACGCCGTAGGTCCACAGGCCGTAGCTGGCGATGATCTCCGCCAGGTGGCGGTCGATGTGGATGATGAAATCGACGAGTTTCTTCAGGAGGTCGAACATGGCGCGTGGATAAATAAAAAGGGCAGGTCGCGTGCGAGCCTGCCCTGGTGCGGAATGAAGGACGCTTTAGACGTCGGCTTTGGTCTTGCGGAGACCCTGGACGCGGTCGCCGGCCTTCCACTGGCCGCGCTTCTTGAGCAGGGCCACGCGCTCGAAGCGCTTGAGGACATTGCGTTTGACGACGAGACCGCCGCCGGAGGCCTTGAGACTGGGATGTTGGGACATAAAAGTGGTTTGGTTAACGTGGTTTCGGGCTTGGGAAGGGTGCGGATGTAGAGTTCGCGATAGCCCATGACAAGTATTTTTCGCCCACGTTTTCGGCGTTCACCTCAATCCACTGCGGCGTGGCGAAAGGATGGTGGTTGTGCACCCAGCCGCTGAGGGCCGAGGCGTTGGCCGGCAGGTATTTAAACGACACGCGGAATTCCTCGGCCGACTCCAGTTTTCCCTCCCAGTGATAATAGGAAGTGACCGGTCCGTCGACCTGGGCGCAGGCGGCGAGCCGGGCCTCGACCGCGCCGCGCGCCAGCCGGTCGGCGTCGGCGCGTTTGGCGGTGGTTGTCCAAGCCACGAACATGCAGGGAGTTTCACACGTTGCCGGCCCGCGGCAAAGCCAAAAGAAAGGGGACGCGGGATTCAAATTGCCCCTTGACGCTCCTCCGTTCCGCCGTAGGTCTATCCGTTCACAAAATTTCCTGCCGCCACCCATGAGAGACGAATACATCCGCGACGCCCAGAAAGTCATCCAGGACCCGAACGTCCTGATCAACGTGGTTTCCCGCCGCGTGAAGCAGCTCCGTCGCGGCAGCCGCCCGCTCGTGGAGTCGCTCGAGAAGCTGAGCCCCGAGGACATCGCCCTGCGCGAGGTCATCGAGGGCAAGATCAGCTACGAGCTGCACACGGCCTGAGCCGGTCCTCCCGCCAACTCCCTGTTTCCGCGAAGCGAGGCCCTGGCCTCGCTTCTTTTGTTTGCCGCCCCGCGCCGTCCGGCGCATCACTGGACCCTGCCCATGGCCAAGTCGAAAGATCCCACCCGCTACACCGAGATGCGCAATGCCAAGGCGCTGCGGGACTATTTCATCCACGACAAGTTCGAGGCGGGCATCAAGCTGGCCGGCACCGAGGTGAAGTCCATCCGCGCCGGCAAGGCGCAGATCACCGACGCCTTCGCCCGGATCGAGAAGGGCGGCGTGTGGCTCTACGGCGCCTACATCCAGGAATACTCGCACGGCGGCCTCTCGCAGCACGCGCCGCGGCGCGTGCGCGCCCTGCTGCTCAACGCGAACGAGATCCGCAAGCTGACCCAGGCCGTCGAGACCGGCGGCAAGACCATCGTGGCACTGCGCATGTATTTCAAGGAGGCCCTCGTGAAGGTCGAGATCGCCACCGCGACCGGCAAAAAGCAGTTCGACAAGCGCGCCGACGTCAAAAAACGTGAGGAGAACCTCGAGGCCCGCAAGGCCCTCAAACAGCGCCCATGACCAAGAAACTTCCCAACCGCGTCACCGTCCGCGTGCCCGGCAGCACCTCGAACTGCGGCTCCGGCTTCGACAGCCTCGGCCTGGCGCTTTCCGTCTACAATGACATCACGCTGACCCGCGGCGACTGGAGCGGCTCCCGGCCGCTGACGGACCGCGACACCGCGGGCCTGGGCATGGCGGACGAGGCGGCGGCGCTCTTCTTCGTGCGCGCCGGGGTGGAGGAGTTCGGCTACGAGCTCAGCATCACCGGCGAGGTGCCTATGTCGCGCGGCCTCGGCTCGAGCGTGACGCTCCGCGCCGGCGTGGTCGCCGCGCTCAACGAGATGTCCGGGGCGAAGCTGTCCAAGGACGATCTCTGCAGCCTCGTGACCCAGCTCGAGGGCCACCCCGACAACGCGACCCCGGCCGTCATCGGCGGTTTCTGCGTGGCGCGCTGCGATCCGCACACCGGCGAACTGCTCGGCGTGCTGCGCAAGCCGATCGGGAAGGACCTGTGCTTCGTCGTCGTGTCGCCCGATCAGGAGCTGGAGACGAAGAAGGCCCGCGGCATCCTGCCGAAGGAGCTGCCCTATTTTGACGCGATCAAGAGCGTGAACAGTGCCGTCTACGTGACGGCCGCGATCCTCTCCGGCGAATACGACCGGCTGCGCGACGCGGTGCGCGACTTTTTGCACGAACCCTACCGGCTGCCGCTGATCCCCGGCGCCAAGAACGCGATCGAGGCCGGAGTGGCCGCCGGTGCGCTCACGGGCTGGCTGAGCGGCAGCGGCTCGAGCGTGCTCTGCGTGGCGCGTCCGGCGAAGGCCGCGAAGGTGGCCCGGGCGATGGTCGCGGCCTTTGCGGCGCACAAGCTGTCCGCGACGCCGCACCTGCTCTTCGCCGACAACAACGGCCTGCGCGTGGTGAAGCGCGGCGCCTGATCAGGCGGTCGGGAACGGCGAGCCCGAGCGGATGACCTTGGGTGGGTTCGCGTCCGGCCAGTATTTGACGAGCTCGGCGGCGAGCGCGGTCCACTTGAAGGGTTTCCGCACGACGGCCTTGAGCGAGGGCACGGCGGCCAGCTCGCGGTCGGTGAAGGTCATGTTGTAGGCCGTGATCATCACGACGGGGATGTCCGGGTTGATCTTCTGCACCGCGGCGATGAACTGCAGGCCGTTGATGTCGGGCATCTGGTAATCCGTGATGATGATGCCGACGTTCAGCTTGGGCAGGGCCCGCAGGGCATCGGCCGGCTTGGTAAAACCGTGCACCGGGCGGTCGAGGTGCTCGCCGAGCAGCTGCTGCAGCAGGTCGATGTAGGAGAACTCGTCATCCACGAGCACGACGATCTTTTCCCCTGGGGTGGGCGAGGAATTGGACATGGCTTGGGCGGGGCCGGAGCCCGCGCGGCACAGGTTTACTAGGGGAAAACAGCTTGCCGTAAAGCCTGTTTAAGGGTTCCAACCATCGCAAATGCTTCACGTGGTGCTGTTTCAACCGCAGATCCCGCAAAACACCGGCAATATCGGCCGGATGTGCGCGGTCACGCGGAGCCGGCTGCACCTGATTCATCCACTGGGTTTCGAGGTCACCGACAAGAACCTGAAGCGCGCCGGCATGGACTACTGGCACTCGCTGGATGTGCACCACCATGCCGACTGGCCGGCCTTCAAGGCCAGCGCCGCCGCGCCGCGCCGGCTGTGGCTGTTCACGACGCACGCGACGCGGACGTTCTGGGACGTGGCTTACGCCGACGGCGACGGGCTGGTTTTCGGCAACGAGGAAGCCGGCGCGCCGGACTGGCTGCACGCGGAGCTGACGGACCCGCGGCGGGTGAAGATCCCGCATGCGAACGGCGAGCTGCGCTCGCTCAACCTCTCGACGGCGGCCGGCATCGCCACCTACGAGGCGCTGCGGCAGGTCGGCTTGCCAGCTGCGCGCTAGGTTGCCGCGCGGCGCCGCCGGCGCCTGGCGGCTTTATGGCGCGATGCGCGGAATCGCACTGATGAGGGTGCGGGTGTAGGGATGCTGCGGGCGCTCCATCACGTCGACGGCATCGCCGAGCTCGACGATCCGGCCCTGATACATGACGGCGATGCGGTCGGAGATGTGTTTCACCACGGAGAGGTCGTGCGCGATGAAGATCATCGTGAGGTCCATCGAGCGGACGAGGCCGGCGAGGAGATTGAGAATTTGCGCCTGGATGGACACGTCGAGCGCCGAGACGGGCTCGTCGGCGATGATGACCTTGGGCTCGAGGGCGAGGGCCCGGGCGATCGCGATGCGCTGCCGCTGGCCGCCGGAGAATTCGTGCGGATATTTCTGCAGGAAGCGCGCGGGGAGCCCGACCTGCTCCATCAACCGGGCGACGCGCGCCGGCACGTCGGCCGGCGGGACGACCCCGTGCACGAGCAACGGCTCGGCGAGCGCGGCGTAGACGGTCAGGCGCGGGTTCAGGGAGGCGAAGGGATCCTGGAAGACCATCTGCAGGTCGCGGCGCGCGGCCTTGATCTCCCCGGCGGAGGCGGCCGTGAGGTTGTGGCCGCTGACCAGGACGGTGCCCGACGTGACCGGGGCCAGTTGCATGATGGCGCGGGAGAGGGTGGACTTGCCGCTGCCGGACTCGCCGACGAGGCCGAGCACTTCGCCGCGCCGGACCTCGAAGCTGACGCCGTCCACGGCCTTCACCGTGCCGGTCTGCTTCTTGAACAGGAAACCCGACTCGATCGGGAAGTGGGTCTTGAGATCCCTGACGGTGATGGTGGCCTCGGTGCCGATCACATGGGCCGGGGCGGAGGCGGCGGCGGGTTGTTCCGCGGGGAGGTCAAAGCGCTTCAGCAGCTCGGCCTCGGTGAACGGTTTTGACAGGTCCGGCGGCATCCCGGGGATGGCGAAGAGCTCTCGCCCCTTGTCCTGCAGGGCGGGGATGCAGCGTTGCAGGGCCTTGGTATAGGGGTGCTGCGGCGACCGGAAGATCGAGCGGGTGTCGGCCGACTCGACCACGCGGCCGGCATACATGACCTGCACCCGGTCGCAGAGGCCGGACACGACGGCGAGATCGTGGGTGATGAAGAGGACGGCCATGCCCAGCTCGCGCTGCAGCTTCTTGAGCAGCTCGAGGATCTGGGCCTGCACGGTGACATCCAGCGCGGTGGTCGGCTCGTCGGCGATGAGCAGGTCGGGCTTGGTGATGAGCGCCATGGCAATCATCACGCGCTGGCGCATGCCGCCGGAGAACTCGTGCGGGTAGCTGTGCAGGCGCTGCGCCGCGTTGGGAATGCCGACAGCCTCGAGCATGGCGAGGCCGCGGGCGAGGGCGTCGGCCTTGGAAATCTTCTCGTGGATGAGCAGGGGCTCGATGAGCTGTTCCGAGATGCGCAGGTAGGGATTCAGCGATGTCATCGGATCCTGGAAGATCATCGCGATGCGCCGGCCGCGGATGGCGCGGAGCTCGGCCGGTGAGCAGTGCAGCAGGTCGGTGCCGTCGAACATCGCCCGGCCGCTCTCGATCCGGCCGGGAGGCTGCGGGATCAGGCCCAGCAGGGACGAGCAGGTCACGGACTTGCCCGAGCCGGACTCGCCGACGATGCCGAGGGTCTCGCCCTTCTCGACGGAGAAGCTGACCCCGTCCACGGCCCGATACACGCCGCGGCGGGTATGGAAGTAGGTGCGGAGGTCCGTGACTTCGAGCAGGGGCATGGCGGCTAGGGCGAGGCTGCGAACCCGCCCGGGCGCGGCAACGCCAAACTGGTAGGGCGGCGAGTCCCTTTGCCGCCTCGGCGCGGAGCGGAGTCCGCGCCCTACCTTATCAGTTCCGCGAAGAGCGCCTCGTAGCGGTCGAGCTGCCTCTGCAGCGAGAACCGCCCGGGGGCGTCGGCCTGGCCGCGGGCGACGATGGCCTCGACCGCGGGTCCGCCGGCCAGCACCTGGGTGAGGGCGGCGGCGAGCGCGGCATCGTCGCCGCGGGGAAACCGCCAGCCGTTGACCTCGGGCTCGATGACATCATTGACGCCGGCGACGGCACTGCCGATGGCGGCGCAGCCCGCGGCCATGTAGTCGACCAGCACCAGCGGCAGACCTTCGTAATGGGTGGATAGAACGGCGGCGCGGCAACGGTGGTAGAGTTCGGCGGCGTTGGATACCCGGCCGAGGAACTCGACGCGGCCGGCCAGGCCGAGCGAACTGACCAGCTTTTCGCAGGCGCGCCGGTGCGAGGCCTTGCCGTCGCCGCCCAGGAGAAGCCGGCCGGTCCAGCCGGAGTCGACGAGACGCCTGGCGGCGCGAATCAGCGTCGGCTGGTCCTTCTGCCGGGCGAAGCGGGCGACCATGACGATATCCTGGCTGCGGGCAGCAAAGGGCGGGGCCCCGACCGAATAGCGCGCCGCATCGACGCCGTTGTGGATGATCTCCAGTCGCGGGCCGGCCAGGCCGAGTTGCCGGACATGTTCGGCCACGCCGTGTGAGACGCACACCGTTGCCGTGGTCCGGGCGGCGAGTTTTTGCGCAGCCCAGCGGCGCCAGAAAGGATAACGCTCGCAGTTTTGTTCAATGTGCAGGACGACCGGCACGCCGGCGGCGAAGGCGGCCTGCCGGCCCCAGATATGCTCGCTGTTGCCATGGGCGGCGAAGACCTGCGGCTGGAAATCGGCGATGATCGCGGCGAGCTGGCGCAGGGTCGTCCATTTCCAGCCGCCGTCCACCCAGGCGGTGCGCAGTCCGGTGGCGGCGATCTGGTTTTGCATGGTCACCGGCAGGGCGGCCTTCTTGCGGCGCAGGACGAGCAGGGGCTCGTAGTTGCCCGTGCGGAGGTGGCCGCAGGCGAGTTCGAGCGCGACCTTGGTGGCGCCGGAACCGCCGCCCGTGACGAAGTGGATGACCCGCGGCTTGGCGCTCATGGCTTGGGCAGGTAGGGTTCGAGGGCGGCCTGCGCCTCGGCGACCGTTACGCGGAGCAAGGGGCGCGGTCCGGTCACGTCGGCGGGGCGGAGAATCGTGTGTTTCGTGTCCCACGGGTGCCAGCGCCAGGGTTCGAGCGGGCCGTAGAGGCCGACGACCGGCACGTGGAAGGAGGCGGCGATGTGGATGAAGCCCGTGTCGATGCCGAAGGTCAGCTGCATCCGGCGCAAAAGCGAACCGGCCTCGCGGATGCCGAGCTTTGTGCTCCAGTCGTGGCAATGCGCGCGCAGCTCGGCCGGCATCGCGGCGAGGATGGAGGCATAATAGCCGGCATTGCCCGGCGAGTCGCAGAAATGGATCTCGCTGTTCCGGTCGCGCACGAGCCACGCCAGCACCTCGGCGAAACGCTCCGGCGCCCAGTCCTTGAGATCGAAGACGGACTTGGCACAGACGAAGATGCGGGTGCGATGGCCGGCGGGCAGTTCGCGGTCCACGCGCTGGTCGGTGGCCGGGTCGGTCCAGTTTTCGTTGTGCGTGTCGGCGACCGGGATGCCGTCGGCGCGCAGGACGTCGAGGAAGCACTCGACCTCGTGCTTGTCCGCGTAGGGCGTGCTGCGCTGGAGCAGCCAGGCGCGGCCGTCGGTCGCGAAGCCGACGCGGTGCGGGATGCCGGCGAGCAGCGGCAGGATGGCGCTGGAGAAGGAGCGGCGCAGGATGTAGCAGCGGTCGTATTTCCGGGCGCGGAGGAAACTCGCGGCGCCGAAGAGACTCGTGGGGAATTTCGCGGCGCGCTTCTTTTCGCCCTTCAGGCGCGGGGCGAAGTAGAGGAGTTCGTCCTTGTAGGGACAGTGCGCGAGCGTGTCGCCCGAGACCGGTTCGCTGAGGACGTCGATCTTCGCGTTCGGGAACGCGCGGCGCAGGTTGCGCAGGGTGGGGATGGCCAGGATGGTGTCGCCGATGAAACGGTAGCGGATCACTAGGATGCGCAACGGGCGCGGGTCGGGCCAGGCCATGGTTCAGTAGACCTCGGGGTAGCCTTCGCCGCGAGCCTTGAAGCGCTTGTGCACCCAGAAGTATTGTTCGGGGGCGAGACGGACGTGGTGTTCGATGAGCTGGTTGATGCGCACAGCATCGGCCGCGGCGTCCTTCGTCGGGAAGTTCTCCAGCGCCGGCAGGATGGTCAGGGTGTAGGAATGGTCGGCCTCGCGCTTGGCGAAGAAGGGCACGACGGCGCAGCCGGTCATCTCGGCGATCTTGCTGGTGGCGGTGTTGGTGATGGCCGGGACACCAAAGAACGGAAGGATCTCGGAGGACTTGCTGCGCTTGCCCTGGTCGGGCGCATACCAGATGGCGGCGTTGCCGCGCAGGCCGCGGACGAGGCCGCGCAGGTCGTCAAAATGCACGGCGGGCGACATGTGCCGGGCGCGCTGGCCGCGCATGAGGTGGGCGACGACGGGATTGTTGGGATCGCGGAAGAGCCCGCCCATCGTGTGGGACTCCGACATGAACCGGCCGCCGATCTCCAGCGTGGTGAAGTGGGCCGTGAGCAGGAGCGCGCCGTTGCCCTTGGCCAGCGCGGCGGTCAGGTGCTCGAGGCCGATGACCCGGTGGGGCGGAAGGTCGGAGGGTTTCGCCCACCAGCCGGCGCAGACCTCGAACAGGCCGAGCGCAAGCGAATCGTAGTGGGCACGGGCGAGGGCGGTGATCTCGCGGAGGGATTTTTCCGGAAAGCAGAGCTTCAGGTTGGTGAAGACCACGCGGCGGCGGATGCCGACGACGTTGAACACAATCCAGCCGAGGACGCGGGCGAGCGCGCGCTTCTCGGGCCAGGGGAGCTTGTCGGCGAGCCAGAGGAAACCGAGGCACGCCCACATGGGCCAGTGCTGCGGGAGCCAGAGGCGCGGGTGCTCGCCGGCGCGGCTCATGCGCGGCCGGGCTTGGGCGCGTTGCGGTAGAGCTGCGGGTTCAGCGCCGGGTCGTTATACATCTTGAACTGGAAGTAGGCGGAGAAGGTGCGGCGCTTCGCGATGACGTCGGCGAGCAGGTCGGCGAGGCAGCCGGTGAGGTCGGCGCGCTGCTGGCGGATGCGCGCGAGCTTCTCGGCGCACTTCGCCTTGTGCTCGGCGGAGGCCTCGGGGCGCACGGTCTCATCGTGCATGTGGAATTCCTTCAGCGCGAGGATGGAGAGGCGGTCGATCATCATGCCCGGCGTCTCGGAGTTGCGCGGGAGGCCGGTCTGCGGCGGGTTGAGCGCGGCGACGACGGCCTTGTCCATCTCCTCGGCGAAGTTGTTCCGCTCCTGGTTGAAGCGGTCGATGTTGCGCTTGGCCTGGTAGACGCGCTCGAAGCCGAGGTCGTCGCGGCGGGCGACGTCCTCCTCGTGCCAGAGCGAGAAGTTGCGGAGGTGGTTTTCCTCGAGCAGCCGGAAGAAGCCGTCGCCGGTGGCGGCGGGCGTGACTTGGTGCCAGCGGGCGGTGAGCTCGGTCTGGCGGGCGGCGATTTCCTGGGCGTCGAATTTCATGCGTGCGGCAAATTGAGTTGGACAAAACAGGCCCGGACACAAGCCTGCGAATGCCGCGCGATGCAAAGCCTCCTCGTCATCAAGCCGTCGTCCCTCGGCGACATCGTGCACGCGCTGCAGGTGCTGCAGGTGCTGGCCAGGGAGCGGCCGGAGTGCCGGATCAGCTGGGTGGTGCGGGAGCGGTTCGCCGGGCTGGTGCAGGCGGCGCCGTTCGTGCACGAGGTCATCATTTTCCGCCGGCGCGACGGCTGGCGGGCGTTTCTGCGGCTGCTCCGGCAGCTGCGCGGGCGGCGGTTCGACGCCGTGTGGGACATGCAGGGCCTGCTGCGCTCCGGGCTGATGACCGCGGCGGCGCGCGCGCCGGTGAAATGGGGCCGGCCGGATGCGCGCGAGGGCGCGGGGATCTTCTACAACCGGCGCGTGAACCGGCCGGAGGGGCCGGGTCCGCACCATGCGCTGGAGATATTGCAACCGTTCCTGAGGGCGGACGGGATCGCGCCGCGGCTGGATTTCCCGCTGAACCTGCGGGCGGGCGTGGCCTACCCCTGGCAGGAATTCTTCGCGGGCGACCCGCGCAGCACCTTCGTGGTCTTCACCGACAGCCGCGGCGCGGAGAAGGAATGGCCGCGCTTCAATGAACTGACGGCGCTGATTTTCCGGTCAATCCCGGGCAGCAAGATCGCCTGGTGCGCCGGCAAGCCGGCGAAGCCCGAGGTCGGGGTGCCCGGCGATCGTTTCCTGAACCTGACGGGCTGCCCGATGGACCAGATGATCGCGCTGGTGCGGCAGCCGGCGACGTTCATCGGCAACGACAGCGGTCCGATGCACCTGTCGGCCGCGTCGGGCAACCGCGTGCTGGCCATCTTTGGGCCGACCTCGCCGCGGCGCTTCGGGCCGTTCCCCCTGGATAATCCCAAGCACCGGGCGGTGGAGGCCCCGGGCGGGCGGCTTGCCGACCTGGAGCCGGCCGCGGTGCTGGCGGCGCTGGAGGAGCTGCGGGCCCGGGCGCTTTGACCCCGGCTGCGAAACGCCGGTAAATCCGGCCAAAATCGCGGGCGGACCGGGTTCGCATTTGCGTTTCTTTGCGCCGCAACAACATTGGGAACGACACGCGGAAAGCGTGGTCCATTCCCATCCGTCATGCCGGAAATGCTCATCATCAAGCCCTCCGCGCTCCGTGACATTGTCCACGGGCTGCAGGTCGCCGCGTCGATCAAGGCGCAGCGGCCCGAGTGGCGCATTTCGTGGATCGTGCGCGACATCTTCTCGCCGCTGGTGCGCTCGTGCGCGGCGGTGGACCAGGTCTATGTGTTCCGGCGCCACGACGGGGCGCGAGGGTTTCTCGCGACCATGCGCGAGGTGCGGAAGAAGGAGTTCGACCTCGTGCTGGACTTCCAGGGCCTGCTGCGGACCGGGCTCATGACCAAGTGGGCCCGCGGCAAGCGCAAGCTCGGCCGCACCGACGCCCGCGAGGGCGCCGGGATGTTCTACGATGCCAGGATTCCGCTGCCGCCCGCCGGCAGCTCGAGCCACGTCCTGGACATTCTCCTGCAGTTTTGCACGGCGGTCGGCGCCGAGCCGCGGCTGGCCGGTCCGTTGCGCTTCCGCGAACTCGAGCGGCTCAACCTGAGCTTCATGGAGCCGCGGAAGGGCCATCGCCCGATCCTGATTTTTCCCGACAGCGGGCAGACCAACAAGAAGTGGAACGGATTTGCGCAACTCACCGCCCAGCTCATCCGCGAGGGCGGCCGCAAGGTGGTGTGGGCCGGCAACAATTACCTGCCGTGCAAGGAGTCGTTCCCCGACGGCACCTTCCTCAACCTCACGGGCAACACCAGCCTGACCTCGCTGCCGGCGCTGCTGGCCAAGGCGGACTGGGTGATCTCGAACGACAGCGGCCCGATGCACCTCGCCGCGGCCATGGGACTCAAGACGATCGGGCTCTTCGGCCCGACCGACCCGCGGCAATACGGGCCGTATCCGATCAAGGCGCCGACGAATTATGCCATCCAGGCGCCCGTCGGCGACCTCAAGCTCCTTTCGGCCAAGGAAGTGTTCTACCTCTTCAACCGGATCGAGGCGTCGCTGCACAAGGCGCAGGCCAAGGCGGCGCTGGCGCACGCCTGAGGACCGGCTCCGGGCGGGTGCGGAAAAGGGTTGTTCCCCCGGCGGGATATCCCTTGAACCTAGCCAGCCATGCTCGATCCCAAGCTCCTCCGTGAATCGCCCGAAACCGTGCGCACCGCCATCGCCCGGAAGCACCTCGACGTCGACCTCGACGCCGTGCTGGCCCTCGACACCGCGTGGCGCGCGCAGCTCGCCGAGGTCGAAACCCTGCGCGGCAGGCAGAAGGCCGCGAACAACGAGATGGTCGCGCTTAAGAAGGGCTCGCCGGAATTCATCGCCAAGGTCGCCGAGATGAAGGGCGTCTCGGCCCAGGCCAAGGCCGCCGAGGAGGCCCTGAAGCCGCTCGAGGAAAAATTGCACGCCGCCATGCTCACGCTGCCGAACATCCCGCACGCCACCGTGCCGGACGGCAAGACGCCCGAGGAGAACGTCGTCCACGCCACCCACGGTTCCATCGCGGCCGCGTCGCCGCACGCCGTCCCACACTGGGAGATCGGCGGCTTCGGCAACCTGATCGACTTCCCGCGCGGCGCGAAGGTCACCGGCGCGGGTTTCCCGTTCTTCATCGGCGAGGGCGCGAAGCTGTCGCGCGCGCTGCTGCAGTTCTTTTTGGATGAGGACGTGAAGGCCGGCTACACCGAGGTCAGCCCGCCGATCTTCGTCAATGCCGCCAGCGCCACCGCCACCGGCCAGCTGCCCGACAAGGAAGGGCAGATGTATGTGACGGCCGACCAGCTCTACGCCGTGCCGACGGCCGAGGTGCCGCTGACCAATTTCTTCCGCGACGAGATCCTCGAGGAATCGGCGCTGCCCGTCTGCCGCTGCGCCTACACGCCCTGCTTCCGCCGTGAGGCCGGCAGCTACGGCAAGGACGTGCGCGGCCTCAACCGCGTGCACCAGTTCGACAAGGTCGAGCTGCTCAAGTGGGTCCACCCATCCACCAGTTATGACGAGCTCGAGAAACTCCGTGCCGACGCCGAGCGCCTGCTGCAGAAGCTCGAGCTGCCCTACCGGGTGCTGCTGATGTGCGGCGGCGACCTGGGTTTCGCGCAGTCGAAGAAATACGACCTCGAGGTCTGGGCCGCCGGCCAGAAGCGCTGGCTCGAGGTCTCGAGCTGCTCGAACTTCGAGTCCTTCCAGGCGCGGCGTGCGCAGATCCGTTTCCGCAACCAGGCCGGCAAGCCGGAGCTGGTGCACACCCTCAACGGCTCCGGCCTCGCCGTGCCGCGCGTGCTCGCGGCGCTGCTCGAGAACAACCTGCAGGCCGACGGCCGCGTGAAGCTGCCGGCGGCGCTCGTGCCGTATTTCGGCAAGGAGTTCGTGAGCTTCAAGTGAGGTCGGGCCGGTCCCGGACCGGCCCCATGCCGTCATGCCGACCCGAAAACGCACCGACTGGCCCGCCGTGGCCGCGGCGTTCGCGGCGCGGATCCCGCACACCGACCTGCACCCGGCCGCGATGCTGCGGGCCCGGGACGAATACCTGCGCGAGCAACGAAAGGGCGGGCGGCCTTCCCGCTGGGCGCTGGCTTTTTCCGGCGGGGCCGACTCGCTGGCGTTGCTGCTGATCCTCTGGGCGGAGGGTCCGGGGCGCTGGGGCCGCGATTTCGTCGTCCTGCACTTCAACCACCGGCTGCGCGGCCGGGCGGCGGAGGCCGACGAGAAGTTCTGCCGCGAGGTGTGTGCCGCGCTGGGCGTGACCTTTGCCGCCGGCCGCTGGCGCGCGGCGCGCCCGGGAGCCAGCGAGGCCGAGGCGCGCGCGGCGCGGTTCGAATTTTTCAGGCGCGAAATGAGCCGGCGGAAAATGCGCCTGCTCTGGCTGGCGCACCAGCAGGATGACATTGCCGAGAGCCTGCTCATGCGGCTGGCGCGGGGCAGCGGCACGGGCGGCCTGGCCGCGCCGCGGCCGGTGCAGGCGATGGGCGAGGGGAGGCTGAACCTGCGGCCCCTGCTGACCCTGAAAAAATCCAAGCTGGTGGAGTCATTGAAGAAAGCCGGCGCCGTGTGGCGGGAGGACGCCTCGAACGCGGGCGACGATCATTTCCGCAACCGTATCCGCCGCCGGGTGCTCCCGGCCTGGGCCAAGGCGGCCGGGCGCGACGCCCTCGCCGGTGCGGCCCTGTCCCGGGAGCTGCTGGACGAGGACGATGCGGCGCTCGAGGCCTGGTTGGACGAGCTCAAGCCGCTCGACCGGCGCGGCCGGTTGGATTTGGCGCGGCTGTCGGGCAAGCCGCGGGCCTTGGTGCGGCGGGCGTTGCACCGCTGGCTGCTCGCCGTCCGGCCCGAGACCGACCTTTCGCGGCAGGGCTTCAACCAGCTGCTGGCGGCCGTGCAGCGCGGCCGGGACACGCGTTTCAGTCTCGGCGCCAAGGGCTTTGCGGTCGTGCGGCGGGGCGGGCTGGTCTGGCGGAAGGGCTGAGCCGCCGGGCGGATTCCGCGAAAATCCGCGTCAGGACGTGGAAAACGGCTCAATATTTCCGCCAGTCGTTCGTTTGACTTATCCAGAGGGAACCTACACGTTCCCCGACCACTCTCATCCCCATGGCCGACAACGACGACAATAAGAAGCGCAGTCCCCTCAAGAGCCTCCCGCCGGACGGCTTCCCCCTCAAGACCGGTCTGATCTGGATCGCGATCATCGGGGCCATTGTCGCGCTCTTCATGCTCAACCCGGGCAAGGCCCCGCAGCCGGCCACCCTCAAGATCCAGCAGGTCGTCGAGCTCGCCGAGCAGGGCCAGATCGCCTCCGGCTTCATCCAGCCCGACGGCACCGGCGGCCGCGACTGGTCGCAGGTGACCGGCGAGACCAAGGAAGCCATCCTCAAGAACGAGACCGGCGCGACCAAGGCCTTCGTGGCCACCGGCCGCCTGACCGACAGCAACCTCGAGCTCCTCCAGAAGTCCAAGATCTTCGTCGAGAAGCCCGCGACGACCGCGATGACCCAGCTGCTGCTCAACATCCTGCCGTTCATCATCGTCATCGGCCTGCTTTATTTCCTGTTCGTCCGCCAGCTCCGCCAGGCGGGCAAGGGCGCCCTTAGCTTCGGCAAGAGCCGCGCCAAGATGCTCACCCGCGACAAGGACCGCGCGACCTTCGCTGACGTGGCCGGCTGCGACGAGGCGAAGGAGGAGGTCAGCGAGGTCGTCGAGTTCCTCCGCGACCCGAAGAAATTCCAGAAGATCGGCGGCCGCATCCCGAAGGGCATCCTGATGGTCGGCCCCCCGGGCACCGGCAAGACGCTCCTCGCCAAGGCCATCGCCGGCGAGGCCGACGTGCCGTTCTTCTCCATCAGCGGCTCGGACTTCGTCGAGATGTTCGTCGGCGTCGGCGCTAGCCGCGTGCGCGACATGTTCGAGCAGGGCCGCAAGAACGCCCCGTGCCTCATCTTCATCGACGAAATCGACGCCGTCGGCCGCCAGCGGGGCGCCGGCCTCGGTGGCGGCAACGACGAGCGCGAACAGACGCTCAACTCGCTGCTCGTCGAGATGGACGGCTTCGACACCCAGGAGGGCGTCATCATCATCGCCGCCACCAACCGCCCCGACGTGCTCGACAGCGCCCTGCTGCGCCCGGGCCGCTTCGACCGCCAGGTCTACATCGACCTGCCCGACATCATCGGCCGCGAGCAGATCCTCCGCGTGCACGCCCGCCGGATCACGCTGTCCGAGGACGTCAACCTCGCCCTCATCGCCCGCGGCACTCCCGGTCTCTCCGGCGCCGAGCTGGCCAACCTGCTCAACGAGTCGGCCCTGCTGGCCGCCCGCCGCAACAAGAAGAAGGTCGAGATGGTCGACATCGACGACGCGCGCGACAAGGTCCTCTGGGGCCGCGAACGCCGCCGCGTGATGGACGATAACGAGAAGAAGTCCCTCGCCTGGCACGAGGCCGGCCACGCCGTGGTGCAGGCCGTGCTCGATGACGGCACCATGCCCGTCCACAAGGCCACCATCATCCCGCGCGGGCAGAGCCTCGGCAGCGTCACCTACCTGCCGACCAAGGACATCCTTTCCAGCTCCAAGAAGAAGCTGCTCGACCGCATCGCGGTCGCGATGGCCGGCCGCATCGGCGAGAAGCTCGTGACGAACGACATCAGCAACGGCGCCGCCAGCGACATCAAGCAGGCCACCGCCACGGCCCGCGCCATGGTGTGCGACTACGGCATGAGCGACCTCGGCCCGATCGCCCTCGGCGACAACCAGGACACCGTCTTCCTCGGCCGCGACATCACCCGTTCCCAGCACCTGAGCGAGGACACGGCGCGCCAGATCGACCAGGCCATCTCCGAGCTCATCAACGGCCAGTATGCCCGCGCCGAGCAGATCATCAACGAGCACCGCGCGGCGCTCGACAAGGTGGCGCAGGCGTTGCTGGAGCACGAGACCATCGAGGGCCGCCACGTGCTGGAGATCCTCAAGGACGGCGAGATCAAGTCGCCGATTGTCATGGTCCGCCAGCCGCCCCGTCAGCCGCCGGAAACCGGCAAGCCGTCCCCTAAGGTATCCCCTGATGCCGCGGGCGGGGGTTCCCCGGCCCCGAGCCCGGCCTGAGTGTAAAATCGTCCTTGGTTTTCTTTCCTGAGGCCGGCATCCTGCCGGCCTCTTTCATTATGAATATCTGCTGCATTGGCGCCGGTTATGTGGGTGGCCCGACCATGGCCATGATCGCCCTGAAATGTCCCGACATCACCGTCACGGTGGTGGACATGAACGCCGCGCGCATCGCCGCCTGGAACAGCGGCACGCTGCCGATCTTCGAGCCGGGCCTCGATGAGGTCGTCAAGCAGGCCCGGGGCAAGAACCTCTTCTTCTCCACCGACGTGGCCGGCCAGATCAAGAAGGCCGACATCATCTTCGTGGCGGTAAACACCCCCACCAAGACCTATGGCGTCGGCGCCGGCCGCGCGGCCGACCTGCGCTACATCGAGTCCGTCGCGCGCACCATCGCCGAGCACGCCGAAACCGGGAAGATCATCGTCGAGAAGTCCACCATCCCGGTGAAGACCGCCGATGCCATCAAGGCCATCGTCGCGGCCAACTCGAAGGGCCTGAAGTTCCAGGTGCTTTCGAATCCCGAGTTCCTCGCCGAGGGCACGGCGGTCAAGGACCTGACCAATCCGGACCGCGTCCTCATTGGCGGCGAACGCACCCCGGAGGGGGAAAAAGCCATGGAAACCCTCGCGGGCGTCTACGGTCGCTGGGTGCCGCGCGACCGCATCATCACGACCAACCTCTGGTCGTCCGAGCTCTCCAAGCTCGTGGCCAACGCCTTCCTCGCGCAGCGCATTTCCTCGATCAATTCCATCTCGGCCCTCTGCGAGGCGACCGGCGCCGACGTGGACGAGGTGGCCAACGCCATCGGCAAGGACAGCCGCATCGGCCCGAAATTCCTGAAGAGCTCCGTCGGGTTCGGCGGCTCCTGCTTCCAGAAGGACATCCTCAACCTGACCTACCTGTGCGAGAGCTTCGGCCTGCCCGAGGTGGCCGCCTACTGGACCAGCGTCGTGGGCATCAACGACTGGCAGAAGAAGCGCTTCGCCAACCGCATCGTGAAGGAGCTGTTCAACACGGTGGCCGACAAGAAAATCGCCGTGCTGGGCTTCGCCTTCAAGAAGGACACGAACGACACCCGCGAGTCCGCCGCGATCAATGTCGTGCGCGACCTGCTGTCCGAGCATGCCAAGGTCTCCGTCTACGACCCGAAGGTGCCGGCGGACGAGATCAAGGCCGACACGCTCGGCAAGGGCGTCGAGAACCCGCGCCTCGTCATCGCCAAGGACGCCTACGAGGCCTGTGCCGGGGCGCACGCGATTGCCATCGTGACCGAGTGGGACGAGTTCAAGACCCTCGACTACGCGAAGATCTACGCCGGCATGCCGAAGCCGGCCTTCCTGTTTGACGGCCGCAACATCGTCGACCTCGCCGCGCTGCGGAAGATCGGCTTCAAGGCCTCCGGCATCGGCAAGCCGTCGGCCGGCCGGCGGGCGGACGACGTGGAGTGAATTTTGGAGGGCCTCAGATGAACCCCAGCGGCTTGTAATTCTGGCCGAGGATCGCGCTGGATTTGCAGCCGAGCCACTGGTCGAGGACGGTCGAGTAGACGGCGCGGAAGTCGGTGGAGTAGGTGAGGTCCTGGTTGCGCGCCACGTCGAGGCTGGGCGCCGTGCCGTGCAGGCCGGGCTTCAGTTTCGAACCGAGCACGAAGAGCGGCGCGGCCGTGCCGTGGTCGGTGCCGCGGCTCTCGTTCTCGCTCGGACGGCGGCCGAACTCGGAGAACGTCATCGTCAGCACCTGGCTGTCGAGCTTCTTGGCCTCGAGGTCGGCTTGGAAGGCGGCGAGGCCCTCGGACAGCGTCTTCAGGAGGTTGGCGTGCGTGTTCAGCTGGTTGTTGTGCGTGTCGAAGCCGCCGAGCGAGACGTAGTAGACGCGCGTCGCGGTGCCGGCGGCGATGAGGGCGGCGACGTTGCGCAGCGAGCCGGCGAAGGGCGTGCCGGGGTAGGCGGCCTTGGTCTGGTAATTGGCGAGGACCTTCTGGAACTTCTTCTCGGTCACGAGCGCGTCCATCATCGTGTGGCGCAGGTAGCCGGCGTTGTCGTGGTCGTCGTGCCCGGCGGGCGTCTGCACCATCTGCTCGAGCAGGGCGAGGTTCTCGGACTGCTGGCGGCGGTTGCGGCCGGCGTCGAGGCTGAAGGTCGGGTGCTGGTGCTCGCTGAGGAAGGACTGCGGCACCTCGTTGCTGATGTTCACGCCGCACGGGTCGCCGCCCATGGGGGTGCCGCTGCAGGCGTTGTCGAAGAAGCGGCCGAGCCAGCCGGTGGGCAGGAATTCGTTGCTGTCGCTGCCGGTCTCCCAGATCTCGGTCGAGCGGAAGTGGCTGCGGTTGGGATTCGGGTAGCCGACGTTCTGCACGATCCCGAGCTTGCCGTCCTTGAACAGGCCGTGCATCGCGGCGCAGCCGGCGTTGAGGGCGAGGGTGTCGTTGAGCTTGAGCAGCTGGTCCGCGGGCAGGCCGAGGGTGGGGCGGAGCCGGCGGTAGTTCGGGTCGGCGTAGGGCACGACGGTGTTGAGGCCGTCGTTGCCGCCGGCGAGCTGCACGAGGACGAGGATGGAGCGGTCTTTCTCGGGCGCGGGGGCCTGGGCGTAGGCGGACTCGACGAGGAAGCCCGGGGCGAAGCGGCTGAAGGCGAGCAGGCCGATGCCGCGCGCGCCGTATTGGAGGAACTCGCGGCGGGTGGACGGCAGCAGGTGGGCGGGATTTTTCATGCTCAGCAGAGTTGGTAGTTCGGGGATTCGAGCAGGGTGGCCAGCGCGGCGCGGGTGGCCGCGGCGGCCTGGCTGTGCTGGGCGCTGCGCTCGAGGAAGGCGGCGACCTGGCGTTCCAGCTCGGTGCCGGCGAGGTCGGGGACGTAGCGCTTCACGAGCTGGCGGGCCCGGTCGGCCGGCGGCAGCTTGGCCCACTCGGCAAGCCGGCTTTGGTCGAGGGTGAAGTTGCTGATGCCGTCGGCATAAGCCGCGGCGAGCTCGATCTGCTCGTCGCCGTTGAGGTTGTCCTCGTTGAGCGGGGAAAGCAGCGCCTGGATGAGCTGGCGGCGGGCGGCGAGGGTCGCGGAATTGATCCAGCTGCGGCCGCCGACCCAGCCGCGGACGTTCGGCGGGTCGAAGGGCATCTGGCCCATCGAGCGCAGGCTGCCGATCAGCTGGCGCGGCAGCGGGGCGACGCTCAGGCCGAGGTCCTGCACCAGGCCGAGGTAGAACTGGATGGGGCTCTTGATATAGCCGTCCCGGTAGGCCGGCGCGAAAAAGACGCGGCTGGTGAAGAATTTCACGGCGAGCTTGCGCAGGTCGTAGCCTTCGCCGGCCCACCAGGCGCCCAGGGCGTCGGTCTGTTCCGCCGGGAGCGATTCCTCGCTCAGGTAGAAACGGACCATCTGTTTCGGCAGGAAGGTGCCGGCGGCCTTTTGTTTGAAAACGAGGTTGATGACGTCGTCGCCGGAGAAATTGCCGCTCTGGCCGAACACGGTCTTGCGGCCGTTGTCATGCTGCCGCTGGACGAAGGCGAACTCGCCCTGGCGCTGCCGGTAACCGGTGAAGGCGCGGGCGGCCTGCTTGATGTCGTTCTCGGTGTAGTTGCCCTCCCCCAGGGTGAAGAGCTCGAAGAGCTCGCGGGCGAAATTCTCGTTGGGCGCCTCCGGCTTGCTCTGCTGCAGGTCGAGGTAGACGATCATCGCCGGCGAGCGGGACATCAGCTTCGCGAGGTTCGGCGCGGTTCCGAGCGCGAATTTCCGGATGTAGTCCTGGTGCTGGTAGATCAGGGCGGAATTCTTGACCTTCTCGACGCCGACGACCCAGACGCCGGAAAGGAAGAGCAGCCATTTTTCCGCCGGGGAGTTCTCGGGCCGGCTGGCGAGCTGCAGCCACTTGATGGTCAGGTCGAACAGGGCCTCGCGCGAACGCTCGCGGGCGTCCTGCTGCGCCATGCGCCGCGCCTCGGGGCTGCCGCCGGCCATGTTGCGGTAGATCTCCGGGCCCTCGGCCTCGAGATCGGCGATCTGCCGCGGTTTCGGCAGGGCGGGCATCCGCGCGAAGTAGCGTTCGACGGACTTGACCGGACCATCCGCCAGCACGCGGGCGAGTTCGGCCGGGGTGGCGCTGAAGCCGATGCGCTGGAGCAGGTGGCGGGCGGCGGTCTCGTTCCACTCGGCGGCGGGGAGCGGCTGCCAGGCTTCTGTGGCGCTCAAAGGTTTTTGCGGCTGGCCCATGGTCGTTGGCTAGGAGACGAAGAATGCAGGCCGCGGTTTCAGGCGCCAGCTAGATTCCCAGCGGCGTCCGGTAAAGCCGGGGCACGCGCTTGGTTACGCAGCAGAGGGTTTCCCAGGGAATCGAGTCCGACCACGCGCTGAATTCGGTGATGGAGATATGGGCGGCGCCCTGCCGGCCCACGAGCACGGCGGGGTCGCCGGATTTCACCGCGGTGGCGACGTCGGTGATGTCCACGATCGTCTGGTCCATCGTGATGCGGCCCAGCACGGGGCAGCGCCGGCCATGGATGAGCACCTCGGCGCGGTTGCTGCCGGCGCGGGCGATGCCGTCACCGTAGCCGGCGGTGAGGATCGCGACGGTGCTGGGCCGCCGGAGCGTGAAGGTGCGGCCGTAGCTGATGCCGGTGCCGGCGGGCAGCTGTTTCACGAGGCCGACGCGGGTGTGGAAGCTGAACACCGGCTCGGTGTGCACGCGCGCGAGCAGCGAATGCGGGTGCGGGAGGATGCCGAACTGCAGCAGGCCGACGCGCACGGCGTTGAAGACGCTCCGCCCCGGCGAGCTCTCGAGCCCGGCGCTGTTGTCGGCATGGATCAACAGCCCGGCCGGGTTGAAACCGGGGAAGCCGGCCAGCGTGGCGAGGAACAGGCGGCGCTGTTCCGCCGTGAAGGCCGGATCCTCGTCCGCGCTGGAGAAATGCGTGAACACGCCGGCCAGGCGGACGCCCTTCGCGGCGCCGATCTGCTCATACACGGGCCGCGCGTTCTCGTGCCACACGCCGAGGCGGCCCATGCCGGTGTCGATCTTGAGGTGCACGGCGATGGGTTTGCCGGCGGCGCGGCCGGCGGCGTCGAAGCGCGCGACCTCTTCGGCGGAAGAGACGGTCACAGCCAGATCGTGCTCCGTCAGGTAGCGGTCCTCCTCGGGCAGCACCGGGCTCAGCAGGAGGATGGGCCAGTCGCCGCTCAGTTCGCGCAGCGCGAGGGCCTCGGCGATGTTGGCCACGGCGAAAAGGTCCGCGCCGGCGTGCATGAGCCGTGCCGCGACGTGGGGCAGGCCGTGGCCGTAGGCGTCGGCCTTCACGACCGCGACATACTTGATCTCCGGCGGCAGCGAGGCGCGGATGAGCTTCAGGTTGCGCTCGAGCGCGGCGAGATCGATCTCCACCCAGCAGCGGCGCGGCAGTTGCGCGGAGGCGGTCACTTTGCGGGCGCGGTCGCGGCGCTGTGCACCTGCGCCGACCACTTCTTGTATTCGGGCGCCTCATGCTGGAAGGCGTCGGGGGCTTCGGTCGCCCGGAAATAATCACCGTCCGCGAGGGTGGGGAAAATCTTCGCCAGGTCGTAACTGCACACCGCGGCCGGGCGGGGTGGTTGCGCCCAGGCGCGGAAATTTTCCGGAGTCAGCAATTCACCGGCCGGCAGTTCACCGGCGGGCACGCGTTGCAAGGGCGTGAGGCGGCCGTCGGCTGCCACCGCCTGCACGTGCCAGGTGTCGCGCCGGGCGTCGGCGATGACGGTGAAGGCGCGGGCCTGTTGCTTCCAGTCGCCGTGGGCGGCGACGGCCAGGCTCTGGTAGGCGTAGACCGGCCGCGGCTTCAGCACCTGCCAGGTGCGCAGCGCCATGGCGACCGTGCGGGTGCCGAGCATCGAGCCGGGTCCCTCGCAAAAAACAAACGCGCCGATTTCATCGAGCGTGACGCCGGCATCGTCCAGCAGGCCCCGGGTGGCCTGGAAGAGCCCGGTGCCGGCCTCGTCCTCCACGTTGCGCCAGCGGGCCGGGCCATCGTTCCGGATTAGCCCAACCTGCACGCGGGTGGAGGCGGCATCGAGAACGAGCAGGCGGCCGTGGCTGGCCAAAAGCTGTGTGAGCGAAGACATTACGCGAGAGGCAGCTTGGGCCGGGGCGGGCAAAAGTCCATGTCGCTTTAAGGTCGGGCGACAGGCCCAATCTGGCATTGACCGGAGGGGTTCGTGACCTACGTTGGCCGGTTCATCGACTGAAATCCGCACCCTTTTATACACCGTGAACGTTCAAATCACCGACATCAACGAGACCCGCAAAACGCTGACCGTCACCCTCGACAAGGGTGAGGTCGATGGCGAATACAACACCATCCTGGGAGAATTCACCAAGCAGGTCAGCCTGCCCGGTTTCCGTCCCGGCAAGGCCCCGGCCGCCATGGTCGCCAAGCGCTTCGGCAAGGAGCTGAAGGACGAGTTCAAGCAGAAGGTCATCGGCAAGGCCTACCGCGACGGCCTCGACCAGTCGAAACTCGAGGTGCTCTCGCTCGTCGACGTTGAGGAAGGTGCCATCGAGCCCGGCCTCTCCGCCGCCATCAAGCTGACCGTGGACGTCCGTCCCGAGATCAAGCTGCCCGATTACAACGGCCTCGTCACCGAGATCGCCCCGGTCGAGCCGACCGACGCCGAGATCGACACCGTGATCGAGGGCCTGCGCGCCGAGCGCGCTGATTTCAAGGTCGCCGAGCGCGCCGCCGCCAAGGGCGACTACGTGCGCTTCGGTTACACCGGCACGCTCGACGGCAAGCCGCTGACCGACGCCGTCGGCGACAAGGCCATCTACGCCGCCGCCCCGCAGACCTGGGAGGAAGTCGAGGGCGCCAACGAGGGCCTGCTCCCCGGCATGTCCAAGCAACTCGCCGGCCTGAAGGCGGGCGACAAGAAGGACACCACCGTCACTTTCCCGGCGGAATTTGCCGCCGTCCCGGCCCTGGCCGGCAAGACCGCCACCTACGCCATCGAGGTGCAGGAGGTCCGCGAGCGCGTGCTGCCGCCGCTCGACGAGAAGTTCTTCAAGGACAACCAGGCCGACGACCTCGCCGGCCTCAAGTCGCAGGTCGCGACCAACCTGAAGATGCGCAAGGAATACGAGAACCGCGCCGCGCAGCGCCGCCAGGTGACCGACGCCCTCGTCGCCCAGGCCAACTTCCCGGTGCCGGACAGCCTGATCGCCTCCGAGCGCGACGGCGTGCTCCGCCAGTTCATCGAGGAGAACATGCGCCGCGGCATCCCGCAGGAGCAGTTCGAGCAGAACAAGAAGGAGCTCTACGACAGCGCCACCAAGGCCGCCGTCTCCCGCGTCAAGGTGCAGCTCATGCTCGCCAAGATCGCCGACGCCGAGAAGCTCAAGGTCGAGGAAAAGGATTTCAACAACTGGATCATGCGCGAGGCCATGCGCTCCAGCCAGAAGCCCGACAAGATCGCGAAGGAGCTCGGCAAGGACCGCGACCAGCTCCGCGCCATCCAGCAGCAGCTGCTGTTCGACAAGGCCCTTGATTTTCTCGTCTCCAAGGCTACCGTGAAGACGGCAACAGCCAAAGCATGAGCTACTACGTCCCCATCGTCCTCGAAAACACCGGCCGCGGCGAGCGGTCGATGGATATCTACAGCCGCCTCCTCAAGGATCGCATCATCTTCATCGGCACTCCGATCGACGACGGCGTGGCCAACGTGGTCATTGCCCAGATGCTGTTCCTCCAGATGGAGGACCCGAAGAAGGACATCCAGATCTACATCAACTCGCCCGGCGGCAGCGTGACGGCCGGCATGGCCATCTACGACACGATGAATTTCCTGCAGTGTGACTTCGTCACCTACTGCATCGGCATGGCGGCCAGCATGAGCACCGTGCTCCTGGCGGCCGGCACCAAGGGCAAGCGCTTCGCGCTCCCCAACAGCCGCGTCATGATCCACCAGCCCTCGGGCGGCGCCGGCGGCCAGGCGGCCGATATCGCCATCCAGGCCAAGGAGATCCTCCGTTGGCGCAAGACCCTCAACGAGACCATCGCCAAGCACACCGGCAAGACCGCGGTGCAGGTGGAGACCGATTCCGACCGCGATTACTACCTGAGCGCCGAGGAAGCCAAGACCTACGGCATCGTCGACCACGTGGTCACCTCGACCCGCGACGCCCAGAAGATCGCCCAGACCGTCGCGGCCTGAGCCCGGCGGCAGGCCATTAGGGCCTGAAAATCCCTCGACTAACGGCCCCCAAGTGCCGATATACCTACTTTATGGCCAAATCCTCTCGCATGACGCTCTGTTCCTTCTGCGGCAAGTCGCAGGCGGAAGTCCGCAAAATCATTGCGGGCCCGGGCGTTTACATTTGCGACTCCTGCGTCAACGTCTGCAAGACGATCATTGACCGCGAGGTAAAGGCCCCGACCGCCGAGGGCGCCAAGCCGGCCTTCCGCCTCGTCAAGCCCTCCGAGATCAAGAAGGTTCTCGACGACCATGTCATCGGCCAGGACCACGCCAAGAAGGTCCTCTCGGTCGCCGTCTACAATCATTACAAGCGGCTCAATTTCGACGCCGGCCAGGGCAACAACCGCGAGGCCGCGTCCATGCCCGCCGAGTTCAACGACGTCGAGGTCGAGAAGAGCAACATCCTGCTCGTCGGCCCGACCGGCTCCGGCAAGACCCTGCTGGCCCGCTCGCTGGCCCGCATCCTGGACGTGCCGTTCGCCATCTCCGACGCCACCACGCTCACCGAGGCCGGCTACGTGGGCGAGGACGTCGAGAACGTCGTCCTCCGCCTCCTGCAGTCCGCCAACTACGACGTGAAGAAAGCCGAGTGCGGCATCATCTACATCGACGAGATCGACAAGATCCGCCGCACGACCGAGAACGTTTCGATCACCCGCGACGTGTCCGGCGAGGGCGTGCAGCAGGCGCTGCTCAAGATCCTCGAGGGCACGACCTGCAACGTCCCCCCGCAGGGCGGCCGCAAGCACCCGAATCAGGAATACATCCAGGTCAACACCTCGAACATCCTCTTTATCTGCGGCGGCGCCTTCGTGGGCCTCGACGAGGTGATCAAGAAGCGCCTCGGCCAGCGTTCGCTCGGCTTCAGCGTCAACGCCCAGGACCACGACCTTACGCCCGACGAGATGATGCGCGGCGTCGCCCCGGAGGACCTGATCCGCTTCGGCATGATCCCCGAGTTCATCGGCCGCCTGCCGGTCGTCTCGGTGCTCGACCAGCTGCGGGTGGAGGACCTCGAGAAGGTCCTGCTCCGCACCAAGAACGCGATGGTGAAGCAGTATTCCAAGCTGTTCGCGATGGACGGCGTGCAGCTCCGGTTCACGCGCGACGCCATCGTGGCCATCGCCAAGCGGGCCATCGAGCTGAAGACCGGCGCCCGCGCGCTCCGCGCCATCCTCGAGAAGATCATGCTCGAGGTCATGTATGACCTCCCGCAGCGCGACGACATCGTCGAGGTCGTCATCGATCAGGCCGTCGTCGAGGGCCGCAAGAAGCCGACGCTCAAGAAGCCCGGCCGCGGCGCCGCCACCAGCAAGGACGCGGCCTGAGGCGATCACATTTTGAA